>NZ_MBEI01000001.1 GCF_001953985.1 Mycobacterium colombiense
AGCACCGCCGCACCGGCGATGCCGGCCCCCGACGCTCCGCCGCCGCCGGCCCCCGACGCTCCGCCGCCGCCGGCCCCGGACGCTCCGCCGCCGCCGGCCCCCGACGCTCCGCCGCCGCCGGCACCGGACGCACCGCCGCCCGGCCCGGACGTCCCGCCGCCTCCCGCTCACCGCGCGTACAGCGTGAACTGGGACGCCATCGCGCAGTGCGAGTCGGGTGGCAACTGGGGGATCAGCACCGGTAACGGCTTCTCCGGTGGCCTCCAGTTCACCCCGAGCACCTGGCACGCCAACGGTGGGTCGGGTTCCCCGTCCGGCGCGAGCCGCGAGGAGCAGATCCGGGTTGCCGAGAACGTGCTGCACTCGCAGGGCATCGGCGCTTGGCCGGTCTGCGGCCGCCGCGGCTGAGCCGCAGCGGCAACCGACGGCTTCGCTGTCATACATATAAGAAGTGCCGGGCTCGTGCCCGGCACTTCTTAGCTCCAGGGGGTGCGACCCCCGGCGTCGGGTAGCGTCGGGCCCGTGACCGCAACGCCGCGCGAATTCGACATTGTGCTGTATGGGGCGACCGGCTTCGTCGGGAAACTCACCGCCGAATACCTGGCCGCCTCGGCACCGGACAGGCGGATCGCGCTGGCCGGCAGATCGGCCGACCGGTTGCGCGCCGTCCGCGACACTCTCGGCGACAGCGCGCAGTCGTGGCCGATCCTGAACGCCGACGCGTCGTCGCCCTCGACGCTCGATGAGATGGCGGCCCGCACCCAGGTCGTCATCACCACGGTCGGGCCCTACACCCGGTACGGATTGCCGCTGGTGGCCGCCTGCGCCGGCGCGGGCACCGACTACGCCGACCTGACCGGCGAGGCGATGTTCGTCCGCGAAAGCATCGACGTGTACCACAAGCAGGCCGCGGACACCGGCGCCCGCATCGTGCACGCGTGCGGATTCGATTCCGTCCCTTCGGACCTCAGCGTGTATGCGCTCTACCGGGCGGCGCGCGACGACGGCGCCGGGGAGCTCGGCGACACCGACCTGGTGGTCCGCTCCTTCTCCGGCGGCGTGTCCGGCGGAACCGTCGCGTCGATGCTGGAAGTGCTCGATACCGCCTCCCGCGATCCCGAGGCCCGCCGCCAGCTCGCCGACCCCTACACGCTGACCACCGACCGCGGCGCGGAACCCGATATCGGCCCCCAGCCCGATCTGCCCTGGCGTCGGGGTCGTCGGATCGCGCCGGAACTGTCCGGGTTGTGGACGTCGGGCTTCCTGATGGCTCCCTACAACACCCGAATTGTGCGGCGCAGCAACGCATTGCTGGACTGGGCCTACGGACGCCAGTTGCGGTACAGCGAAAGCATGAGCCTGGGCTCGTCGCCGCTGGCTCCGGTGGCATCCGCGGTGGTGGGTGGGGTCGGCGCGGCGACCTTCGGATTGGGCAGCCGGTATTTCCGGCTGCTGCCACGCAAACTGGTGGAGCGCATCGTGCCCAAACCCGGAACCGGCCCGAGCGAGGCCGCCCGGGAGCGCGGCTACTACCGGATCGAGACGTTCACCACCACAACCACCGGCGCCCGCTACGTGGCGCGCATGGAACAGCGCGGCGACCCCGGCTACAAGGCGACTTCGGTATTGCTGGGGGAGTGCGGGCTCGCGCTGGCCGTGGACCGCGACAAGCTCCCGGATCTGCACGGCGTTCTCACCCCCGCGGCCGCGATGGGCGACGCGCTGCTGGACCGGTTCCCCGCCGCGGGCGTGACATTGGAGGTCGAGCGGCTGCACTGATCCGGTTGCGTTGCATGGCCCACCGCGAGGGCTGTTGTGTGGGGTCGCATGAGTCTAGTGTCGTATCTGACTTGGCTCATACATCCAGCAATAAAGGCGGGTGACCCCCGATGGCCGGTCTTGATGATCTGTACGCCCAGATCCCTACATCTGAAATCGCGACACGGCTCGGTGCGAACGAAGACGAAGTCGTAAGCGCGGTTCACACGCTGGTGCCGGTGCTGCTGAGCGGCCTGCACCAGAACTCGCAGGATCCCGCGGCAGCAGACCGGATCGAGTCAGCTGCCACGAGTCACGCCGCCAGTGGACTGCTCGATGCCGGCGGGGACGTCGACCGGGTTGATGCGGGCGACGGCCAGCAGGCGATCGCGACGATCTTCGCTGGCAACGACGCCGATCAAGTCGCGTCGGCACTGGCCAAGGGAGGCGCCGGTAACAGCGACATGCTCAAGCAGTTACTGCCGGTCTTGGTCCCGATCGTGTTGGCATACATCGGAAAACAGCTCAATTCGGAAGGACGGGGGTCGCCGGAATCGGTCCCGCGGACGACGCAGGCCGCTTCGGGTGGCGCCCTGGGCGAAGTTCTGGGCAGCATTCTCGGTGCCGGTTCCGGCGACAAATCCTTTGGCGGCATTCTCGGAAACGTGTTGGGCGGCAAGGGCGGTGCGCTGGGGAACATCCTCGGTGGGTTGCTCGGCGGCAAGAAGTAGCCCAGCGCCGCAAAAATCCACGCGGAGTCTTCATCGGTATTTCTCGGGTGGTTTCGAATGCGTCGAGGGAGGGATGCCTAGGCCCCTATCAAGAGATCGAACAGCCCCTAGCGGGTACGAGCAATGTTCGGCCTTGGCGTGGCCGGACTGCGTTGATGAGAAAGGTAATGCTATGTCAGACACGCTTACTGGTGGTCAAAAGCTCGTGCGCGGGGAATCGCTCGCCTCGAACAACGGCGCCTACACCTTGACTCTGGAGGACGACGGCAACCTGGTGTTGGCCTCGCGGGGCCAGGCTTTGTGGTCCACGTCAACCGAGGGCCAAAATGTGGTGCGTGCCGAGGTGCAGCCCGACGGCAACTTCGTCCTCTACACGGCGGATAAACCGGTCTGGCATACCGACACCAAGGGCAAGAAGGACGTCAAACTCGTGCTTCAAGACGACCGCAACTTGGTGCTGTATGCCTCCGACGGGCCGGCGTGGTCGACGCACACAGAGACCGATAACCCGCCGCCACCGGCGCCCGAGGCCGCCGCCAGCGAGCCTGCCGCGCAGGCCGAGGATGCCGTCGCTGAAGAGGCGCCTGCCGAGGTCGCTGCAGAACCAGCGCCAGAACCAGAGCCAGAGCCCGCGGCGCGGACCTACACCGTCGCCTCCGGCGACACCCTGTGGGCGATCGCGGAGCGCTTCTACGGCGACGGCAACCGATATCAGGCGATCGCCGACGCCAGCGGCATCTCCAACCCGGACCTGATTCAGCCCGGCCAAGTGCTCACGATTCCCTGATCACCGGGCACCCAACCCCGCCACCTGTGGGTTTGGGCGCTTACATGAAGGTAAACACCGCTCCCTAGAATTGACGGGTGACCGCCAGCCGCAGCCCCGCCACCGACCTGCCCAAGTCGTGGGATCCCGCTGCGGCCGAGAGCGCGATCTACCAGAAATGGGTGGACGCGGGCTACTTCACGGCGGACCCTAACAGCGCCAAGCCCGCGTACTCGATCGTGCTGCCGCCGCCGAATGTGACGGGCAGCCTGCACATGGGCCACGCGCTCGAGCACACCATGATGGACGCCCTGACCCGCCGCAAGCGCATGCAGGGCTACGAGGTGCTGTGGCAGCCGGGCATGGATCACGCCGGCATCGCGACCCAGAGCGTGGTGGAAAAGCAGCTTTCGGTCGACGGCAAGACCAAAGAGGACTTCGGCCGCGAGCTGTTCGTCGAGAAGGTGTGGGACTGGAAGCGGGAGTCCGGCGGCGCGATCGGCGGCCAGATGCGCCGGCTCGGCGACGGCGTGGACTGGAGCCGCGACCGCTTCACCATGGACGAGGGTCTGTCGCGGGCGGTCCGCACGATCTTCAAGCGGCTCTACGACGCCGGGCTGATTTATCGGGCCGAGCGGCTGGTCAACTGGTCTCCGGTGTTGCAGACGGCGATCTCGGACATCGAGGTCGACTACCTCGACGTCGAGGGCGAGCTGGTGTCGTTCCGGTACGGCTCGATGGACGACTCGCAGCCGCACATTGTGGTCGCCACCACCCGGGTCGAGACGATGCTGGGCGACACCGCGATCGCGGTGCATCCCGACGACGAGCGCTATCGCGACCTGGTCGGTACCACGCTCCCGCACCCGTTCGTGGACCGCCAGCTGCTGGTGGTCGCCGACGAGCACGTCGATCCCGAATTCGGCACGGGCGCGGTCAAAGTCACCCCGGCGCACGACCCCAATGACTTCGAGATCGGCCTCCGGCATCAGCTGCCGATGATCTCGATTCTGGACACCAAGGGCCGGATCGTCGACACTGCAACGCAATTCGACGGAATGGATCGCTTCGAGGCCCGCGTCGCGGTGCGTGAGGCGCTGGCGGCCGAGGGTCGGGTCGTCGAGGAGAAGCGTCCGTACCTGCACAGCGTCGGACACTCGGAGCGCAGCGGCGAGCCGATCGAGCCGCGGCTGTCGCTGCAATGGTTTGTCCGGGTGGAGTCGCTGGCCAAGGCGGCTGGCGACGCGGTGCGCAACGGCGACACCGTGATTCACCCGGCGAGCCTGGAGCCGCGCTGGTTCGCATGGGTCGACGACATGCGCGATTGGACGATCTCGCGGCAGCTGTGGTGGGGCCACCGCATCCCGATCTGGTACGGGCCCGATGGCGAACAGGTGTGCGTGGGCCCCGACGAGACACCACCGGACGGCTGGGAGCAGGACCCCGACGTGTTGGACACCTGGTTCTCGTCCGCCTTGTGGCCGTTCTCCACGCTCGGCTGGCCCGACAGGACCCCGGAGCTCGAGAAGTTTTATCCCACAAGCGTTCTGGTCACCGGATATGACATCCTGTTTTTCTGGGTGGCCAGAATGATGATGTTCGGCACCTTCGTCGGTGACGACGATGCCATCACCCTTGACAGCCGACGCGGTCCGCAGGTGCCGTTCACCGATGTCTTCCTGCACGGGCTGATCCGCGACGAGTCCGGCCGCAAGATGAGCAAGTCCAAGGGCAACGTCATCGACCCGCTGGACTGGGTGGACGCGTTCGGGGCCGACGCGCTGCGGTTCACGCTGGCCCGCGGCGCCAGCCCCGGCGGCGCCGTGGCGGTCGGCGAGGACCACGTCCGCGCGTCGCGCAACTTCTGCACCAAGCTGTTCAATGCCACCCGCTACGCATTACTCAACGGCGCGAGGCTGGCCCCGCTGCCCGCGGCGGCCGAGCTCACCGACGCCGACCGATGGATTCTCGGGCGGCTGGAAGAGGTTCGCGCGGAGGTTGATTCGGCGTTCGACAGCTACGAGTTCAGTCGCGCCTGCGAGGCGCTCTACCACTTCGCGTGGGACGAATTCTGTGACTGGTATGTCGAATTGGCCAAGACGCAACTGGCCGAAGGGATTACGCACACCACGGCCGTGCTGGCGGCGACGCTGGACACCCTGCTGCGGTTGCTGCACCCGGTGATCCCCTTCATCACCGAGGCCCTGTGGCAGGCGCTGACCGGCGATGAGGCCCAAGAGTCGCTGGTGATCGCCGACTGGCCGCAGTCGTCCGGGATCAGCCTGGATCAGGTCGCCGCACAACGGATTACCGACATGCAGAAGCTGGTGACCGAGGTGCGCCGGTTCCGCAGCGACCAGGGCCTGGCGGACCGGCAGAAGGTGCCGGCGCGGATGGCCGGTGTCGACGAATCCGATCTGGGCACCCAGGTGAGCGCGGTGACGTCGCTGGCGTGGCTCACCGCGGCGGGCCCGCAGTTTCGCCCGTCGGCGTCGGTGGAGGTGCGGCTGTCCGGCGGCACCGTCGTCGTCGAGCTCGACACCTCCGGCACCATCGACGTCGCCGCCGAACGTCGCCGGCTGGAAAAGGATCTGGCCGCGGCGCAGAAGGAGCTGGCATCGACCACCGCGAAACTGGCCAACGACGAATTCCTGGGCAAGGCCCCGCAAAACGTCGTCGACAAGATCCGCGATCGTCAGCGCCTGGCCCAGGAGGAAACCGAGCGGATCAACGCGCGGCTAGCCGGGCTGCAGTGAGGGTCCTATGACCGAGCCGCCCGACTGGCCGCGGGACCCTGACTGGCCGCAGGACGAGGTACCCGCCGAGATCCCCGACCCGGACCCCACCCCGGACGAGATCGCGTCGCTGTTGCAGGTCGAGCACCTGCTTGACCAGCGCTGGCCGGAGACCAAGATCGAGCCGAGCCTGACCCGGATCAGCGCGCTGATGGACCTGCTGGGCTCGCCGCAACTGGCCTACCCGTCGATCCATGTCGCGGGCACCAACGGCAAGACGTCGGTGGCGCGGATGATCGACGCGCTGATCACCGCGTTGCACCGGCGCACCGGGCGCACCACCAGCCCGCACCTGCAGTCGGCGGTGGAACGCATCTCGATCGACTCCAAGCCGATCACCCCGGCGCAATACGTGGCGACCTATCGCGAGATCGAGCCGTTCGTGCAGATGGTCGACGCGCAGTCGCAGGCGGACGGCGGCCCCGCGATGAGCAAGTTCGAGGTGCTGACCGCGATGGCGTTCGCGGCGTTCGCCGACGCCCCCGTCGACGTCGCCGTGGTCGAGGTGGGCATGGGCGGCCGCTGGGATGCCACCAACGTGATCAACGCCCCCGTCGCGGTCATCACCCCGATCTCCATCGACCACGTCGAATACCTGGGCGACGATCTCGCCGCCATCGCGGGGGAGAAGGCCGGCATCATCACCCGGGCGCCCGAGGGCGCACCGGATACGGTCGCGGTCATCGGACGTCAGGCCCCCGAGGCGATGGAGGTGCTGTTGACCCAGACCGTGCAGGCCGACGCCGCGGTGGCCCGCGAGGATTCCGAGTTCGCCGTCCTGGGCCGTCAGGTCGCGATCGGCGGGCAGGTGCTGCAGCTGCAGGGCCTGGGCGGGGTGTATTCCGATGTCTACTTGCCGCTGCACGGCGAACACCAGGCGCACAACGCCGCGCTGGCCCTCGCGGCCGTCGAGGCGTTCTTCGGCGCCGGTGCGCAGCGTCAGCTCGACGTCGAGGCGGTGCGCGCCGGTTTCGCCGCCGTCGCCAGCCCCGGCCGGCTGGAGCGGATGCGCAGCGCGCCCACGGTGTTCCTCGACGCCGCGCACAATCCCGCCGGTGCGGCCGCGCTGGCGCAGACCCTGGCCGGCGAATTCGACTTCCGCTATCTCGTCGGGGTCCTCAGCGTGCTCGCCGACAAGGACGTCGACGGCATCCTGGCCGCCCTGCAGCCGGTGTTCGACGCTGTCGTGGTGACCCACAACGGATCCCCGCGGGCGCTCGACGTCGAGTCGCTGGCCCTGGCGGCGCGCGAGCGGTTCGGGCCCGACCGGGTGAGCACCGCCGAGAACCTCCGCGACGCCATCGACGTCGCGACCGCGCTGGTCGACGAAGCCGCGGTGGACGGACCAGCCGAAGCCTTTTCCGGCACCGGCATCGTCATCACCGGGTCGGTGGTCACCGCCGGGGCGGCGCGGACCCTGTTCGGTCGTGATCCGCAATGACCGGCGTGCCCGAGAACCCCGAGGAGGAACGGGCCCCGGCACCGCCGGCCGACCCGTGGCGCAGCTTCGGCGCGGTGATGGCCCTGACGCTGTTTCTGGAAGCGATCGTGGTGCTGCTGGCGATCCCGGTGGTGGGCGCGGTCGGCGGCGGCCTGACGACGGTGTCGCTGGCCTACCTGGTCGGGCTGGCCGTACTGCTGATCCTGATGACCGCGGTGCAGCGCAAACCCTGGGCGATCTGGGCCAACCTCGGCGTACAGGTGATCCTGCTCGCCGGCTTCGCGGTCTACCCGGGGGTGGGGTTCATCGGCGTGCTGTTCACCGGGCTGTGGGCCCTGATCGCCTACTTCCGGGCCGAGGTCCGGCGCAGGCAGCCCTAGGCCGGCAGCAGGCGCCGAAAACCACCCGAGCAGGGCCGGCCGCCGTCGCCCGACCCAATGCCTCCTGGTTATGTACGCTGTGCGCCGTGACCGAACGGACATTGGTACTGATCAAGCCCGACGGCGTGCAGCGGCAGCTGGTGGGGGAGATCATCGGCCGCATCGAGCGCAAGGGCCTTTCCATCGCTGCGCTGGAGCTGCGGCCCGTCGGCCGCGACCTCGCCGTCCAGCACTACGCGGAACACGACGGCAAGCCCTTCTTCGAGTCGCTGCTGGAGTTCATCACCTCGGGACCGGTGGTGGCGGCCATCGTGGAGGGGCCGCGGGCGATCGCGGCGTTTCGGCAGCTCGCCGGCGGTACCGACCCGGTGGAGAAGGCGATCCCCGGCACGATCCGCGGCGATTTCGGGTTGGAGACCCAGTTCAATCTCGTGCACGGGTCGGATTCGGTGGAGTCCGCGAAGCGCGAAATCGCGCTCTGGTTTCCCAACGCTTAGAGCTGCGGGGACGCCGTCCCGAGCGACTTTGCTGAAGCGGGCTGCATCAGGTGTGGCTGGGTCGGCGACCTGATGTGGGATACTGGTCTCGGGTGAACGTCGCCGGACCGGCGTCAGACACCCGAATGAAGACTTAGACAAGCGCGACCAATAGCCCCGTCGCCTTGGTTCGCTGCATGTCAAGCCGTCATTCAGCACGGCGCCGAGTGGGTCTGCGATCCTGGGCCGCTCGGGGCGAGACCATTACAAGCCCGGGAGAAGTGGCCCGGGTCCATAGCGAAGCCCTCGCGTGGCCGCGTCGCAACAGACGCGCCCGGGGGCTTGAGGAGAATACGTGGTAGACGGTGCACCGACTGCAGACCCATCAGAAGAATCGACTCGGCCCGAGGAACTGCCGGACCGCTTAAGAGTTCATTCGCTGGCCCGAACGCTGGGAACCACCAGCAAGCGCGTTCTGGACGCCCTGAGCGAGCTGGACGGGCGAATCCGCAGCGCACATTCCACCGTGGACCGTGACGACGCGGTCCGGGTGCGCGACCTGCTGGCCTCCGCGCAGCCCTCGGCGAGCGCGGAGGACGCGGACAGCGCACCGGCGGCGGGCGGAACCGAGGCCGATGAACCCGAATCCCGGCTGTTGCTCGAGACCCCGGACAACGCCGCCGAGCGTCCGCATTACATGCCGCTCTTCGTTGCGCCCCAGCCGATCGATGCCCGCGAGGAGGAGGCCGGCGCCGATGACAGCGACGACTCCGACGATTCCGACGGCGACGACGACGAGCAGTCCGACCGGCCGTCGAACCGGCGGCGGCGCCGCGGCCGGCGCGGCCGCGGCCGCGGGCGCGGTGAGCAGGGCGGATCCGACGGGCAGGGCGACGACGGTGACGACGACGAGGCGCAACCGCGGGGCAAGAAGGGCGGTCAAGCCGACCCCGAGGACTCCGACGGCCAAGATGCCGACGACTCCGACGACTCCGACGATTCCGACAACGGTGACGACGGCTCGGCAGACGGCGGCAACCGCCGCCGCCGGCGGCGCCGGCGGCGCAAATCCGGATCGGGCGACGACAGTGACGAGAGCTCATCGCCGGACGATCCGCCCAACACCGTGGTGCATGAGCGGTCGCCCCGCAGCGGCAAGGGCGGAGACGACTCCGGAGGCTCGAACAACGAGATCAAGGGCATCAACGGCTCCACCCGGCTGGAGGCCAAGCGGCAGCGGCGCCGGGACGGCCGCGACGCCGGGCGGCGCCGCCCCCCGGTACTGACCGAGGCCGAATTCCTGGCCCGCCGCGAGGCCGTCGAGCGGATGATGGTCGTGCGCGACCGTGTCCGCACCGAGCAGCCGCATCAGGGGGCGCGGTACACCCAGATCGCGGTGCTCGAGGACGGCATCGTCGTCGAGCACTTCGTCACCTCGGCCGCGTCGGCCTCCCTGGTGGGCAACATCTACCTGGGCATCGTGCAGAACGTGCTGCCGTCGATGGAGGCGGCGTTCGTCGACATCGGCCGCGGCCGTAACGGTGTGCTCTACGCCGGCGAGGTCAACTGGGAAGCCGCCGGACTCGGCGGGTCCGACCGCAAGATCGAACAAGCGCTCAAACCCGGCGACTATGTCGTCGTTCAGGTCAGCAAGGACCCGGTCGGGCACAAGGGCGCGCGGCTGACCACCCAGGTGTCGCTGGCGGGCCGCTACCTGGTCTACGTGCCGGGGGCGTCGTCGACCGGGATCAGCCGCAAGCTGCCCGACACCGAGCGTCAGCGACTCAAAGAGATCCTGCGTGAGGTCGTGCCGTCCGATGCCGGGGTGATCATCCGGACCGCGTCCGAGGGCGTCAAGGAAGAGGACATCCGCAGCGACGTCACCCGCCTGCAGGAGCGTTGGAAACAAATCGAGGCCAAGGCGATCGAGATCAAGGAGAAGGCCGCCGGCGCCGCGGTGGCCCTCTACGAAGAGCCCGACGTGCTGGTCAAGGTCATCCGCGACCTGTTCAACGAGGACTTCGCCGGCCTCATCGTCTCCGGTGACGAGGCCTGGACCACGATCAACGACTACGTGAATACCGTTGCCCCCGACCTGGTTTCGAAGCTGACCAAGTACGAGACGGCCGACGGGCCGGACGGGCAGGCCGGGCCGGACGTGTTCGCGGTGCACCGCATCGACGAGCAGCTGGCCAAGGCGATGGAACGCAAGGTGTGGCTGCCGTCGGGCGGCACGCTGGTGATCGACCGGACAGAGGCCATGACGGTGGTCGACGTCAACACCGGCAAGTTCACCGGGTCCGGTGGCAATCTCGAGCAGACCGTCACCAAGAACAACCTCGAGGCGGCCGAGGAGATCGTGCGCCAGCTGCGGCTGCGCGACATCGGCGGCATCGTGGTCATTGACTTCATCGACATGGTGCTGGAGTCCAACCGCGATCTGGTGCTCCGGCGGCTGACCGAGGCGCTGGCCCGCGACCGCACCCGCCATCAGGTGTCCGAGGTGACCTCGCTTGGTTTGGTCCAGCTGACCCGCAAGCGGTTGGGCACCGGCCTCATCGAAGCCTTCTCGACGTCGTGCTCCAACTGTGGTGGGCGCGGCATCCTGCTGCACACCGACCCGGTCGATTCGGCCCCGTCGAGCGGGCGTAAGTCCGAATCCGGTGGGGGCGGCCGCCGGGGCAGGCGCAAGAAGAACAAGGCCGAGGAGCAGGTGGTGGCCAAGGTGCCCACCCACGCTCCGGGCGAGCATCCGATGTTCAAGGCGATGGCGGCCGGCTCCTCCAACCAGTCCGAGGACGACGAGACCGACGAGACCACCGAAGAAACCACCGACGAGCTCGACCAGGAGGAGGCGGAACGCGCCGGTGGCGTCGCGGACACCGACGAAGAGGACTTCGACGACACCGACGACGAGGACTCGGATGACGATTCCGATGACGAGGACTCGGACGACGACGATTCGGACGATGACGACGACCTCGATGATGATGACGAGGACGATGACGACGACATCGACGACGAAGAGGACCTCGGCGACGATGACGAGGACCTCGAGCTCGACGACGACGATCTGGACACCGAGGACGACGATTCGGACGACACCGACGCCGGGCAGGCCTCCGCCGGGGCCGGCCAGGCCGTCTCGGGACGCCCCAGGCGCCGGCGCGCCGCGGGCAGGCCGGCCGGACCGCCGATCCACGCGGACTGACCTGGCTGACGCCGATGGCGCCGGTCGTGTCCGGTTTGACCCTGTAGCCGCTGGTCACGTACCCTTGGACAGTTGTCGTCAGGCCGGGCGAGGAAAAACTTGGCCGGCGGCAGCGGGACTCCCGGGGAATCGGCGCAGGCCCGCAACCCAGACCCACCACGCGCACCGCGGCTGGTTCGCGCGCGACGCGCAGAGCAGCGGCTAGCAGAAGGAGCAGAGCGACGATGGCGACCTACGCAATCGTGAAGACGGGCGGCAAGCAGTACAAGGTCGCCGTCGGGGACGTGGTCAAGGTCGAGAAGCTCGAATCCGAGCCCGGCTCGAACGTGTCGCTGCCGGTCGCGCTGGTGGTGGACGGCGCCAAGGTGACCACCGACGCGGCCGCGCTGGCCAAGGTCGCGGTGACCGGCGAGGTGCTCGAGCACACCAAGGGCCCCAAGATCCGTATCCACAAGTTCAGGAACAAGACCGGCTACCACAAGCGTCAGGGGCACCGTCAGCAGCTGACGGTCCTGAAGGTCACCGGAATCAAGTAGCGAAGGCGACAGAACATGGCACACAAGAAGGGCGCTTCCAGCTCGCGCAACGGTCGCGATTCCGCCGCGCAGCGGCTGGGCGTGAAGCGATTCGGCGGCCAGGTCGTCAAGGCGGGCGAGATCATCGTTCGGCAGCGCGGCACCAAGTTCCACCCGGGCGTGGGTGTTGGGCGCGGCGGGGACGACACGCTGTTCGCCAAGGAGGCCGGCGCCGTCGAGTTCGGCATCAAGCGCGGCCGCAAGACCGTCAACATCGTGGCGGCCGGACAAGCCACCGACTGACCCGTGTTTCCGGGCCCAGCCCGGTGATTTCGGCGCCCGGTGGTAGGTGAGAGGACCCACGATGCCTCGGTTCGTCGACCGCGTCGTCATCCATGCGCGCGCCGGTGCCGGGGGTAACGGCTGCGCCTCGGTCCATCGCGAGAAGTTCAAGCCGCTCGGCGGCCCCGACGGTGGCAATGGCGGGCGCGGCGGCAGCATTGTCTTCGTCGTCGATCCGCAAGTGCACACCCTGCTCGACTTCCATTTCCATCCGCACGTCACCGCGCCCTCTGGCAAGCAGGGGATGGGCAACAATCGGGACGGCGCCGCCGGCGCCGACCTGGAGGTCAAGGTGCCCGACGGCACCGTCGTCCTCGACGAGAACGGTCGGCTGCTGGCCGACCTGGTCGGCGCGGGCACCCGCTTCGAAGCCGCCGCGGGCGGACGGGGCGGGCTGGGCAACGCCGCCCTCGCGTCGCGGGCGCGCAAGGCTCCTGGCTTCGCGCTGTTGGGCGAACAGGGCCAGACCCGCGACCTCACCCTGGAACTCAAGACGGTCGCCGATGCCGGCCTGATCGGTTTTCCCTCGGCCGGCAAATCGTCGCTGGTGTCGACGATCTCGGCGGCCAAGCCCAAGATCGCCGACTACCCGTTCACCACGCTGGTTCCCAACCTCGGCGTGGTGTCGGCGGGGGAGCACACCTTCACCGTCGCCGACGTGCCCGGCCTGATCCCGGGCGCATCCGAGGGCCGCGGCCTGGGGCTGGACTTCCTCCGGCACATCGAGCGATGCGCGGTGCTGGTGCATGTCGTCGACTGCGCCACCGCGGAACCCGGCCGCGATCCGATCTCCGACATCGACGCGTTGGAGGCCGAACTCGCCGCGTATACGCCCACCCTGCAAGGGGATGCCACGTTGGGTGATCTGACCGAGCGGCCCCGCGCGGTGGTGCTCAACAAGATCGACGTGCCCGAGGCGCGCGAGCTCGCCGAATTCGTCCGTGACGAGATCGCCGAGCGCGGCTGGCCGGTGTTCCTGGTGTCGACGGTCGCGCGAGACGGCTTGCAGCCGTTGATCTTCGGGTTGTGGAAGATGATCTCGGAGTACAAGGCCGCCCAGCCGGAGATTGTGCCGCGCCGTCCGGTGATCCGTCCGGTTCCCGTCGACGACAGCGGTTTCAGCGTCGAGCCCGATCCCCAGCAGCCGGGCGCCTTCGTGGTCAGCGGCGCGCGCCCCGAGCGGTGGATCCGTCAGACCAACTTCGACAACGACGAGGCCGTCGGATACCTCGCCGACCGGCTGGCGCGCCTCGGTGTCGAAGAGGAGTTGCTGCGGCTGGGCGCGCGACCGGGCTGCGAAGTAACCATCGGGGACATGACGTTCGATTGGGAGCCGCAAACGCCTGCCGGACAACAGGTTACGCTGTCGGGTCGCGGAACCGACGCACGGTTGGAGCGAACCGAGCGAGTCGGCGCCGCCGAACGCAAGGCCGCCCGGCGCCAGCGCCGCGAACACGGTGAGGAGTCGTGAGCGCGCACCGCGACGTCATCCGCACTGCGCGCAGCCTGGTCGTCAAGGTGGGGACGAACGCGCTGACCACACCGGCGGGGGTGTTCGACGCCGGCCGGTTGGCCGGGCTCGTCGACGCGATCGAGGCGCGAATGAAGGCGGGTACCGACGTCGTCATCGTGTCGTCGGGAGCCATCGCCGCCGGCATCGAGCCGCTCGGATTATCCCGTCGCCCAAGGGATTTGGCGACGAAGCAGGCCGCGGCCAGCGTCGGTCAGGTGGCGCTGGTGAATTCGTGGAGCGCCGCGTTCGCCCGATACGGCCGCACGGTCGGGCAGGTGCTGCTGAGCGCGCACGACATCTCGATGCGGGCCCAGCACACCAACGCCCAGCGCACGCTGGATCGGCTGCGCGCACTGCACGCGGTGGCGATCGTCAACGAGAACGACACCGTTGCCACCAACGAGATCCGGTTCGGCGACAACGACCGGCTCTCGGCGCTGGTGGCCCACCTGGTCGGCGCCGAGGCCTTGGTGTTGCTGTCCGACATCGACGGGCTCTACGACTCGGATCCGCGAAAGACCGATGGCGCTAGGTTCATCCCGGAGGTGTCCGGCTCCGCCGATCTGATCGGTGTAATCGCCGGGCCCGGAAGCGATTTGGGTACCGGTGGGATGACCTCGAAGATGTCGTCGGCGCTGCTGGCTGCCGACGCCGGTGTGCCGGTGCTACTGGCCGCCGCGGCCGACGCCGCGACCGCGCTCACCGACGCCTCGGTTGGCACGGTGTTTGCCGCGCGCCCGGTACGAATGTCGGCGCGGCGGTTCTGGGTGCGTTACGCCGCCGAGGCGGCCGGCGAACTCACGCTGGACGAGGGTGCGGTGCGCGCGGTGGTGCGGCAGCGTCGCTCGCTACTGCCCGCCGGGATCACCGCGGTGGCCGGGCGGTTCTACGCCGGCGACGTCGTCGAACTGCGCGACCCGGACGCCGTGATGGTGGCCCGTGGCGTGGTCGCCTACGACGCGACCGAACTGACCACCATGATGGGCCGCTCAACCTCTGAGCTGCCGGGCGAGTTGCGCCGGCCCGCGGTGCACGCCGACGACCTGGTGGCGGTGTAGAAGCACCTTTGCCGGTGCGGGTGACGGGGGTCTGGGTCAGCGCTCCGAGGTTGGCTTGAGATACAGTGCGCCCCAAACGATTTCGGCCAGGGTCGCGGCCAGTTCGGCATCGTAGTCGGGCGGCTTCGCCGGCAGGTTCTGCTGACAGGCCCGCTCGACCATCCAGGTCAGCGCGCTGGCGGTGGTCAGCGGGGCCAGCTCGGGGCGGATCGAGCCGTCGGCCTGGCCGGCCTCGATGACGTGGGTGAACTGCTCGGAGATGCCGGTCAGCAGTTCGCGATACGTTTGCGCCGTCAGCGGGTCGTAGGCGGCCATCTCGTTGAGCGCGACCAGCACCGCCTGATGCCGCCGGTAGGTGGCGATGATGCGGCTCATCGCCGTCCGCACGTCGTCCGGGTCATGCCGCCCGGCCACGCTCCACCAACTCCGCGCGCCGTCGGTCAGATCGCCGAACACCTGGCCCGCGAGCCGTCGCAGCAGATGACCCTTGTCCTCGAAGTAGATGTAAAAGCTGGCCCGCGAGATGCCGGCCTCCCCGGAGAGCCGATCGACGCTTAGTTCGGTGAAGCTCGCACCGTCGCGCATCAGCCGCTCGGTGGCGTCCAGCAGGCGGCGCTCCATCTGCTCGCGCCGCTGCTCACGCCCCACGCTCCGGTGGCCCTGCGGCTTGCGGGTGAGCGACGGCATGGGCCGAGCATAGCCGACTATTCGACATGTTGACTAGACACAATGTCTAGGCATATCGTCGCGGGGAAGTCTGTGACCGGGGTCATACGAGACGGAGGGATCACCATGGCCGTGATGACGGGTAAGTCCGGGACCGACAAGTCCGGTCGGGCCTACGACGAGATCGATCTGTCTTCGCGGGCGTTCTGGTCCACCACCGCGGCGGATCGGGAACGCTCCTTCGCGGTGCTGCGCGCCGAGCGCCCGGTGAGTTGGCATCCACCCGTCGAAGACTCGCTGATGCCCGATCCCGCCGATCCGGGCTTCTGGGCGGTCACCCGGCGCTCCGACATCGTCGCGGTCAGCCGCAACAACGACGCCTTCCTGTCCGGCCAGGGCGTGATGTTCGAGAGCATTCCGGTGGAGCTACTCGAGGCGTCGCAGTCGTTCCTCGCGATGGACCCGCCGCGACACACCAAGCTGCGCAAGCTCGCTCACGCCGCGCTCAGCCCGCGGCAGGTTCGCCGCATCGAGGACTCGATCAGGGCCAATGCCAAGACCATCGTCGAGGAACTGCGGGCCGCCGGCAGCGGCGTGGATTTCGTCGACCACTGCGCCAAAGAACTGCCCATCCGCACCCTGTCGGACATGATGGGGATCCCCGAATCCGAGCGCGAGCGCATGGCGCACGCCACCGACGCCCTGGTCTCCTGGGCCGACCCGGAATTCCTCGACGGGCGCCCGGCGATGGAGGTCCTGGTGGAAAACCAGCTGTATCTGCACCAGGTCGTCGGCACCCTGGCCACCCAACGTCGCGAGCACCCCGGCGACGACCTGATCAGCAGCCTGGTCACCGCCGAGGTGGACGGCGACCGCCTGGAAGATGCGGAGGTGGCGGCGTTCTTCGTCCTGCTCTCCGTGGCGGGCAACGACACCACCCGGCAGACCATCAGCCACACGCTGCGCGCCCTCACCGACTTCCCCGACCAGAAGGCTTGGCTGCTCGAGGATTTCGACAACCGCATCGGCACCGCGATCGAGGAGTTCATCCGGTGGGCGACGCCGGTCATGACCTTCCGCCGCACGGCGGCAACGGATGTCGAGCTGGGCGGTCGGACCATCCTGGCGGGCGAGAAGGTGGTCATGTTCTATCCGTCCGGCAACTGGGACACCGAGGCGTTCGACCACCCGGAACGCCTGAACCTGAGCCGCGACCCCAATCCGCACGTCGGCTTCGGCGGAGGCGGGCTGCACTTCTGCCTCGGTGCGCACGTGGCCCGCGCGCAGCTGCGGGCCATCTTCGGCGAGCTGTTCGGTCAGCTGCCCGACATCGAGGCGGGTGAGCCCACCTACCTGGCGGGCAATTTCGTGCACGCCATCCGCGCCATGCCGTGCACCTTCTAATGCGTTGCCAGGGGCGCTAACTCGTCGGCGAGCAGGGCCAGCAACTCCGAGCAGCCGCCGTCGACCTTGACGGTGGCCAGGTCGTCGCCGCGGGTACGGCCACGGTTGACGATCCCCACCGGGATGCCCAGCGCGGCGGCGTGCCGCACAAACCGGTAGCCGGAGAACACGGTCAGCGACGAGCCCGCGACCAGCAGCGCGTCGGCGCGTTCGACCCACCTATAAGCTTCCGCCACAACGTCTTTGGGAACGCTTTCGCCGAAATAGACGATGTCCGGCTTGAGCATGCCGCCGCAGCGCTCGCAATCCAGATAGCGGAACGACGCGGTATCGGCGACGACCGCGTCGGCGTCGGGAGCCACCGCGAGCCCCCCGATCGCTTCGGCGCGCTCGATGAAGCCGGGGTTGAGCGCCTCCAGCCGCTCGCTTAACGCGGCCCGCGTCATGGTGGATGCACAGTCCAAGCAGATCACCTGCGCGTAGGTGCCGTGCAGGTTGATGACGGCGCGGCTGCCGGCCTTGGTGTGCAGCAGGTCGACGTTCTGCGTGATCACGCCGGTGACCACCGACGCGTCCTCGAGCGCAGCGAGTGCCCGGTGGCCGGCGTTGGGCATGGTGTTGTCCATGTGCCGCCAACCGACGTGGTTGCGTGCCCAATACCGCTGCCGAAACGCCGGATCGCCAGTGAACTGTCGGATCGTCATGGGATTGCTCGGCGGCGAGTCGGCCCCGCGGTAGTCGGGAATGCCCGAATCGGTGGAGATGCCCGCGCCCGTCAGCACCGCGATCCGGCGACCCGCCAGCAGCGTGACCAGTTCAGGCGATTCTGCGCGGCCGACGGTCACCTCATCCAGGGTACGGATCAGCCCAGGCAATCGGCCGCGGTCGTGAGCTCGGCGGACATATTTTGTTCCATCATCTTGCACGCCGCCTCGCCGAGGTCGGGGTCGATGTGTGCGACGGCGTCGGTCGGGATCACGACCGGGAAGTGCCGGACGTACGCATCCAGGGCGGTGTAGAGGATGCACTGCTCGGTGACCTGACCGGTGATGATCAGCCGCTTGGTTTCCAGCCGGTTGAGCAGGTACGCCAGCGCCGTCGCATAAAACGCGCTGTGCCGGACCTTCGTCATCACGCGGCACTCTTCGGTCGGCACGATCGGCTTGACCAGATCGGGCCGGGCCCCTTCGCACGCGGAGCGGACGATGTCGGAGAACTCCGCGGTGAAGTCGCCGTAATTGTCGTTGACATACACCAGGTCGACGCCATCGGTTGCACGCGCCCGCCGAACCAAATCGGTCAAAGGATCGATGATCTTCTCGACTTTGGGTATTAGATTTTCAGCGTCGGGATGCTGATATGTGTTCATCATGTCGACCACTAAGACAGCGGTGTCACTCATGCCGTCCGGGATACCCGGCGGCTAGGAGTTGACACGCATGGGACGACAATGGAAGGGCGATGGACTTTTACAACGCTTACAGCCAGGGCTTCGCCCGCGTCGCCGCATGCACGCACCACACGGTCATCGGTGACCCGGCCGCGAATGCCGAATCGGTGCTGCGGATGGCCAGGGAGTGCCACGACGATGCCGTCGCGCTGGCCGTCTTCCCCGAGCTGACGCTGTCCGGGTATTCCATCGAAGACATCGTGCTGCAGGACCTGCTGCTCGACGATGTGGAGAAGGCAGTAGCGGAGATCGTCGCGGCCTCGGCCGAATTGCTGCCGGTCCTTGTCGTTGGGGCGCCGCTGCGTCATCGGCACCGGATCTACAACGCCGCGGTGATCATCCACCGCGGGGCGGTGCTCGGGGTGGCACCGAAGTCATACCTGCCCACCTACCGGGAGTTCTATGAACGCCGCCAGATCGCTCCCGGAGACGACGAGCGCGGCACCATCCGCGTCGCGGGCGCCGACGTGCCGTTCGGCCCCGACCTGCTCTTCGAGGCTTCCGACGTCCCCGGCCTGGTTTTGCACGTGGAAATCTGCGAGGACATGTTCGTGCCGATCCCGCCCAGCGCGGAGGCCGCGCTGGCGGGTGCGACGGTGCTGGCCAACCTGTCCGGCAGCCCGATCACGATCGGCCGCGCCGAGGACCGCTGCCTGCTGGCCCGTTCGGCCTCGTCACGGTGCCTGGCCGCCTACGTGTATTCGGCTGCCGGGGAAGGCGAATCGACGACCGACCTGGCCTGGGACGGTCAGACCATGGTGTTCGAGAACGGGGTGATGCTGGCCCAGTCCGAGCGATTCCCCAAAGGCGAGCGACTCAGCATCGCCGACATCGACATCGAATTGCTTCGCTCGGAACGGCTCCGGATGGGCACCTTCGACGACAACCGGCGCCACCACCGGACGACGACGGACACCTACCGGCGCGTCGAGTTCCGGCTTGACCCCCCGGGCGGCGACATCGGGCTGCGGCGCGATGTGGAGCGTTTTCCGTTCGTTCCCGCCGATCCGCAACGGCTGGAACAGGATTGCTTCGAGGGCTACAACATCCAGGTCGCCGGTCTCGAACAGCGGCTGCGCGCACTGGATTTCCCGAAAATCGTCATCGGGATCTCCGGCGGACTGGACTCGACGCACGCCCTGATCGTCGCCGCCCGCGCGATGGATCGCGAACAACGGCCGCGCAGTGACATTCTGGCGTTCACGCTGCCCGGATTCGCGACCGGGGAACACACCAAACGCAACGCGGCCGAACTGTGCCGCGCGCTGGGTGTGACGTTCTCCGAGATCGACATTCGGGAGACCGCGGCGCTGATGCTCAAGGAGATGGACCACCCGTTCGCCCGGGGCGAGAAGGTGTACGACGTCACCTTCGAAAACGTCCAGGCCGGTTTGCGCACCGACTACCTGTTCCGGCTGGCCAACCAGCGCGGCGGCATCGTGCTGGGCACCGGCGACCTGTCCGAGCTCGGGCTGGGCTGGTCGACATACGGTGTCGGCGACCAGATGTCGCACTACAACGTCAACGGCGGCGTGCCCAAAACGCTGGTCCAGCACCTGATCCGCTGGGTGATCTCGTCGGAACAGTTCGAGCCGGAGGTCAGCGAGGTGCTGCAGTCGGTGCTCGACACCGAGATCACCCCCGAGCTGGTTCCCAGCGGCGAGGAGGAGGAGCTGCAGAGCAGCGAGGCGAAAGTGGGCCCGTTTGCGCTGCAAGACTTTTCGCTGTTCCACGTGCTGCGCTTCGGATTCCGGCCGTCAAAGATCGCCTTCCTGGCCTGGCACGCGTGGAGCGATCCCGAGCACGGCATCTGGCCGCCCGGCTTCCCCGAGGACAAACGGCCGTCATACTCGCTGAAGGAAATTCGGCACTGGCTGCAGGTTTTCGTGCAGCGGTTCTACTCGTTCAGCCAGTTCAAGCGTTCGGCCCTGCCCAATGGGCCCAAGGTGTCGCACGGTGGTTCGCTGTCGCCGCGGGGGGATTGGCGCGCGCCGTCCGACATGTCGGCCCGCATCTGGCTCGACGAGATCGACCGCGAGGTCCCCGAGGACTAGCTCGCCCACTCATGGGCCCGCTCGGCGGCACCGAGCGGGCCCCGAGCGTTCCGGCTCAGGCCTTCGCGCGGCGCCAGCCCTGGTACTGCAGTTCGGCGAACACCAGCGTGTACACGCCGGCCGCCAGGTTCAACACCACGCCGGTCGACGTCAACGGGAAGACGTCGGCGAGCACGAGAACGATTGCGGCCACCGTGTACGCCACGTTCGCGATGATCACGGCCAGGCCGGCGCGCCGCACCGAGGGCAGGGCGGCCAGGCCGAACACGACGATGCCGTAGGCGATCAAGAACGCGCCCATGCCGTACTCGAACGCCTTCGTGGTGCCCGAGATGTCGGCGAGCCAGCCGGCGAACGGCATACCGGCCAGGCCGACCAGTCCGCTGATGGCGGCGTCGGCCCGCATGGCGAGGCGAAGCAAACCGTCCCGGGTGCCCGTGCGGTCGATCGTGATTGCGGACATGATGTTCCTTTCTCGATGGCGAACTGCGATCACCACCGACGCTGCTCGCGAACCACTGCCAGACCGACGCCAGGCACTGCCAAACACTGCCAACCGCAGGTCAGAGGGCCTCTCGTCCGTTCAGCGCTCGTACGTTCCGGTCAGCATGCCCCGCGCGAGCACGTGCCCGCGGATCGCGGCCAGCAGTCCCTTGGCGGTGGTCACGCTGTCCGGGAGGACGGCGTCGAGCGCGAAAACGTGAAAGCGGTAGTGGTGTGGCCCGTGGCCGGGGATCGGCCGTGGGCCGGCGTAGCCGTGGTGACCGAGGTCGGACCGCAGGAAGTGGATTCCCGTGCATCCCGGTTGCAGTGCGCCTGCGGCCACCCCGTCGACGCGCGGTTCGATCACCGCGGCGGTGTGCACGAGCGGGCGGGGGAGCGGGACGTCGACGTCGTCGATGAGGAGCGCCAGCTGACGCGTGCCGGGCGGTGGTGCCGTCCAGCGCAACGGCGGTGACGTGTTCTCGCCCACGCCCTTGGATGCGCTGGACGCCGGCATGGCGCCGCCGTCGGCGAACGCGGCGCTGGTGACCGTGATGGTGGTGGGTGCGGCGAATGCGCCACCGGCGAGCGGGCTTCGATGGGCACCCGCGCGCACGCCGCGCAGCATCCTGCCCAGCCGCTCGATCATGCGCCGCTGCCCGCGCCGCGCATCGCCACCGCGGGTGAGCGCAGCAGGTCGCCCAATTCGCTGGGCAGGTAGCCCTGCCGGGCGAGGCGGGGCAGCACGCCGCCGCTCTCGATGATGTCGAGAATCAGGTCGGGCAGCTTTGCGACGGTGCCGGAGGCGCCGGTGGTGTCGTTGCGCCAACTGCCGTCGGCCAGGTCGAACGTTCCGGTGTCGCCGTCGCTGAACGCCGTGGTGGCGCCGGGGACGGTGATCGCCGGCAGCCCGGAGTTCACGGCGTTGCGAAAGAACAGCGAGTTGAATTCCTCGGCGACCAGGCCGGCGACGCCGAGCTCGACGAACAACGCCGCCACTGGCCGCGACGAGCCGAGCCCGAAGTTCTTGCCGGCCAACACGATATCGCCCGGCGACACCTCGTCGGTCCAGCCCGGCCGCACCTCGTAGAAGACGTGCCTGGCGGCCTCGGCGGGTTCCATCTTCATGGCGAACGCCGGGTACATGGCGTCGGTGTTCAGGTTGTCGCCGAACACCCAGACTTTGCCTTGGAAGGCAAGCGAACGCAGGGTCATGCGATCACACTCCTCGGGTCGCTGATGTAGCCGGTGACCGCGGACGCGGCGACGGTGGCCGGGGAGGCCATGTAGATCTCGGCCTCGGTGCTGCCCATGCGCCCGGTGAAGTTGCGGGTGCTGGCCGTGATGCACACCTCGCCCGGGCCCACCACGCCCATGTGGTAGCCGAAACAGGCGCCGCAGGTGGAGTTGGTGACGACGGCGCCGGCGTCGGCGAGGTCCTGAAGGTAGCCGCGCCGCATGGCCTCGCGGTACACGGCCTGCGAGGCGGGCGTCACCAGCAGTCGCACGCCGGGGGCGACGGTCTTGCCGCGCAACACCTGCGCGGCGATCTGCAGGTCCTCGAGTTGCCCGTTGGCGCAGGAGCCGATGAAGGCCTGGTCGATTTTCTGTTTGCCCAGTTGCGACACCGGCGAACCGTTGCGGCTGACGGTGCCCGGGCGCGCCACGTAGGGTTCCAGCGCCGCGAGGTCGATGCGCCGGATGTCCTGGTAGGCGGCGTCGGAATCCGCTGTGACGGCGTCGAATCCGGTCACCCCGCGTTCGTCGAGGAACGACGCCAACACGTCGTCGGGCTCGAATGTGCTGAAATCGGCCGACACCTCGGCGCCCTGGGTCGCGATGGTGCGCCGGTCGTGCATCGGGATGCCGGCCAGGCCGGGCCCGCCGAACTCGAGGTTCTGGTTGGGCGCATCGCCGTACTCGTTGGCGATGTGCAGGAAGATGTCCTTACCACTCACCACGTCCGCTTTGGCGCCGTGGAATTCGTAGCGGATCGTCGGCGCGACCTGGAACCAGGTGGAACCGGTGCACATGATCGAATAGATCTCGGCGGGACCCAGCCCGCGGGCCCCGGTGTTGTATGCGCCGGCCGCGCAGGTGTGAGAGTCGGTGCAGGCCAGCACTTCTCCCGGGCGGGCCAGCCCGTTCTCTGCGATCACCTGATGGCAGATGCCATGCCGGCCGACGTCATAGAAGCGCTCGATGCCGAAGTCCGCGACGAACTTGCGGGCGTGATTGCCACCCTCGGCATCCTTGATGGTCGGGGCGGGCACGGCGTGATCCATGATCACCGCGAGCTTGTCGGGGTCGTGAATCCTGTTGGGCTGTATCCACATGGTGGCGAACTGCAGGTCGATCAGCACGGTCATGTCCACGTCGACCACGACGGTGTCACCCGGTGCCACCGAGTCCAGCCCGGCCTTGCGGGCGAAGATCTTTTCGATGATGGTCATGCCCATGTTCGGTCCTCGGTCTGTGCGTACTTGTGGTCGAGCGCCCGCCATTCCGACATGCCCACCAGGTTGAAGAAGTCAGCCGGGGAGCTGGGCAGCTGGGCGGCGAGGTCGGTGCCGTTGAGTTCGCACAGGCTTTGCAGCATGGCGAACGTCGTCTGCATCAGCAGATTGCTGGGATGGATGGCGATCGCGTAACCCAATTCCTGCAGTCGTGACGCCGACTGCAGCGGTGTCAGGCCGCCGAGGACCAGGTTGATCAGCAGGGGAGCGTCGACTTCGTGTGCGATGCGCTCGATTTCGCCGACGTCCTGGGGCGCCTCCACGAAGATGATGTCGGCGCCCGCTTGCGCGTACCGGTTGGCGCGCTCGATCGCGGCATCCAGACCGAGTGGTCCGCGAGCATCGGTGCGGGCCACCACCAGCAGGTTGTCATCGGATCTGGCGTCCAGTGCGGCCGCCAGCGTCTGTTCGAACACCGCCGCGTCGACGACCTGCTTGTCCGGCAGGTGACCGCAGCGTTTCGGGAACACCTGGTCCTCCAGCTGGATGGCGGCCACCCCGGCCGCATCGTAGGAACGAACCGTGCGCACCACGTTCATCGGTCCGCCGTAGCCGGTGTCGGCATCGGCGATCAGCGGGACGTCACCGAGGGCGCCGGTGATCATTGCGACCCGATCGGCCATTTCGGTCGCGGTGACCAGGCCGATGTCGGGCAAGCCGAAGCCCGACGCCGCCACACCGGCGCCCGTCATATAGGCGGCGACGTGCCCGGTGCGTCTGGTTAGGTGCGCGGATATCCCATCGAAAATGCCTGGCGCGACGATGAGTTCGCGTTTGTCCAGCAATGCCCTGAGCCGAGTGCGGGCCGGTGTCGTTGCCATCGTGCGTCCTTTCAGTCCAGCGCGCCCGCGACGGGGCCGGCGAGCAGGTCGATCAGGGTGTTGATGTCGGTCAGGTCGTCGAGCCCGACCACGGCCCGCTCGATCGCCGCGGCGCGGCCGTGGTCGGTGACCCGGTCGGCCAGCGCGTGGAACTTGGCCACCAGTTCGTCATTGGTGACCGGATCGTTGGGCGCGCCGTGCGGCAGGGCCACTCGCGCGCGGTGCACGGTTCCGTCCCGGGTGGTCACCGCGACGTCGGTGCGGAATTTCTCGGCGATACCGGCGCCGGCCAATGATTCGTCGAGATGCACCGTGGTGGCCGCGATCAGCGACCAGATGTCGTCGGAATCAAGCCGGGCTCCGGTGAACTGTTCGGGCAGCACATTGCCGTCGAGCAGCGCGGCCGCGGTGGCGTACCCGATGTTCATCTGTGCCCCGATCGGGGTGAGCGGACGCTCCGGCGACCACCAGCCGTGCTTGTACACGGTCTCTCCGACGGAGATGTCGACCGCCGAGATATCTTCCGGTGCAACCGAATTCCGCAACTGTCGGGCGGCGTCGATGGCACCGTGCAGCCCACCCATCGCGGCGTAGGACTTGACCATGATGAGGCAGGTCTCCCAGCGGTGGCCGAGTTCACCGGTCAGCGGTGCGGGATCCGGGTCGTGACCCTCGCCGAAAACGCTGAGGAAGCCGCCATATTCACGTTCGAACACGCGCTTGATCCCGGTATACCCGGCGGCCGCCAGACCCGCCGCGTAGAAGCCGTTGCGCGCGGCCAGGCCGTGGTGCATGCGCTTGCTCATCGCTTCGTACTGCGCGGCCATCAGACCCGCCGACTGGGTTGCGGCCAGACCCAGGGCGTCTTCCAGTTGCGCCGGCGGCAGTCCGCTCAGCTTGCCGGACGCCATCGCCGCCGCATGGGTGCCGAACACCGGGCCCGAATGCCATCCGCGGTCGAGCATTTGGGTGCCGTGCAGGGTGTAGCCCACGCGCGGCCCCACCTCGAAGCCGGCGATGGCCGCGAGCAGCAGGTCGGCACCGGCCGTCGGGGCCGGGCGTGTCGACGCCGTCGCCAACAGCGCCGGGATCAGCAGCGAGCAGCTGTGCAGCGGGGCCAGCGGGTGGAAGTCGTCGAGTTCGAAGCCTTGGATGAACGTGCCGTTGAGCACCGCCGCCGCGGGCGCGCTGGTCCGCTGACCGGTCCCGATGACGGCGCAGTCGCCCGGGCCCTCCAAACCCAGCACGGCGCCGGTGGCGACGCGTGACCATGGCAATTGGGCCCCCACCAGGGCGCAGCCGATGCCGTCGAGCAGCAGGTGCTTGGCGCGCTCGACGACGGCGGCGGGGACGTCGTCGAGCGTGAGCTCGGCGACCCAGGTGGCAAGGCGTCCGGTCGGCCCGGCCGGATCGGTGGCGACCCGCTGCTGCACCGCGGTCATCGCGACCCCCTAGTAGATCGTGATCAGTTGTTATATGTTTATAACAACTGATCGGATCGCGCAAGGGAGGCGGTGTGACAGCATTGAGCACCGTGCAGCAGCGCAGCGACAAGGCCGGGCCGGTGTCCGCGACCGCCGGTGTGCCGTTGCACCGGCAGCTGTATTTGGTGCTGCACGACGAGATCGACCGCGGTGTCATCGCCCCCGGCGAGGCGCTGCCCACCGAGCAGACCCTGTGCGATCAGTTCGGGGTTTCTCGCATCACCGTGCGGCGCGCGCTCGCCGACCTCGCCGAACAGGGCTACATCGAACGTCGGCATGGCGTCGGTTCGTTTGTGCGCCAACATGATCCCTCGGATGCGCCGACCGGGCGCTCGTATCTGCAAGAACTGCGCCAGACCCAATTCGAGACCGAGGTCGAGGTGGTCGAACTCGGCACGAGGTCACCCACCCGGGTCGTCGCCGAAACCCTCGGGCGCGCCGGCGAGTTGCTGCACATCGTGCGCGTGCGCCGGCAGCGCAGGACCGGCGAGCCGTTGATGGTGACCGACGCCTGGCTGCCCCCGGAGCTGGCCCCGGTGCTGACCGAGGCCGCGTTGCGGCGCGCACCGCTCTACGAGTTGCTGTCCGGCGCCGGCATCACCATGAACCGGGTGCGGCACGAGATCACGGCCGAAATCGCGGGCCCGCGCAACGCGCACCTGCTCGATATGCCGATCGGCGCGGCCCTATTACGGGTCAACCGGCTCGTGTACACGGCCGATGCACCGCACCACTACCTCTCTGCCCTGCTATCGCCGAGCCGGAGTCGCGTGCTGCTCAGCCAGGCGGCCGACGAGATGGAGACCGGCGACGGTCTGAGAATCGCTCACGACGTCGGCGGGCAGAGCGGCTAGGACGCGTCGCCGACCGCCTTGTCGATCGCGTGGGAGTCGGGCGCGCAATCACCGGCGCCGGCGACCAGGGTCGCCAGCGCGCCCGCCGCGCACGCACGCTGCAACGCGAGCCGCCGCTGATCCCGCGAGCCCGGATTGGACGGCCAATTCGCGGCCAGCACGCCGGCGAACACGTCGCCGGCCCCGGTGGTGTCCACCGGATCCACTGTCGGAGCCGGCACGGTGTACTCGCCGTCCGCGCCAACGTAGCGGACGCCGTGCGCACCCAGGGTGATCACTAAATGCTCTGGGTGCCAAGACCATTCGTCGGCTTCATCTTCGTTGGTGATCACCACGTCCGCCGCGGCCGCCAACTCGCCCAACGAGCGGGGGTCCTGGCCGGCCGGCGAAGCATTCACGACGACGATCGCCCCCGCCGAACGCGCGTGTTGCGCCGCCGCGACAGCCGTTTCCACCGGAATCTCCAGCTGGGTCAACATCACATCGCAGTCCGCGATGACCGCACGCGCACGGTCGTCGGTCAGCGTGAAACGACCGTTGGCGCCCGGCGCGACCACGATGGTGTTCTCGGCGTTCGCGTCCACCACCACGATGGCCGTGCCGCTGGGGCCGGGAATTTCGACGGCTCCGTCCAACCCGACACCGTTGGCCTCGAGGTGGGCGCGCAATTGTTCGGCGGCCGCGTCATCGCCCACCGCACCGACGAACTGCACCTGCGCGCCCGCGCGCGCCGCCGCCACCGCCTGATTGCCGCCCTTGCCGCCGGGGGCCTGCGTCAACGACGACGCCAAAACCGTTTCGCCAGGCCGCGGAAGGGCGTCGACACCCAACGACAGATCGAGATTCACGCTGCCCACTACACAAACCCCAGCCATGACGCCGACGTTAGTCGCGACGGGATGGCAAAGCACACCAGGGCCAGCAGCACTTTCCACGCCGAAACGCTCACGGCAAACGCTGAATAACTCGATGGCCGCGCGATATTCTGCTGCGTTAGGGGTGCTGGATCCCGAGAAAAGGGGCAGGCGGTTGACCACGAGCGAGCTAACGGACGCTGACCCCCATATCGATCCCGAACCGGCCCAACCAGCCACCAAGCGCCCGCGTCAGCGTGCCCTGGCCCGATTCCGGTTCGGCATCCAATCCAAGATCCTGATCACCATGCTGCTGTCGAGCATCCTGGGTGTGGCGGTGATCGGCGCCATCGGGGCCGCGTCCGGGCGCAACGCGTTGCGGCAGGTTGAGTCCGAACGCCTGATCGAGATGCGCGAATCCCAGAAGCGAGCGGTGCAGGCGTTGTTTCGCGAGGTGTCGAATTCGGTGATCACCTGGAGTGGCGGGTTCGGCATCAACCAGGCGACGACGGCCCTCACGGCGGACTTCGCCCAATTGAACAACGCGCCGATCTCTCCGGCTCAAGAGCAGTCGCTGGTCGATTACTACGACAACGACATGATCAAACCGATCAAGCGAATCACCGGGGACACCATCGACATCAGGGCCGTCCTGCCAAGTTCCAACGCGCAGAAGTACGTTCAGGCGTACTACACCGCCGCGCCCCGGTCGGGCCCCGACGCGCTGCCCGCCCAGGATGCCGGCGACGGCAGCGCATGGTCGGCGGCCAACGCGCGCTTCGACTTCTACATGCGCGGCATCGTCACGCGTTTCGACTATCGCGACGCGCTGCTGTTGGACATGCAGGGCAATGTCGTCTACAGCGTGCTGAAGGGCCCCGATCTCGGGACCAACATTCTGACCGGCCCGTATCGCGAGTCGAAGCTGCGGGAGGCGTATCAGAAAGCCTTGGCGTCCAACGACCTCGACTTCGTCTGGATCACCGACTTCCAGCAGTACCAGCCGGCACTCGACACCCCCACGGCGTGGGTGGTGTCACCGATCGGCATGAACGGCAAGTTCGAGGGCGTGATGGCGCTGCCGGTGCCGGTCGCGAAGATCAACAAGATCATGACCGCCGACAAGCACTGGGAGGCCGCCGGGATGGGGCCCGCGACCGAGACCTATCTGGCCGGCCCCGACGAGCTGATGCGTTCCGATTCACGGGATTTCATCGAGGATCCGAAGGCATACCGGCGCTCGGCGATCGACGCCGGCACGCCGCCCGACGTGGTGGACCGGGCGATCCGGCTGGGCACCACCACCCTGGTGCAGCCGGTTGACACCGCCGGTTTTCGCGCCGCCAAACGCGGCGAAACGGGGGTGGTCACCGCCACCGACTACCTGGGTAACAGGGAACTGGAAGCCTATTCACCGCTGAGCATCCCCAACTCCGACCTGCACTGGTCGATCCTCGCGACACGCGACAACTCCGATGCGTTCGCCCGGCTCGGCAGGTTCAGCAAGACGCTGGTGATCGCGGTCGCCGCAATGATCTTCGCCATCTGCGTGGCCTCGATGTTCGTCGCTCAGGCCGCGGTGCGACCGGTCCGGCGCCTCGAAGAAGGCACCCGCAAGATCAGCTCCGGCGACTATGAGATCAACATCCCGGTCCGGCATCGCGACGAAATCGGTGATCTCACAGCGGCATTCAACGAGATGAGCCGGAATCTGGCGATCAAGGAGGAGCTGCTCAACGAGCAGCGCCGGGAAAACGACCGTCTGCTGCTGGCGTTGATGCCCGAATCGGTGCTGCAACGCTATCGCGAGGGCGAGGAGACCATCGCCCAGAAGCATCAGGACGTCGCCATCATCTACGCCGACATCGTCGGCCTGGATGAGTTTTCCAACGACGTGCCCGAAGACGAGTTGGTCGCCACCGTGGACGATCTATTCCGCCAATTCGATTCGGCCGCCGAAGCCCTTGGCGTCGAACGGATTCGCACCTTCCACAACGGCTATCTGGCCAGTTGTGGGGTGGTCACTCCCCGCCTGGACAGCATTCACCGTGCCGTCGACTTCGCCCTCGAGATCGGTCGTATCATCGATCGCTTCAATCGCCAGGCCGCGCATCAGCTGGGTCTGCGGGTCGGGGTGAACACGGGCAACGTGGTGAGCGGGCTGGTCGGCCGCTCCAGCCTGGTTTATGACATGTGGGGCGGCGCGGTCAGCCTGGCGTATCAGATGCACAGTGGCGCACCGCAGCCCGGCGTGTACGTCAGCTCGCAGGTATATGAGGCGATGCGGGATGTCCGGCAGTTCACGCCCGCCGGCAGCATCTCCGTCGGCGGCACCGATCAGGCCATTTACCGGTTGGTGGAGCGCTGATGAACCTCTTCAACTCGACATGGTTCTACTGGGCGATCGGCATCGCGGTCGGACTGCCGCTCGGGTTGATCGCGCTCACCGAGCTACACGACGCGTTGCTGCGAAGGAACAGCCCGCTGGCCCGGCAGGTCGGCCTCCTGCGCAACTACCTGCTGCCGCTCGGTGCGCTGTTGCTGCTGTTGGTCCAGGCCTCCCAGGTTCCCGCCGGCGACGTTCCGGTGCGCGTTTTGACCACGGTGTTCGGTCTGCTGGTGCTGGTGCTCGTGCTGTCCGGTCTCAACGCGACGATGTTCGAAGGTGCGCCCGAAAAGAGTTGGCGCAAAAGGCTTCCCACTATCTTTCTGGACTGCGCCCGGCTGGCGGTGATCGGTGTCGGCCTGGCGGTGATGTCGTCCTACATCTGGGGTGTGCGCATCGGCGGCATCTTCACCGCGCTGGGCGTCACGTCGGTGGTCATCGGTCTGATGCTGCAGAACTCCGTCGGCCAGATCGTGTCGGGCCTGTTCATGTTGTTCGAGCAGCCCTTCCGCCTCGATGAATGGCTGGACACCGGCACGGCCCGCGGGCGGGTGGTCGAGGTGAACTGGCGCGCCGTGCACATCGACACCGGCAGCGGTATTCGGGTCATGCCGAACTCGGTGCTCGCCAGCAACGCGTTCACGAATCTCAGCCGCCCGCTGGGCGCGTACAAGCTGGCGGTGACGACGATGTTCTCCAGCGTCGACCCGCCGGACCGGGTGTGTGCGCTGCTGTCGCGGATCGCGCAGGGGTTGCCACAGCTGAAGGCCGGCAGCGTACCGCGCACCGTCCCGGTGGGTGCGGGCGAGTACCGCACGACCATCGGATTGGACTCACCGGCGGAGGCCGGCGCCGCCAAGGCCACGTTCCTGCGCTGGGCCTGGTATGCGGCCCGCCGGGAGGAACTGCACCTCGACGACGCCGACGACGACTTCTCCACCCTCGAACGGGTGGAGCACGCGTTGCACACGGTGGTGGCGCCGGCGTTGCGGATCGGCGCCGAGGAGCAGCGGTCGCTGCGGTCGGCGGCGCGGATCGTCCGCTACGGCGCCGACGAGGTGGTGGAGTACGCCGGTCAGGTGCCCGCGACCATGACCTTCCTGGTCTCCGGGCGCGTGCAGCTGACCGCGACCGCCGACGACGGGTCTCTGGTGCCGATCAGCACGCTGGTCGAGGGGTCGTTCCTGGGGCTGACGGCGCTGACCCGGCAACCGAACCTGGCCAGCGCGTACGCGCTGGAAGAAGTCACCGCGCTGGAGATCGACCGGGAACACATCGAGCACCTGGTGACGCGCGCGCCCCTGTTGCTGCAGAACTTCGGCAACATCATCGAAGAGCGGCGCAGCAAGGTGCGCAGCGCGCGGCGCGGCGAGCGGGTCGGGTAGTGGCGATCGCGAGCGCGGCGGTGCCGGGCGAAGCGGGTCGCCACCATCGGGGCTAGCCCTCATCGGGTCGCCTCACCCGGGGTTTCGCCGCCGGATACCCTGGTTCAATGAGTCTGCAAGCACCATCGCTTCCTGACTTGCGACAGGAGGTGCGCAACGCCGCACGCCGCGCCCGAGTCGCGTCACGTGTCCTGGCGCTGCTGCCCACCGTTGCCAAGGATCAGGCACTGCGCTCTGCGGCCGACGCGGTCGTCGCCAGCAGCGATTTGATCCTGTCGGCCAACGCCGAAGACCTCGACGCCGCCAGGGCCGGCGGCACGCCGTCCGCAATGCTCGACCGGTTGGCCCTGAACACCACACGCGTCGAGGGCATCGCCGCCGGCCTGCGTCAGGTCGCCGGGCTGCCCGACCCGGTCGGGGAGGTGTTACGCGGTTACACGCTGCCCAACGGGCTGCAGCTGCGCCAGCAGCGGGTTCCGCTGGGCGTCGTCGGCATGATCTACGAGGGCCGGCCCAACGTGACCGTCGACGCCTTCGGTTTGGCGCTGAAGTCCGGCAATGCCGTGCTGCTGCGCGGAAGTTCGTCGGCGTTGCGGTCCAACCAGGCGCTGGTGCAGGTGCTGCGTGCGTCGCTGGTCAGCGAGGATCTGCCCGCCGATGCGGTGCAACTGCTTTCGGCCGATGACCGCTCCACGGTGACGCACCTGATCCAGGCCCGCGGCCTGGTCGACGTGGTGATTCCGCGCGGCGGCGCGAGCCTGATTGACGCGGTGGTCCGCGACGCGCAGGTGCCCACCATCGAGACCGGCGTCGGCAACTGTCACGTCTACGTGCACGAGGGCGCCGACCTGGATGTGGCGGAGCGAATCCTGCTGAATTCCAAGACACGTCGGCCCAGTGTCTGCAACGCCGCCGAGACACTGCTGGTCGACGTCGGGATCGCCGAGGAGGCGCTGCCCCGCCTGGTGACCGCCCTGCAAGACGCCGGCGTGACCGTGCACGGTGGATTCTCCAAGGACGCGCACGAGGACGACCTGCGTCGCGAGTACCTGTCGATGGACATCGCGGTGGCGGTGGTCGACGGTATCGACGCCGCGATCGCGCACATCAACGAGTACGGCACCGGACACACCGAGGCCATCGTGACCACCAATATGGCTGCGGCGCAGAAGTTTACGGACGGCATTGATGCCGCCGCGGTGATGGTGAACGCGTCCACGGCCTTCACCGACGGTGAGCAGTTCGGCTTCGGCGCCGAAATCGGCATCTCCACCCAGAAGCTGCATGCCCGCGGCCCGATGGGGCTACCCGAATTGACCTCGACCAAATGGATTGCGTGGGGAGACGGACAAACTCGTCCGGCCTGATACCCCTCGTGCAGCAAGTGTTTTAGGAGAACCGATTGTGAGTGTGCCCGCCCGGTCCAAGCCGTTGTTCGACGACATCGACGACGTCTCGCGGCGGTTGGCCGAGACCGGCTATCTGCCCGACACCGCCACCGCGACGGCCGTGTTTCTGGCCGACCGGCTCGGTAAGCCGTTGTTGGTGGAAGGCCCGGCCGGCGTGGGAAAGACCGAGCTGGCCCGCGCCATCGCCCAGGCCACCGGCTCGGGCCTGGTGCGCCTGCAGTGCTACGAGGGCGTCGACGAGGCGCGCGCGCTCTACGAGTGGAACCACGCCAAGCAGATCCTGCGCATCCAGGCCGGTTCGGGGGACTGGGACCAGACCAAGGACGATGTGTTCAGCGAGGAGTTCCTGCTGCAGCGTCCGTTGCTGACCGCGATCCGGCGGACCGAGCCCACCGTGCTGCTCATCGACGAGACCGACAAGGCCGACATCGAGATCGAGGGCCTGCTGCTGGAGGTGCTGTCGGACTTCGCCGTGACCGTTCCCGAGCTGGGCACGATCACCGCCGACCGCACGCCGCTGGTGGTGCTGACGTCGAACGCCACGCGTGAACTCTCCGAGGCGCTCAAGCGCCGGTGCCTGTTCTTGCACATCGACTTTCCGAGTCCCGACCTGGAACGCCGCATCCTGTTGTCCCGGGTCCCCGAGCTGCCCGCGCACCTGGCCGAGGAGCTCGTTCGCATCATCGGCGTGCTGCGCGGCATGCAGCTCAAGAAGGTGCCGTCCATCGCCGAGACCATCGACTGGGGTCGCACGCTGCTCGCGTTGGGCCTGGACACCATCGACGACGCGGTCGTCGCGGCCACGCTCGGCGTGGTGCTCAAACACCAGTCCGACCAGCAGCGCGCGACCGGCGAGCTGCGGCTGAATTAGGACTGCTGCGATGGCCACCCGCCGTATCCGACCCGCCCGACCGCTCGCCCCGCACGGCCTGCCGGGCCACCTGGTGGGGTTTGTGGAAGCGCTTCGCGCGGCAGGGATTTCGGTCGGTCCGTCGGAGACTGTGGACGCCGGGCGGGTGATGGCGACGCTCGGCCTGGGTGACCGGAAGGTGCTGCGCGAGGGCCTCGCGTGCGCCGTGCTGCGCCGCTCGGATCATCGCGAGACCTACGACGCGATGTTCGATTTGTGGTTCCCCGCGGCGCTGGGCGCTCGCGCGGTGGTCACCGACGACGAGGCCGACGGGTCGCCGGACGACGACGCGTTGCCGGCCGACGACGTCGAGGCGATGCGCCAGATGCTGGCCGACCTGCTGACCGAGAACCCCGACCTCGCCGACATGGACGAGCGCCTGGTGGCAATGATCGCTCAAATCGTGGAGGCCTACGGCAAATACAGCTCCAGCCGCGGACCGTCGTTCTCGTCGTATCAGGCGCTCAAGGCGATGGCGCTCGACGAGCTCGAGGGCAAGCTGCTGGCCGGGCTGCTCGCCTCGTACGGCGAGGAACCCACTCCCAGTCAGGAGGAGATCGCCAAAGCGCTTGCTGCGCAGCGCATTTCCCAGATACGCAAGCTGGTCGACTCTGAGACCAAACGGCGCACCGCCGAACAACTGGGCCGCGATCACGTCCAGATGTACGGCATCCCACAGCTTTCCGAGAACGTGGAATTCCTGCGCGCCTCCGGTGACCAGCTGCGCCAGATGCGCCGGGTGGTGGCCCCGCTGGCCCGTACCCTGGCGACCCGCCTGGCGGCGCGGCGGCGCCGCGCCCGGGCGGGGTCGATCGATCTCCGCAAGACGCTGCGCAAGTCGATGTCCACCGGCGGTGTGCCGATCGACGTGGTGCTGGCCAAGCCGCGCCCGGCGCGGCCGGAGCTGGTGGTGCTGTGCGACGTGTCCGGCTCGGTCGCCGGGTTCAGTCATTTCACCCTGCTGCTGGTACACGCTCTGCGCCAACAGTTCTCGCGGGTGCGCGTGTTCGCCTTCATCGACACCACCGACGAGGTGACCCACATGTTCGGCCCGGAGGCCGACCTGGCCGTGGCCATCCAGCGGATCACCCGGGAGTCCGGCGTGTACAGCCGCGACGGCCATTCCGATTACGGCAACGCGTTCGCGTCGTTCGTGCAGGCGTTCCCCAATGTGCTGTCACCGCGCACCTCGCTGCTGGTCCTCGGGGACGGCCGCACCAATTACCGCAATCCGGAGATTGAGCTGCTGACCCACATGGTGACCGCCAGCCGGCATGCGCACTGGCTGAACCCCGAGCCCAAGCATCTGTGGGGCAGCGGCGACTCGGCGGTGCCGCGCTATCAAGAGGTCATCCCGATGCACGAGTGCCGGTCCGCCAAGCAGCTGGCCGCGGTGATCGACCAGCTGCTGCCGGTGTAGGGGCGCGGCGCCGTTTCATACCGGCCACCACACGCGTCTCCGTCGGCGGGGGTGTCCTTTGTGGCCGCCTCACAGCGACAACCGCGGGCGCACCGCCGTCCTGGCGCTGTCGACAGCCATGCGTCAGCCGTTTGTCGCTATGAGGCGGGCACAACACGTGCCGCCCGACGCAGAGGCCGGTGTGGCTGGTGTGAACGACGCCTGGGAAATCGGGCCGTAACTCCGGCTCAAGTAAGCTGGCAAATCGTGCAAAAGCAGCTTCGCAGGTTAGGAGTGATGGGTGGGACGTTCGACCCCATTCATTACGGCCACCTGGTTGCTGCCAGCGAGGTCGCCGACCTGTTCGACCTCGACCAGGTGGTGTTCGTGCCCAGCGGGCAGCCCTGGCAGAAGGAGCGGCACGTTTCCGCCGCCGAGGACCGGTATCTGATGACGGTGATCGCCACGGCATCCAATCCCCGCTTCTCGGTCAGCCGGGTCGACATCGACCGCGGCGGCCCCACCTACACCAAGGACACGCTGCGCGAGCTGCACGCCCTCAACCCGGACTCCGAGCTGTACTTCATCACCGGGGCCGACGCGCTGGCCTCCATTCTGTCGTGGCAGGGCTGGGAGACGGTGTTCGACCTGGCGCGGTTCATCGGGGTCAGCCGGCCCGGCTACGAACTGCGCCGCGAACACATCACCGGCGTGCTCGGTGAGCTGCCCGACGATGCGCTGACCCTGGTCGAGATCCCGGCGCTGGCCATCTCCTCGACCGACTGCCGTCAGCGCGCGGCGCAGCGCCGGCCGCTGTGGTACCTGATGCCCGACGGCGTCGTGCAGTACGTCTCCAAGCGCCGGCTCTACCGCGATGAGGGGCCGCCGGTGATCGTCAACGAAACACGCCTGAGCACAGGGGAACACCCGTGAGCGCCACCCAGGAGGCCATCGACATGGCGACGGTGGCCGCCGGCGCCGCCGCCGCGAAACTGGCCGACGACGTCGTCGTCATCGACGTCTCGGCCCAGCTCGCCATCACGGACTGCTTCGTCATCGCCTCGGCGTCCAACGAGCGACAGGTCAACGCGATCGTCGACGAGGTCGAGGAGAAGATGCGCAAGGCGGGCTACAAGCCGGCGCGCCGCGAGGGCACGCGCGAAGGCCGCTGGACGCTGCTGGACTATCGCGACATCGTCGTTCACATTCAGCATCAGGAAGACCGCGACTTCTACGCCCTGGACCGGCTGTGGAGTGACTGCCCGACGGTGCCGGTAGAGCTGGACGAGGGTCCCGAGAACTCTGAAGATTCGGGCGCGCAATGAGCATTCGTCGTCTGATCATGTTGCGGCACGGGCAAACCGAGTTCAATGCCGGTAGCCGGATGCAGGGCCAGCTGGATTCCGAACTGAGCGAACTCGGGCGAGCGCAGGCGGTTGCGGCCGCCGAGGTGCTGGGCAAACTGCAGCCGTTGCTGATCGTGTCGTCGGATCTGCATCGTGCCTACGACACGGCGGTCAGGCTGGGGGAGGTGACCGGTGTGCCGATCCGGGTGGATCAGCGGTTGCGGGAAACCCACCTGGGCGACTGGCAGGGCCTGACCCACACCGAGGTCGACGCGCAGGCCCCGGGCGCACGGCTGGCCTGGCGCGAGGACGCCACCTGGGCGCCGCATGGCGGCGAGAGCAGGGTCGACGTCGCGGCCCGCAGTGTGCCGCTGGTCGCCGAACTGGTGTCCGGCGAGCCGGAGTGGGGCGATCCCGACGGGCCGGACCGCCCGGTGGTGCTGGTGGCCCACGGGGGCCTGATCGCAGCGCTGTCGGCCGCGCTGCTGAAGCTCCCGGTCGGCAACTGGCCGATTCTGGGTGGCATGGGCAACGCCAGCTGGGTGCAACTGTCCGGACACAACGACGATCCCGCCGAAGAATTCGACAGCATCCGTTGGCGTCTGGATGTGTGGAACGCTTCGGCGCAGGTGTCCAACGATGTCCTCTGAACGGCCGCCGAAGCCCACCCTGCTGATCTTCGCTGACTCGTTGGCCTACTACGGGCCGACCGGGGGGCTGCCCGCCGACGATCCCCGTATCTGGCCTAACATCGTTGCGGCGCAATTGGGTTGGGATGTCGAGCTGATCGGCCGCATCGGTTGGACGTGCCGCGACATCTGGTGGGCGGCGACCCAGGACCCGCGGGCCTGGGCGGCGCTGCCCAGGGCCGGCGCGGTCATCTTCGCCACGGGTGGTATGGATTCACTGCCGTCTGTGCTGCCCACCGCGCTGCGAGAGCTGATCCGCTATGTGCGGCCGCCCTGGCTGCGGCGCTGGGTCCGCGACGGCTATGGCTGGCTGCAGCCCAGGCTCTCGCCGGTGGCCCGATCGGCCCTGCCTCCGCACCTGAGTGCGGACTACCTCGAACAGACCCGTGGCGCAATCGATTTCAACCGGCCCGGCATCCCGATCGTGGCCTCGCTGCCGTCGGTGCACATCGCCGACACCTACGGCCGGGCGCACCACGGGCGCGCCGGGACGGTGGCCGCGCTCACCGAATGGGCACAGAACCATCACGTTCCCCTGGTCGACCTCAAAGCCGCTGTCGCCGAGCAGGTTATGAGTGGCCGCGGGAACCCCGACGGCATTCACTGGAATTTCGAGGCGCACCAGGCGGTCGCGGAGTTGATGCTCAAGGCGCTCGCCGAGGCCGGCGTGGCGAACGAGAAGCACCGCGGTTAGCGCCATGACCGTCGTGGTGGTGACCGACTCGTCGGCACGTCTGCCCGCCGACCTGCTCGAAAAGTGGGGGATACGCGTCGTTCCGCTGCATATCCTGCTCGACGGCCACGATCTGCGCGACGGCGTCGACGACATTCCGGGCGACATCTACAAACTCGCGGCCACCACCGCCGCGGCCACTCCCGCCGAACTGGCCGACGTGTACCAGCAGGCGCTGGCCGACAGCGGGGCCGATGGGGTTGTGGCCGTGCATCTTTCATCGGCGCTGTCGGGCACCTGCCGGGCCGCCGAACGCACCGCCGCCGATCTCGATCCGAACGTGCGCGTCGTCGACTCCAAGTCGGCCGCGATGGGCACGGGCTTCATCGCGTTGGCCGCCGCCCGGGCCGCCGCGGCCGGTAAAGACGTCGACGCCGTCGCGGACGCCGCGCGCGCGGCCGTGGACCGCGGACATGCCTTCATCGTGGTGCACCGGCTGGACAACCTGCGCCGCAGCGGACGCATCGGCGGGGCGAAGGCGTGGCTCGGCACCGCGTTGTCACTCAAGCCGCTGTTGCGCATCGATGACGGCAAACTCGTTCTGGCCCAACGGGTGCGCACCGTCAGCCATGCGACGGAGGCGATGATCGACCGGGTCTGTCAGGCCGTCGGCAACGACGCCGCCGCCCTGGCGGTGCACCACGTCAACAACCCGGACGGCGCCCGTGAGGTGGCGGCGGCGTTGGGCGAGCGGCTGCCGGCGTGCGAGCCGGCGATCATCACCGAGTTGGGGCCGGTGCTCGCGCTGCATGTCGGCGCGGGCGCGGTCGCGGTGAGCGTGGCGCTCCCAGCGGATTAGGCGCTCACCGGCCGCCGCGCGTTGTCACCGCGCGGGTGCACCACTTGCGGCCACCAGAACCACCGTCCGAGCAGGGTGGCGATCGAGGGCATCAGCAACGTGCGCACGATCAGCGTGTCGAGCAGCAGACCGATGCACACGGTCGACCCGAACTGACCGAGCACGCGCAGATCGCTGCCCAGCATGGACGCCATGGTGAAGGCGAACACCAGACCGGCCGCCGTCACCACGCCACCGGTGCCGGCCATCGACCGGATGATCCCCGTCTTGAGCCCGCCGTGGATCTCTTCGCGGAACCGGGAGACCAGGAGCAGGTTGTAGTCCGACCCGACGGCCAACAGGATGATCACCGACAGCGCCATGACGATCCAGTGGATCCTGATGCCGAACAGATCCTGCCAAATCAACACGGACAGACCGAAAGACGCCGCGATCGAACTGGCCGCCGTGCCGACGATCACCAGCGCTGCCACCACGCTTCGGGTCAACAGCAGCATGATCATGAAGATCAGCGTCAGGGCCGACACCACCGCGATCATCAGGTCGTATTTCTCGCCGTCGGCCATGTCCTTGAAGGTCGCGGCGGTCCCGCCGAGGTACACTCGGGCATCCGACAGCGAGGACTGCTTCAGCCCCTCCTGCGCGGCGGTGCGTTCGGCGTCGACGCGCGCGATGCCCTCCGGCGACATCGGATCGCCCTGGTGGGTGATGAAGAACCGCGCCGACTTACCGTCCGGCGACAGGAACATCCGAAGACCCGTCTGGAAGTCGGGGTTGTCAAAGGCTTCCGGCGGCAGATAGAAGAAGTCGTCGTTCTTGGAGTTGTCGAAGCTTTGCCCCATCACGATGGCGGTGTTGCTCATCGCCTCCATCTGGTCGATCATCGCCTTGAACGTCTGGTACAGCGTCAGCGTGATGCCCCTGGTGGTCTTCAGCGTGGTGATCAGCGTGGGAAACAGCGCAGTCAGGTCGCGTGAGGCTTTGGCGGTGTGCGCGATGTCGGTCGTCAAATAGTGGAACTGCTCGGCCAGTTGGTCGAACCCGTCGAACGTGTCGAACAGGGACCGCAACCCGATGCACACGGGAATGTCGTAGCAGTGCTTCTCCCAATAGAAGATGCTGCGAATCGGCCGGAAGGTGTCGTCGAAATCGGCGATGTGGTCGCGCAGGGTGTCGGTGATCTGCGACGTCACCGCCGTCGTCTTTGCGCTGTCGTCGGCGGCGTTGGCCAGGTCCAGCGACACCTCGTACTGGCGCTGCGTGGTGTCGATCTGGGTTTGTAGGTCGTCGGCCATCTTGAGGATGTCGTTCATGCGCTCCTTGAGGAAGCCCATGTTCTGCATCGTCGTCTGACTTTGGACGCTGTTCTGGAACGGAATCGAGCTGTGCTGAATCGGAATGCCCAGCGGCCGGGTGATGTCCTGGACCATGGCGATGCCGAGCGTGCGCATCTCGTTCTTGGCCACCCGGTCCAACACCAGCATGTCCGCCGGGTTGCGCATGTCGTGGTCGGACTCGACCATCAGCAGGTCGGGGTTCATCCGCGCCTCGGAGAAATGCCGATTCGCGGCCTCTTGCCCTTGATTGGACGGGGCTGACAACGGCAGGTAATGGCGGTCGTTGTAGCTCGTGTGGAAGCTCGGCAGGGCGATCATGCCGACCAGCACGACCGCGGCGCTGACGGCCAAAATCGCTGCGGGCCAACGCACTACGGCGGTGCCGACCCGGCGCCACAGCCGGCCACGCTTGGCCTGCTTTTCGAAGAGGTGGAAGCGGCTGCCGACGAAGACCACCGCGGGACCCAGCGTGATTCCGGCCAGCACCACGACCAGCATGCCGATCGCCACGGGCGCGCCCATGGTGTTGAACCACGGCAGCCGAGAAAAGCTCAGGCAATAGGTCGCGCCCGCGATCGTCAGGCCCGATCCCAGGACGACCGGGGCGACGCCCCTGAAGGTGGTGTAGTACGCGGTTTCTCGATCCTCGCCGGCGGCCAACGCCTCCTGATAGCGGCCGACGAGGAAGATGCCGTAGTCCGTTCCCGCGGCGATCGCCAGCATCGTGAGGATGTTGGCGGCGAAGGTGGTGAGCCCAAACGCGTTGTGGTACGCGAGAACCGCGACGACGCCGCGCGAACAGGCCAGCGCGACAAAGGTCATGAACAGCTGCACGAGCGTCGTGACGATGGACCGGTAGACCAGCAGTAACATGATCGCGATCGCGCCCAGGGTGAACAGCGTGATCTTGGCCAGGCTCGCGTTACCGATGATGTGCATGTCGTCGGACAGCGCCGCGGGACCGGTGACGTAGGCCTTCACGCCAGGTGGCGCCCTGTTCTCGTCGATCACCTTGCGAACGGCGTCCACGGATTCGTTGGCCAGCGTCGTCCCCTGGTTACCGGCGAGGTTCACCTGCACATAGGCGGCCTTGGCGTCGGCGCTCTGCGCGCCCGCGGCGGTGAGCCGGTCGCCCCAGAAGTCCTGGATGTGCTGAATGTGCTTGGGGTCCTGGCGGAGTTGCCGAATCAGCTTGTCGTAGTACTGGTGCGCGTCCGGCCCGAGCGGGTGCTGACCCTCCAGCACGATCATGACGGTGCTGTTGGAGTCGAACTCGTGGAAGTTGTGGCCCAGGCGCATCATCGCCTTCATCGACGGCGCGTCCAGCGGTGTCATCGGCGCCGAGTGCGCCTCGCCGACCTTTTCCAGCGTCGGAACGATGACGTTCACCAACACGGTGATGGCCACCCAGCCCAAGATGATCGGTATCGCGAAGATACGGATCGCATGCGGAAGGTAGGGGCGGTGGCCCCGCTCGGCCTTGGACAGGCGCCCCGTCTTGATCGGGCCGGTGTCGGCGGCGCTCAGGTCGCGCTCGGTCTGGTTGCTCGTGTTGCTCATGCGGACTTCACTAGGCAGAAGGTCTGGGCGTTATGGCCGTTGGAGTTCTGGTTGTCGCGGACGATGCCGTCCACGGTGATCTTGCAGCTGATCGTGCTGCCGTCGCTCTGCGCCATGATGTTGGCGCTCACCGAGGGCAGCGTGGTCGAGATCGTGGTCGTCCAGGGCAGTGGGGCGTTGTTGACCTGATGCGTGTTGGCGTTTTCGTCCCAGTAGTTGATGTTCGCGGTCGTACCAGGGTTGCCGGAGATTTCGTAGACGACGACCTTCGGGTTGAACTGCACGATTTCGATTCCCTTGCCGGCGTTCGCGTTGAGATCTTCCGAGCCGAAGATCCTGTGCAGCCGCGACACGATCAGCGCCGAGAGCGCCAGAACGACCACCAGAAGCAGCGGGATCCACCCTTGTTTCAGCACGCGGGTCACAATGCCGGGGCGGGGACCTGAGTCGGGACTAGCCACCACCTGACCGCCTTCCGCAAAGCTCACCAACCGTCGCCGACGACACCAATGTCAACGGAACATTTGCTCAGCTAGGGATACTAACCTTAGTGCACGCAAGCGTTCCTCCCGGGGCCGCCCGTTGTGGCGAACGGCATATCCGCTAATAGGCGAACCGACCGGTGACGGGCGGCAAGTCCGCGAGCGTCACGATCCCGGGCTCGGCGGCCACCACCGCCGGGACGGCATTCGTAACCGGCATCGCGGTGTAGATCATCCCCAGTCCCATGAACCCGGGCTCCGTCCAATCCTTGGGCGGGAGGCAGTGCAAAACGGTGCGCATGTTGGGCAGCCCGAAAACCTGGATGACGTGGCCGTGCTCGAGTGGTTTGGGCGGGACGACGTGACTGCCCATGGTCCAGTTGAACCCGACGCTGACGACGTTGCGATCACCGACCCAGCCGCGGTGGTAGCCGTAGACGCTGCCGACCGTTCCGGCGGGAATCTTCATGAAGCCCAGATCGGAGTCGTCGGTGGCCGCGGTGAACGTGACGTCGAAGGTCATCTTGTCCAGCTTGGCTCCGATCGCGTCGGCCATCATCGCGGCCGATTCGGCGAAGACCTCGCTTTCCCGCCGGACATTTTCGGCCAGCCCCGGGGTATCGGGATCTTGCGAAAACCCCATGGCCGTCTGGGTTTCCGCCGACTCGTAGGTCGAGCAGTCGACGGATTCGGTGATCCGGATCTCGTCGACGCGCTCGCACGAGGCGGACAGCACCATGCCCACCATGTTCGTCATGCCCGGGTGGGCGCCGCTGCCGAAGATCGTCGAATTGCCCTTCTGGCAGGCGTCCTCGATGCGCTTGCGGTCCTGCGGTGTCTGCTTGCCGCCGGTGATCCACGCCGCGCTGGTGCACACGTTGACTCCCGATTCCAGCAGCCGCACCAACTCATCGACGCATGGCCACAACGGGTTATAGCAACACGCGTCGGCGCCCAGGGCCAACAGCGCGTCGATGTCGTTCGTCGCCTGCACCCCGGTCGGCTCGGGCCAGCCCGCCAAATCGGCGGCGTCGACGCCCACTTTGTCCGCGCCGTGCGCATACACCCCGGCCAGTTCGAAATCGGGCCGTCCGATGATGGCGTGCAGCGAACGACGACCGATGTTGCCGGTCGTCCACTGGATCACCCGCAGCGGACGGTCTGTGCTTGCCTTGCTCATCGCGGCTCCTTTGCCGTGGGCGAACTAGTTGCTGATATCGAATCCCGCGTTGACCTTGGTCGGACGCACCCGAACCACCAATTCACCGGGAACGGCGTTGCGGCGGCCGAATTCGTCGGCGCGGCCGGCACCCATGTAGCGGCGGCCGGTGCGGGTGGCGACGTCCAGCACGTCCCGCGGATCCTCGCTGACCGTGGCCACGCCCTGCACCTGCACGAACGAATAGGGCGGATGGGGGTCGTCGACGCAGATCACCACCCGCGGATCACGGGCCAGGGCACGGCCTTTCGACGTGTCACGCCCGGTGTTGAACGCCAGCTGCCCGTCGTCGACGACGAACCACACCGGCGCGACCAGCGGGCGGCCGTCGGCGGCGAGGTAGCCGAGCATCCCGGTACGGGTGCCGGCCGACAGGAACTCGATGACCTTCTCGGTCAGCTCCGCGGGCCCGGCCATGCGTTACAGGCGGGCCAGGTCGTAGTCGCCGAGGTGATCGATCAGGTTGTGCAGGTGCTCGCCCGAGGTGCCCAGGGTGTTCTCGATCGCGGTGAGCCGGGCGGCGTAGTGGCTGATCGGGTATTCGGCCGTCACGCCGATGCCGCCGTGCATCTGCACCGATTCCTGCGCGATGTGGCGGCCGGAGCGGCCGATCTGCAGCTTGGCACGCGAGGCGATCACCGGGTCGATGTTGCCGTCGGCGATCGACATCGCCGCGTACAGCGTCATGCTGCGGGCCAATTCCAGCGACACGTACATGTCGGCTGCGCGCTGCGTAAGCGCCTGGAATTTGTTGAGCGTGACGCCGAACTGCTTGCGCGTCTTGAGGTAATCGGTGGTCAGCCGCAGCGATTCCTCCATGGCCCCCAGCGCTTCGGCGCACAGCGCCGACTGGATGCGCACGAGCGCGTCGCGGATGGCGCCCGAGGCGTCGACCGCCTCGCCCAGGGGTTCGGCGGCGGTGGAGTCCAGGTCGATCTGGGCGCCGCGCTGTCCGTCGAACGTCCGGTACGGGTTCCTCGTCACCGCTGCCGCGTCGACCAGGAACAGGCCGGTGCCGCCGTTCGGCAGCGCCGCGCTGACCACCAAGGTGTCGGCGCAGTCCCCGGCGAGCACCGGGTTCTTCCGGCCACTCAGCGTCCACGAATCACCTTGCCGCTCAGCCTTGGTGCCCACCTCGGCGGAGGGCTTGCGCTGGCCCGGCTCGAGGTGGGCGAACGCCAGCAGCCGCTGCCCGCCCGCGACCTCGTCGAGCAGCTGCTTCTGCTCGGCGCTGCCCAGCTCGGCGATCAGCGCACCGGGCCCCAGCGCGGCGTGCAGCACCGGTTCGGGGGCCAGCCGGCGCCCGACCTCGGTGAGTACGACGGCGATCTCGATCTGGCCGGACTCCTCCGGCTCGAAACCCAGACCCAGAATTCCCGTGTCGGCGAGCTGATTCCACACCTCGCGGCTCCAGCCGAGATCGGAGCCGATGATCTTGTTGCGGCTTTCCGGGTCATAGGTGCGCGACAACAAATCGCGCGTGGTGTCGCGGAGCAGGGCTTGCTCGTCGCTCAGTTGAAAGTCCATGGCTGCCTCACAATCCCAGAATCGTCGACGCGATGATGTTGCGCTGCACCTCGCTGCTACCGCCGTAGATCGACGTCTTGCGGTAGTTGAGGTAGTGCGGCGCACTGTGTTGGGCCCAGGACGGCGAGGCGATGTCTTCGCCGTTGGCCGGCAGCGCATCCGGCCCGGCCACCTCGACGAGCAGTTCGGTGGCCGCCTGCTGCAGTTGGCTGCCGCGCAGCTTGAGCACCGACGATGCCGGGTTGGGCTGGCCGTCCGCGGAGTCGGTGACCACTCGCGACTGCGTGAGTTCCAGTGCCAGCAGCTCGTTTTCGGCCTCGGCCAGTCGCGCCGCGAACAGCGGGTCGTTGAGCACCCCGGTGGCCGCCGCGTGCTTCTTCACCTCGGCGAGGCGCACCTTGGTCCGCCCCACTCCGGCAATGCCCGTGCGCTCGTTGCCCAGCAGGAACTTCGCGTACGTCCAGCCCTGATTCTCTTCTCCGACAAGCTGATTGGCGGGCACCCGGACGTCCTCGAAGAAGACCTCGTTGATCTCGTGGCCGCCGTCGATCGTCTTGATGGGCCGCAGGGTGATGCCGGGGGTGTTCATGTCGAACAGCAGGAACGAGATGCCGGCCTGCCGCTTGGGTGCCTGCGGGTCGGTCCGCACCAGGCAGAAGATCCAGTCCGCGTACTGTCCGAGCGTGGTCCAGGTCTTCTGGCCGTTGACGACGTAGCTGTCGCCGTCGCGGACCGCGGTGGTGCGCAGCGACGCCAGGTCAGATCCGGCCTCGGGCTCGGAGAATCCCTGGCACCACCAGATGTCGAGGCTGGCCGTCGGGGGCAGGAAGCGTTGTTTGACCTCCTCCGAACCGAATTCGGCGATCACCGGGCCCACCATCTTGGTGTTGAAGTTCAGCGGCTCCGGGACGCACGCCAGCTGCATTTCGTCGGCCCAGATCTGATGCTGGGTCGGCGTCCAGTCCTTGCCGCCCCACTCGACCGGCCAGTTCGGCACCGCCAGGCCGTGCTCGTGCAGGATCTTGTGGCTGGCGACGATGTCGTCGTGGTTCACTTCCGCCGAACCGCGGCGCACCCGGTCGCGCACCTCCTCGGGAATCTTGGTCGTGTAGATGGTGCGGAGTTCGTCGCGGAACGCGGCTTCCTCGGGTGTGAGCGCCAGTTGCATGGCAGCCTCCTGTCGTTTGGGGGTGACCGTGACGACGCAGCGCCCAGAGCTGTTTTCTGGCGATGCCGGTCGTTCGCTCGACTTCCATCTTGACCCATCCCTCGCGGGCGCCGTGCACAGCCTCGGGTTAATCCACAGATCGGCCCCGCGACGCCGTTGAGCGGGGCCGTTGTGGCAGACCGCGGACCTACCGTCGGCCCATGCGAACAGAACTTCCGGCGGAGCGCCTGCAGCGACGGCTCCACGCTGAACCGGAGATCGATGCACTCGCCGGTCCCGAGAACGCCGGCTCCGCGTCGACGGACGACACCCCGGACGACGACCAGAATTCGCTGCTGCCGCGGTGGCTTCCCGAGGCGTCGGGGGACCGGGGCTGGGTGGCCCGGGTGCGCGCTGACCCCGGGCGCTCCGGCGCCATTGGGCTGGCGATCGTGGCGGCACTGGCGGTGCTGGTCACGGTCTTCACATTGCTGCGCGACCGTCCGGCGCCGGTGATGTCGGCCAAGCTGCCACCGGTGCAGAAGGTGTCGACGGCTGCCCCGAGGCCGTCGGCAAGTCCGGGTGCCGCACCACCGCCGGGCCCCGACCGCCCGGTGGTGGTCAGCGTGGTCGGTTTGGTGCACACCCCGGGGCTGGTGACCCTCGCGCCGGGTGCGCGCATCGCCGATGCGCTGCAGGCCGCCGGCGGCGCGGTAAACGGCGCGGACACCATCGGACTGAACATGGCCCGACCGCTCGGCGACGGCGAGCAGATCGTGGTCGGTCTGGCTCCCGCTCCCGGGCAGCCGACGGCGCTGGGCAGTTCGGTGGCCACCGGAGCGACACCGACGTCGAAGGCGCCTACACCGGCGCCGGGGTCGGTCAAGCCGAAGCCGGGCCAGGCGGTCGACCTGAACACCGCGACCGTTGCCGAACTCGACGCGCTGCCCGGCGTCGGCCCGGTGACCGCCGCCGCGATCGTGGCGTGGCGGCAATCCAACGGCAGATTCACCAGCGTCGACCAGCTCGCCGACGTCGAGGGCATCGGGCCGGCGCGGTTGGAGAAGCTGCGCGCCCTGGTCCGTGTCTGACCCCGGTGGTCACTGCCGGGCCGGGCGTATCGCCTTCCGGGCATGTCGATGTGCGCCTGGTGCCGGCGGCGCTGACCTGTTGGGCGGTGACCGCCGCCGGGATCTGGTGGCCGGCCTGTCGACTCCTCGCCTGGTGCTGTCTCGCGCTCGTCGCCGCGTCCGGTGTGCTGGCATGGCGCGCCGCGCACCGGCCCGGCCGAACGGCGGCGCGGCTGCGGGCGATCGGCGCCGGCCTGGCCGCGATCGGCGTGGTGGGCGCGGGATATGGCTTCGCCATCGGGCTGCGCACCGACGCTGTCGTTCACCACCCGATCACTGCGGCGTTCGGCAGCAGCGCCCCGGTCACCGTCACGCCCACCGAGAGCCCGGTGTCGCTGGGCGCCGGCCGGTTGATGTTCAAGGCCTCCCTGCGACGTCTGCGCGACGCCCAAACAGCGGGCCGGGTCGTCGTTTTCGCGCGCGCCTCGGACTTCGGCGCCGTGATGGTGGGTCAGCCGGTGCAGTTCACCACGCGCATCACCCGGCCGGCCCGTCGCGACCTGACGGTCGCGGTGCTCAACGCGTCGGGCCGCCCGACCATGGGCACCGCGAGCGCCGTGCAGCGCGCCGCGCACGGGGTGCGCAGCCGGTTCGCCGCCGCCGTCCGCGACACGCTGCCGGGCGAGCAGGCGGCGATGCTGCCCGCGCTGGTGCTCGGTGACACCTCGGCGGTGCCGAGCGACACCAGCCGCGACTTCCGCGTGGCGGGCATGACGCACCTGATGGCCGTGTCGGGCGCCAACGTGACGATCGTGTGCGCCGCCGTGCTGTTCTCGGCCCGTCTGATCGGCCCCCGCGCGGCCGTCGCCCTGGCCGCGCTGGCGCTGGTGGCCTTCGTCATCGTGGTGCAGCCGACGGCCAGTGTGGTGCGGGCGGCGGTGATGGCTGCCATCGCACTGGTGGGAATGCTGTCTTCGCGTCGGCGCCAAGCCATTCCGGCCCTGGCCGCCACGGTGCTGGTGCTGCTGGCCGTCGCCCCGGCGCTGGCCGTCGACGTGGGGTTCGCGCTGTCGGTGGTCGCCACCGCCGCGCTGATCGTCGTCGCGCCGGTCTGGTCGCGGCGGCTGGTGGGCAAGGGGTGGCCCAAGCCGCTGGCCGACGCGCTCGCCGTCGCCTGGGCCGCGCAGGTGGTGACCGCGCCTCTGGTCGCGGCGATCTCGGGCCGTTTCAGCGTGGTCGCCGCGCTGGCGAACCTCGTGGTGGCCGCCGTGATCGCGCCGATCACGGTGCTCGGCACGGCCGCGGCGGCGCTCTGCGCGGTGTGGCCGGCCGCCGCGCGGCTGCTGATCCGGTTCACCGGTCCCGAGTTGTGGTGGGTCGACGGGGTGGCCCGCTGGGCGGCCGGCCTGCCCGGCGCGACCCTGCCGGTCCCGGAGGGCATGCCCGGCACGCTGATCGTCGGCGGTGTCACGGTGCTGGCGGTGGTGCTGTGGCGGTGGCGGCCGTTCCGGCTCGCGGCGGGAGTGGCGGCACTGGCCGGGCTGGCCTGGGCGCTGTCCGGGCTGGGGTAGGGCGGGTCGTGGTCCGGCCGCATCCCCGAGCGGCGCAGTCGGTGGGGCGTGACACCATCGTGGGGTGAGCGAGGTTTCGCCGTTGCACCTGGTCCTGGGAGACGAGGATCTGCTGGTCGAGCGGGCGGTGGCCGACGTCCTGCGGTCGGCGCGGAAACGGGCCGGCACCGACGACGTGCCGGTCAACCGGATGCGGGCGGGCGACGTCAGCACGTATGAGCTCGCCGAGCTGCTGAGTCCGTCGCTGTTCGCCGACGAGCGCATCGTGGTGCTGGAGGCCGCCGGCGAAGCGGGCAAAGACGCTGCCGCGGTGATTGTTTCGGCCGCGAACGACATGCCGACGGGTGTGGTGCTGGTGGTGGTGCACTCGGGCGGTGGGCGGGCCAAGGCGCTGGCCACCGAGCTGCAGTCCCTCGGCGCCGAGGTGCATGCGTGCGCGCGGATCACCAAACTCAGCGAACGCATCGACTTCGTCCGCAAGGAATTTCGCGGTCTGCGCGTCAAGGCCGACGAGGAGACGGTGACCGCGATGCTGGATTCGGTCGGTTCCGATCTGCGGGAGTTGGCCTCTGCCTGCTCGCAATTGGTGGCCGACACCGGCGGGGTGGTCGACGCCGCCGCGGTGCGCCGCTACCACAGCGGCAAGGCCGAGGTGAAGGGCTTCGACATCGCGGACAAGGCGGTGGCCGGCGACATCGAGGGAGCCGCCGAGGCGCTGCGGTGGGCGATGATGCGGGGGGAGCCGCTGGTGGTGCTGGCCGATGCGCTGGCCGAGGCGATCCACACCATCGGCCGGGTCGGCCCGCTGTCGGGCGACCCGTACCGCCTGGCGTCGCAGCTCGGGATGCCGCCCTGGCGGGTGCAGAAGGCACAGAAACAGGCCCGGCGTTGGTCCCGTGACTCGGTCGCGACGGCGATGAAGGTGGTCGCCGCGCTCAACGCGAACGTCAAGGGGGCGGTGGTGGACGCCGACTACGCCCTGGAATCCGCGGTAAGGCAGGTCGCCGAACTAGCCGCCCAGCGCGGCCACTAGGGGCGGGCGGGTGCCCTTAGATCTTGTTGAGGGCCTGCGCCAGCGCAGACTTCTTGTTCGCGGCCTGGTTCTTGTGGATCACGCCCTTGCTCGCCGCCTTGTCCAGCTTGCGGTTGGTCGACACCAGCAGCTCGGCGGCCTTCTCCTTGTCGCCGGCTTGGGTGGCCTCGCGGAACGCGCGGACGGCGGTACGCAGCGACGACTTCACCGACTTGTTGCGCAGGCGAGCGCGCTCGTTCGTCTTGTTGCGCTTCTGCTGCGACTTGATGTTGGCCACGCTGGAGTTCCTTCTTCGATTAGACGTTTTGTGGGTCGCCGGATATCACCACAGCGATTGCCCAGGTTATCAGTGAGTTACGTTTTCTCCCAAAACGGGAACACGTGGGCTGCCCAGAACGCCGATTTGAGGCAGCATCTGAACAGTGAGTCTTACGAACCAGCTTGAGGAGACCAGGCGGGGGTTTCGTGCTGCGCGTTCTGAGGGGATTTTCGGCGGCTACAACATGTCGTCGGACGCCTACGAGATGGCTTTCGATGAAATGTTCGATGACCAGGGCGCCGTTCGCGGGCCCTACAAGGGCATTTACGCCGAGCTTGCGCCCTCGGACGCCTCGGACCTGAAAGCACGCGCCGAAGCGCTAGCCCGCGCATTCATCGACCAAGGGATCACCTTCTCGTTATCGGGTCAGGAGCGGCCCTTTCCGCTCGACCTGGTGCCGCGCGTTATCTCGGCCGCCGAGTGGACCCGGTTGCAGCGCGGCATCACCCAACGGGTCAAGGCGCTCGAGATGTACCTCGATGACATCTACGGTGACCAGGAAATTCTGAACGACGGCGTCATTCCGCGCCGGCTGGTCACCTCCTGTGAGCACTTCCACCGCCAGGCGATGGGCATCGTTCCGCCCAACGGCGTGCGGATCCACGTCGCGGGCATCGACCTGATCCGCGACGACAAGGGCACTTGGCGGGTTCTCGAGGACAACCTGCGCTCGCCGTCGGGTGTGTCCTATGTCATGGAGAACCGGCGCACCATGGCCAGGGTTTTCCCGAACCTGTTCGCCACCCACCGGGTGCGCGCGGTCGACGACTACGCCTCGCACCTGCTGCGGGCGCTGCGCAACTCCGCGGCCACCAACGAGGCCGATCCCACGGTGGTGGTGCTGACCCCGGGCGTCTACAACTCGGCGTATTTCGAACATTCGCTGCTGGCCCGTCAGATGGGCGTGGAGCTTGTCGAGGGGCGCGACCTGTTCTGCCGTGACAACCAGGTGTACATGCGCACCACCGAGGGCGAGCGTCAGGTCGACGTCATCTACCGGCGCATCGACGATGCCTTCCTCGATCCGCTGCAGTTCCGCGCCGACTCGATGCTGGGCGTGGCCGGTCTGGTCAACGCGGCCCGCGCCGGCAACGTCTCCATCTCCAGCGCCATCGGCAACGGCGTCGGCGACGACAAACTCGTGTACACCTACGTGCCCACGATGATCGAGTACTACCTGGGCGAGAAGCCACTGCTGGCCAACGTGGAGACGTTGCGCTGCTGGCTTGATGACGAGCGTGAAGAAGCGCTGGACCGCATCGACGAGCTGGTCATCAAGCCGGTTGAGGGTTCCGGCGGCTACGGCATCGTGTTCGGTCCGGAGGCCTCGGCTAAAGAGCTCGCTGCGGCCGCCAAGAAGATTCGCGACGATCCCCGCAGCTGGATCGCGCAGCCGATGATGGAGCTCTCGACCGTGCCGACGCAGATCGGTAACACCCTGGCGCCCCGCTACGTCGATCTGCGGCCATTCGCGGTCAACGACGGCAACGACGTGTTCGTGCTGCCCGGCGGGCTGACCCGGGTGGCCCTGGTCGAGGGGTCGCGGGTGGTCAACTCCAGCCAGGGCGGCGGGTCCAAGGACACCTGGGTGCTGGCGTCGCGAGCGTCGGGGGGCGACCATGAGCTCGGCGCGGCGGAGGTGGTGCGGTCGTTGCCCGAGTCGATGCCGGACCCGCTGGAAGACTCGCCGCGGCTGACGTCTGTGCCCTCGCAGCAGCCGCAGCCCACCGACCAGCCCCAGCGCGAGAAGCCCAAGCAACAGCAACAACAAAAGGCGGTGCGCTGATGCTGGCACGTAACGCCGAGGCGCTCTACTGGATCGGCCGCTACGTCGAGCGAGCCGACGACACCTCACGAATCCTGGACGTCGCACTGCACCAACTGCTGGAGGACTCCAGCGTCGACCCCGACCAGGCTTCGCGCCTGCTGCTGCGGGTGCTCGGCATCGACCCGCCGGATCACGACTTGGATGTGTGGTCGTTGACCGACTTGGTGGCCTATAACACCAACACCCAGGGCGGCTGCTCGATCGTCGACGCGATCACGGCGGCGCGAGAAAACGCGAAGTCGGCGCGTGAGGTGACGTCCAGCGAAATCTGGGAGTGTCTCAACACGACCTACCACGCCCTGCCCGAACGCGAAAGTGCCGCCAAACGCCTTGGGCCACATGACTTCTTATCGTTCATCGAGCGACGGGCGGCAATGTTCGCCGGGTTGGCCGACTCTACGCTGTCGCGCGACGACGGCTACCGGTTCATGGTGCTGGGCCGGGCGATCGAACGGGTGGACATGACGGTGCGGCTGTTGCTGTCGCGGGTCGGAGACAGCGCCTCGTCGCCGGCGTGGGTGACGCTGTTGCGTTCGGCGGGTGCGCACGACACCTACCTGCGCACCTACCGCGGTGTGCTGGACGCGGGCCGAGTGGTCGAATTCATGTTGCTGGACCGGCTCTTTCCCCGTTCGGTGTTCTACTCGCTGCGGCTGGCCGAACACAACCTCGACGAACTGGTCCGCAACCGGCAGAGCCGAATCGGGGCCACCGCCGAGGCGCAGCGGCTGCTCGGGCAGGCCCGCAGCGAATTGGAGTTCGTCCAGCCCGGCGTGCTGCTGGAGACGCTGGAGAGCCGTTTGGCGGGTCTGCAACGAACATGTCGTGACGTCGGAGAAGCGTTGGCGCTGCAGTACTTCCACGTGACTCCATGGGTAGCGTGGTCGGACGCGGGCCAGCGTGCCCGACTGGTCAGCAGGAAAGGGGACGGCTGATGTGGCGGCTGCGGGTGGTGCACACCACGGGGTACGCCTACCAGTCGCCGGTGACCGCCTCCTACAACGAGGCCCGGCTGACCCCGCGATCGAACACTCGGCAGAACGTCATCCTCAACCGGGTCGAGACCATTCCGGCGACGCGGTCCTATCGCTACATCGACTACTGGGGCACCGCGGTCACGGCGTTCGACCTGCACGCTCCCCACACCGACCTCACGGTGATGTCGTCCTCCGTCGTCGAAACCGAGCGGGCCGAGCCGCTCTCGACGGAGGTGGGCTGGAGCGACCTGCAGTCGGAGGCCGTGATCGACCGCTACGACGAGCTGCTGCGCCCCACCGAGCACACCCCGGCGAGCAAGCGGGTGGCATCGGTTGGCAAAAAGATCAGTAAGTCCCACGAGCCGGCCGAAGCCGTTGTCGCCGCGGCTAATTGGGTGCGCAACGAACTCGAGTATCTTCCCGGGACCACCAGCGTGGCCTCCTCGGGGCTGGACGCGCTCAAAGAGGGCAAGGGCGTCTGCCAGGACTTCGTCCACCTGTCGCTGATGTTGTTGCGCAGCATGGGAATTCCGGCGCATTACGTATCGGGCTACCTGCATCCCAAACGTGAAGCGGTCGTGGGGGACACCGTGGACGGGCGAAGCCATGCCTGGATTGAGGCATGGACGGGAGCGTGGTGGAGCTATGACCCCACCAACGACGCCGAGATCACCGAGCAGTACGTGGGCGTGGGCGCGGGTCGCGATTACGCCGACGTTTCCCCGTTGAAGGGCATCTACTCCGGGGAGGGCGCCACCGACCTCGACGTCATCGTGGAGGTGACCCGGCTCGCCTAACCGGGGTGCAAAGCCGACGTCGGCGAGCCGTTGCGGCGATACCGTTGCACGGATGAGCGATTCAGCCGCCGCTGGGGCCCGGCGCGATGCGAGCCGACCCGGGCGTGGGGGGTCGCCCCTGGCCGCGTTGTCGCTGGTTTGCATCGGGCTGCTGATCGGCGGCATCACCGTCGGGGTCGCCGTGGGCGGCGTCATGCCGTTGCCCTACGGCCCGCCGAGCGCCGTCGTGAGCTACGTCCGAGCCCAGCCGACCGCCGTGCGCATCATCGCGGTTGCGACGTTCGCGTCGTCGGTGCCGCTGGCGCTCTACGCGGCGCTCGCGGCTGCCCGGTTGCGCCGACTCGGGGTCGGCGCCGGGTCGGCCGCGATCGCGCTGACCGGCGGCGCGCTGGCCGCGGGTGCCCTCGGCCTGGCCGGTCTGCTGGGTTGGGCGTTGTCGATACGGGACGTCGCGGCGAATGCGGCGGTGGTCAGGGCGCTCTACCTGCTGGTGTTTCTCACGGGCGGCCCGGGGCACATCGTGGCGCTGGGCCTGCTGGTAGGCGCGATCGCGGCGCCCGGCAACAGATTGCTGCCCCGGCCGATCGCCTGGATCGGTGTGGCGACAGCCGCCCTCGCCGAAGCGGCGACGGCGGTGCTGATCTGGCCGGCGCTGGGTGTCATCCTGCCGGTCGCGCGGGTATTGGCGCTGACCTGGCTGATGGTGGCAGGAATTGCGCTATCCCCTGCGGCGCAACGAAATTCGGCGTCCCGGTGAGCCGCGGCGTCACGCAGGCGCGTCGACCTGAACCCGGTGCAGGTCGTCACCGAGTTCGATGCGCCCATCGAACTGCGCGGCCGCCAGCGCCCGCCACTGTTCTTCCTGGCCGGGCACCAGGGCCGGCACGTAGTGCGTCATGACCAGGGTGCCCACCCCCGCGCGGGCCGCGGTGGCCGCTGCTTCCTCAACCGACGAGTGGTAGTCGCAGATGTCCTGCAGCCGCTGCTGGGGGATGTTGGCGACGATGTCCTTGCGGATCACGGTGTGCACCAGCGCGCCGGCGCCCGCCGCCAGCTCGTCCAGGCCGGCGCACGGGACGGTGTCCCCGGCGAGCACCACCGAGGCGCCCTGGTAGTCGATCCGGAAGCCGATGGTCGGGGCGACCGGCCGGTGATCGGTGGGCGCCACCCGGATGGTTATCCCGTCGCGGTCCCAGGCGGCGCCCTCGGTGTATTCGTGGACGTCCACCGCCGGCGGCTCGTTGATGTCGTTGTGATGGGCGATCCGGTAGCCGATGTCGTGCCGGAACGCGTTCAGCGTCGCCGCGACCGCCTCGGCGGTGCCCGGCGGTCCGATGATCGGCAGCGGTGCGGGATCGGGGGCGAAGGTGCTGATCCACCGGGTGATGAGGACGTCGCCGAGATCGCCGATGTGGTCGCTATGCAGGTGGGTCAACAACAGGGCCGTCAAGCCGGCCGCGCCCACCCCGACGGCGGCCGCGCGCTGCAGCACGCCACGCCCGCAATCGACAAGGAACGTCTGCCCGCCGGCGCGCACCAGCGTGGACGGTCCGGCTCGGTTCGGATCGGGGATCGGACTTCCGGTTCCCAGCAGAGTGACCTCGATCATGGGCATATCTTGCAAGCCCGCGGTGGCTGTAGGGGCCCAATCGGCCGATCCGCGCGGCTTTCACCGTTTGGACACGATCTGTTTGCAGGTTCTCTTAGTGGCTTTTCCGCCGCGCGAGTTAGCCGTAGCCTGATGTGAAGCGGATCACGACCCGGCTGGAGGCCTCGATGCGGATAGCGGACGTCTTGCGAAACAAGGGCGCGGCGGTGGTGACCATCAACCCGAACGCGACGGTTCGCGAGCTGCTTGCCGGCCTGAGCGAGCAAAACATCGGCGCCATGGTCGTGGTCGGCGACGAGGGTGTCGTCGGCATCGTGTCGGAGCGCGACGTGGTGCGCCAGCTGCACACGCACGGCGCCAGCGTGCTGTCCCGCCCGGTGTCCAAGATCATGACGTCGATGCTGGCCACCTGCAGCAAGACCGACGAGGTCGACGCCATCAGCGTGTTGATGACCAAGAACCGGGTGCGGCACGTGCCGGTGCTGGACGGCAAGAAGCTGATCGGCATCGTCAGCATCGGTGACGTGGTGAAGACGCGGATGGAAGAGCTCGAGGCCGAGCAGGCGCAGCTGCAGTCCTACATCACCCAGGGCTGATCGCCAGCTCCATTCGCCGAGCGTGCACTCACGGCGAAGATTTTTGCGTTTCTCGCCCTGAGTGCACGCTGGTCGGCGCGTTAGCGCCAGGAGTAGTCGGCCCGCAGCCGGGCTGCGATCGCATCGAAGAGCTCGCGATCCAGGATGGCGCCCTCGCGGCGGATGCCCTCTTCGGGCACGTCGAGCACCCGGTCGAGTCGGACCCAGCTCGGCCTGCCCTCGTAATCCCAAGGGCCGGAACCGATTCCGATCCAGTCGTGATCCGCGGCGTGACGCTCCTGGCTGGAAACCATCAGCCCCAGCAGGACGCTGCGGTCCCGTCCCACCACCAGGACGGGGCGGTCCTTGCCGCGGGTCGGGTCGTCCTCGTAGACCACCCATGTCCAAACGATCTCGCCGGGATCCGCCCGGCCGTCCAGGCTCGGCGTGTACACCAGTTTGCGGGCACGATGCGCGGTCGGGAGGCTGCCGCTGGTCACCGGCCGGCCGGTGACGGGCGCTTCGGCGGCCGGCGGCGCCACCGCGGCGATGACGTTCGCGGTGATCCGCACGGCCTGCTGCAACTCGCGCAGCACGGTCTGGGAATTCTGCACCTGCCGGACCAGGCGCGGAGCCCCGTTGAACACCAGATTCTCCGCGAAACGCTGGAACGTCTTCCACTGGGATTTCCGGGGAGACGGCATATTCGCAGCATAGACGCGAGCGGCGGGCTGCGATTGTGTCCAAGTAGGTTCCGGCGACCCTGTCTGGATACGCTGGACGTACCCGCGAACCGCCCCGGAAACGGCCGCGACGCGCCCCGCCAAGCTTGCACGCACCAGGAGATTCCCATCAGCAGTTTCGCCGACAAGACCTTCACTGCGCCGGCGCAGATTCGGAATTTCTGCATCATCGCCCACATCGACCACGGCAAGTCCACGTTGGCCGACCGGATGCTCCAGCTCACCGGCGTCGTCGACGAGCGGTCCATGCGTGCCCAGTACCTGGACCGGATGGACATCGAGCGCGAGCGCGGGATCACCATCAAGGCCCAGAACGTGCGCCTGCCGTGGCGGGTCGGCGACACCGATTACGTGCTGCACCTGATCGACACCCCGGGCCACGTCGACTTCACCTATGAGGTGTCGCGCGCGCTGGAGGCCTGCGAGGGCGCGGTACTGCTGGTCGACGCCGCGCAGGGCATCGAGGCGCAGACCCTGGCCAACCTCTACCTCGCGCTCGACCGCGACCTGCACATCATCCCGGTGCTGAACAAGATCGACCTGCCCGCCGCCGACCCCGACCGCTACGCCGCCGAGATCGGCCACATCATCGGCTGCGAGCCGGGCGACGTGCTGCGCGTTTCGGGCAAGACCGGGGACGGCGTCGCCGACCTGCTCGACCATGTGGTGCGCGAGGTGCCGCCCCCGCAGGGTGTTGCCGACGCGCCGCTGCGGGCGATGATCTTCGACTCCGTCTACGACATCTACCGCGGCGTGGTGACCTACGTCCGGGTGGTGGACGGCAAGATCACCCCGCGCGAACGCATCGCGATGATGTCCACCGGCGCCACGCACGAGCTGCTCGAGGTCGGCATCGTCTCGCCCGAGCCCAAGGCCAGCGACGGCCTGGGTGTGGGGGAGGTGGGCTACCTGATCACCGGCGTCAAGGACGTGCGCCAATCCAAGGTCGGTGACACGGTGACGGCGGCCCGGCACGGCGCCACCGAGGCGCTGACCGGATACCGCGAACCGAGGCCGATGGTCTACTCGGGCCTTTATCCGGTGGACGGCTCCGACTATCCGGTTCTGCGTGACGCTCTGGACAGGCTGCAGCTCAACGACGCGGCGCTGACCTACGAGCCGGAGACGTCGGTGGCGCTGGGCTTCGGATTCCGTTGCGGCTTCTTGGGTCTGCTGCACATGGAGATCACCCGGGAGCGCCTGGAGCGAGAGTTCAACCTGGACCTGATTTCGACGTCGCCCAACGTCGTCTACCGCGTGGTCAAGGAGGACAACACCGAGATCGTGGTGACCAACCCGTCGGACTGGCCCGAGGGTAAGGTCCGCACCGTTTACGAGCCGGTGGTCAAGACCACGATCATCGCGCCCAGCGAATTCATCGGCACCATCATGGAGTTGTGCCAGTCGCGCCGCGGCGAGCTGGGCGGCATGGATTACCTGTCACCCGAACGGGTCGAACTGCGCTACACCATGCCGCTGGGCGAGATCATCTTCGACTTCTTCGACTCGCTGAAGTCGCGCACCCGCGGCTACGCGAGCCTCGACTACGAGGAGGCCGGCGAGCAGGAGGCACAACTGGTCAAAGTCGACATCCTGCTGCAGGGCGAGGCGGTCGACGCATTCAGCGCGATCGTCCACAAGGACGGGGCATCGGCGTACGGCAACAAAATGACCACCAAGCTCAAAGAGCTGATCCCGCGCCAGCAGTTCGAGGTTCCCGTCCAGGCCGCCATCGGATCGAAAATCATTGCGCGCGAAAACATTCGCGCGATCCGAAAGGACGTGTTGTCTAAGTGCTACGGCGGTGACATCACCCGTAAACGCAAGCTTCTGGAAAAGCAGAAGGAAGGCAAGAAGCGGATGAAGACCATCGGGCGCGTCGACGTGCCGCAGGAGGCGTTCGTCGCGGCGCTGTCCGCCGACGCCGTAGGGGACAAGGGCAAGAAGTAGCCATGCATATACGGGGGATGGCGACGGTGCTGATGGCGGTCGCCGCGTTGGCGACGGGCTGCGGTGGGGTCGTGGCCGGCACGGCGAAGCCGGCGCCGAACCTGAAGCCGCGACCGCTCAGCGGCGCGACGGTCAAACAGGTGCTTCTCGACGGCCCGACGCTGTCGCGGATGCTCAATCAGACGTTCGTGGCGCGGGACCCGGCCGAATTCGGCGGGCCCGAAAAGCTGTATCAGGTCAAGCGATCGATGTCGCAGGCCGGTTGTCTGGGCGTGACGGCGATGCTGCAGCAGGGTGTGTACCAATCCGCCGACGTGAAAGACGTTGCGTCGGAATCGTGGTGGAACAACGGCGAGCCGGCGCAGGTGATCGTGGTCGAGGAGGGCGTGGTCACGCTTCCGTCGCCCGCACAGGCCCAGGCGCTGTTCGCGCAGTTCTCCCAGCAGTGGCAGCAGTGCAACGGCATGACGACGTCGGAGCAGAGCGGCCCGATCAGCACCTCGAACGTCATCAGCGATGTCCGCACCACGGATTCCACCATCGCGGCCACCAAAACCGCGACGGCGGTCCTGCCCAACATGCCGCCCCTGCGGCCCACCCCGCAGGCGCGCGCGATCGGCATCCGGTCGAACTGCCTCGTCGAGGTGCAGGTGGTGTTCTTCGGCGGGCGACGGTCCTCCGACCCTGGATCGGCCGACATCGATTCCAGCGCCATCGACGTCGCGCACGCCCTGATGGACCGAGTCAGCGCCCTAGGCTGACGTCGCGCGGCTCGCCGGGAAGGACAAACTCAGCGCCCGCGGCTGACGCGGCTCACCTGATGGTGGCGACCCGCTGCGCCCGGCTACGCCGCGCTTGCGATCGCCACGTCACATCGGCGCGTTCGCGGGCTGGAACATCCCGGAGCCGTCGGCCTCCTCCTCTGCGCGGATGACGTGCACCACCGCGTTGATCAGCGCCAGGTGGGTGAACGCCTGGGGGAAGTTGCCCAGTTGCCGGCCGGTGCGCGGTTCGATCTCCTCCGCGTAGAGGTGCAGCGGGCTGGCGTAGGACAGCAGCCGCTCACACAGTCGCTTGGCGCGCCGCACCTCGCCGATCTCGACGAGCGCCGACACCAACCAGAACGAGCAGATCGTGAAGGTGCCCTCCTCGCCGGACAGCCCGTCGTCGGTTTCCTCGACCCGGTAGCGCAGTACCAGGCCCTCCTGGGTGAGTTCGTCGGCGATCGCCAGGACGGTGTTGCGCACCCGGGGGTCGTCCGGCGGCAGGAACCGCGTCAGCACCACCAACAGCAGCGAGGCGTCCAGCGCGTCGCTGCCGTAGCGCTGCGTGAACACCCCGCGGGAATCCACGCCGTGCTGCAGGATGTCGTTTTTGATCTCGTCGGCGATGGCATGCCACTGCTGGGCGTAGCTCTTCTCGCCCTGCCGCTCGGCCAGCTTGGCCCCGCGGTCGAGCGCCACCCAGCACATCACCTTCGACGAGGTGAAGTGCTGCGGTTCCCCGCGCACCTCCCAGATGCCGCGGTCGGGTTCGCGCCAGTGCTTGATCGCCTCCTCGACCTGCTTCTTCAGCACCGGCCACAACGTCTCCGGCACCTGCTCGCGTGACTTGGCGTGCAGGTAGAAGGAATCCAGGATGGAGCCCCAGATGTCGTGCTGGATCTGGTCGTAGGCGCCGTTGCCGATCCGGACCGGGCGGGCGTGGTCATAGCCGGACAGGTGGTGCAGCTCTTCTTCGACCAGGCTGCGTTCGCCGCCCACGCCGTACATGACCTGCAGCGGGTGCCGTTCGTTGTGGTTGGCGCCGGAGACGTCGGCGATGAAGGCGAAGAAGTCGTCGGCCTCGCGGTCCAGCCCCAGGGTGTACAGACCCCACAACGCGAACGTCGAGTCGCGCACCCAGGCGTAGCGGTAATCCCAATTGCGTTCGCCCTGCGGCGTTTCCGGCAACGAGGTGGTGCTGGCCGCCAGCAGCGCGCCGGTAGGCGAGTAGGTCAGGCCCTTCAAGGTGAGCGCGCTGCGCTGCAGGTACGCCCGCCACGGGTGATCGGGGAAGTTGCCGATGTTGATCCACTGCCGCCAACACTCGGTGGTCTGCCACATCTTGTCGGCGGCCTCTTCGTACGTCTGCGGCGCCGGGTGCTTGGTCCAGCTCAGCGCGACGAACACGTCGTCACCCTCCTTCATCCGGGTCCGCGCGCGTGCCTCCCGGCCCTCCAGCCCGATGCGCAGGTTGCTGGTGAGCCGCATCGTCGGGTGGGCATCGGGTTCCCTGGTGGCGCGTGCGACGGCCTCCCCGTACGCGTTGGCGGAGTATTCCCAGGCGGCGCCGACGCGGTGGTAGTCGAACGCCGGCTCGCAGCTCATCATCAATTCGACGGTGCCGCTGACGCAGCGCACGGTGCGCAGCAGGATGTGCTCGGCATCCCAATCCATCGGGGTGCGCCGGTGCGTCCGCGACCGCCGCTCCAGGTCGTGCCAGGGGCCCATGACCAGCGCATCACGCACGATCAGCCACCCGGTGTGGGTCTGCCAGGTCGTCTCCATGATGAGGCTGCCGGGAAGGTACCGGCGGGCCGACGGCACCGAAACGCCGTAGGGCCCCAGCCGGAAGTGCCCGGCGCTGCGGTCCAAGATCGCGCCGAACACGCTGGGGGAGTCCGGCCGGGGCACGCACAGCCATTCCACCGATCCGGCCGGGGAGATCAGGCAGGTGGTTTCCCAGTCCGACAGGAACGCATAGTCGGCGATCGGCGGAAATGGGTTGCGCAAGGCGGCGCTGGGAGCGAGAGGCCCGGGCGTGCGCAAGTCGATGGACGACGACATCGACGCTGCGGAGGCGGCTTGATAGGCGTCCTCGGGCATGGCGTCGGCCGGCTGGTCTTCGGGTTGGGCATGCAGAACCATCTGGACATCATCGCTGCTCAGCGATCTCGCGTCCAACGTTCCGGCTAGTGGCGTGGCGCGCGCCCGACCGTTCGCGCAGGAAGTCGGCGTGCTTTTCCATCATCGTGACGCTGACGCCGGCGCGGCTCGACATTGGTCTTCGACAGCCGGGCCGAATAGGGTGAGCCCGTGAACGCGTTCCTCAACTGGTGGGACGGCAACGAGCTGTGGCTTTCGGGGCTCCCTTTCGTCCTGCAGGCCATGGTGGTGATGCCGGTCGTGCTGGCGGTGGCCTACGGCACGGCGGCCGTGCTGGATGGCGTTCTCGGCAAGGGCATCGAGCTGATGCGCCGTGCCCGCCACGCCGACGGGACGCCCGAGTAACGCCCATGCCCCGGTCACACGTGACGCTGGTTCTCGCCATCCTGGTGGCGCTGGTGGTCGTCACGTGGTTGGTGACCCACTTGATGCACCACTAGCCGGCGTCGCCTGTTTGCTCAGCCACCGTCGCGGTGGCGGCAACCGCAATTCCTGTTAGGCTTCCCGCCATGCGCGTGGCATGTGGCATTCCGGGGTGCTATGCCTTCGTGCACTGTTGTCGCTGACTCCCAAACCCGTGCGCGGTCTGGTCTGGAGTTTTCGAATTCTCCTGAAGTTCTAGGTGCCTATCCGCAGAAACGGGACCGAAATCCCATACGTTCCGCATCGGAAGGCCCTCAATGGACATCAGGACCGCATTGCACTGGCGGCCCGTCCTCGCCCTTGCCCTGATTGCTGGGCTGGTCGCCGGATGCCACGGCGGAGCCAGCGATGCCGTCGGCGGCGGTGGGCTGTCCGACGCGCGCACCAGCATCACGCTGGTCGCCTACTCGGTCCCAGAACCGGGGTGGAGCAAGATAATTCCGGCGTTCAATGCCTCCGACGAGGGCAAGGGCGTGCAGGTGGTCACCTCCTACGGGGCCTCCGGTGACCAGTCCCGCGGCGTGGTCGACGGCAAGCCGGCCGACGTGGTGAACTTCTCCGTCGAACCCGACATCGCTCGACTGGTCAAGGCGGGCAAGGTTTCCAAGGACTGGAATACCGACGCCACCAAGGGAATTCCGTTCGGCTCGGTGGTCACGCTGGTGGTGCGGAAGGGTAATCCGAAGAACATCAAGGATTGGGATGACCTGTTGCGGCCGGGCGTCGAGGTCATCACGCCCAGCCCGCTGAGTTCCGGATCGGCCAAGTGGAATCTGCTGGCGCCGTACGCCGTTAAGAGTGAAGGCGGCGCCCACAGCGACGCGGGCGTGGCTTTCATCAAGAAGTTGGTGACCGAGCACGTCAAGTTGCGTCCCGGATCGGGGCGGGAAGCCACCGATGTCTTCGTGCAGGGCAGCGGTGACGTATTGATCAGCTACGAGAACGAGGCCATCGCTACTGAGCGGGCGGGAAAGCCGGTCGAGCACATCAACCCGCCGCAGACGTTCAGGATCGACAATCCGGTGGCCGTGGTCAACACCAGCCCGCACCTGGATGCCGCCGTCGCCTTCAAGAACTTCCAATACACGGCCGCGGCCCAAAAGGTCTGGGCGCAGGCCGGTTTCCGCCCGGTCGATCCGGCCGTCGCCGCCGACTTCCGCAACCAGTACCCGGCGCCGGCGAAGCTGTGGACCATCGCCGACCTGGGCGGCTGGGCCACCGCGGATCCGCAGCTGTTCGACAAGAACGCCGGCAGCATCACCAAGATCTACACGAAGGCCACCGGATGACGGCCATCACGCCGGACCCGCTGGCAATCCGGCCCGAGCTCAGCGGTGACACCCCACCAGGACCGCTTCCGGGGCGCGGCCGCGGAACCACCGCCCTTCGGGTCGGGGCGGCCACGGTGTGGCTGTCGGTCATCGTGCTGCTGCCGCTGGCGGCGATCGCCTGGCAATCCGCGGGCGGCGGCTGGCACGCCTTCTGGCTGGCGGTCTCCTCCAACGCCGCGGTCGAGTCGTTCCGGGTGACCCTGACGATCTCGGCCGGTGTCACCGTGCTCAACCTGGTCTTCGGCCTGGTGATCGCGTGGGTGCTGGTGCGTGACGACTTTCCGGGCAAGCGGCTCGTCGACGCGATCATCGATTTGCCGTTCGCTCTGCCCACCATCGTCGCCAGCCTGGTGATGCTGGCGTTGTACGGCAACAACAGCCCGATCGGCCTGCACCTGCAGCACACGTCATGGGGTGTGACGGTGGCGCTGGCCTTCGTCACGCTGCCGTTCGTGGTGCGCGCCGTGCAGCCGGTGCTGCTGGAATTGGATCGCGAAACCGAGGAGGCCGCGGCGTCGCTGGGTGCCAGCGGCCCGAAGATCTTCACCTCCGTGGTGCTGCCGTCGCTGCTGCCCGCGTTGTTATCCGGTGCGGGCCTGGCCTTCTCACGGGCGATCGGCGAATTCGGATCCGTGGTGCTCATCGGCGGCGCGGTGCCGGGCAAGACCGAAGTGTCGTCGCAGTGGATACGTACCCTGATCGAAAACGACGACCGCACCGGCGCCGCCGCCATTTCGATTGTGCTGTTGGCCATCTCGTTTGTCGTGCTGCTCATCCTGCGGGTCGTGGGCGGACACGCGGCCAAGCGAGAGGAGCTGTCCGCATGACATCGTCTGCGGGAGTGCGCTACTGGTTGCGGTTCATCGCGCTCGGATACATCTTCGTGCTGCTGGTCGTTCCGGTGGCGTTGATCCTGTGGCGGACCTTTCAGCCCGGGCTCGGCCAGTTCTACGCCTGGGTGAGCACACCCGCCGCGATATCGGCGCTGAACCTGACGCTGCTGGTGGTGGCCATCGTGGTGCCCCTCAACGTCGTCTTCGGAATTCCCACGGCATTGGTGCTCGCGCGCAACAGGTTTCGTGGCAAGGGCGTGCTGCAGGCCGTCATAGATCTGCCGTTCGCGGTCTCGCCCGTCATTGTGGGCGTCGCGCTGATCGTGTTGTGGGGGTCGGCCGGTGCGCTCGGGTTCGTGGAGCAGGACCTCGGGTTCAAGATCATCTTCGGGCTGCCGGGAATCGTGCTCGCCAGCATCTTCGTCACGCTGCCATTCGTGGTGCGCGAAGTGGAGCCGGTGCTGCACGAGCTGGGTACCGACCAGGAGGAGGCGGCGGCCACCCTGGGTTCGGGCTGGTGGCAGACCTTCTGGCGGATCACGCTGCCGTCCATCCGGTGGGGTCTGACGTACGGCATCGTGTTGACCATCGCACGTACCCTGGGGGAATACGGTGCCGTGCTCATGGTGTCGTCGAACCTGCCGGGGAAGTCGCAGACACTGACATTGCTTGTCTCCGACCGCTACAACCGCGGTGCGGAGTACGGCGCCTACGCGCTGTCCACGCTGTTGATGGGAGTTGCCGTGCTGGTGTTGGTTTTCCAGGTGGTGCTCGACGCACGCCGGGCACGAGCGGCCAGACAGGCCTGACGAGGGGAATGACCGTGACCGACGCCGGCACCAAACGCGACGACCTCGCCATCATCGTGCGTGACGCCAACAAGCGTTATGGCGATTTCGTCGCCCTCGACCATGTGGACTTCGTGGTTCCCACCGGCTCGCTGACGGCCCTGCTGGGTCCCAGCGGTTCGGGCAAATCGACCCTGCTGCGCACCATCGCCGGCCTCGACCAGCCCGACACCGGAACCGTCACGATCTACGGTCGTGACGTGACCCGGGTGCCGCCGCAGCGCCGCGGAATCGGGTTCGTGTTCCAGCACTACGCGGCGTTCAAGCACCTGACCGTCCGCGACAACGTGGCCTACGGGCTCAAGGTCCGCAAGCGGCCCAAAGCCGAGATCAAAGCCAAAGTCGACAACCTGCTGGAAGTGGTGGGGCTGAGCGGGTTTCAGGCACGCTACCCCAACCAGCTGTCCGGCGGTCAGCGACAGCGGATGGCGCTGGCCCGGGCGCTGGCCGTCGATCCGCAGGTGCTGCTGCTCGACGAGCCGTTCGGCGCGCTGGACGCCAAGGTGCGCGAGGATCTGCGCGCATGGCTGCGGCGCCTGCACGACGAGGTGCACGTGACCACGGTGCTGGTCACCCACGACCAGGCCGAGGCGCTGGACCTGGCCGACCGGATCGCGGTGCTGAACCAGGGCCGCGTCGAGCAGGTCGGATCCCCCACCGACGTTTATGACACCCCGGCGAACGCGTTCGTGATGTCGTTCCTCGGGGCGGTGTCCACCCTGAACGGCACCCTGGTGCGGCCGCACGATATCCGGGTGGGCCGCAACCCCGAGATGGCGATCGCCGGGGGGGATGGCACCGCCGATTCAGTCGGGGTGGTGCGCGCCGTCGTCGACCGAGTGGTAACCCTCGGTTTCGAGGTGCGCGTCGAGTTGACCAGCGCCGCCACCGGCGGTTTCTTCACCGCCCAGATCACGCGCGGCGACGCCGAGGCGCTGGCGCTGCGCGAGGGGGACACCGTCTACGTGCGTGCCACCCGAGTCCCGCCGATCGCCCTTGAGGCCGCAGCCGACGCGCGCCGCGCCGATGAGGACGAGAACACGCTGACGTCGGCCTGACGGCCGGATTCGTCTCGTCGCACGTCTGTCGCTACGACGCGTGCAGCCCGCATTCGGTCTTGGCCCGTCCCTGCCAGCGTCCGCTGCGCGGGTCGGCGCCCGCCAGCGGCTTGGCCGTGCACGGCGCGCAACCGATCGACGAATACCCGTCGTACATAAGCGGATTGACCAGCACGCTGTGCTCGTCGATGTAGTTTTGCACGTCCTCGTCGGACCATTCGACCAGCGGGTTGACCTTCACCAGCTTGAACCCCTCGTCGAAGCCGACCACCGGGGCGTTGGCGCGCGCGGCGGTCTCACCCCGGCGCAGCCCGGTCACCCAGGCGGAGTATCCGCGCAGCGTCTTGCCCAGCGGCTCGACCTTGCGTAGCCGGCAGCACTCACCGGGGTCCCGCGCGAACAGGTCCTTGCCCAGCATTCTGTCCTGCTCGGCGACGCTCTGCTCGGGCGTGACGTTGAGCACCCGGATGTCATACACCGACTCGATCGCGTCCCGGGTGCCGATGGTCTCCACGAAGTGATAACCCGTGTCCAGGAACACCACCGGAACGCCCGGACGCGCCTTGGCCGCCAGATCGATCAACACGGCCTCCTGCATGCTGGAAGCCACCACGTAGTTGCAGGTGGCCCAGCCACGCGGACCGTTGATGCCGCCGAACGTCTCGTCAGTCCAACGCAATACGTCGGCGGCACTGGCGCCCTCCAGCTCGGCCGCCCCGCGGGCGGCAAGCGCCCGCAGCTCGGCTTCTGGAAGTTTGGTCGTTCGTTCGCTCATCGCAAATCGTCCTCGTCTGCCCTCATAGCCCACTGTGCGAAACGTTCACCCTCGCCGCGATATTTCAGGAAGTTGCGTGTGACCCGCTCGATGTAGTCGCCGAGCTCGTCGCTGGTGACCTTGTGCTGGCGCAGTTTTCGACCAAAGCCGCTGTCCAGGCCCAGGCTGCCGCCCAGGTGCACCTGGAAACCCTCGACCGAGCCGCCCTCACCGTCGTCGACCATCTGGCCCTTCAGCCCGATGTCGGCGACCTGGATGCGGGCGCATGAATTGGGACAACCGTTGAGGTTGACGGTGATCGGCACGTCGAGCTGCTCGTTGATGTCCGCGAGGCGGCTTTCCAGCTCGGGCACCAAAGACTGTGCCTTGACCCGGGTTTCGGCGAAGGACAACTTGCAGAATTCGATCCCCGTGCACGCCATCACATTCCGCCGCCAATGCGACGGCCGTGACTGCAGGCCGAGCGCCTCCAGGCCGTCGATCAGTTCGTCGAGCTTGTCGTCGGGCACATCGAGGATGACCAGCTTCTGGTAGGGGGTGAGCCGGATCCGATCCGAGCCGGCCCGCTCGGCGAGGTCGGCCACCGCGGTGAGGATGGTGCCCGACACCCGGCCCGCGATCGAGGCGACGCCCACCGCGTTGAGGCCATTCTTGAGCCGCTGCACGCCCACGTGATCGATCGGGTGCTTCAGCGGCTCGGGAGCCGGGCCGTCGATCAGCGGACGCTTGAGGTACTCCTGTTCGAGAACTTCACGGAATTTTTCAATGCCCCAGTCCTTGATCAGGAACTTCAGCCGCGCCTTGGACCGCAGCCGCCGATAGCCGTAGTCGCGGAAGATCGACGTCACCGCGTTCCATACCTCGGGCACCTCTTCGAGCGGCACCCAGGCGCCGACCCGCTGGGCCAGCATCGGGTTGGTCGACAGTCCGCCACCCACCCACAGGTCCAGCCCCGGGCCGTGCTCGGGGTGGTTGACGCCGATGAACGCGATGTCGTTGACCTCGTGCACCACATCCTGCAGACCCGAGATCGCGGTCTTGTACTTGCGCGGCAGGTCGGCGAAGTCGGGCTGACCGATGTAGCGGCGCGCGATCTCGTCGATGGCCCAGCTGGGGTCGAGCACCTCGTCCAGCGACTCGCCGGCCAGCGGCGAGCCCAGGATCACGCGGGGGCAGTCACCGCACGCCTCGGCGGTCTGCAGTCCGACCTCGGCCAGCCGCCGCCAGATCTCGGGGACGTTCTCCACCTCGATCCAGTGGTACTGCACGTTCTCGCGGTCGGTGATGTCGGCGGTGTCGCGGCCGAATTCGGTGGAAATCTGGCCCACGGTGCGCAGCGCGGCCGCCGACAGCGCGCCGCCGTCGCACCGCACCCGCATCATGAAGTACCTGGCTTCCAGCAAGTCGGCGTTGTCGTCGCCGGTGAACGTGCCGTCGTAGCCCTGTTCGCGCTGGGTGTACAGGCCCCACCAGCGGAAACGGCCCCGCAGGTCGCTTTTGTCGATGCTGTCGAAACCGTTCTGCGCGTAGACCGTCTCGATGCGCTCCCGCACGTCCAGCGGGGCGCCGGCCTGCTTCATCTCTTCGTTCGGGTTCAGCGGCTCACGATTTCCCAGTGCCCATTGGCCCTCGTTACGGGGCTTTGCGGCTCGGGCGGTGGTCATCGGAAGTTCTCTCCTCTAAAAAGATCGCCAGCGCGGCCAGCACAGTTCACCGGCACTTTTGGGCGGCGCGGAAACGTCGGCCGGCTGGAGACACAGGGGACCTGGGTCTACCACGTCAAGGCAGACAGATACAGCTGCAAACGCGCTTGAGATCGATGTGCCGTCGAGCCACGAGCACGATGTGCGGGCTGGGCTGGGCGACAGTCACGCCACCATTGTGCCATGGATGCCGAAGGGCCATGCGAGCAGGTCAAATCTTGGCTCACGGTGATTAAAATTGCCGGGCAACCCTGGCAGATTTACCCGCAAAACCCGGGAAATTGATGAAGCCGCTCCCGACCGACCGGTCGCCGTTGCGGCCGGGATCGGCGCCCCGGCGCTGCCCGGTTGATCGTGGGATCATTTGGCATGGCCATTCGCGAGGAAACGGTCGACCTGCCCGACGTCGGGGTGGTCGCCGGGCAGTCGTTTGGCATCTATGTGCATGTGCCGTTCTGTGTAACCCGTTGCGGCTACTGCGATTTCAACACCTACACCCCGGCTGAGCTGGGTGGTGTCAATCCGGACGCCTGGCTCAGCGCACTGGGAAAGGAACTGGAACTGGCGGCCGCGAGGTTGCAGGCGCCGCCGGTGAACACCGTGTTTGTCGGTGGCGGGACGCCCTCCCTACTGGGGGGCTCGCGGATGGCGACGCTGCTGGGCATGGTGCGCCAACACTTCACGCTGGCAGCCGATGCCGAGGTCACCACCGAGGCCAACCCCGAATCCGCCTGGCCGGATTTCTTCGACGCCATCCGCGCGGCCGGCTACACCCGGGTATCGCTGGGGATGCAGTCGGTGGCGCCGAGGGTATTGGGCGTCCTCGATCGCATCCACACGCCGAACCGGTCCGCGGCCGCAGCCCGCGAGGCGCTGGCCGCTGGCTTCGAGCACGTCAGCCTCGATTTGATCTACGGAACTCCGGGGGAGTCCGACGACGACCTGTTGTGCTCGGTCGACACCGCCATCGAGACCGGTGTGGATCACGTGTCCGCCTATGCGCTGGTCGTCGAGGAAGGCACCGCGCTGGCCCGGCGAGTCCGGCGCGGCGAACTGGCCGCACCCGATGACGACGTGCTGGCCCACCGCTACGAATTGGTGGATGCGCGGCTGTCGCAGGCGGGATTGTCTTGGTACGAGGTGTCCAATTGGGCGCGACCCGGCGGTGAGTGCCGCCACAACCTCGGCTACTGGGATGGTGGCCAGTGGTGGGGCGCGGGGCCGGGCGCACACGGCTATCTCGGTACGACGCGCTGGTGGAATGTCAAGCACCCGAACGCATATGCGGAGCGGTTGGGCGCGGCGGCGCTGCCGGTGGCCGGATTCGAGCAGCTGGATGCCGAAGCCCTGCACACCGAGGACGTGCTATTGAAAACCCGTCTGCGCCAAGGACTCCCAGCCGAATTGCTGAATCCGGCCGAGCGCGAGCGTGCCGAGGGCGTGGTGGCCGACGGGTTGCTGGTGTCCGAAGGTGACAGGCTGGTCCTGACGCCGCGCGGACGCCTGCTGGCCGACGGCGTGGTGCGAACGCTATTGGGATAGCGGCGTTCTCCGCGTGATCAGACCCCGAACCAATGCTCGAAGACGCGGGCGATCTCGATGTAGAGCGGGATCCCCACGGTGACGTTGTAGGAGAACGTCAGGCCCAGTGAGGCGGCCAGCGGCAACGTCGGGCTCGCTTCCGGGATCGCCAGGCGCTGCACCGCCGGAACGGCGATGTAGGACGCCGCACCGCACAGGACCGCGAACAAGACGTAGGTTCCGGTCTTGAAGTCGGTGTGGGTCAGCGATGCGTAGCTGCAGGCGACGAAGATGCCCAGTGTCGCAAAGACATTCGGCGCCACCAGGCCGAAGACGATGAATCCGGGACCGGCCGCGCGGAGATCCTTCAACTTGCGTGACGCCGTCATCCCCATCTCGAGCAGGAACAGACATAGCACGCCCTGGAAGGCCAAGACGAAGAATTTATCGTCGTCGGCGACGACCTTCTGTCCCTGCAGCCCACTGACGAGGCCGATGATGATGCCGCCCATCAACAGGACCAGGCCGGGGTTGAGGAAGACCTCCTGGAACAGCTCCCGGGAGAAGATGGGCACCCTCTTGCCTTTGGGGCGCGCCGGGCTCTGGTCAGCCTCCCAATCGGAGTGCTCCAGCTTTTCCAGCGAGAGCTCCAGCTCCTGCTCGATGGCGGCTTCCTCTTGGCTCTCGAGGCTCTGCCCGTGCGGAGGACGCGCGGCGGTCCCGGGTCCGACCCCGACCTTGACCGGCGGCGTGTAGCCGGCCTCGTCGGGCATGTAGCCGGCGGAGTCCATGCCCCGATGCCGCAGTCGGGCAACGAAATACAGCGCCACCAAGCAGCCCGGGATCTCCATCACGGCGAGCATCACCGGCATGTACGCGTTGAAGGCGATGTTCACTGCGGCCAGGACGGCCACGCAGGTGGCGAACGTTCCCGCCGAGTCCGACCCGTAGTAGCCGGCGACAGTTGCGCGGTCGACCTTTCGGAGTGATTTCAGGCGGCCGAGGCCCAGGTAGGCCAGGCCGCCGATCAGACAGTTCAGCACGAAGCCCAGGACCATGAAGCCCACGATGGCCCCGACACTCGACGCACTGACCTGTGCGAGTTCCTCCCCGCCGTGCCAGCCGATGGCCAGCAACAGGTACATGGTCAATCCCTGATAGATGACGTAGGGGAATTCGAAGCGCACCTTGAGAATGGGAATCAAGAAGCCGAAGTAAAAGAACAACAGAAGCGGTTTGAACAAGTTATGCGTGAAGTTGTGCCAGAACTCTTGCAGCATCGATGCCTCCGTTGGTTAGAGCGCTGATCTGGGGAAGCACTGTCCGCAAGCGGAGCAATCACGAAACATCCCGACGACCGTCAAGAATTTATCCCCGCCGCTGGCCCGACGCCACTTGGCAGCACACAGGGTGTCGGACGCCGGTGCGGTTGTTGATAAGCGGCAAACCTGCTGGTCAGAGCCGGATCACCCGCGCGAAATTCCCCCTGCGGGGCCGCTACCGCTGCCGCTAGTTTGGTGTGAAGGTGCTGTGCATTTACTGTGGAGTCAATAGAGCGTCAGCGCGCAGAAGGGACGAGCGAGGGCCTGACACCGGCTCCCTTTTTGCGGTGCGTTACAGAGAGCCACGCCGACGGCGAGTAATGCGTCGTGATTTCCTCGAAACCGTCGACCCGGGACACCGAAAGCACGCCGGTCTGTGGATTTATCTCGAGCTCGTCGCCTTCGCTTGCGTGCACTTCCTCGCCGTTGAAAAGCCGGATTATGAACACGGTGTTCCTCCAATCCGGCGGATCCGGGCGGGGCGGGCAGTGAGCGTTAGCAAAAGTCTGGCTGCCGAAGCCGCCTGTTGTGCGGCCGCAACGTAAACGGTTGGGAAACCTTTGGAGTGGCGATCTTCACAGCCGGCGGCCGGACTTCCACCTCGAAGTCGGTGTTCAAACGGCGCTAGCTGCACAAACAGGTCCGTATCGCCAGGGCGCCGCCAGGCCTCGAGGGGAAGCGCCCGGCCGGCTGGCGGTTTAACTCCGCGGGAGTTTTAGCTGAATGCGGCAATCGCGGGGGCAGTTCGTGGGATCGGTTGCGCAGACATACATAGGTTAGGCTACATTTACTAATCGTGACCGAGGTCAGCGTCGAGACAAGTTCCGCCGGCTCTGCGTCGCCGTCGATTCCGCTTCCCCTGCACGTCGACCCGGCGGACCTGGCGGCCGAGCTGGCCGTGGTGCTGTCCGAGCGCGTCGGGGAAGAGTATCTGCTCTACGAGCGCGGCGGTGAATGGGTGCTGGCCACCGGTGTGCGCGCGATGATCGAGCTCGACAGCGACGAACTGCGGGTGATCCGCGGCGGGGTGGCTCAGAGCCAGCAATGGTCGGGCAGGCCCGGCCCGGTGCTCGGTGAGGCCATCGACCGGCTGTTGCTGGAAACCGACCAGCTTTTCGGCTGGATCGCTTTCGAATTCGGTGTCTACCGCTACGGGCTGCAGCAGCGGCTGGCGCCGGGAACCCCACTGGCCCGGGTGTTTTGGCCGCATGGCCGCATCGTGGTGACCCGGAAGGAGGTCCGGCTGTTCGGTACCTCGGCCGGGCACCGGGACGAAGTCCTCGGCGTACTCGGCGACGGCGTGGCCGATGTGCGTGACGCCTCGGCGGTCGACGTGGTCGCGGACCAGTCCGACTACCGCGGTCGCGTCGCGTCGGCCGTCGGTGAGATCGCGGCGGGACGCTACCACAAAGTGATTCTTTCCCGTTCTATCGAAGTGCCTTTCGCGCTCGATTTCCCGTCCACCTACCGGCTGGCCCGTCGGCACAACACCCCGGTGAGGTCGTTCCTGCTGCGGCTCGGCGGAATTCGCGCCGTGGGTTACAGCCCCGAACTGGTCGCGGCCGTCCGTCACGACGGCGTCGTGGTGACCGAACCGCTGGCGGGCACCCGCGCGCTCGGGCGTGGCGAGGTGCGCGACCGCCAGGCTCGCGACGACCTGGAGTCGAACTCCAAAGAGATTGTCGAGCATGCTATTTCGGTGCGAAGCTCGCTGCAGGAAATGACCGAGATCGCCGAGCCGGGTACCGCCGTCGTTACCGACTTCATGACGGTGCGGGAACGGGGGAGCGTGCAGCACCTGGGCTCCACGGTCAGCGGCCAGCTGGGCACATCGAACGACCGGATGGATGCGCTCGAAGCGCTGTTCCCGGCGGTCACCGCATCGGGCATCCCGAAAGCCGGTGGTGTCGAGGCGATCATGCGCCTCGACGAGGGGCCGCGCGGACTGTATTCGGGTGCGGTCGTGATGCTTTCGGCCGATGGCGGGCTTGATGCGGCGCTGACGCTGCGGGCGGCGTACGAATGTGACGGCAAAACCTGGCTGCGGGCCGGTGCGGGCATCATCGAGGAGTCCACACCCGATCGCGAGTTCGAAGAGACCTGCGAAAAGCTGTCCACGCTCGCCCCCTATCTGATTGCGCGCCAATAGCTTTCTGATCGCTTTGACTGCTCGCCGGTGATAACCGGCAGCTTGATGTTCCCTGCGTCACGATCGGTGCCGTAAGGACTTTCGGCCCTATTTGCCCGGTTCGCACGCGTGTCATCTTTATGTAACCGCATGACACAGATACATTGCGCGTCACTGACCGCGACAGATAACTGGGAGGGTTCCGTGTCCAAGGCGCTGACGAACGTGCAGCTACTTCACGAGCTCGAGCCGGTGGTTGAGCGCCTGCTCAATCGCCACCTCTCGATGTTCAAGGAGTGGAGCCCGCACGACTACGTTCCCTGGTCGGACGGCAGAAACTTCTACGGGCCGGACGGCCAGGATTGGGAGCCCGGCCAGACGATGCTGCCCGACGTCGCGCAGGTGGCCATGGTCCAAAACCTGTTGACGGAGGACAACTTACCGTCGTATCACCGTGAGATCGCGATGAACTTCAGCATGGACGGTCCGTGGGGGCAGTGGGTGAATCGTTGGACTGCGGAGGAGGCCAGGCATAGCACGGCGCTGCGCGACTATCTGGTGGTCACTCGCGCCGTCGACCCGGTCGAGCTGGAGAAGCTGCGGCTGGAGCAAATGACGAGGGGCTTCAGTCCCGGCCAGAACCAGCAGGGCGACATGTTCGCTGAGAGTCTGTTCGACTCGGTCATGTATGTCTCCTTCCAGGAACTCGCCACCCGCGTCTCGCACCGCAACACCGGCAAGGTCAGCAACGACACGGTCGCCGAGCAGTTGATGGCCAGGGTGTCGCATGACGAAAACCTGCACATGCTCTTCTACCGGGATATCAGCGCCGCGGGCCTCGACATCGCACCCGATCAGGCGATGAGGTCGGTGCACGGGATTCTGCGCAATTTCAAGATGCCCGGGTTCACGGTCCCGGAGTTTCGCCGCAAGGCGGTGATCATCGCCGTGGGCGGTGTCTACGACCCCCGCATCCATCTCGAAGAAGTGGTCATGCCGGTGCTGAAGAAGTGGCGGATCTTCGAACGCGATGACTTCACCGGTGAGGCCGCCGGCATGCGCGACGATCTTGCGCTGCTGGTCAAGGAACTTGAGGACGCCTCGGAGAAATTCGATGAATCCAAGCAGCGCTACCTGCAACGCGAGGCGCGCAGAACCGAGAAGATCACCGCCAGCAAAGTGCTTCAAACGAAAGGGACGCTGACGCTGAGCCAGCACTGACGCCTGAATATGGCCCATTTCCATGATTGCCGGTACAGCCCCGCGTAAGGTGTGCCGCACACCCGGGGGTTAGAGGAGTAGGAGCTGTATGTCTAATCTCAGGGCGAAAGCTTTGCTTGGCTTAATGCTTGCCTTGATCTCCCCGGGAATAGCCGATTGCACGGCGACCGTTGCGTGCCCAACCTGCACCGTCGTCACCTCTTAGTTGTGCCCAACGTCTAGGTTGCGCGCGCACGGCCCGAAGTGCGCGCTGACCCAGACTCAGACCGACGAGCTCGATTCGAGATAGTCGGCCAAGATGCGGCCGACCAGCGACTCGATATTCGATTCGATCGACGATGCGAGCGTGGCGGTGACGGTCGCCACGGCTTGAGTCCGGAAACGGACCAGCATGGTGATCAGCTCGGCGATTTCGGCGTCGGCCGGCAGCGGTTCGCCGGGCTTGATGCGATCCAGCACGTGCTCGGCTCCGGCGCGCACCAGCATGTCGCTGATCTTGTCGATCTCCGGGACGATCCGCTCGTGGAGGTCGATGAGCTTGTCGAATTTGACGCCGTAGCCCCGGATTTCGTTGAAGGCTTCGATGAGTTTCGGGCGGGTGATGGTCGCCTGCGTCCCATCGATCCGGATCACCTGTAGCGCCACCAGGCGCTCGAAGGCTTGCGCGTCGTTGACCAGTCGCTGGGCGTCGGCCAGCGCCATCGTTTCCGGCTTTTCGGTGGTCCAGGTGCCGGCGATGGCGGTTTCCAGGCCTAGCACGTCGCCGAGGTTTTTGCCTTCCTCCCACGCGCTGAGCATCTCTCGCACGTGCGCGATGTTGTAGCCGCGATCGAGCATCGAAGTGATGAGCCGCAGCCGGGTCAGGTGGGTGTCGTTGAACAGCGCGATTCGGCCCACCCGCAGCGGGGGCGGCAGCAGCCCGCGGTCCCGGTAGACGCGGATATTGCGGGTGGTGGTGCCGGCCAGCCTGGCCAGGTCGTCGATTCGGTACTCACCGGAGTTCGCGGCGCCTTGTGGGTGCCGGGCGGCCGCGTCGAAAAGTTGGGACACCGCCCCCTCGATGAGTTGGCGATACTCCCGCGATTGGCGCCGAACCCGTTTGGGCGCGCGCCGCACGTTGTGCAGCACGCTGGCGATCGTGCCGGGTTCGGGCCGCGCCGCGCGCTCGATGGCCATGTCAGTGCGGCATCTCAGGCCGACGCGGTGGCCTGCGTCTGGGCGTTATGTGCCACCGCCTGGTAGTCCTCGTACCGGAAATCCCTCATCTGGCGAAGATACTGCGTGGCGAAACCGGGGTACATCGACCCGTTGAATCCGTCCTTGGTGAGGTACCAACTGCGGCACCCCGACATCCAGGTCGTCTTGGTAAGCCGGCGTTGCAGGCTCTCGTTGTGGCGACGCTGAACCTCTTCGCGCACATCAAGGTAACGCAGATCATCGTTGAGGACGGTGGTGATCCCGCGCACCGCGTAGTCCAGCTGGCCCTCGATGTACACCAGCAGTGAGTTGTGGCCGGGTCCGGAGTTGGGGCCGGTCATGACGAACAGGTTCGGATAGCCGTGCACGTTGATGCTCTTGTAAGCCTGTGCGCCATCGGCCCATTCGGCGGCCAGCGACCGGCCGCCCAGGCCGGTGACCGGGAAGGGTGGGCCGGTCAGGTGCACGTCGTAACCGGTGGCGAACACGATGCAATCGAGGTGGTGCTCGATGCCGTCGCTGGTGCGAACGCCGGCCGGGCTCAAGGTGGCGATCGGCCAGTCGATCAGCTTGCAATTGTCGCGCTGCAGCGCGGGGTAGTACTCGCTGGACACCAGCATGCGTTTGCACCCGGGCCGGAAGTCCGGTGTCAGCTGCCGCCGCAGCCACGGGTCTTTCACCTGGGCGCGCAGGTGCGCCCGGCCGAGCCGGGCGACCAGCGACGTCAACGGGGTGTCCCACACCAGCGCCGTCGCGCTGGCTTCGTGGCCCCAGTACAGCGCTTGGCGCGCAAGCTCTTGGCTGGAAGGGACTTTGGCGAACAGGGATTGCACGGCCGACGGGGTGGCGACGTCGAGGCGCGGCAACACCCAGCACGGCGTGCGCTGGAATACCTTGACGAACCCGGCCTGCTTGACCAGTTCCGGGATGATCTGGATGGCGCTGGCGCCGGTACCGATGACCGCGACGCGCTTGCCGGTGAAGTCGTAGTCGTGATCCCAGCGTGCGCTGTGGATCTTGTGTCCGCGGTAGCTGTCCAGGCCCCGGATGTCGGGGAAGCTGACGTCGGACAGCGGGCCGGAGGCCAGCACGACGGTGCGGGCGCGAAACTTCTTGCGGTTCTTGGTGGTCGCGGTCCAGACGCCGGCGGCCTCGTCGAAGGTCAGGTCCTTGACCTCGTGGCCGAACTTGATGCGGCTGCGGATGTCGAACCTGTTCGCCATGTCTTCGAGGTGCCGGTAGATCTCGGGTGCGGGCGAGTAGGTGCGTGACCAGGTCGGGTTCTTGACGAAGGAGTACGAGTACAGCAGCGACGGGACGTCGCAGCTGGCTCCGGGATAGGTTGTGTCGCGCCAGGTTCCGCCGACACGGTCGGCGCGCTCCAGCATCACGATGTCGTCGACTCCGGCTTCGGCCAGGCGGATCGCCGCCCCCAATCCGGTGAAGCCGGCTCCGATGATGAGCGCCGCGTGGGCGCGGTTGTTCGCCATGGTCACGCCGCCGGCTCGTGGGTGACTTCTCTGACCCAAGTGGGCACCGACGGAAGCAGGGGCCGCGGATACCGGTCGGAAAGCCACACCATCGAATTCGCCAGCAGATGGTACGGGTGGCGCGGATTTGTGACCACTCCCGCGTAGCGCCGCAGGAACCGATAAGTCGGTACCCGCCTGGTGTGTTCGCCGCGATCACCAAGCTCTTTGAATCTCTTCACGGCTCTGTAAAGCCGCTCGGGCTCCATACCCATGGCGGTGATCTCGTTGCGGATCCTGTTGATCAGCGGTGCACCCATGACCGCGCCGATGATGAGACCCGGTGTGGCGTTGTGGCCGACGAAGTCGATCAGCAACCGTCGGATCTTCGCGTGCCCGATCATGTCGAGAACTTCGAAATCGACGACCAGATGGCGGGATTCGTCATTGTTGATCTTCTCGAACACCTGGTGGCAAACGGGGTCGTGTACCTCGTCGAGGAGGAACTTCAACAGGGCGCCGTCCAGCGCGACTTCGAGCATTGGGATGACGGTGCCGAGCAGAGACAGCGGCATGTCGTCGGCCCAGCGGTCCAGCCAGTCGATCGCCAGCCGGATGTTCACGTTCGGCTCGGGAACTTCACCGTGGTCGAGCATCCCCCAGCGCTTCATCAGCGCCAGTTCAGCGTTGGCGTGGCGCTGCTCCTCGGCGTGGAAGTAGCGGTAGATCTCGGCGATCGTCGGTGTGGGTGCCTTCTTCGCCAGCGCCGCGAAGCCCCTGGCGCCGATGTTCTCGATCCAGCACAGATCGGCCATGAACGCCTTGAGCTGTGGCCGCTGTTCATCACTGATCATTTCGGCGCCGGGCGCGTCCCAATCTATGTCGGCGAGGGCCCACTGCCGATCCTTGATCTTGGCGAGCATGGCTTCCATGTCGATGGCCACCGGTAGCTCCTTTCGTTGGGTGATCAGGGCAGGTTGATGCGGGACACCAGGCCGGCCGCGCGTGTATAGGTCTGCGGGGCAAGCCGTTTGATGTTCCAGCCGATCTTGGCGTCGTATTGCGGCATGCAGTACAGCTCGCCGCGGTCGTGGGCGTCCAGGCAGGTGCGCGCGACTTTCTCCGCGGACAATCCGGTCCAGCGCATCAGTTTTCCGGCCAGCTCGCTGGATTGTTCGCTGATGCGGCCGGATTCGAGGATGTTGGTCTTGACGAAGGTCGGGCACAGCACGGTGACTCGCACCGGCGTGCCGGCCAGTTCGGCGGCGAGGGTCTCCGAGAGTGAGAGCACACCGGCCTTGCTGACGTTGTAGGCGGCCATGCCCGGCGCCGCACCGAACGCCGCCGCGGAGGCCACGTTGATGATGCCCCGCGGCGCGCGCGACGGCTCGGCCTCGCGCAGGATCGGGGTGAACACGTGGCAGCCGTGGATGGGACCCCACAGGTTGATGCCCAATGTCCACAGCCAGTCGTCCAGCGGCGCCTCGCCGATGGCGGCACCGCCCGCGCCGACGCCGGCGTTGTTGATCACCAGCGTGGGTGGCGCCGCGAACCAGGACTGCGACTGTTCGGCCAGCGCCTGCACGTCCTCGAATCGCGATACGTCGCAACGGATTGCCACCGCCTTGGCGCCCTGCTCGGTGACCGTGTCGGCCGTGCGCTGCGCGGCGGCCTCGTCGATGTCACTGCACACCACCGCGCCGCCGCGCTTGCCGAGTTCGACGGCGAAGGCGGCGCCGATGCCGCTTCCGGCGCCGGTCACCACCGCCAATGCACCGCGGCTGGTTTTCGACCGGTTGAGCAGTCTGTCTACGGGGCCGAACATGATCAGTGGATCTCCTCGGTGATGGCGCGTGCATCCTGCAGGCCGTGGGCGATGAATCGTGCGACATACGCCATGGCCTTGGCGGCCTCGGGTGTCATGCGTGGCAACGCCTGGAAGACGTGCACCTGATGCGGCCAGATCTGCAATTCACATCGGCCGCCGGCGGTGCGGATGTCGGCGGCGAGCTGGCGCGCATCCTCCTGCAGCATCTCGGCTCCGCCCGCCTGGATCAGGGTGGGGGGAAGCGCGGCGCCGCCGGCGACGTCTAGCGTCAGCCGTTGGTGGGTGAGCTCGATGCCGCTGTGGTAGAGGCCGACCAGGCGGACCGCGCTCGCAGCGCGGGTGGCTGGATCGGGGCGAATCCGTTCGCGCGCCAGCGCCAGCTCGAACGTGAGGTCGTACAGGGGAGAGAACAGCACCATCGCGGCGGGGTGATCGACCTCGGGCTGTAACAGCAGATCGACCGACAGGTGACCTCCCGCCGAATCCCCGGCGATCACAACCTGTTTCGGCGGCACACCGCATGTGCCGACCAGCCAGTCCCAACCCGCGCGGACGTCGTCGGCCGCGGTGGGGAAGCGATGACGCGGCGCGAGCCGGTAATCGACGCAGAACACCGGTAGGCCGGTCAGGGCTGACAGCCAGGATGTCAAGCGGCGGTGGGTCTTTGGCGAACAGACGGCGTATCCGCTGCCGTGCACGTAATAGATCGCACCCTCGCTGATTGATGATCGCTCGGTCTCGCTCGTGGGCGTTCGCGGTCCATAGACCCATTCACCCTTGACGCGGCGGCCGTCGGGCAGCGTGACGTCTACCGACTCGACGCGGGTGCCCGCGAGCGAGGGGCCGAACGTCCCCATGATCCTGGCGATGATCTGGCGCGATAACCACAGACCCCATGCCCGTTCGGGCGGAATCGCGCTGGTGATCGGCCGAAGGGTGTAGGTACTTACCGCTGCCGCGCCGCGGGATCGCAATGACCCGCGAGCCGGAACGCCGTCCGTCATACAACGCAGTCAACATCAAATGGTGACATTGGTCAATGGCAGCTTTGTGGAAGCGGAAACCTGAAGTCGTGTAAGTTGTCATCCAACGTGGCGGAATCCTCATCTGCGTGGGACCCGCCGGTCGACTCGATGACGGCTATGAGTGATCTAGCTGCCTGAATGTCGTGCGTAGGTTCCCGCGATGAACCCATACGTAATCCTGCGACGGTCGCCATAGCCGTTCCGCGGTGATCTCGAGAAGCGCTCGGGCAACAGGGGCTCGTTGATTTCCGCCGCTGTCATTTCGACGGCGATGGGAGAAGCAATGACAGCTAGACAACCTTACGAGGTCGCTGCCGGCAGAAAACCCACGATGGCGGAGACCAGCGAGGGCCGTTTGACGTCCATCCTGATAGTCGGCGCTCTGGTATCGGTCATCTCGTCACTTCTGTATGGTTACGACACTGGTGTGATTTCTGGTGCGCTGCTGCAGATTCGGCGTGAATTCCAAATGGACGATCACATGGTCGAATTCGTTGCGGCAGCGATCCTCATCGGTGCCATCATCGGAGCGCTCGCCGGTAGTAAGGCCAGTGAGCTCTTCGGCCGGCGCAAGACGGCCGTGGTGTTGTCGCTGATCTTCCTGATCGGTGCCCTGGCGTCTGCGTTCGCGCCCAGCGCGATCGAACTGGCCGTCAGTCGCATCGTCCTCGGGATCGCGGTGGGTGGCGCCACCCAGACGGTGCCGATGTACATAGCTGAGCTGGCTCCTTCCAACCTCCGTGGCCGCCTTGTCCTGACGTTCCAGAGCGGCATCGGTGTGGGCATCGTCGTCGCCACGATCGTCGGGGCCAGTCAATTCATTTCCTGGCGGGTGGCTATCGGATGTGCCGCTGTGCCAGCGATATTCATGCTGCTACTGGTCATGCGGCTGCCGGAGAGCCCACGCTGGCTCGTCGAACGGGGCCAACGTGTTGGCTTGGCGCGGGAGGTGCTCCAGCGGCTGCGCGGCCAATACGACGTGGAATCCGAACTGTCCGGCATCGTCGCGGTTGACGCCGAGGAGCACAGTGCCGCACAGCATGAGCGGGGCTGGCGCGGACTACGACAACCCTGGGTACGGCCCGCACTGCAAGTGGGCTGCGGCATCGCCGCGTTCACCCAGCTCAGCGGCATCGAGATGATCGTCTACTACGCGCCGACGATACTCACCGACAATGGGTTCTCCGACGCAGTAGCTTTGCAGGTCAGCGTCGCGCTCGGCGCCACGTACCTGATCATGATGATCTTCGGCCTGTCCATCGTCGATATCGTCGGCCGCAGACGGCTGACTCTGATGATGATTCCGGGCGCCGCCATCGCGCTATTCGTACTGGGAACACTGTGGGTGACCGGCCACAACGCCCGCGGCGACGTGCCGTTCATCATTGGCTGCCTGATCGTGTTCATGATCTTTAACGCCGGCGGCCTGCAACTGATGGGATGGTTGACCGGTTCAGAGATCTACCCACTGTCCGTCCGCGGCGCGGGTACCAGCGCTCAGGCTGCCACACTGTGGGGAACCAACCTGCTGATCACGCTGACACTGCTGACGCTCATCAATGCGGCCGGGGTCGGTCAAACTATGTGGATCTACGGACTGTTCAACGTGGCGGCCTGGATGTTCGTCTACTTCAAGATGCCCGATCTGACCGGACACAGCCTGGAGGACATCGAGCAAAAATTGCGGCTGGGCAAGTTCGCTCCCGCCGACTTCGACCAGCCCACACGGCGCTAACCCGCTGCAGCATAGGTCTTTTCGGACACACTCACCGATAGGCCGGCGACACCCTTCGCCGGTCGAGTTTGCGAAGCACTCGATGAATCGCCCGTTGTCGGTGGTGCCATCGAGTTGGCCCGGCCTTGCCGGCGAGCGGTGTGAACCGGCAAGGTGCGCCTGCTGCGGATGCCAATCCTCGGACTTGATGCTGTCGTCTCGCTTCAGATGGCAATGGCTAGTTGCTCATACCAGCGCCCGAGGATCAATCATGCACAACAGTGGTGATGTCGAGCACTGCGTGGTGATTTGCCGACGCATGCCCGCGCGCGTCGCGGCCCGATCCAGGTCGACTCCGTGCACCACAGCGACCGGCTATTGGTACCCGAAGTTAATTGACGCCGGCGCTGCACTATGGAAATTTGATACTCGAGTGTGAGAGGTGGATTCTCATAACCCGAGATTCCCCGAGACGGAGTAGCGGATCGTGAACAGGCTCACCGCAAGGGTTTTCCCCACGACGACCAGCTCGTCCAGTGGTTCAACGCCCCGCAGTTTGCTGACCGCGGCGGGCCCCTCCTGTCAGTTGCGAACTCCGTCACGGCGTGAGGTCGGCTATTTCCGGCGGATAGGAATCTGTGTGCACAGGCGGATACAGGTCAGGGCAGACAGTTCGTCGTGAAGGGCGCGCGGAATCACAGAGATCAGACCGGTCATGCCAATCCTAAGCGGTGATCGCTGGCTGATGCCTGGGTCAACCGAGGGCAACGTGCTGAGTAACCACGACATCAGTGGGCGCTTCGCTTAATGCGCCAATACGACAAGGGGGATCGGGTGTCAGCATGTCCGACGGCGGAGTGGCTATCTCGAGAGAACTCTCTGCCGGTTGAGAACGTCCCCATAGCGGCAATTCACAGTTCGCATTCACCCAGGAAGATCAAAGCGAACGAACGCCATATCAAGATCTTGGCACAATCGCCGGTCCCGTTGCCTCCTATAGTGATTCACCGGACGACGATGCGAGTGATCGATGGCGTGCACAGGCTGCGCGCAACCCAGTTGCGGGGTAACGACTCGATAGCTGCCAAGTTCTTCGAAGGCAGTGACGCCGAAGCGTTCGCGCTCGCGGTGCACCTGAACGTCACCCACGGCTTGCCACTCACCCTTTCGGAACGAAAGGCCGCGGCACGACGCATCCTTTTGGCGAACCCGCACCGCTCGGATCGCTCCATCGGTGTGCTCACGGGAGTGTCGAACAAAACCGTCGCCATGTTGCGCAGATGTTTAACTGGGGAAGATTCCCACTTGGACACCCGCCTTGGACGTGACGGAAAGACGCGACCGATCAGTCCGGTCAACGGCCGGCGGCGCGCCGCCGAATACCTGTCGGTGAATCCGGACGCCTCATTGCGGGAGATCGCGCGGACTGCAGGTATCTCCGTCAGCACAGCGCGTGACGTGCGGGCGCGTTTTCGGGAGAATTCATTGCCCGACGACTGCGCTAGACCGTCGAACCCCTGCCCTGAGCCGGAGGGTCTCGCTTCGCAAGCCGGCCAGGACCCGCCCGCCGGCGGTCGAAGCGACACGCATCGTGAGGCCCACGACCACGATCTCCTCGAACGACTTCGAAACGACCCCGCGGTGAGGTTCTCCGACAGGGGTAGAAGGCTCGTGCGACTACTGTCCACGGACATGGCTGCCATCGGCGCCGTGAACGCGATCGCCGAAAACATTCCGGTCCACTGTTCGGGCACAGTCGCCGAAATAGCCAGAAGAAATGCGTGTGCTTGGCAAGAAGTCGCCAACAAATTCCAAACCGTATAGTCCTCAGAGACTTTCGCGAAGGAAGCCAAAGTCATGGCCAAGCGACGCCCTGACCGCGATGGCGGGTGCGGTGAGAGGATGAACGCATTTTCGGGCGGTTAGGCGGGTTCGTCGTGCGGTGGCCGTTGCTGGTGATCGGGTGCTGGGGCCTGCTCGCGTTGGTGTTGCCCATGACGGTGCCGTCGTTGACCGAGATGGCTGCGCGGCACCCGGTGGCCATCCTGCCCGCCGACGCACCGTCGACGGTCACCGCGAAAAAGATCAACGAGGCTTTCCACGAGGCCGGCTCGGAAAACGTGTTGATCTTGCTGTTGAGCGACGACAAGGGGTTGGGCCGAGGCGACGAAAACCTTTACCGCACACTGGTGGACCGGTTGCGCCTGGACACCAGAGACGTGGTGATGCTGCAGGATTTCCTGAGCACGCCGCCGTTGCGTGAGGTGTTGAGCAGCAAGGACCACAAGGCGTGGGTCGTGCCGGTCGGCCTGGCCGGGGAGTTGGGCACACCGCAGTCCTACCGCGCCTACAACGAGGTCGCGGCGCTGGTGAAACACACGCTGGCGAGCGCGCCGGGGTCTACGCTGAAAGCCAGTTTGACCGGGCCCGCCGCCACGGTCGCCGACCTGACCGACGCGGGGACGAAGGACCGCGTCTCCATCGAGCTGGCGATCGCGGTTCTGTTGTTGGTGATTTTGGTTGTCATCTACCGCAACCCGGTCACGATGTGCTTGCCTCTCATTACGATTGGGGCCTCGCTGCTGACCGCGCAGGCGGTGGTGTCCGGGGTTTCGCTGCTGACCGGTATGGCCGTGTCCAACCAGATGATCGTGTTGCTCTCGGCGATGATCGCGGGTGCGGGAACCGATTACGCCGTCTTTTTGATCAGCCGCTATCACGACTACGTCCGGCGCGGGGAGGATCCGCAGCGGGCCGTCACAAGAGCCATGGCCTCCATCGGGAAAGTGATCGCGGCGTCGGCGGGGACGGTGGGAATCACCTTCCTGGGCATGGGGTTTGCGAACCTCGGTCTGTTTTCCACGGTGGGCCCGGCGCTGGCGATCGCGATCGCGATCGCGTTCTTGGCGGCGGTGACGCTGTTGCCGGCGATCATGATGGTGGCCGGACCGCGCGGATGGGTAGCACCGCGGGCGGAGCGCACCACCATGTTATGGCGGCGGGCCGGGGTGCGGATCGTGCGGCGGCCCGCGCGCTATCTGGCCGCGAGCCTGATCGTCTTGATCGCTGCGGCCTGCTGCACGGCCCTGGTGGGCTTCAACTACGACGACCGCAAGCAGCTACCCGCCTCGGCCGGCAGTTCGCTCGGATACGCCGCGCTGGAACACCATTTTCCGGTGAACCAGACGATTCCGGAATACCTGTTCATCTCCTCTGCCCAAGACCTGCGCACTCCGCGCGCCCTTGCCGACTTGGAGCAGTTGGCCCAACGTGTGAGCCAAATTCCGGGAGTCGCCATGGTCCGCGGGGTCACCCGTCCCACTGGGCGCTCGCTGGAGGAGGCCAAGGCGACCTATCAGGCCGGTCAGGTCGGCAAAGAACTGGGCGGTGCGTCCAGCTTGATCAACCGGCACGCCGGGGAGCTGAACCGATTGTCTTCGGGCGCAGGATTGTTGGCTGACAAGCTCGGCGATGTGCGCACGCAGGTGGGTCAGGCGATCGGGGGCGTCAGCGGCCTGGTCGATGCCCTGGCAACGGTGTCGGCCATGTTCGGTGGCGGCACGACCCTGGGCGACATCGACACCGCCACAAAGCTGGTCAGCAGTGTCCGGGTGCTCGGTAACACGCTGCAGATCAATTTCTCGGCCATGGTGAACAACTTCGAGTGGATGGATGCCGTGGTCACCGCGCTGGATACCAGCGTGGTGTGTGACGCCAACTCGGTCTGCAGCGGGGCGCGGGCCCAGTTCCACCGGTTGATCACCGCGCGCGACGACGGAACCCTGGGCCGCATCAGCGACCTCTTCCGCCAACTGGAGTCGACGCGGTCGTCTCAGACGCTGGCCTCCACCGTGAACGGTCTCGGGCAGAGTTTGCATAGTGCTCTTGCGTCCCTGCACCGACTGGGATTGGACAACCCCGGTGCGGCGCGCTCGCAGATCGCCACGGTGCAACAGGGTGCCAACGACCTGGCCAGCGCCGGGCGCCAGGTGGCCGACGGTGTGCAACAGCTGGTCGATCAGGTCAGGCGGATGGGGGTCGGTCTCGGCCAGGCGTCCGATTTCCTGATGGACATGGGCCGCGATGCCTCACAACCATCGATGGCCGGATTCAACGTGCCGCCCGGAGCGCTCGATACGCCCGACTTCAAAAAGCTTGCGCAGACGTTCATCTCGCCGGATGGCCATTCGGCGCGCTACTTCATTCAGACTGACCTGAACCCGTTCAGCACCGCCGCGATGGACCAGGTCAACACGATCCTGGCTACCGCCAAGGGAGCGCAACCCAATACCGCGCTGTCGGATGCCTCGATCTCGATCTCCGGATATCCGGTCACGCTGCGCGACACCCGGGACTACTACGACCGCGACATCAAGCTCATCGTGGTCGTCACCATCATCGTGGTGCTGCTGATCCTCATCGCCCTGCTGCGGGCGATCGTCGCGCCGCTGTACCTGGTCGGCTCGGTGAGCCTGTCCTATCTGTCGGCCGTCGGTGTCGGAGTCGTGCTGTTCCAAGTGATCTTGGAACAGCAATTGCATTGGAGCGTGCCAGGATTGACCTTTGTCGTGCTCGTCGCGGTGGGCGCGGACTACAACATGCTGCTCGCGTCACGATTGCGCGACGAGTCGCCGCTGGGTGTGCGGACCGGAGTCATCCGCACCGTGCGTTCCACCGGAGGAGTCATCACCGCCGCCGGCCTCATCTTCGCGGCATCCATGTTCGGTCTGCTGTTCTCCAGCATCGGAGCCGTCGTGCAATCCGGCTTCGTGATCGGCGTCGGCATCCTGGTCGACACCTTTGTGGTGCGCACCATCACTGTGCCCGCCATCGCCGCACTGCTGGGCCGGGCGGGTTGGTGGCCCGCCCGACCGTGGCTACGTAGTCCGGTACAGGCCACGCCCAAGAAGACGACGGTCTTCCAAGCGGTGGCCGCAGACGGGTGAATCAGCCGGGCGGGGGAACGATTGCACGAATCTGGGCGAAGAAATTTTCAACGGAATCCCGTGTGCCAGGCCCCAAGATGCCCACCGGGTCCATGCCATTGACCGGATCCACGGAGACCGGCCGGGTGAACAGGTTGTCGTTGCGCGAATAGCCCGCATCGATTTGGGGTTGCAACGCCGCGTCGATCTGGTTTACCAGGCCGTCCGACCAGCCGAGGTAGCGCAGCGGCAAAGTCAGCGGAAGATGATTGACCGGAACCAGATACGTCGTCGTCTTCGCACCTCGCGGATTGACCCCAGTCCTGATGTTCTGCGGTGGCACGTCGCCCGGTCCGGTGAACGCCGCCGGGGTGTGCACGATCGCCGAGGCGAGGAGCGCGTTGACGTCGGCCAGCAGGTTGTCCGGCCTATCGGGGAAATCCGCGAAACCGTCGTATGCGGCCACGATTTTGTTGGTGTCGTACTGGCTGTCGACCGGCGCAGGCATGGTGTAGTCGATAATCGGGATGCGGTCACCGGGTTTGAAGATGCCGGACGCAAAACTCGCCCCGAACCCGTGCGTTCCCACCGGGTCGCCAATGGTCGTGAATTGCAGCGTGTCTGGTGGTGGAGCCTTCGGGTCGTTGGCAAGCCGCACCTGTTCCTGGTCGAGCGCGAGGTTGCCCTGCGACAGGCCGACGGTGGCGGCCGGCTCGGTGCCGTTCCGAATAGCCTGATCCAGGTTGTCCGTGGCTTGTTGGATCGCCTGGCCGACGGTCATGTTGTCTCGAGGCCCGGGAAACATCTCTTGCGGCACCCAGCTGTAGAGCGCCCCGGCGGGATATTCGATGATGTCGCGCCTGGCGTTCGGAAAGTACCCGGATCCGGCCCGGCTCGTGTACTCGTACCAGGGAATGCCCGGCGGCCGCGCACCGCCAACCGCGTAGACGACTCCGGCCGTGGCACCGGCGCCTACCGGAGACGGGGTCGGGGGCGGCCAGGGAAACGCCGGGTCTCCGCTTGCCACGCCGGGTCCGAATCCACCGGCCGAACCCGCCAGCAACGCCGCGAGTGCCGTTGCGAATACTAGTTTCACTTGTCTACTCCCGGGTAGCCGGTACTCGCCGCCACATTACACGCTGTTAATTCATTTCGGGCCCTTGTGGACTCGCCAAGACGGCCCACCGGGGCGTCCGTAGATCCATCGCGCTCAGCGGGGCGAGAGTCGCTTAAACGTCCTGCGGCGCTGACGTTCCCAGCGCGATGACCGTGTCACCGGTGCGCCCTGATTCGTGCCGATCACCAATTCCCGCGATCGGCGACCCGCGTAAATGCGGATTTCATCGCTTCCACGTACCGCGTGACCGATTTTTGGGCGATGGGGTTGTCGGGGTGCATCACCGCCATGATGGTGCCCTCGCCGTATCGGAATATATAGATGGTCAGCTGATATGAATACCGGCCGTCGGAGTAGATCCCGATGTTCTTCGCGCCACCCACCTCGGCGGTGAGCACCGCATTGAGGGGAGCCGCGCCTCCATGCAAGAAATTCGTCACCGGAAAGTTCGGTGGAGGCCAGTCCAGCCACGGCGCCAATTCCAACACGCGGTAATAGGGCACCTTCGCCAAACTCAGGTCCGAATCGAAAGACGTCTGCGCTGCCCAAGCGGCTTCACTGAACGATGCTGCAGCGATGGGAACGGTGATCGGAACCAGACCGGTAAACCAACCCTGAGTCATGAAATTTTCCGATGTGCGGCGGGTATCCCTGGGGGTCAGTCCGTAATACGTGACGGCACCCGTGAACTCGTGCTCCACCAGCGCGCTGCAGGCGAACAAGCCGCCGATGAACCGAGCGCCGGCAGCCGTGCAGGCCGATTCGAATCTCTCCGTCTGTTCCGCGTCAAGCAGGGTTTCGGTGATCATGGCGCTGTCCGTCGCCTCCATGGGGTTGCCGAGCGGAAGCGGGAACTCGGGAAGGCTCCCATTGTTGTTCTCGGCGAAGTCGATCCACGCGCGTACATCCGGCGAATCCGCGGTCATGGCCGACGTGTCTTGGCGCTCCTGCAGGCAGTAATCGTGGTAGCTGCCGGCGTCGGGCAGCGCAAGCGGCCCGTTGCCCGCCGCCAACGACATGTACATCGCATAGGACTCGAGCATCGTGATGCCGATCAACGACGCGTCTCCGTGTACGTGATCGATGCTCGCGTAGAACGTGAAGTGATCGTCGGCCTGGATGATCCCGAAGCTGAAGCAACCCCACTGCAGCGGATCCGGTGTGGCGACCGCGTGTTCGTACAACTCTTCGATCGTCATTTCGCCGTGGGTGGTCGGCGCGAATTCGATGTCGGCGGGATCGTCGATGATGTGCCTGACGATGTCACCGGTTCCGTTGTATTCAAACCAGCTTCGGTACGTATCGTGACGACGCAGGTAGGCATTGAGCGCGTAACTCATGACGTCGATATCGCATTGACCGGGTATCTCGCACGTGGCCACGAGTAACCGCGAATAGTCGAGGCCGGCGGCCGTTCGTTCGTAGTAGCCGCGAAGATGTTGGGTTTGCATGTAGGTGGCGGGCACGGAGCTGACCGGCGCTTGTCGAGCCGCATCAAGAGACGCAGCCGTTGGGTGCCAGGAGGTGACCGGCCCGGAGCTGAGCTCCCAGTCGCCGATTGAACCGATGGTGATGTTCCCGATGCGCAATGTTTCTCCCTGTTGGGTAACCGCAGTTCGGCTGGTCTGGTAGCGAGATCAAGGTAATGCGTTCGGCGGTGAACTTGGCATGGCCGGACAGCAATGCAACAACTTACAGATTGGTGGGGAGTGCGGAAAGGGCCTGAATCTTTTCGGGTCCAGCCCCGCGACCACAATTCGATATTTTTCGTACACCTTCGCAGCGAAGTACTTGTCATACGCTCCGTCGGGCGATTACCTTGTGCGCAACCGGGATTGCGTGTGGTGCGCTGTGTGACCTAAGAGTCGGTCCAGACTTAGCACCGCCCCGATATCACGGCCCCGCTCCGAGGGATCGAGTTTTCACCAACCATGACAGAGGGGACATTCGCATGGCATCCGTCGAAGATCCGATGAAGCAAACGTCGGGTTTTGCGATCGTTGGCTACTCAGTGCGCGTACCGGGGGCGGCCGATGCCGACGAATTCTGGGATGTCTTGCGACACGGGCGCGATGCGGTGTCGGAGGTGCCATCGGATCGCTGGGATGTCGAGGAATTCTTTGACCCGGATCCCGGGGCGCCCGGCCGGATTGCGACTCGCCGGGCGGGCTTCATCGATGACGTAGCCGGGTTCGACGCGGCGTTTTTCGGGGTGTCGGCGCGCGAGGTCAAGATGATGGATCCTCAGCATCGGCTACTGCTGGAAATGGCATGGCGGGCACTGGAGCATTCCGGCACCGCGCCAATGGGTTTGGCGAACACCAAGACTGGCGTGTACATGGGTTTGTCCACCCACGACTACTTCGGAATGATATCGGACGAGCTGGAATACGGTGACATCGAAGCGTATACGGCAATCGGGACGTCGGGCGCGGCTGGAGCGGGCCGGATCAGTTATCGGCTGGGGCTGCAGGGACCGGCGGTCACCGTCGACACGGCGTGCAGCTCGTCGTTGGTGGCGATCCATCAGGCGTGCCAAGCGCTGCGACTGGGGGAGTGCGACCTGGCGCTGGCAGGCGGGGCGAACGTCCTGATCAGCCCGGGAACCATGATCACTTTTTCGCAAGCGCGGATGTTGGCTCCGGACGGCCGGTGCAAGACGTTCGATGCGGCCGCGGACGGCTACGTGCGCGGCGAGGGTTGCGGTGTCATTGTGGTGAAGCGCCTCGATGACGCGATCCGAGACGGCGACCGGATCCGTGCCGTGATCCGGGGTAGCGCCATCAACCAGGATGGCGCATCGGGTGGATTGACGGTGCCGAACGGTGTTGCCCAGCAACGTGTTATCGCCGAAGCGTTGCAGCGCTCCGGCATCGTGGCCGGCGACGTCGGATACCTGGAGGCGCATGGGACCGGGACATCACTCGGCGACCCGATCGAAGTCCAGGCCGCGGCCGCCGCGCTCGGCGACGGGCGCGATGCCGGCCAGCCGCTGCTGATCGGATCGGTGAAGACCAACATCGGGCACCTGGAAGCGGCGGCGGGTATCGCCGGCCTGATCAAGGTCATCCTCTCGCTCGAACACGAGCAACTGCCGAAGCACTTGAACTTCCGCAACCCCTCGCCGCATATTCCCTGGGACCGGCTGCCGGTGCGCGTCGTGGACGAGCCTCTCACCTGGGAACGCAACGGTCGGCGCCGCATCGCGGGGGTCAGTTCGTTCGGCTTCTCGGGGACCAATGCGCACGTCATCGTCGAAGAAGCACCCGCAATGGACCGCGTCGCTGTGGCACCGGTTGCGCCTCCCGATGACAGGCGCTTCAGCGTCTTGCCGCTGTCGGCACGCAGCCCTGCGGCTTTGGTGCAGATCGCCGACGACTATCGCAATTGGTTGGCCGCGCACCCCGAGGCCACCTTGTCGGACGTGTGCTTCACCGCCGGGGTGGGCCGATCGCACCTCGAACACCGGGCCGCCTTGGTGGTGAATTCGACCGACTCCGCGCGCGAATTGCTCGGCGCGCTCGCCGACGACCGCCCGGCACCGGGTTTGGTGCGGGGAATGTGCGCCGACACGCCGAAGACAGCGTGGTTGTTCCCCGGTCAGGGCAGTCAGTTCGCCGGCATGGCCCGTGAGTTGTACGAGACCGAACCGGTGTTCGCCGCGACGATGACCCGGTGCGCCGCGGCCGTCGCCGATGTGCTCGAAAAACCGTTGCTGGACGTCATATTCGACGCCGATGGTGAAGACGCCTTGCGCCAGACCAGCTACGCCCAGCCCGCCCTGTTCGCGGTGGAGATGGGCCTGGCGAGGCTCTGGCAGTCGTGGGGCCTGCAACCTGATGTGGTGCTGGGCCACAGCGTCGGACAGTATTCGGCGGCATGCGTCGCGGGTGTGTTCGGTCTCGAGGACGGAGCGTTGTTGCTCGCCGAGCGCGGGCGCCTGTTCGGCAGTCTGCCCGCAGGCGGTCGGATGGTGGCGGTCTTCGCCGCCGCCGACCGGGTCGAGGGCCTCACCGACCAATTCCCGCGGCTCTCGGTGGCCGCCTACAACGGCGCCAACACCGTGCTGTCAGGGCCCGCGGAGGACCTGGATAAGGCGGTCGGCTCGTTGGTCGCCGATGGCGTTCGCTGCGACTGGCTGGAGACCAGCCACGCCTTCCATTCGGCGCTGTTGGATCCGGTCCTCGACGAATTCGAGGCGTACGCAAGCCGATTCGACTACTCTGCCCCGCAACGAACCTTGGTGTGCAACCGCACCGGCGCGGCCCTTGGCCGGAACGCGGGGCTGGATGCCCGGTATTGGCGCCGCCATGCGCGCCAGCCGATCGAATTCGCCAAGGGTGTAGCAACTTTGGCCGGCCTCGGCTGCGCGGTGCTGCTAGAGGTCGGCCCGCAACCGGTGCTCACCGCATCCGCACTGCGGGCATGGCCCGACCCGGCAACGGCGCCGCAGGCAATCGCCTCGTTGCGCCGAAACGGCGCCGATCACCGCCAGATCACCGAAGCCGTTGCCACCGCGTACGTTGCCGGCCACCTTCCTCACTTCACCGCCCTTCAACGGGAACCGGCGCGCAAGCTCGACCTCCCCACCTATCCATTCCAGCGTCGCCCGTACTGGTTCCGCGACAAGCGGGTTCGGCCCACCCCGACCGATGCCACGCGCACCGAGGCCGTCCGGCTTCTCGAGGATGACCGGATCGAGGAGCTCGCCGCGCTGCTCGACGGCCAAAACGACAACCAACACACCGTCGACGTACTGAAAAAGCTTGCCACCCAACACAACCGCCAGCGCAATGCGCAGTCGGTGGCGGACGCGCGTTATGAGATGCGCTGGGAAATATCCAGCGCTCCGGCTACCGGGACGGCAGCCGCGGAAGCCGACGAGGCATCTGGCTGGCTGCTCATCGGCGATGATGGCGAGGCCGTGCGGCCTTTGGTCGATGCGCTGATCGCGCGCGGACACCGGCACCGGATTCTCGGATTGCCCGCATCGGACGCGGACGAGGAACGGCTCGTGGCCGCGCTGCGCGCGGCGGTAGCGGATGATCCCAGGCTGCGTATCCTGCATTTTGCGGCGCTCGAATCGGACACGACACCATCGATGCGGTCGCTCTTGCGAATGCAACATCGCGTCCTGGGCGGCACACGGCGACTCTTCCGAGCCGCGGCCGCCGCCGAACTTCGCGTGCCCATCTGGCTGGCAACTCGCGGTGCGCAGCGGGTCACCGGCGCGGACACCGTGTCGCCGGTGCAGAGCTGCCTCTGGGGATTCGGTCGCGCCGCCGCGCTGGAACATCCGCACGTCTGGGGCGGACTGGCGGACCTGCATGACGGCAGCGCCGACGAGTGGTCCCGGTTGATCAGCCTGGTGGCGGCGCAGGACAGCCAGGCTGTCAGGGAAGACCAAGTCGCGCTGCGAGATCGAGCCGTCTATGTTCCCCGGCTGACGCGGCGCGTAGGGCAGCCGCTGGCAACGCCGCTCGTCCTACGTGACGACGCGACGTATCTGGTGACCGGCGGGCTGGGTTCGGTCGGACTGGAAATCGCCGGATATCTGGCCGGCCACGGTGCCCGGCATCTGGTGCTGACGAGTCGGCGCGCACCGGGCGATGCCGCGCAACGACGCATCGATGCGCTCAGCGAACGGTATGGCAGCGAATTCCGCATCATCACCTCCAATGTGGCCGACCCGCACGATGTCGCTCGCCTCTTGGCCACCGTGCAGTCCGATCTGCCGCCGCTGGCCGGCGTCGTCCATGCCGCCGGCGAGATAGGGACCACCCCGCTGAGCGATCTGGATGACACCGAAGTCGACCGAGTGTTCGCCGGAAAGGTCTGGGGTGCTTGGCACTTGAGCGAAGCAACCGCCGACATGCGGCTGGACTTCTTCCTGAGCACCTCCTCGATCGCCGCCGTATGGGGCAGCTTCGGGCAGACCGCCTACAGCGCGGCTAACGCGTTTCTCGACGGGCTGGCCGACCGGCTGCGTGAGCAGAAGTACATCAGCGTCAACTTCGGTCCGTGGTCGGCGGGTATGGCCGACGAGGACGCGCGTGCGCGGCTGGACCAGCGTGGGGTCCGGACGTTGCCGCCCGCCGACGCACTGGCGGGCATGGCCGAAATCATGGTGGCTTCGGCACAGCAAGGGATTTCGCAAGGCGTGGTGGCCCGGATCGACTGGTCCCGTTTCCTGCCGCTCTACCAGCTTTCGGGGAAGCGATCATTCTTGGCGGAGTTGGAGCCCGAGGTGCCCGCCTCGGTGTCCGCCGTAACACCCTCCGGTACCACCCGATTGGTCGAGCGGCTCACCGTCGCCCCGGTACAGCAGCGCAAGAAACTCGTGCTGGAGTATCTGCGCGACGTCGTCGCGGATGTGACGCGGATCGACGTGGCGGAGATCCGTGAGGACGCCGGATTCTTTGACTTGGGCATGGATTCGCTGATGGCCGTGGAGATGCGCCGCCGCGTCGAGCACGCGGTGGGCTCGGAGTTGCCGGCGACTCTCGCGATGGACTACCCGCGCCTGGTCGACGTGGCGGATTACCTGCTCGGCGAGGTGCTCGGCCTCACCGCAGCGGTTTCCGCTAAGTCGGGCGTCGAATCGGCGGCCCAGCCGGCTTCGTTGCCGACCTCACCAGCGGCGGCGCTCACCGATGAGCCGATCGCGATCGTCGCGGTGGCCTGCCGTTTTCCGGGCGCGCCGGATCCGGATGCCTTCTGGCAGGTGCTGTCCGGCGGTGTCGACGCGATCCGGGAGATTCCGGATGACCGCTTCGATATCGACGAGTTCTACGATCCGGACCAGGAGACGCCGGGTAAGATCTACACCCGCTGCGGTGGATATCTCGACGGGATCGACGGCTTCGATCCGGAATTTTTCGGCATCTCCCCACGCGAGGCCGTGTGGATGGATCCGCAGCAGCGGCTGATGCTGGAGATCGCGTGGGAAGGGCTGGAGCGCGCCGGGTATTCCCCTGCGGCGTTGCGCGGCAGTCGAAGTGGCGTGTTTGTCGGGGTCGCCGCCAACGAGTATTCGCATCTGCTGTCCAGCGATTCGATCGAGACCATCGAAGCCCACTTCATCACCGGCAATGCGCTCAACGCGATCTCCGGTCGGGTTGCCTTCGCGCTCGGTTTGGAAGGACCGGCGGTGGCAGTCGACACCGCGTGCAGTTCGTCGCTGGTGGCCGTCCACCAGGCTTGCCAGGCATTACACTCCGGTGACTGCGATCTGGCGCTCGCCGGTGGTGTCAACGTCTTGTTGAGCCCGGCCTCCATCGTCGCCGCTTCGCGCGCCAGGATGCTTTCCCCTGATGGTCGATGCAAGACCTTCGACGCCGCCGCCGATGGCTATGTTCGCAGCGAAGGATGCGGGATTCTGGTCCTCAAGCGGCTGAGCGACGCGCAGCGTGACGGCGATCAGATCTGCGCGGTCATCCGCGGCAGCGCGGTCAATCAGGACGGTGCTTCCAGTGGCTTGACCGTGCCTAACGGCGGTGCGCAGCAACGGCTTATCACCGCGGCATTGGATCGCGCCGGTGTCGGCGGCCCGGACGTCGATTACCTCGAGGCGCACGGCACTGGCACCGCGCTGGGCGACCCGATCGAGGTGCAGGCGGCCGCCGCCGTCTACGGCGCCGGTCGTGACCCGAACCGCCCGCTCCTGATGGGATCGGTGAAGACCAACATCGGTCACCTCGAGTCGGCGGCGGGGGTCGCCGGTCTGGTCAAGGTCGTGTTGTCTCTGCAAAACCAAGTGCTCCCGCAGAATCTTCACTTCGACCAACCGTCGCCGCATATTCCGTGGGACTCGCTGCCGGTGCAGGTGGTCGACAAGGCAACTCCGTGGCAGACCAACGGCAGGCCACGCCGCGCCGGCATCAGTTCGTTCGGGTTCACCGGGACGAATGCACATGTGCTCATCGAGGAGGCGCCACGGCAACCGGCGATCCCGGATGAGAGCTCGACCGAGGACGTCCTACCCGATATCCCCGCGGCGTCGGAGTCTGAGGCCCAACAGCAACCGGTCAGGGTGTTGCCCTTGTCCGCGCGGTCCGCCGAAGGACTGGTGGCGTTGGCGCGGCGATACGGTGCCTGGCTGGACGCGAACCCCGATGCCGACATCGCCGATGTCTGCTTCACTGCCGGCGTGGGGCGTTCGCATTTCGAACACCGGGGCGCGTTGGTCGTGGATTCGGTTGCGGGAGCTCGAGAGCTGCTCGCCGAGCTGGCCGAGAACCGGCTGCGGCCCGGCGTTGTGCGCGGCGAGTGCACGGATCCGCCGACGACGGCCTGGTTGTTCACCGGGCAAGGCAGCCAGTACCTCGGGATGGCGGGCGAGTTGTTCGACACCGAGCCGGTGTTCGCCGAGACCGTGGCGCGATGCGCGGAAGCCGTCGATCCGATACTGCCGCGCCCGTTGCTCGAAGTGCTGTTCAGCACCGACAGCGAAACGGCAGAATTACTGCGGCACACCTCTTTTGCGCAGCCTGCGCTCTTCGCCGTCGAGATGGGATTGGCCCGGTTGTGGCAGTCGTGGGGCGTCGAGCCCGATGTGGTGTTGGGGCACAGCGTGGGTCAGTACGCGGCGGCGTGTGTGGCCGACGTGTTCAGCCTCGAGGACGGGGCACGGCTGATAGCCGAACGCGGTCGCCTGTTCGGCAGTCTGCCCGAGGGCGGCCGGATGGTGGCGGTATTCGCGGACGCCCAGCACGTGGAGGACGTTGCCGACGAATTCGCGCGTGTCTCGGTCGCTGCCTACAACGGCCGCAACACGGTGCTGTCCGGGCCGGGGGAGGATCTGGAGCAAGTCGTCGCCAGCTTCAGCGACGACGGGATCCGCTGCACCTGGCTGGAGACCAGTCACGCCTTCCACTCGGAATTGCTGGAACCGGTGCTCGACGAATTCGAGTCGCATGCCGCCCGGGTCCAGTTCGCCGTGCCCACCCGGCCGCTGATCTGCAACCGCACCGGGGCAGTACTCACGGCGGAAACCCCGCTGGACGCCCAATATTGGCGGCGGCATTCGCGCCAGCCGGTGCAATTCGCCGAGAGCGTGCGCACCGCGGCGGCGCTGGGCTGCTCGGTGGTGATGGAGATCGGTCCGCAGCCGATTCTCACCGCGGCCGCGCTGCAGGCCTGGCCGGAATCCTCGGCGGCGCCGCGTGCGATCGTTTCCCTGCGCAAGGGCGTCGATGCCCGGCGGCAGATCGCAGAAGCGTTCGCCACCGCTTATATCGCCGGACACCGGATTGACTTCACTGCGCGGCAACAGTTGCCGGGCCGCAGGCTCGGACTGCCCACTTATCCGTTCCAGCGCCGTCGCTTCTGGCCCAAGGCCTCGGGCATCGCCGGTGTCGATGTCGGGGGCGCTCCCGTATCCGGAATCTTAGGTAGCGCAAAGGATCTGGCTTCCGGGGACTCCGTCTACACCAGTCGGTTGTCGGTCAAATCGCAGCCTTGGCTATCTCATCACGTCATCTACGGCTCGGTTGTCGTTCCGGGCGCCACGTACGCGGCGATGGCACTTGCCGCGGTAGGCGCGCCGGCGCGGGTGCAGGACGTCTTCTTCTATGAACCGATCATCCTGACCGACAAGAGCTCTCGAGAGGTGCAGCTGACCTTGCATCCGTTTGAAGACGGTGGCGGTTGGACGTTCCGAGTGCACAGTCGCCCGTACGGTGTGCGCGACGCCGAGTGGTCGCTGAACGCCGATGGCACCGTCGTCGACGGTGTCGACGATCATTGGGCACTTGAACCGGCGGATTCGATCGAGGTCGCGATCGAGCGGTTGAGCCGTACGCGCCCGCAGCAACTGTTCGACACCTTCACCGATATGGAGCTGGCCTGGGGGCCCACGTGGTCCACTTCGCTGAAATCGTTGTGGGTCGGTGATGGGGAGGCGATCGGCGATGTCGCCGTCGGCGAGGAACTCGCCGAGCAACTGGGCAGTGAGCCGGTCCACCCGGTGCTGCTGGACCTGTGCACCGGAGTCGCCTTCCCGGCCTTCCCGGCGCTGCTGGCGGCGACCGAACAGGGCGCGGTCCCTGATCTCTTCCTGCCGCTTCGGTACGGGCGGGTAATGCTGAGCGAGCGGATGCCGCGGCGCTTTTATTGCCGCGCCCGGTGGCAGAACGGTGGTCTGGACAGCGAAACGCAGGTCTTCGACCTCGATTTCGTGGATCGGGATGGTCGCCACCTGGGCGGCATTCGCGAGTTCACGGTGAAACGCGCCCCGCGCGAGGCGTTGCTGCGCGGCCTAGGCGGCGACGCCACGCGGCTGCTGTACACGCTCGGCTGGCAAGAGATGCCACCGGTCGCGCCTGACGAGACCGCCGGGAATGCCGACGGCACCTGGCTGATTGCCGGATACGACGAACTGGCAACCGAATTGCCCGCCTGCGTCCGGTTCGACCCGACCATCCATCCCGAGCACTGGCAGCGGCTGTTCGCACAGGCTTCCGAGCGTGCGCCGGTCTCCGGGATCGTCTGGCGCAGCACCAGACAACCGCACGCGGCGGAGTCGAGCGCCGAATTCACTGCGCGGCTGGAGACCGAGATCGCCAACATGCTCAGTGCGGTGCAGGCTGCGCTGGCGGACGAGACGGTGAAACTCGCCGGGGGACTGTGGATCATCACCGAACGCGCGGTGGCGACCGAATCCGGCGAGCCCGTCGACCCGGCGCAAGCCGCGCTGTGGGGGCTCGGGCGCACGATCATCGCCGAGCAGCCGACGCTGCGCTGCCGTCTCGTCGACCACGACGGGGCCGAGGACACCGTCCGCTGGCTGGCCAAGCTGTGCGGCGTGGCCGGCGCGGCACTCGAGGAGCCCGAACTCGCCTTGCGGCAAGGGAAATTCCTGGTACCCCGGCTGCTGCCGTGGGCCCGTAGCGGTCATCTACCAATGCCGCGTGCGGCCGACTACATCTTGGCGCCGACCGAACGCGGTGCGATCGACAATCTTCGTCTGAAGGAGATGGAAGTAACGTCGCCCGTCAACGGAGAGGTGCAGATCCGTGTGGAGGCCGCCGGCCTCAACTTCCGGGATGTGCTCAACGTGCTCGGTCTCTATCCGGGTGATCCGGGACCGATCGGTGGTGACCTGTCGGGCATTATCACCGAATTGAGCGACGGCGTCACGGGATTCGAAGTGGGCCAGCGGGTGATGGGTTTCATGCCGGGAGCGTTCGCCAGCCGGGTCAATGTGCCGGTCCAGCTGCTGGCACCGGTGCCGGACGGGCTGGGCGCGGTGGATGCGGCGACGATCCCCGCTGCGGCACTGACCGCCCGGCTCGCCTTCGACTGGGCCAGGCTGGGCCCCGGTGACCGGGTGCTCGTGCACGCCGCCAGCGGCGGCGTGGGACTGGCCGCGGTCCAGCTGGCACGGCAGTGCGGAGCGACGGTCTTCGCCACCGCCAGCAGCTACAAACGCGCGATGCTGCGCAAGATGGGTGTGGAGCACGTCTATGACTCGCGCAGTACGGATTTCGCGGACCAGATCCTCGCCGACACCGGGGGTGCCGGCGTCGACGTGGTGCTCAACAGCCTGACCAACGAAGGCTTCGTCGAGGCAACCGTGCGGGCGACCGCACAGGGCGGCCGGTTCGCCGAAATCGCCAAGCGGGACATCTGGACGCGCGAGCAGATGGCGCAGGCCCGCCCCGATATCGACTACGAGATCGTCGCGTTGGATGGAACGATCGTGGCGGACCCCGAGCGCATTCGGGGACTGCTGGCCGAGGTGTCGGACGCGTTGGCCAGCGGCGAGATCACGCCGGTGCCCGCCGAGGTCTACCCGCTGACGGAGGCGAAGTCGGCCTTCCGCCGCATGCAACAAGCGCGCCACATCGGGAAGATCGTGGTGCAGATGCCGAGCCCGTTGCAGCCGCGCGGCGATCGGAGCTATCTGATCACCGGCGGCCTCGGTGCACTCGGCCTGCACACGGCGTCGCATCTTGCCCAGCTCGGCGCTGGTGACATCGTGTTGACCAGTCGGCATCTGCCCGACGCGGACGCGCAAGCGGCGATCGACAACATCTTGGAGCGCTACCGATGCCGGATCCACACCTTCACGGCCGACATCGGTGACGAGTCCCAGGCCGTAGAGCTGATAGAGCGGATCCGGGCAGAGCTGCCGCCGCTGGCGGGAGTGGCACACCTGGCCGGCGTGCTCGACGACGGACTACTGCCACAGCAGAGCCCGGATCGCTTCCGAACCACTCTGGCGCCCAAAGCCTTTGGTGCCTACCACCTGCATCGGCTGACGAAAGACGACGACCTTGAGTTCTTCGTCATGTACTCGTCGGCGTCCAGCGTGCTCGGATCACCAGGGCAGGCCAACTACGCGACCGCCAACGCGCTGCTCGATGGGCTCGTTGCGGAACGTAAGGCCGAGGGTCTGCCGGCGGTGGCCGTCAACTTCGGTCCCTGGGCAAAGGGCGGCATGGCAACCTCGCACGCCGCCCGCGCCAATCTCGGTGCGCAAGGAATGATTCCGCTGGAGCCCACGGCCGCGCTGAGTGCACTCGGCGAGGTTCTCGGCCACGGCACCGCGCAGGCGATCGTGATCAAGGCGAATTGGCAGCGCGCGGCGAAGATGCTGGGCGGGTCTCGCCCACCGCTTCTCGACCACGTCCTGCCGAGTGCCGTGGAGGCAACCCGAGGCGACAGTGAGTTGCTCCGGCAACTGCACGAGGTACCCGACGCGCAACGGGCCGATTTCCTCACCGAATTCCTCCAGCGCGAAGTGCAAAGTTTCCTGAGGCTCGCGCAACCGCCGGCGGCAACCAGCCGATTCCTGGACCTGGGCACGGATTCGCTGATGGCGGTCGAACTCCGTAATCGGCTGTACGGCCAGTTCGGTGGCGCGTTCACCATCAGCGCCACCGCGGTGTTCGACTACCCGACGATCAGGTCCCTCGCTGAGTACCTGGCCGATCAGGTGCCGGAGTCCGTCTCCGAGCCAGACCTACCGTCCGACGGGGCGGAGGCCGTCGATCTGGCCGAACCGGCGTAATGACCCAGCGGCACAACATGTCCGGCACGGATCTCAAAGGGTTGCGCCCCCGACCGTGAGAAGGACGCAGCCGACCGCGCCCAGCAGGATGGCAACCTCGATGCGACGCCGCGATCTGATCCAGTCGTGTAACGCGACCATCGATGCGTGCGTTGTCTGGGGAGCAAGCAGGTAGCAGAGGAGGGGAATCTCCACGAGAGCGAAGGCGACAAAATTGAATATCAGAAGCGCCCCGACCTGTGTCATGGCCGTAGTGCCGGAGGCCAGGATAACGGCCAGCGCGGCCAGATAGTCCACCGACGGCAGCGCGATGCCGAGGCCGGCGATGCCCGCGATCCATAGCGAACGCCCATTCAGCAATTGTTGGACCCGCGTCGGCAGCATTTTCGGGTGCGGGCCCAATCGCCGGGTGCGGTCCATCGCGACGAGTGTTGCGGCGACCAGTAGCGCGAACACGCCGATCAGAATCTGGACCCTGGGCAGCGTGAAGTAGGTGGAACCTAGCAGCGTGCGTCGAAAGACGAACACGACAAGCAGTCCCACGGTCATTCCCATCGCGAAACCGCCGCATAAAAACGAGAGCAGTTGCAGCATCGGCCTCGGTCTGTTCAGCATCAGGACTGTCATGCCGATCCGGAACGGCTCGAGGCTCACAACGAAAGCCATCGCCACCAGGGTGATCAACATGGCAGATTGTGAATTGTGGGCGAACCCGCTCGCACAGGCCGTTGAGGCCTAACGCCTGGAATGCACCGTGCCACTTCTGGATTGGAACATAATGCGTGCATGGCCGCAAACACGTTCAGGTGGCGGGGAGTCCCAAATGGCCTATTACCGGATGCGTTTCGTGCCCGCCTGCTGGCAAACCCATCCATCGGGTATGCGGCCCGTAACGACGAACCGGGTCAGCTGCGCGCTCGTTGGCGCCGGCAACTCGTAGTCGGTGTGCAGATAAACGACCGGCTCCTCTTTGAAGTTGTGCTCGTGAAGCTGGCCCAGCAACTGATCGCAAGTGTCCTCAAGCCGCGGGCCCCCTGTTCCATCAGCAAGCAGCCGCGTCAGGCTCTCCATTGTCCGCCACAGCTGACCGTGTTCACGCATCATCACGAATATCGGCATCATTATCCCGGCCTTCCGAATCGGCGGGAACAGGAAGATCTCTTCCAGGTAGATGTGCCGACGCAGCGCATCCGTCATCGCTCTCAACAGCTCGGGCTGCCGGTCGCCGCGATCGAGCTTCTCGATGAAAAATTCTATCTCAGCGCCTATTTCGCGGTGTTGCCGCATTAGTTCGGCGGTTAACACCCGGTCGGGCATCACGTGCTCCTCTAATCAGTCTGCAGATCGGGTAGGTTCGGCTTCGCCGGCTTCGGCCCTAACCACGGGAGTTTGCACGCGGTTCGGCGGTGCCGACGGTCGATAGGAAGCAGTCGGTCAGGGCGGCGGCTTGGCCGGCGACGAAGCGAGGTTGGGTCCCCACTGCCCGGCGGATAGCCCCTGCTGTATTCCCCCGATGATCTGTTGCCGCAGGGCCGGGCTGTCGGCGGGGGTGGTCTGCGCGCAGCCGCAGCTGAGGCCGCCGAAGGGATTGGTATTGCCGCCACCCGGATTCGGATCGGCGCCCGCCGGCGTCGCCAGTAAAGTGCCGTTCACCACGATTAAAGCCGCACATATTGCAGTTATCGCGATGAAAGTCAACGGATTTCGCGTAGGCAGCAGCCGCCGCCGTGACCGGTGTTGATCGGGTATGGGCATTGCGGTTTCCTTTTGGGTCGACGACCTTGTACAGCCTTTGACGACGTGGTGACTGATTTGGTGCACTATCCGGCCACCGGCGAATGCGGAATCAGCGATACGCGCAAGCCGACGCGCTGAACCGCACCTTCGGACTCGCGACCGACCATGCCTCCCAATGGCAGCTTGGACACCGTGGCGCCGGGTGAGGGCGCGGGTGCGGCGGCCCAGCCGCCCGGCATCGCGCCGCCGTGGAAAGCCTGCAGCGGGGTGACCGACGAAACCGTCGCCGCCCAACTCGGCGGCACGGACAGGGTGCTCAACGCACTGGCTTGGCCCACACTCACCGAGGCGCCCTGGCCCAGTCCCGCCAACGGCTCGAGGTTTCCCAAGCCAGCCGCGGTGCCCGCGCCTCCCATGCCTGCTATGCCCTGGGCGCCCTCGGCCCCCAGGATGGAACCGGCGCCCGCCTCATCCAATGCCAAGCCCTGATAATCCAGATCGAGGCCGTAGAGGTCGATGCCGATTCCACCGCCGTCGGCGATCAGACCGGCGCCGTCGGCGCCGTACCCGGCCGCCTCGGACGCCAGGCCGGCCGTGGCTCCGTCCGCTGCGGGTGCGGCGGCGAGCGCCGAGGCCAGTCCCGAGGCCGCGCCGGCACCGGTGCTCGCGCTCTTTGTCGCACCCTTGCCCGAGGCGCCGGTCAGACTCGACAGGGCACTCAGTGGGGCGGAGGCTCCCGACGAGCCCAGCGAGGCTCCGGTGCCCAGCGCCGCCTGCGACAGACCGGCGCTCGAGGATGAGCCGGGGGTCGACATACCTTGCAGGGTCTGGGGCACCGCGGAGGCCCATTGCGTCGCGGTTGACTGTGCGCTAGTAGCGGAATGGGCTGCCACGTGGGTGACGGCGCCGACGTGGCCGGCGAGGCCGGCCGGATTGGTCGACTGCGATGGCGCCACCATGGGCGAAAGTGTTGACGCTGCCGCCGAATTGGCGGCATAGCTGTACATCGCGGTGGCGTCCTGAGCCCACATTTCGCTGTACTCGGCCTCGGCCGCCATGATTGCCGGGGTGTTCTGCCCGAAGATGTTGGTCTGGACCAAGGCCAGGAGCCGGGTGCGGTTGGCCGCGACCAGCGGAGGCGGCACCGTCATCGCGTACGCGGTTTCGAAGGCTGCTGCGGCGACCGTGGCCTGCATTGCCGCCTGTCCACATTGCTCGGCGGTCGCCGTCATCCACGCTATGTAAGGCATCACCGCGGCCGCCATCGACATCGACGCCGGCCCCGACCAGGACTCGTCGGTGAGGCTCGCGATCACGGCCTGGTAACCGCTGGCGGCGTCTGTCAGCTCGGCGGCCAGCGACTCCCATCCCGCGGCGGCGGCCAGCAAGGTCGAAGGCCCGGGCCCCAGATACATTCGACCGGAGTTGATCTCCGGTGGTAGTGCGCCAAAATCCATGTCTATCCCTAATTTCTTGGTGCCTGTTTGGGCTGACCTTGATGACGCCGGATCGGCGTGGGTGGCGCCGCACGCAACATCTGGTCAGCAGCTGAAGCAAGTTGTGAATGATTGAAAATTGCCCAAGCGTCGCGCAAACGGCGGCGCGGTGTACTACGACGCCGACGGTTCGCGGCTTGACCTTGGAATTCGGCGGAACTGGCGCACCGGTTTCGGGCGAATTCGACTTCGATAGCGAAGATCGCGTCGATGCAGACTGCCGCGACAAGCGGCCGACGCCAAGGACGCGAAACGCGTCGGCGGCTAGGGTTCAGCCTGCCGCGATGTGTGTGCGCGCCGAGGAACTGCCGTGCTTGATCAGCAGCGGGCGACGCAGAATCGAATCAGAAGATTCTGGTCAACGCAGCTTGATGCCGGCGAGCGGGCGGGTACACCGACCCGCTGCTGGGGCCGAATAACCCCGACCATCGGGGGTGCCGCAGATCCGGGCGAGCGTGGCGTGGAAAGTGCCAAAGTGGTTGGCCGATCACGCTTTAGCCCGCCGCTTTTGAAGGCCTTGTCATCGTTCACGGTGGACCCCACGCCAAGACGACGGACACGAACCGAGTCGTTACTCAGCTGAGTCGGGCCCGAAACCGGGCTGGTCGACGATGCCACCGCTTGCGGCTGCGCCGTGCCGGTGATCGTCTCGGCTCGCAAAGCGTGGCAACCGAGGACAACTGCAAGGAGGGCCAGCACAGCAACGATGGCTGACGCAGATTGTCGTCGTGGCCACCGTGAAGGCTTTGTAACTCCGAAACTCACAGTGGCACTGACGCTACCAGCTGCGATGCCGCACCTGCCACCAAGCCACGCCTTTGGCGCCGGTCAGGCCATTAGCGGGCCGCCGAAACCCGGAACGGCGCCCACCGGGATCAGTGCGAATGCGATGACGAGAAGAATGAACCGCCGCAGGGTTTTTGGTGTGGGCGCTTGTTCGATCTCCGGTCGACGTGCGGCGAAGAGAATGAACACGATCGCGATATCGAACGCGACGATCGTCACCCAGCGGGTCCAGTCGTAGCCGGTGAGGAAAACCGGTGCGACCAACAGCAGGCCCGCGGCAACCCAGGTCATCCGACCCTGCAACGCCTCGACCAATGCACGCAGCGGTACGCCGGAAAGCTCGCCGAGTCCCCACAGCGCCACCGCGACGGCAGCGGCGCCGAATATCAACGAGACCGTGAGGCCAAGTGCTCCGATTTGCCCGACGGTGCGGATGGCAGCCACGATGCCGTTGTCATAGTTCGGCATCACGTTGCGGCACACCCAGTCGTGATAGTCGGTCTGACTGGAGCGTCCATCGATCACGAAGCGCAGCAGCGTCTCCGGTGACGTCACCGTCGCGAAGGGGTTGGGCATCAGGTGATGCGGCACGGCCGCACACAGGCGAGAGGAGATGTCGTGACGACCGAAGACCGCCACCACGGCCGTGCTGATGACCCCCGGCGTGACAGCCACGAGTGCGCCAACGCGCCGAGAGGATTCCAGCGCACCGCCGAGGACGATGATCGCCAGCACCGCGCCCAAAGCGAACTGCAGCCCTATCGCCTCGTGCATCAGCGTCAGCACCGCGATCACGGCGCCGTAAGCCGCGCACCAACCCGTCGCCACCGCACGAGAACGTGTGCACACCAACGCCGAGCTGAACAGGGCGAGGGCCGCGCCCCCGAACAGGTCGGGGCGGGCCGAGAACGCCGCGAACGGAACACCGAAGGGCAGCAACGGAATCACCATCGAAACCAACAGCCGGCGCTCAGATCGATGGCGGCTGAAGAGCACCACGCCCGCGATCGCGGCCAGGCCGCACAGGTAGACCGCGGTCGACAGCCAGCGCAGACCGAGTGTGGCCCCGAAGTAGTGTCCCGGGACCAACCGAACCAGTTCACCGGCGAGCCCGCGGCGGACGAAACCGTGCGTGTAGTCGGCGGCGTAATACGACATCCAGTACACGTCGAGCGGAACGACCTTGATCGCGCACCACAGCACGAGTGCAGTCCACACCGCGATCGCGGCGCCGATACCCACAAGGCGGTTCCGGGTAGGTGGGTCCGTCTTAACGACCAAGTCCACCATCAGATCCGGCCCTCATACACGGTGGTGGCGGACAGCTGCAGGTCGGCCAGCGCGGCACACGCGAGCTCGCGCGTGGCTGTGCCGCTGTCGGCGCCGCTCCGATACGCCACGATGGTGAGAAAGCGGCTGCCGTTGACGGTGCCTGTGCCACAGAACAATTGACCCTGGGCCTGCTCGATGCGGGCCTGGGTGATGCCCTGCTCGGCCAGCCGCATGGAGACCTCGGTCGCATCCGCGCCATCGATGCGGCCGACGGCGCTGTCAAGGCTCCCGAGGTTGGAACACCCCACCGGAAGCTGGCCGGACGACATGGCGATGCCTTCGGCGCGCCGCACCAGCCAGCGTGGCGTGAACGGAACGAGCGGCAGTCCGGCGAGCATCTCGTTGGGCTCTCGCTCCAGGGCCGTCAGCGATCTCTTGACGTCGGCGCGCACGGCGCTCAAGTCGTCAGCCACCGCGGCGCCGTCCACGCTCAGCGTGATAGAGGTCAGCGCGTTGGCGCGGTCGTCGTCGGGGGTGCGGTCGCTGACCGGAAGCACCACCGTCACGGAGTTCCCGTCGGGCAGCACCCTGCCCATCCGGTGAGCCAGGCGAGCGGCGAACGCGACGAAAAGTGCGTTGCCGCTTCCGTTGAGGGCGCGCGCTCGCGCCTCCCAGGCCGCGGCGTCGGTTTGGATCGTCACCGACGGCGAGGTGTTCGGGTCGTCGTCGAGCGGAGCGGGCCCCGAGGGCCGCCGCGCCTGCGACTGACCCCGCTGATCGGACGAGACCCTGAGCAAAATCAGCAGGGTCGCGATGAGCGCGCGGATCGCCGCCGGCAGGGCACGAACGGCATCGGCCACGTCGTCCCACACCGCGCGGCCTCGCCCGCGTGAATGCGGCGGTGCATAGCCAAGATTGCGGCGTTCTCCCTTGACCGCGTCGGCGACGGCCAATACCAGCCCGAGGCCGTCGACCACGCAGTGCGACGCCACCAGCGTGACCGCCGCACCGCCGTCGTCCAGCGGCAGCACGCCGAGATGAAACGTCGGGCCGTGCTCGGGATCGACGCCCACCTTCGCGCGTCGTTCCAGCCACGCACCAATCTCACCGCGCGGTCGCCGCGGTTCCCACGCGATTTCGGGCGAGCGGCTGTCGAGCACCCAGCGATGGCGCCCGAACGGCAGCGGCGAGCGCTCGATCCGGCGTCCGAGCAGGCCGGCACCGAGATTGTCGTTGAAGGCGCGTAATTCGTTGATGTTCACGTCGCGGTCGTAGATCCACGTGGACTGCACGGTGCTGCCTTGGCCGGTGGCGCGCAGCCGCAGGAAGGCGGCCTGGTCCAGCAGGGCCAGCCTCGCCACTAGCACCCCGCCTCGGCCGCGGCGCGATACCCGCGCACCGCCACCGGCGCGAACACCGCGACCAGAACGCCGCCCCACAGGCCCGTCTGCCACAGCGGCGACAGCACCGGACCGCCCTCCGCGAGCGCGCGCATCGCCTCGATCGTCGGGGAAATGGGCGAAAATCGCACCACCGGTTGCAGCCAGCCCGGAAACACCTCGGCGGGCGCAACACCGGTGTTGAGGAACAGCAGCACCACGCACCCGGCACCTAGCCAGGTCACCATCGCCTTGCCGTCCGCGCGCGCAGCGATGGCGATGACCAATGTCGCCATGCCGGCCGAAACCGCTACGGGCATCAGGACGAAAGCCAGCATTGCGATCCAGCCGTAGTTGAATCGCAGACCCAAAGCGATCCCGAAGACGGTGAGCACAAGGGCGGACGTGGTGGTCCGGGCCGCCTCAGCGACCAGTCGCCCCGCCACGGTGCTGGCCCGATGTACCGGCTGCACCCACAGCCTGGTGAGTACACCGGACTCGCGCTCGGACGGCAGAGCCAGACCGGCACCGAGGGTTCCGAACACGGCGCCGACCACCGCGCACATCGGGACCAGCCCGTACAGGCTGTCGTGTCCGGTGGCGGCCAGGACGGATTTGCCAACCAGCAGCTTGTAGATGATGAGGAGAAAGGTCGGAAACAATAGCGCTTGCACCGCGACAATCGGATCGCGGCGCCAGCGCCGCAGCAGCCGCCCGGCCTCCGAAGCGGTTTGACTGACGAAGGCAGTCAGCGGTGTAGCGCAAGGGATCTCGTGCCGTGCGGCGGCGCTAACGGCCACCTGGGTCCGATCTGTGCAGGCATCGCGAGCCCCCAACTCGTCTCGACGTGCCCTGCGAACGATCAGAGGCGCGCCCGGGCTTCCCGCGCTGACGCGTCGCTGCATGCGCACCGCGAGAACGCCGAAAAGTGCGAGCAAGCCAAGACACCACGTCAATGTCACCGTCAGATCCCGTGCGGTGAGGTGACCGGTGGCAAGGCCGCGGAGCGTCTCGGTGACCTGAGATACCGGTTGGTTGCGAATGAACGGTCCGAGCCATGCCGGAAAGGATTCCGCCGGAGCGATTCCGGTGGACAGCAAGACCAGGACCAGTTGGGGGAGAAGCAGTAATTGGCTCGACGATTCGACGGAGCCGACCCGGGAGCCCAGTGCATCCGCACCGAGACAGACCGCCATCGCGAACGCCACCACGATGACCATGAACAGAACCGTGTCGCCCGGGCCGCCTTCCATCCGGAAGTCGAACAACCATCCGACCGCGACGGCCGCGACCACCGCGATGATCGCGCGTATCAGGCAATAGAGCATCCGTGCGCCCAGCGGCACCGCCGCGGAAACCGGCAGGGTGCGAAGGCGGGAACCGAAGCCGGACAACCGGTCTCGTGCGGCGCGGTCGGCCGTGGTCATTGCCCCGAACAGCATCGCCTGCACGATGACCACTGGAACGACATACTGCGGATAGCTCATTGCGCCGGTGTGGATGAGGCCGCCGAGGACCAGCGTGAACCCCAGGAAACAGCCCACCGGTGCCAGCGCCGCGAAAAGTAGGTCGGCGTCGCGCCGAGAGGCTGACACCGTCCGCAAGGTGAGTGCCACCAGGGCACTCATACCGCGAACTCCGGCGACAGCACGACGGGAACTACATCACACATCGATACGTAGTCCGGAGTCGCATACCCGGGTGAACTCGGCACGCATCGTCTCGACGTAGCGCAGGACGGACCTGCGGGCGACGTCGGTGCCCGGGTAGGCGACCACCAACTGCGTCTTGTCATGCATGCGATTGACCCACATGCACACCGTCTCCGACAGCCGGTTGTCGCCCCACACGCCGGCGCGCAGGCCGTCGAAGTAATCGCCGAACGGCAACTTGCGGATGTCGATGTAGGACAGCATCGGGACCGGACGGTCGGGGACCTCGATGGGGTTCGACGACGCGTCGGTCGATTCGAGCAGGTGGTAGTAGGGCACGGCGCCCAGGGCGGTGTTGCCGTCAAAAGATGCCTGGGCGGCGCTGACCACCTCATCGAATGACGCACCGGCGGTCGGAATCACCAACGGGACGAAACTGGCCAGCCAGCCGACCGCGGTGGCATATGCGGGCTCTCGCCGGTTGTCGAATGGTGTGAGCCCGAAATACGTTGCGGCGCCGGTCAACCGGTGTTCGGTCAGCGCGGCGCAGGCGAACACGCCGCCGCTGAAACGCGCACCCGCCGCACGGCACGCCGCTTCGAACCGTCGGCCCTGGTCGTCATCGATCAGGTCGAATACGTCGATGGCTCCCGGTGTGTCCGCGTTCGACTCACCCAGTTCCAGCGGGAATTTCGGGAGTGCCCCACTATTCGCCGCGAGAAAGGCCCGCCACGATTGGATCTCGGGCGACTCCTCGTTCAGGCCCCTGGTGTACGCGTGCTGATTCGCGCTGTATTCGCGATGGCTCGGAGCGGGCGGCAGCGGGTTTTCCGCCCTCTGCAGCGCGGCGAAGTACATCGTCTGGATGTCGAGGAAGATGACCCCCGCCGACATGCCATCGGCGCGCAAGTGGTCGACGGCGATATAGATGGTGAACCGGTCTTGGGCCTGAACGATGCCGAAGGTAAAGCAGTCCCACTGCAGCGGGTCGGGCGTATCGAGAAGCAGTTTGCGGATCTGGTTCGGCGCCATCCGCCCGAGATCCCTTGGCGCCAGGGTGATGGCCTCCGGCTCGGGAATGACATAGCGAAGGATCTCGTCGTTGTCCCCGAAGCCAAAGCGGTCGTGGTAGGTGTCGTGTCGCCGCAGGTGACTGTTCACGGCTTGGGTCATCGCATCGATATCGCAGATGCCGCTGATTTCCCAGGCCCCGATGCACAACCGGGGGATATCACGGCCGCGGCTGACCTGGCGTCGGTAATAGCGGAGATGCTGCGCCTGTTGATAGCTCACTGGGGCGGGGTGGTGCCGCGCTTCGGCGGCGCGCCGATAGGTGGCGGCCGTGGGGTACCAGGATACGACGGTGCCCTCCGCCGTCCAGTCCTCAACCGTGCCCAAGAACATGCGCTACCTTTCGTCCGTCAGCTGCGACGCCGGTTCGGATGACCATAACGGCACCGCGCATGAATTGCTGAGTAAGTCGGTTGCCGAAGCGGTCCAGTTCCGCACCTCCGGCAAGTCGCTTGCGGCGTGCCGCGGCGGGCAATGCACGCCGATGATTGAGCTGGTTGGGGTTTGAGTTGACGGTTCACGTGTTGGCAAGCCGCGCAAATAAATGACTCGCCGGCGATCCCGCGGCGCAATCATGACATTCCCCTTTCGGGCCTGAGCTATCGCACGGAAAGTTCTGTCAATCGAATGTGTGCTCGTGTGAGGTAGCCGACCACGCAGGGTCATTTAATTCGCGCATTGTTAACTCGGAACTAACAGTCAAACAAGCATTTATCTCGACGAGATGACCCAACCTGTCGATTCCCACCCACGGAGCCAGCGCTATGTCCGGGAGACCTCGCCAGATGCTGGTGGGCCTGCCCAAACGGCGCGCCTCGGTTACCATATCGTGATGTATGGCCGTATTGGAATAGTGTCAGCGAAAGATTCCTCGCGCCGATGATCCGGGCAAACGGCCAATCGATTCCCAAAAGGGCCGCGGCACTGGGTCCTACGGCGCTGCTAATGCCAGCTCGGGCGCACCAGTTCGGTGCCGTGCTGCGCACGGACAGCAAACTGTGATCCGGTTGAGCCACCATAGTGAACCTCGTCACGTAGGCGCAGCGCGCGTGACCGCGAGGTCGAATTCCCAGCGCCGTGGAAATCTCTGTGCGCCAAATGGATAAGCGGCGAAGGCAGCTGTTCGGCGTCTGTTCTCTCCACGGTGAGCGGAGACCGCCCCGGCAACCTGCAGGACGCACCGCCTGGCCGTCGATCTCAAGTTGCCCGAGGCGGCGTCGCCCCCGAGCCGGCGCACCCCGACGGCGGTGACGCAGACAAAGCGCCCTCCGATGGTCGATGATGGTCGGGACAACCCGTCCTTTCTGGTCACCGTGAACCTTCGCAAGAACGGATGCTGACGATGCCCGATGAGCTCCGCGGTACGGCCAGACTGTTCGATGCGGTGACCACCAAAGGCACCGCCTTCACCGAATCCGAGCGCCGGCGGTTGGGGCTCTTGGGTCTGCTGCCGACGACGGTGAAGACCCTGGAGCAACAAGCCGCGCACTGCTGGCACGAATTCACCACTCGGCGCGACGATCTCGACAAACACATCTATCTGCGGGCATTGCAGGACCGCAACGAAACACTGTTCTACCGGGTGTTGCGCGACCACATCCCCGAGGCGCTGCCGATCGTCTACACCCCCACCGTGGGCGAGGCCTGCGAGCGTTTCAGTGAGATCTACCGGCGGCCGCGAGGATTGTTCGTTTCCTACGCCGAGGGTGACTGTCTGGACGAGGTGCTGGACAACCGGCCGCAACGCGACGTCGATGTGATCGTGGTGACCGACGGGCAGCGCATCCTCGGCCTGGGGGATCAGGGCATCGGCGGGATGGGTATCCCGATCGGAAAGCTCTCCCTCTACACCCTGATCGGCGGGATCGATCCCGCGCGCACCCTTCCGATCGTGCTCGACGTGGGTACCGACAACAGCGAACTTCTCGACGATCCGCAATACCTGGGCTGGCGGCACCGGCGCATCGACGACGACGATTACTACGCATTCATCGACAAGTTCGTCGCCGCGGTGCGCAAGCATCTGCCCAACGTGCTGCTGCAGTGGGAGGACTTCGCCACGACGCATGCGCTGCCGATCCTGGCCCGCTACCGCGACAAGCTCCTCACCTTCAACGACGACATCCAGGGGACGGCCGCGGTCACCGTGGGAGCGCTGCACGGCGCCGCCAAAGTCGCCGGCCGCCCGCTCTCGCAGCAAGAGGTCGTCATGCTCGGCGCCGGCTCGGCCGGTATCGGAGTGCTCGACATGATTCGCCGGCAAATGATGACCGAAGGCTTGTCCGAACAGGAGGCCTCGCAGCGCATTTGGGTTGTCGACGTGGTCGGCCTGCTCACCGATGACCGCACCGACCTGTCCGACGCACAGCGCGGATTCGCCCAGCCGGCCGGCCGCGTCGCGAAATGGGGTCTTTCCGGGCCCGCCCAGCTCGCCGACGTCGTCCACCATGTCGACGCGGGTGTGCTGCTCGGCCTGTCGACCGCGGCGGGTGCCTTCACCGAGAGCATCGTGCGCGAGCTCGCCGGCAAGACCGAGCGACCGATCATCTTCCCGCTCTCCAACCCGACGAGCCGCGCCGAGGCGCACCCCGCGGAGTTGGACCAGTGGACCGACGGGCGCGCCCTGATCGCCACCGGTTCACCGTTCGCGCCGCTACACCGAAACGGCGTGGAACGCCCGGTGGCTCAATGCAATAACGTCTATATCTTCCCCGCGATGGGACTGGCGGTGACGGCGGCTCAGGCGACGCGGGTCACCGACGAGATGATGCGGGTCGCCGCCGAAACCTTGGGCGAGGCATCGCCGGCCCTCGCCGACCCCGACCAGCCGCTGCTGCCCGCATGGTCGGACGTGCCCGATATCGCGGTGCGGATCGCGCACGCCGTCGCCGTGCAGGCTGTCGCGGATGGCGTCGCCCCGACGCGCAGCGACGCTGAACTCACCGAACGCATCATGCAGGTGCGCTGGCTCCCCGAATACCCCAAGTCCGCGACCCGGTGAACGACGGCGGACCGTAGCCGCTTGAGATCTCCTCCGGGCAATCGCTTCGACTGTCGAAGCGACTGGTTATGGGTACCGGAACCGCGGTGTGAATATGTTCACTTTCCGTTCATGCACCAGTCAGGGCGGTGGCAACGACTTTGGCGGCTGACTGGAAATGCCAGCGCAGCAGCGCAATCGGCGAGGGACGCCGCTCTCGGCGCCGATGTTGCGCGCAGGATTGAGAGTTGGGAACGCGTGGTACCAAAGGGGACGTGAGCGGGGGTCAGATGACCGATGCCCCCACGATCCCAGAGGAACTCGATGCACTTCGCGGTATTGCCGCCGGAGGTCAATTCCGGCCGCATGTATGCAGGCGCCGGCGCGGGCCCACTGTTGGCCGCAGCGACGGCGTGGGATGAGCTCGCCGGTGAGCTGCACACCACGGCGGCCAACATCGAGTCGGTGATCTCGGCGCTTACCAGTGAACCGTGGCAGGGGCCGTCCGCGGCGGCGACCGCGGCCGCGGCCGCACCGCAGGTGGCCTGGCTGAACGCCACTGCCGAGCAGGCCACGCAAGCCGGCGCCCAGGCCAAAGCCGCTGCGACGGCCTATGAGTCGGCGTATGCGGCAACGGTGCACCCGTCGGTGATCGCGGCCAACCGTTCCCAGTTGTCGTCCCTGGTCGCCACGAATCTGCTGGGCCAGAACACGCCGGCGATCGCGGCCACCGAGGTCGCCTATGGCGAAATGTGGGCCCAGGATGTCGCCGCGATGTATGGCTATGCGGGCGCGTCGCAGGCGGCCTCGCAGGTGACACCGTTCACCCCGCCCAAGCAGACGACCAATCAGGGCGGGCTGGCCGCGCAGACCGCTGCGACCACACAGGCCGCCGGTACCTCGGCCGGACACGCGCAGTCGGGGCTGTCGGGCAACACGATGTCCGCGGTGCCGAACGCGCTGCAAAGCCTCACAACGTCGTCGACGGCGTCCTCGGGATTGAGCGACTTCTCCAGCTTCATGAACCCCTACAACCTGGTGTCGCTCGGCTCCGCATTCCTCGGCAACGGCACCGGGCTGATCGGGGTATCGGGCGCCGCGGGGTTCATTTCCGACACCGAACACAAGATTGTGGAACCGGGCACGAAGTTGAAGGCCGTGCCGGACAAGCCGGCGATTTCGCGCCCGTCCGGAAAAGCGGCGACGGTGTCCGCCGGAATGGGGCGTGCGAACTCGTTGGGCGGCATGTCGGTGCCGCAGGGTTGGTCGACGGCGGCACCGGAAGTCCGCCTCACCGCGCTCGAGTCGCCCGCCGCCGGCGCTGTTCCGGCGAGTCGCGCCGGTTCCGGGCTGTTCAGCGGCCAGATGCCGCTGTTCGGTGGTGCGCCATTGATGGCGATGCCCGGCCGCGGCGCACCCGATTCCCGGGGTCGCCAACCGGCCGGCGCGACCGAGGCGCCCGGCCGCCAGGTCCCAGCGGCGGCGGCGCCGCAAGAGCGTGGGCAGTCGCAGCGCAGCGCGCCGACCGGAACCGCCGCCGAGCTACGCGAAATCACCGACGTGCTAAGCAAACTCGCGGAACTGCGAGCCACCGGCGCGCTGACCGACACCGAATTCGCCGAACAAAAGCAACGCCTGCTCGGCACCGGCTGAGCCGGGCAACGCCAACCTCATCACCGGCTCCCGACTCGCCCTTGACTTCATACATACAGTGTGTATGTTCATACATACGGTATGTATCTAGTAGGTAGGGGTCTCATGAGTGCCACGCTCGACGCCATAGCGGAAGAACGCAGAATCGTGTTGGAGCTTTGCTCGCGAATGCCGGATCCATTGTGGGCGAAGGAGAGTGGTTGCTCCGGGTGGTCGGTGCAGGACCTCGTGTCGCACATGGCGTGCAGCTTCTGGTTGGCGGTCGATCCGTCGACGCTGCCCAACCCCGGCGGAATGCCCGCCGAACGCGCGGCGGACCTCTATGTCGACTCACGACGCTCGATGACCCCCAAAGAGGTTGTGGCGGACTATGAATCGGTCAGCGCGCGCGGGCTGGAGGTGCTCGCGGCAATCGAGGGCCAGGACGTCGACATACCCATAGGCGACGTCGGTACCTACCCGGCCTCGGTGGTGCCGACGACGTTCGTCTTCGAGGCCTTCATTCACACACGGTACGACCTGTTTCCTCCGGATGGACCGTTGGATGGGGACCCGCCGCCCGTCGACGAGCTGCGGCTCGCCCCCACGCTCGACTGGATTGAAGCGGCGCTGCCACAGCAGAATGTCAAGCTGCTCAACGACTTATCGGCCGGCGTGGAGATTCGCCTCGACGGTCTGTGCGCCCGGACCCTGCGTCTCGGCGCCCACTCCGCCGCCGCGGCGCGCATCACGTCCGATTCCCAGGCCTTCGTGCGGTGGGTCACCCAGCGCGGCGCCTGGGAGGGCCTCGGCGTGCAGGCCGAGGGTGACCCGTCAGCGCTGGATATCGTGCGCCGGCTCAGGGTGTTCTGACGAGACAACCGCGACGCCACTTCGCCGGTACCGCAATCCACGACCTGCATACGGTATGTATGACACGGGCGGTGTGAAAGGTGAGGGCTGATGGCGAAGGGCGGTCGCCGCACGCAGGCCGAACGCGCGGCCGAGACGCGTCAGGCGCTGATGGGTGCCGCGCGGCCGTTGTTCGCGTCGGTGGGATTCGCCGACGCGTCCCTGGAAACCATCGTCCGCGACGCGGGGGTGACACGCGGAGCCCTGTACCACCATTTCGCCGACAAGACAGAGCTGTTCGCGGCGGTCTTCGAGCAGGTGGAGGGGGAGATGGCCGTCCGGATGGGGGAGGCCGTCGCCGCTGCGGGGCACTCGGATCCGATCGAGATCATGCGACTGTGTTCGGGGCTCTGGCTGGACGCGTGCGCCGAACCCGAGATCCAGCGCATCGTCTTGCTCGAGGCGCTGGCGGTGCTGGGATGGGAACGCTGGAGCGACATCGGGCACCGCTACAACATCGGGTTCGTGACCGGGCTAATCACCGAGGCCATCGACTCCGGCGCCATCCCCCGCCAGCCCGTCGAGGCGACGGCGCTGACGATCATGGGCGCGCTGCGAGAGGCAACGCTCTACATCGCCCGCGCCGACGATCAGCGCCAGGCGCGGGCGGACGCCGGCGCGGTGATGGACAGACTGCTCGAAGCGTTGCGCGCCAACACTTCCGGCTAGTCCGTGGCGACGTGCGGTGGGTCGTAGATGACGAGGAATCCAAGGTCGTCGGCGCCGGTGTTGACGAGACTGTGTACGACGTTAGCGGGGACCTTGACCAATGTGCCCGCCTTCGTCTCCCAAACCTGCTCACCGAGTTGCACGCGACCGGTGCCGGTAAGGAAATAGAACGCGTGGTTATAGTCGTGGTGATGCGGCGAGGATCGGCCGCCGGGGCCGAACTTCGTCAATTGCGCGCTGAATAGCGTGGAGTATTCCGCGCCGACCAGCTCATCACTGGTCCAAAAGTTCGGACCGAGATCGGTCTCATGCCAGACGATGTCCTCCGGTGCGATGACATTCTGTAAAAGATTGTGGCTCATAAGAATTCTCCCTGCTGATCGGATCCTCGAGTAGCAGGGCCGTCATGCGGCGATGCTTCCGCCGCCGTCGGCCCGAATGATCTGACCGGTGATATAACCCGCGTCCTCGTCGAGCAGCGCGCAGACGGCGTGTGCGATCTCGTGCGGTGTGCCGACACGGCGCAGCGGAATAGTCTGCAGCACACGAGCTTCGCGCTCGGATCCGGCCGGGCTGAGTTCGCGGTACATCTCGGTTTCGATGGGTCCGGGCGCCACCGCGTTGACCGTGACGCCGGACTGGGCGAGCTCGCCGGCCCAGATCCGGGTGCACGCTTCCAGCGCCGCCTTCGTGGCCGCATAGGGCGTGCGCTCCGCAGTGCCCAGTGTGGTCAGGCTGGTGACGTTGACGATGCGTCCCCACCCGCTGGCGAGCATGCCGGGTAGCACCGCCTGGACCACCTGGACGGCGGTGCGCACGTTCAGGTCGTACGTGGTGAACAGATCGTCCAAATCGATTGAGCCGATGCGGCCGAATCGGGCGACGGCGACGTTGTTGACCACCGCGTCGACGCGCCCGTTCGTCAGCACGCGCTTGAGCACGGCGTCGGTGGCGGCGCGGTCGGCGAGGTCCGCCTCGTAGAACTCGCCCGGGAAGTCGTCGGGCCGGGTGCGGGCCAGCCCGATCGGTATGTCGCCGGCCGCCGCGATGCGGTCCGCGACCGCGCGCCCAATTCCCTTCGATGCCCCGGTGATCAGTACTCGCCGTGTGGTCATGGTGTCCTCCTTGGAAGGCATTCGTATGATTACTTAAACGTTTTGGAAAGCCAATCGCTCATAATGTTGTTGATATGGGTGATCACATTGGTCTTATGGAGGATCGATGACGACGTTGTCGCAGCTCAAAACGTTCATTGCGGTGGTCGATCAGGGTGGCTTCACGGCAGCGGGCCGACGGCTCGGGTTATCGCAGCCGGCCGTCAGCCGCACGGTTGCCACCCTGGAAAAAGAGCTGGGGCTGCCGCTGTTCCTCCGTCGCCGAGACGGGCTGTCCCTCACCGAAGCGGGTTCCATCGCGCTGACGCACGCGCGAGAGGCGGTGCGCCAGCTGACATTGATGCGCACCGAGGTCGCCGGGTTGGCCGGCGACCTCACCGGAACGCTGAGCCTGGCAAGCGTGCCGTCTGCCACCGGCTCGCTCGTCGCTCCGCAGCTGCGCGCATTCGCCCAGCGGCATCCCGCCGTCACCATCCGGCTGCTGGAGGGCAGCGAGAACGAAATCTTGGATTGGCTCGACCAGGGCGCCGCTGAGGCCGGTGTAGTCAGCCTGCCCGTCAAGGGGCTGGACGTGGCGGTCCTCGGCGAACAGCAAATGGTTGCCGTAGTGCCGGCCGACAGCCGGCTGGCGTCCAAGGACACCATCACCTACGCCGACCTGGCCAAGGAGCCGTTCGTCCGCGGCACCGGCGGCTGCGCGGAGGTGTTCATGCCGATCGCGCGCCGCGCCGGGATCGAATTCGACTTGGCCTTCGAAGCGCGCGAGATCGCGGCCACGCTCGAGATCGTGCGCGCCGGGCTCGGGGTGAGCATCCTGCCCAGCGCCGGCCTGCCCGAACTGAACGGTGTCGCGGTGCGACCGCTGCTGCCGCAGACCGTGCGGCGCCTCGGCCTCGCCATCTCCGCCAGCGCGTCGGCGCCCGCGCGCGCATTCCTCGATCAGATCGCCGCGCTCGGTCTGCACTGATTCGATTCGGCGACCGCGGTTTTCGATCCCGGACCGGGGCCGCGCCGCGCGTAACCGCGACGCCGCTTTCAGCGGCGCCGCCCCGGCGTGGTATCTTCGCCGACGTGAACATCGGCGTGCGCGCGTATTGGCGCTTTATCGTGGCTCCGGGTGGAGCCAGCGATGCAGCGTCTGGTTGACGCAACCGCACGACTGATACCCGGAGCCCGGCAGCGACCACAAGGTTGCTGCTTTTCGTTTTTCAGGGCATCGGGAACCAGCGGGCGTGCCCTGGGAGCCAGCAGAGAAAGGCACACACCCTCCATGTCCATCATCAATTGCGAGACGGCGACTATCGACACGTCCGATCATCGGATCGTTTCGTTCCGGGAACTCTCGGCTCCCGCCGTGATCCGCACCGAGCTGCCGTTGACGGCGCGGCGCGCCCAGGCCGTGCAGCGCGACCGCGAGGAGATCTCGGCGATCCTGGCCGGTGGTGACGACCGGCTGTTACTGGTGGTCGGCCCCTGCTCGGTGCACGATCCCGTCGCCGCACTCGATTACGCGCGCCGGCTCGCGCCGCTCGCCGCCGAGTACGCGGATCGGCTGAAGGTCGTGATGCGGGTCTACTTCGAGAAGCCGCGCACCACCATCGGCTGGAAGGGACTCATCAACGATCCCAACATGGACGGCAGCTTCGACGTCGAACGCGGCATCCGCATCGCGCGCGGGTTGCTGCTCGACATCATCGACGTCGGTCTGCCGGTGGGATGTGAATTCCTGGAGCCCACCAGTCCGCAGTACATCGCCGACGCCGTCGCCTGGGGCGCGATCGGCGCCCGGACCACCGAGTCGCAGGTGCACCGCCAGTTGGCGTCCGGCCTGTCGATGCCGGTCGGATTCAAGAACGGCACCGACGGCAGCATCCAGGTCGCCATCGACGGCGTCAAAGCCGCTGCGGCACCGCACCATTTCTTCGGCACCGACAACGTCGGTCGCGCGGCCATCGTGCAGACCATGGGCAACCCCGACTGCCACGTGATCCTTCGGGGCGGAACCGCCGGGCCCAACTACGACGCCGCCTCGGTGGCCACCGCCATCGAACGGCTGAGCAAGGCGGGGCTTTCGGCGCAGGTCATGCTCGACTGCTCGCACGCCAACTCCGCCAAAGACCATGTGCGGCAGGCCGAAGTCACGGCCGAGGTGGCCGCACGCCTGGCCGCCGGCGAGCGCGGTATCGCCGGTCTGATGCTGGAGAGCTTCCTGGTGGCCGGTGCGCAATCGCTCGGCGGCGAGCTGACCTATGGGCAATCGGTGACCGATCAGTGCATGGACTTCCGGACCACGGCGGGCTTGCTCGCCGACCTCTACGCCGCGATGGGCTGACCGCGGACGACGGCAGAAGCGCGCGGCTTTACCGTCGCGGTTCTGCTTGTTGCGCCGAAACCCGGCCGGCGATCGCCTTTTTGTCGATCTTGCCGATCGGGGTGGTCGGTAGTGAGGTCATCGCGACCAGGACGTCGGGGCGGGCGTGCGCGGCCACACCGCGGGAGTCCAGATGGCCGTTCAATTCCGCCAGCGTCAGTTCGGGGCCGTCGAAAACGACTGCCGCGCAGATTTTCTCGCCCAGGTACGGGTCGGGCAGCGCGACCGCGGCGGCCGAGAAGATCGCCGGGTGGCTGTGCATCTGCTCCTCGAGATCGGCCGCGGAAATCGTTTCCCCGCCACGGCAAATCACGTCTTTGACCCGACCGGTCACCACCAGATAGCCGTCGTTGCGCAGCCGCACTACGTCGCCGCTGCGGAAGAAGCCTTGCGCGTCGAAGCTGCGTTCGTTGTCGCGCTCGGCGCGGAAGTAGCCGTTGAACGTGTACGGCCCGCGGACCAGTAGTTCGCCTTCCTCACCTGGGTCCACCGGTTCGCCCGCCGCGTCGACGACGCGCAATTCGTCGGCGGCCGACATCGGTCGCCCCTGCGTGTGTTCGGTGAGTTCCGGGGGATCGTCGAGCCGGGTGTAGTTCAGCAGCCCCTCGGCCATCCCGAAGACCTGTTGCAACCCCGGGGTCAGGGCGCCGCGCACCAGGCGGGCGTCCTCGGGGTCCAGCTTGGCGCCACCAACCTGCAAGAGGCGCAATGTCTTTGGTGTCACGGGTTCCCAGTCGCAGGCTTGCGCCCACAACTTGGCCAGCGCCGGAACCAGGGCGGTCACCGTGACGCCGTGGCGTGCGATGGCGGCAAAGGCCGCTTCGGGGCTGGGATCGGTGCCGAAAACGGTGGTGGCACCGACGGTCATCGCGCCGAGCAGACCCGGACAGGCGAGCGGGAAATTGTGGCCGGCCGACAGCACCGCGAAATAGACGTCGTTCGAGGTGAGCCCGCAGAGTTCGGCGCTGGCCCTCGCGTTGAAAACGTAATCGTCGTGGGTGCGGGGGATGAGCTTGGGTGTGCCCGTGGTGCCGCCTGAAACCAGCAGCAGCGCAGGCGATCCCGGGTCCGGCGCCGACGGTGGCGTGCCGGCGGTCGCCTGGTCGCGCAGCTGTGTCCACGAGGTGAACGGTCCCGGGTCGCCGTCGACGATGACGTGCTTGAGCGCGGCGTGTTGCTCGGCGAGCCCCTGCGCCATCGTGCGGTAGTCGAAACCCGCTGCGGTATCGGCGATCAACAGTGCGGTGGCCTCGCTCACCGCGGCGAAATGCCCAAGTTCGGCGGCCCGGTGGCCGGGCAGGCACATCACCGGGATCGCGCCCGCGCGCAACAGCGCGAACAGCGCCACCGCGAACTGGCAGCCGTTCGGCAGCTGCAGCAGCACCCGGTCACCCGGCGCGACACCCGCACTCCGTAGCCCACTGGCCGCGCGGTTAGCCTGGTCGTCGAGGTCCGCATAACTGAGGCCGGTTTCGCCCATGGCGTCGACGACGGCAGTTCGGCCGGGCCATCGCAGGGCCGCGTCGGTCAGGATCGCGTCCAGGGGCCGTCCCGTCCAGTAACCAGCCGCCCGGTAGGCGGCGGCCCGATCAGCGGGGAACGGCACGAACCCGTCGAGGACTTCGGCCGGCGGCTGCGGTGTGTTCGGGCTCATGGCTCCTTAGACGGGGGCGTAGTAGCGGGGACGCAGGGGGTAAGGATAGGGTAACCAAAAAATTAGGGCAGCCTGTGCTAATTCAGGGAGGGTCTGTGGTGCACGCCTCGGCACGCTCGGAGAACATCCGGGCGGAGGTGGCCGAATTGCTCGGCGTCGACGTCGATGCGGTTCAGCCAGGTAGCAACCTCATCGGCCAGGGCCTGGACTCCATCCGGATCATGACGTTGGCCGGTCGCTGGCGCCGCCAGGGCATCGACATCGACTTCGCGACGCTCGCCGAGACCCCGACGGTCGAGGCCTGGGCCGGGTTGGTCTGCGCCGGCGGGCAGGACGCCGACCGGCACACCGTTCCCGCCGAAGAGCCCGGCGACGCCGAGCTGTCCGGCGAGGACGAGCCGTTTTCCCTGGCCCCGATGCAGCATGCGATGTGGGTCGGTCGCCAAGGCAACCAGCAGCTGGGCGGTGTTGCCGGGCACCTTTACGTGGAGTTCGACGGTGGTCCGATCGATGCCAAACGGCTGCGCGTGGCGGCCACCGCGCTGGCGCGTCGCCACCCGATGCTGCGGGTGCGGTTCCTCCCCGACGGCACGCAGCGCATCACCCCGGCCGACGAGAGCGGCGACTTCCCGGTCGGCGTCGAGGACCTCCGCGCGCTGAGCGCCGACGAGGTCGAGCAGCGGCTCGACGCGATCCGGGTTGCCAAATCGCATCAGCAGCTGGACGGTGCGGTGTTTGAACTGGCCATGACGCTGCTACCGGCCGAGCGGTCGCGGCTACACGTCGATCTGGACATGCAGGCCGCCGACGCGATGAGCTATCGCACCCTGATGGCCGATCTCGCGGCCTTCTACGGCGGCCGCGACCTCCCGGAGCTGACCTACACCTACCGGCAGTACCGCCAAGCCATAGAGGCCGAAGACGCGCAGCCGCAACCCGCGCGCGAGGCGGACCGGGCGTGGTGGGCGCAGCGCCTCCCGGAGCTGCCGGACCCGCCCGCGCTGCCGTCGACCGGTGGCGGCGCCTCGAACCACAGCACCCGGCGCTGGCACTGGCTGGACCCGCAAACCCGCGATGCGCTGTTTGCCCGCGCCCAGGCGCGCGGCATCACCCCGGCCATGGCCCTGGCCGCGGGTTTCGCCAACACCCTGGCGCGCTGGTCGACCACCTCGCGCTTCCTGCTGAACGTCCCGCTGTTCGGGCGCCAGGCCCTGCACCCCGACGTCGACTCGTTGGTCGGCGACTTCACCTCATCGCTGCTGCTCGACATCGATCTCGTCGGCGCGGACACCGCCACCGCGCGGGCGCAGGTGGTGCAGGACGCGATGCGCACGGCCGCCGCCCACTCCGCCTATCCGGGGCTGTCGGTACTGCGCGACCTCAGCCGTCATCGCGGTACCCAGGTGCTCGCGCCCGTGGTCTTCACCAGCGCGCTGGGCCTCGGCGACCTGTTCAGCCGCGACGTGACCGACCAATTCGGCGCACCGGGGTGGATCATTTCCCAGGGGCCGCAGGTGCTGCTCGACGCGCAGGTCACCGAGTTCAACGGCGGTGTCCTGGTGAATTGGGATGTGCGCGAAGGCATGTTCCCGCCCGGGGTCATCGACGCCATGTTCGGCTACCACATCGACGAGCTGCTCCAATTGGCCCACGGCGACGACTCCTGGGACGCGCCGGGCCCCGCGGCGCTGCCGCAAGCGCAGCGAGCGGTGCGCGATGCCGCCAACGCGCGCACCGCCGACCCCAGCGGAGAAGCCTTGCACGACGGGTTCTTTCGGCAAGCCGAGCAGCGGCCCGATGCCCCCGCAGTGCTCGCGAGTTCGGGCGACCTCAGCTACGCGCAGCTGCGCGACCAGGCGCTGGCCGTGGCCGCCGCGTTGCGCACCGCCGGCATCACGGCCGGCGACACCGTCGCGGTGATGGGCCCGAAGACCGCCGAGCAGATTCCAGCGTTGCTGGGCATCCTCTCCGTCGGCGCCGTGTATCTGCCGATCGGCGTCGACCAGCCGCGCGATCGCGCCGAGCGCATCCTCGACACCGGTGCGGTGAGCCTGGCCCTGGTGTGCGGCGGACAACGGCTGTCGTTGCCGGTGCCCGAACTGGTTATCGCCGAGGTGCTTTGCGAGATTCGAGCCGGCGCCGAGATCGCCTCAACGAGCGTCGATCCCGGCGAACTGGCCTACGTGTTGTTCACCTCGGGGTCCACCGGCGAACCCAAAGGCGTCGAGGTCACCCACGACGCCGCCATGAACACGGTGGAATTCATCGGCCGACACTTCGAGATCGGCCCCGCGGACCGATGCCTGGCCCTGTCCACTTTGGAAGGCGACATCTCGGTGATGGACGTGTTCGTCACCTTGCGCACCGGCGGGGCCATCGTGGTGGTCGACGAGGCGCAGCGGCGTGATCCCGACGCCTGGGCCCGGCTCATCGACGCTCACAAAGTCACAGTGCTCCACTTCATGCCCGGCTGGCTGGAGATGTTGATCGAAGTCGGCCGCGGTCGGCTGTCTTCGGTGCGGGTGATCCCCACCGGAGGCGACTGGGTGCGACCCGAGGTGGTGCGCCGCCTCCAATCCGAGGCGCCCAACCTGCGCTTCGCCGGCCTGGGCGGTGCGACTGAAACCCCGGTGCACAACACCATTTTCGAGGTCACCGAGGCGATACCGGAGGGCTGGACCGCCCTGCCCTTCGGCGTCCCGCTGCCCAACAACGCCTGCCGCGTCGTCGACGACACCGGCGCCGACTGCCCCGACTGGGTCGCCGGGGAATATTGGGTGTCCGGACGCGGCATCGCGCGCGGCTACCGTGGACGTCCCGATCTCACCGCGGAACGCTTCGTTGAGCATGACGGCCGAACCTGGTACCGCACTGGCGATTTGGTTCGCTACTGGCCGGACGGCACCCTCGAATTTGTCGGCCGTGCCGACCACCGCGTCAAGATCAGCGGGTACCGCGTCGAGCTGGGCGAGATCGAGACCGCGTTGCGGCGCGTGCCCGGGGTGCGGACGGCGGTGGCCGCCTTGATCGCCGTGTCCGGGGAATCCGACGTGCTGGCCGCGCAGGTGGGTAGCGATGACACGACTTTGACCGCCGAGCGGATTCGGCAGCGTCTCGGTGACCTGGTCCCCGCGCACATGGTCCCGCGCCACATCACGGTGGTGGAGCGGATCGGTTTCACCGATGCCGGAAAGCTCGACCGCCGGGCCGTCGCACGCGAATTGGAAGCCGCCGTCTCGCAAGCACAGCGGCCCGGTCACCGCTCACCGTCGACGCGGTTGGAATCCGCGCTGGCAATGATCGTCGGCGACCTGCTCGGCCGGGACAACGTCGGAGTCGACGACGACTTCTTCGCCCTCGGCGGCGATTCGGTGCTCGCCACCCAGGCGGTGGCGAGGATCCGGGCCTGGCTGGACGCGCCGGACATCATGGTCGCAGACATCTTCGCCAACCGAACCGTGGCGGCGCTGGCCGCGGTGCTCAGCGCCGCCGAGGACGACCCCGACCGGCTCGACCAGGTCGCCGAGCTGTACCTGGAAGTGATCGGCATGGACGCCGAATCGGTTCTGGCCGACTCCCAGCGAACCGCGAAATCGCAGATAGCGCAATGACATTGAATAACCTGATCACCACCACGTTCCCGTCCTGGATCAAACTGACCCCGGGCGGCAACAACGGGTCGTCCTCCGGTGCCACCGTGGTCTTTCCGCACGCCGGCGCCGCCGCCGCGAGCTATCGGGTGCTGGCAGCGGCGCTGGCCGCCGGCGGCGACACGTACATCGTGCAGTACCCGCAGCGGGCGGACCGCCTCAGCGAACCCGCTCACGACAGCGTGCACGACCTGGCCGCCAGCCTCTTCCAGGCCGCGCCATGGCCCAGCGTCGCGCCGCTGAAGCTGTTCGGGCACAGCATGGGCGCCGTCGTCGCCTTCGAGTTCGCCCGCGTCGCCGAAACGCACGGCGCGGCCGTGCAGAAACTGTGGGTGTCGGCCGGTCCGCCGCCCTGCGTCGTCGCCGACATGCCCGAACTGCCGACCAGTGACGACGGGTTGCTGGCCGATATCGCCGATTTGGGTGGTACCGACCCCGAACTGCTTGCCGACGAGGAGTTTTCCGAACTACTGACCACCGCGGTGCGCGCCGACTACCAGGCCTTCAACGGATACAGCCCCAGCCCCGATGTCCGCATCGGCGCCGACATTCACGTGCTGGGCGGCCATGACGACCACCGCATCGCCACCGGCGTGCTGCGGCAGTGGGAAAGGCACACCGCCGGATCCTTCGCCGTGTCGCTGTATGACGGCGGCCACTTCTACGTCTATGACCATGTCGATGCGATCGCGGCGCAGGTGAATGCCGGGTGATACCAATGTCTGACGACGGGTTCGACGCCGAGCGCGCCGACCCGGTCGTGATCGTGGGCATGGGCGTGGAGGCGCCCGGCGGCATCGAAACCGCCGACGATTACTGGGATCTGCTGGCACACGGCCGTGAGGCGCTGGGCCCGTTTCCCACCGACCGCGGTTGGGCGGTGCGCGAACTGCTCACCGGCTCGCGCCGCAGCGGTTTCAAGGAGATTCACGACCGCGGCGGTTTCCTCACCGGGGCAACCACATTCGATCCGGAGTTCTTCGGCATCTCACCACGCGAGGCCGTCGTGATGGACCCGCAGCAGCGGGTCGCGCTTCGGGTGGCCTGGCGTGCGTGCGAAAACAGCGGCATCAATCCCGACGACCTGGCCGGGCACGACGTGGGCTGTTTCGTCGGCGCCTCGGCCACGGGATACGGGCCCCAGATGGCCAAGTTCTCCGAACACAGCGGTCATCTGCTGGCCGGCACCGCGCTTAGTGTGATCTCGGGCCGCATCGCCTACACCCTGGGATTGACCGGGCCGGCGCTGACCCTGGACTCGTCGTGCGCGTCGGCTCTGGTGGCCTTCCATGTCGCGGTGCGCTCCCTGCAGAACGACGACTGCGACCTGGCCATCGCCGGTGGCGTCAACGTGCTGGGGTCCCCAGGCTTCTTCGTCGAGTTCTCCAAACAACACGCGCTCTCCGACGACGGATACTGCCGTCCCTACAGCGCGCAGGCCAGCGGAACCGTGTGGGCCGAGGGAGCGGCGATGTTTGTGCTGCAACGGAAGTCGGCGGCGCTGCGTGCCGGTCGGCAGATCGTGGCCGAGGTGCGGGCCACCGCCATGAATCAGGACGGGCGCAGCGCCGGTCTGAGCGCGCCCAGCGGCGACGCACAGGTGCGGCTGTTCCAGCGGGCCATCAGCCAGGCCGGGATCAAGCCCGACGAGGTGGGGATGATCGAGGGACACGGCACGGGCACCAGGCTCGGCGACCGGACCGAATTGCGTTCGCTGGCCCAGACCTACGGCGATATTGAACCCGGCGCCGGAGCACTGCTGGGCTCGGTGAAATCCAACGTGGGCCACTCGCTGGCCGCCGCCGGCGCCCTGGGGTTGGCCAAGGTGCTGGTCTCCGCCGAACACGGCGCCGTGCCGGCCACCCTGCACGCCGGCGATGCCAGCCCCGAAATCGAATGGGACAAACAGGGTCTGCGGCTGGCGCAGACGTTGACACCGTGGCCGGCCATTGACGGGCAGCGCACCGCCGCGGCGTCCGCGTTCGGGATCGCCGGCACCAACGCCCATCTGATCGTCTCCGTCCCCGAGGTCGCATGATGCTCAATCATGGGTTGCCGGACGGGCGCGTCCCGGTGCTGCTCAGCGCCCACGACCCCGAGCTGATCCGCCAAGACGCCGCGGCGATTGCCGCCTACCTGGGCCGCATCGATACCGCGACGGACCCGACCGCTGCGGTCGCCTCCACCCTGCTGCGGTTGCGCCGGGTGCGACGTCACCGTGCAGTGCTGCGAGCCGCCGATCGCGCCGAACTGCTCGCGGGGCTGTCCGCGATCGCTCGCGGCGACGACCACGAGTTGGTCTCGCGCTCCGCCACGGCGGCGCCGCCGCGCATCGCGTTCGTGTTCCCGGGCCAGGGCAATCAGTGGCAGGCGATGGGAGCCGAGGCCTACCGGCGGCTGCCGGCCTACCGCGAGGCGGCCGACCGGTGCGCGCAAGCGTTCGCATCCGGTGGATTTCCTTCTCCGCTGCCCTATCTGGTGGGCGACGAGGAGCGTGACTGGTCGCGTCCCGAGATCCAGGGCGCGCAGTTCACCCACGCGGTCAGCCTGGCCGAAGCGTGGCGATTCTGTGGGGTGCTGCCCGACATCACCATCGGGCACAGCCTCGGCGAGGTGGCGGCGGCCTTTGTGGCGGAAGCGATCTCGCTGCCGGACGCGGTCGCTCTGGTGGTGGCCCGCGCCAGCGTCGTCGACCGATTGACCGGCCGCTACGCGATGGCGGTGCTCGGCGCCGGCCTCGACATCGCGGAGGCGCTGCTGGCCGAGACGCCGGGCTGGTTGGAAGTTTCGGCGGTCAACGGGCCATCGTCGACCGTGGTCGCCGGCGATCGCGAGGCGGTGGCCGCCGCGGCGGGGCTGGCCCAACAGCGGGGGATCTTCAACCAGCAACTGTCCGTCGACTATCCCGGCCACACCAGTGCGCTCCGACCGTTGCGTGCGAGCCTGGCCGAGCTGACACCGAAGTCGGCGTTCCGGGACGGCCCGGTGAGGTTCATCGGCTCCACGCTGGGCACCGAATTGGGTGACACCACCGACTTCTCCGACTATTGGTATAGAAACCTCTGCGGCACGGTGCGATTCGATCTAGCCGTGCAGCACGCCCGGGCCTGCGGGGCGGACGCATTCGTGGAGCTGTCCGCACACCCGTCATTGCTCTACCCGCTGGGCGACATCGTCGATGACGAGTCGACCGTCATCGTCGGCTCGGGGCATCGCGACCGATCCATCACCGATTCGCTGTCCGCGAGCATCGCCGCCGTCGCGACCGCCGACCCCGGCTGCAGGTGGGTCGACGCGGTCCCGATGGCCGACCGGCCTGCGCTGCGGGGATTCCCGAACGCGCCGATGCGGGCGGTGCACCTGTGGGCGGCGCCCGAACGATCGACCGAAGCGGCGCCGACTCCTGCGCTCACCGTGGCCGTCGAGGACTGGCAGCCCGCGACGGCGCCGATCACACCGAGCGCGAGCCCTGTTGACATCGGCGTCTTCGGTGCGGGCGCGCTGACGCAGCGGCTGGCCGATGTCGTTGCGGCACACGGCGGCTGCCGGGCTGTGTCGCCGAACGAGGCGGAAATCCTGGTGGTGGTCGCGCCGGAACTCGATCGGCTCGACGTCAGCGCCGCGATCGAGCAGATCGCCGGCAGGCCCGATGCGGGCCTGCCCGATTACCCCGCGCTCATCGGTCCGCGATGCCGCGCCGTATGGTTGCTCACCGCCGGAGCCGAACAGGTCGACCGCGATGACACCAGCGTCTCTCCGGCACAGGCGGCGCTGGCCGGCATGCATCGCAGCGTTGGTTTCGAATTCCCGGATCAGGCATTCGGGCATCTCGACCTCGCGCACCGCGACGTCGATGCCGCCACGGCACCAGCCGTCGTCGAGGTGCTGCTCGGCGAGCCGGCCGAGGTCGCGTTGCGGGGCACCGGATCGCCGCGACGCCACGTCCGGACGTTCCGCGCGTGTCGCGAACCGGCGACCCCGCGGCCCCTCGATGCCGCCACCCTGGACGACGTGGTGATCACCGGTGGCAGCGGAGCCATCGGACAGCAGTACGCCCGGTATTGCCTGGAACGCGGCGCCCGGACCGTCACCCTGTTGAGCCGCAACGGCGTTGACCCGACCGCACTGCGTGAGCTCGCCGACCGGTTCGACGCCGAAGTGCACGCGCCGCAATGCGATATCACCGATCGCGCCGCACTGGCCGCGGTGGCCGCCGATTATGGATCGGGCGCGTCGTTGCTGATCCACACCGCGGGCATCGCGCGGGCGCGTTCGCGTGCCGAGCTCACCGGCTCCGATGTGGCGGCGGTGTGCGCGGCCAAGGTCCGCGGACTGGCGATGCTGACCGACGTGTGGCCGTTGCGGCCGGACTGCCGGATCCTGGCCTGCTCCTCGGTATTCGGCGTCTGGGGCGGCTACACCCACGCGGCGTACGCGGCGTCCAACCGGATGCTCGACGTGTTGGCCGCCCAGTTGCGCGCCACCGGCCGCGACTGCACGGCGATCCGGTGGGGTCTGTGGCAGGGCGCCGGGGTTGTGGTCGGCAACGAGATCACCCGCACCGAGCGCTCCGGTCTGGTGGCGATGGAGCCGGAACGGGCCATCGAAGCCAGCCTGTATCGCTACCAGGGCGATCCACTGATCTTCGACGCGGACTTCGAGCGGCTGCAGGTGTTCTTCGAAAGCCAGGGAATGCCAATGCCGTTCACCGTCTCGCCCGCCGGCGAGGACGACGACCGCGAGGCCGCGGCGGAGAAGCCCCTCGCCGACATCGTGCGGGCCGAATTGGCCGCGACATTGCACCTGGGTGATTCGTTGTCGATCGACCCGGGCACGCCGCTGATCGACCTGGGTGTGGACTCGCTGCTCGCACTCGATTTACGTAAGCGGCTGCGCCGCACGGTAGGTAGCTCGGTTCCGGTGTCCCGCATGCTCGGCGGCATCACGGTGACCGAGCTGATCGACGCGCTGCGTGCCGACTCGACCGGCGGGCCCGCGGCGGCGCCGTCATTCGGACGCACCGGAGCCGCCAACGGTGCGCACCGCTCAACGCTCGCGATGCTAGAAAGGTTGGACTCCTAGCGTGACAGACACCACCGGCGTCGGCACTCGTCTCGACGATGAGCGGCTGGAATTACTGCGCCGCAAGCTCGCTGAACGCGGCCTGGCCAAGACGACGGCCGCGGCGCCGCTCGCGACCGACGGCGAACCACGCATGTCGGTCGGCCAGCACCGGATGTGGTTCGTGCAGTCCGTGGATCCCGACGGCGCGTTGCTCAACATCTGCGTCTCGTACCGCCTATCCGGCACCGTCGACACCGCGCAGTTGCATCGTGCGGTCGACGCAGTCGCCGCGCGACACCCGGTGCTGCATACGACGTACGCCACCGACGGCGAGGGCTACCCGCATCCGGTGATCCGCGAGGACCTGCGGCCCGAATGGGCCGAACACGACCTGACCGGGATGACCGATCAGGCGCGCGGGCTACGTCTGGATGTGCTGGCGCAGCGTGACTTTCGCCGGCCATTCGACCTGAGCAAGGATTCGCCGCTGCGGGTCACGGTGGCGCGCGTGGCTGATGACGAACTGATGCTGCTGATCACCGCGCACCACATCGCCTGGGACGACGGCTCGTGGGCGCCCTTCTTCGCCGATCTGACCCGCGCATACACCGACCCGGCTGCGTTCGCCGATGGTCGGGCGCTCAGGGACCTCGCCGCGGATGCGACCGCCATTCGCCAGGCGGACCTGGACTACTGGCGGCCGCGGATGGCCGACCTTCCGGAACCCCTTGAACTGCCCGGGGTCAACGGTTCGGTGGTGCCCAGCACCTGGCGCGCACAGCGCGCGTTCGCGCAGTTGTCGGCGGACACCGTCGAGCGGGCGGCCGTGCTGGCCCGCGAGACGGGCGCCACCCCGTACATGGTGTTGATGGCCGCGTTCGCCGCGCTCGTGCACCGGTACACGCAGTCGACGGACTTCTTGGTTGCGGCCCCGGTGCTCAACCGCGGGGTGGGCACCGAGGATGTCATCGGTTATTACGGCAACACCGTGGTGATCCGGCTGCGGCCGCGGTCGCACCAGACGTTCCGCGAGCTGCTGGCCCAAACCCGTGAGGAGGCGGTGGGCGCCTTCGCTCATTCGCGCGCCGACCTGGACTGGCTGGTGCGCGAGTCGAATCCCGATCGCCGGCATGGCGCGGATCGGATGACTCGGGTGAGCTTCGGGCAACGGGAGCCCGACGGCGCCGGCTTCTGTCCGCCCGGCGTGCGCTGCGAGCGCGGCGAATTGCGCGGCCATTTCAACCAATTGCCCTTGAGCCTGATGGTCGAGCTGGACCGGGCACCGGACGGCTCAGGCGGCGGCGTGGTCGAGGCCGAGTACCTGGTCGAGGTGATGGATCAGCAATTGGTCGAGCAATTGCTGCGCCACTACGCCGCCTTGCTGGATGGCGTGCTGTCCGACCCCGACGTGACGCTGTCGGCGTGCGCGTTGATGAGCGACGAGGACGCCGAGTGGCTGCGCGCGGTATCGACCGGCGAGGAATTCGTCACCCCGGCCAGCACGTTGCCCGAGCTGGTCAGCCGGAGGGCCGGGCTCACCCCCGATGCCGTCGCCGTGGTCTACGAGGGGCGCGCCTACTCCTACCGGGAAATCGACGAAGAGTCGAACCGGTTGGCGCACTGGCTCATCGAGCAGGGGATCGGCACCGAGGATCGCGTCGCGGTGCTGCTGGACAAGTCCCCCGAATTGGTCATCACCGCGCTCGGGGTGCTCAAAGCGGGCGGGGTCTATCTGCCGGTGGATCCCACCTATCCGGAGGACCGGCTGAGCTTCATCCTCGAGGACGCGGACACGAAACTGGTTCTGCGCGAACCGATTAGCGACGCCGCGCGCTATCCGGCCAGCGCACCCGCCGAGCTGATCCGACCGCTGAGCCCGCAGAACACCGCCTACCTGATCTACACCTCGGGCTCCACCGGGCTGCCCAAGGGCGTTCCGGTGCCGCACGCCCCCATCGCCGAGTACTTCGTCTGGTTCGGCGACGAATACCGGATCGACGACACCGATCGGCTGCTGCAGGTCGCCTCGCCCAGCTTCGACGTGTCGATGGGCGAGATCTTCGGCACGCTGATCATGGGTGCCCGCTTGGTGATTCCGCGGCCCGACGGGCTGCGCGACATCGGTTACCTCACCGAGCTGCTGGCCCGTGAGGGCATCACGTCGATGCACTTCGTCCCGTCGCTGCTGGGGCTCTTCCTGTCGTTACCCGGCGTCGGCCAGTGGCGGACCCTGCGGCGCGTGCCCATCGGCGGGGAGGCCCTGCCGGGCGAGATCGCCGACAAGTTCCACGCCACCTTCGACGCGTCGCTGCACAACTTCTACGGACCGACCGAGACGGTGGTGAACTGCACCAGCTACCCGGTCGAGGGCGCCCAGGGCACCCGGGTGGTGCCCATCGGCCGGCCCAAGATCAACACGCAGGTGTATCTGCTCGACAACGCGCTGCAGCCGGTCCCGGTCGGCGTGATCGGTGAAATCTACATCGCCGGAACGCATGTCGCGCATGGATATCACCGCAGACCGCAGCTGACCGCCGAGCGCTTCGTCGCCGACCCGTTCACGCCCGGTGGCCGGATGTACCGTTCCGGTGACCTGGCCCGCCGCAACGCCGACGGCGACATCGAGTTCGTCGGCCGCGCCGACGAGCAGGTGAAGATCCGCGGTTTCCGCATCGAGCTGGGCGAAATCGCGGCCGCCATCTCGGTCGACCCCAGCGTCGGGCAAGCGGTCGTGCTGGCCATGGACCTGCCCCAGGTGGGCAAGAGCCTGGTCGGATACGTGACGCCGGCCCAGGGCGCCGGCACGGAAACCGTTGACGTCGAGCGCATCCGGGCCCGGGTGGCCGCCGCGCTGCCGGACTACATGACCCCGGCCGCTTACGTGGTGCTCGACGAGATCCCGATCACCGCGCACCAGAAGATCGACCGCGCCGCGCTGCCGGAACCGCAGATCGCGGCCGCGACCGAATACCGCGACCCCAGCACCCCCACCGAAGAGCGCATCGCGCAATTGTTTTCCGGGTTGCTCGGCCACGAACGCGTGGGCGTCGACGACTCGTTCTTCGATCTGGGCGGCCACTCGCTGGTCGCCACCAAACTGGTCACCGCGATCCGCGCGGAGTGCGGCGTGGAAATCGGCATCCGCGACGTGTTCGAACTCGCGACGGTCGGGGCGTTGGCCGAGCGGATCGACCAACTGGGTTTGGGCGTAAGGACGCAGTCGCGGCCCCGGCTGATCACCACCGCGCATGACGAACCGATGCCGCTGTCGGCGTCGCAGCTGCGCAGCTGGTTCGCCTACCGCGTGGACGGGCCCAGCCGGGTCAACAACATTCCCTTTGCGGCGAAGCTGACCGGGCCGTGGGACATCGATGCGTTGATCGCCGCCGTCGGCGATGTCGTTGCCCGGCACGAAATCTTGCGCACCGGCTACGTCGAGCTGGACGGCGTGCCCTATCAGGTCGTTGAACCGGCCGGCGTCGAGGTTCCGGTGCGCCGCGAGGAGGGGCCCGACGAGGCCTGGCTGCAACAGCAGCTCGACGTCGAGCGATGCCACTGCTTCGAACTGGACGCTGAATTGCCGATCCGGGTCGCGGTGCTGCGCACCCAGAACACCGCGGAGCATGTGCTGTCGCTGGTCGTGCACCACATCGCCTCCGACCATTGGTCGGCGGGCGTGCTGTTCTCCGACGTGATGACGGCCTACCGGGCCCGGCGCGGCGGGGAGGCGCCGTCCTGGGCCCCGCTGCGTGTGCAGTACGCCGACTACGCGGCCTGGCAGCACAAGTTCCTGGGTGACGCGAGCCAGGAGTCCGCCATCGCCGGCGGCCAGCGCGAGTACTGGACCCGGCAGCTGGCCGGGATGCCGGAGGACACCGGGCTGCGCCCGGACTTCCCGCGCCAGCCGGTGCCCAGTGGCGAGGGGGAGTCGGTCGACTTCCAGATCGACTCGGCCACCCGCGCCAAGCTGGGCGAGCTGTGCCGCGAGCTCGGCATCACCGAATTCATGCTGCTGCAAACGGCTGTCGCCGTGGTCTTGCACAAAGCCGGTGGGGGAACCGACATTCCGCTGGGTACCCCGGTCGCCGGCCGCACCGAAGCCGAGTTGGACCAGCTGATCGGATTCTTCGTCAACATCCTGGTGCTGCGCAACGACATGGACGGCAACCCGACGTTGCGCGAACTGCTCAAGCGGGCCCGGGAGACCGCGCTGGCGGCCTACGCCCACCAGGACCTGCCGTTCGACCGGGTGGTCGACAGCGTCAGCCCGGTGCGCTCGCTGTCACGCAACCCGCTGTTCCAGGTCGTCGTGCACGTCCGGGATCACCTGTCCGCCACCCGGGTCATCGAGGCCGCGGCCCCGGGCAGCGGTGAGCAGGACACCGTGTGCACCTCGCTGGACCCCGTCTTCGACATGGCGCACGCCGACCTGAGCGTGAATTTCTTCGGTACCGACGGCTCCGGCGACATCGGCTACAACTGCAATGTCATCTACCGCACCGAGCTTTACGCCAGGACCACCATCGAGCGGATGGCCGAATGGCTGGGCCGAGCACTCGCCGAGTTCGCCGGTGACATCGATCAGACTCTGCGCGACGTCCGGCTGATCGATGCCGCGGAACAGCACCGCATTCTGCAGGACTGGAGCCGCGGCGAGCAGCCGCCGCACGACCGGCCACGCACCATTCCGGAACTGCTGGAACCCAGCCGGACGTGGGGCGCCGACCGCGTCGCGGTGCGCTGCGGCGAGCAGAGCATCGGTTACCCTGCGCTGCACCGTCGTTCGGACAATCTGGCCGCGCTGCTCGTCAAGAACGGGGTGGGGCCCGGGTCGCTGGTCGGGCTGTCGACCCGACGGAGCATCGAGCTGGTGGTGGCGCTGGTGGCCATCATGAAAGCCGGCGCCGGTTACTTCCCCATCGATCCCGGATATCCGTTGGCCCGAAAGCAATTCATGCTCGACGACGTGCAACCGCCGGTCGTGGTCGCGACGGTCGAAGCCGTGGACACCATGCCGCAGGTGCCCGGGGTCGAGCTGATCTCGCTGGACGATCCGCAGGTACGCGCCCTGGTCGACAGCGACGACGTGGATCCCCTGTCGAGGGAGGCGCGACTGCCGCACCCCGATGACCCGATGTACCTGGTGTTCACCTCCGGGTCCACCGGCAAGCCAAAAGGCGCGGTGGGGACGCACCGCTCGATGACAGCGCGGCTCGACTGGCAGCTGCGGCACTACCCGCCGCGAACCGACGACGTTCGACTGGCGCAGGCCTCGATCACCTTCCTCGAAGGCGGCATGGAGATGCTGGCCGGCCTGGCGGCCGGCGCGACCATGATCCTGGCCGACGACGCCGAGCACCGCGACCCGGAGGCCCTCGGGGACCTGATGAACCGGTATTCCGTCGCCCAGGTGACAGCGGTGCCCAGCCTGGTGTCGGCGCTGGTGGACAGCCGGCCCGACGCGGTGTGCGCGCTGTCGCGGCTGGTGTGCGGTGGGGAACCGGTGAGCACGGCGCTGCTGCAGCGGCTGGTATCGGTGTGCGCCGACCAGGACGGCGTCCGCACCGAGCTGCTGAACAACATCGGTTCCACCGAGACCTCCGGCGCGGTGTCCCGCGGGCGGCTGGGCCTGCCGAATCCGCTTGTCGGAAAGCCGGTCCCGGGGGCGCAGGCCTATCTGCTCGACGACGGGCTGCGTCCCGTGCCGGTCGGCGTCGTGGGCGAGTTGTACTACGCCGGTGACCAGCTCGCTCGAGGCTATTGGAAACGTCCGGGCCTGACCGCGACGCGGTTCATCGCCAATCCCTATGGTGCCGAGCCGGGTTCGCGGCTGTACCGCAGCGGCGACCTGGCCCGGTGGACCGAGGATGGTCAACTGGAATTCGCCGGACGTTCCGACCATCAGGTGCAAGTCCGCGGTTTCCGCGTCGAGTTGGCCGAGGTCGAGGCGGCCCTGGCGGGCGCCGATGGCGTCGCGGCCGCGGCGGCCCGCACCTGGGAGGTGCACGGCGGCACCTCCCTGGCCGGATATGTTGTGCCGCAACACCCGATCACCGATGACGCCGCGAAGGCGACATTCGCGAGCGAGGTGCGCGCCGCGATCGCCACGACCCTGCCGGGCTACATGCTGCCGTCGTCGCTGACCGTGCTCGACGTCCTGCCGAAAACCGAATCGGGCAAGCTGAACCGGCCCGGGCTGCCGCGGCCGGCGGTCAGCACCGGCGGGCAGACCGAACCGGCCCGCACCGACACCGAACGGGCGCTGGCCAAGGTGTTCGCGGAACTGCTGTCCACCCCGGATGTCGGGCGCTTCGACGACTTCTTCGCCCTCGGCGGCGACAGCATCCTGTCCGTGCAGCTCGCCTCGCGGGCCCGGGCGGCCGGCCTGGCCGTGAGCCCGCGGATGATCTTCGAGAACCCGACGGTGCAGCAGCTGGCCGCCGCGCTGGATGCCCTGGGCGACGAAGGGGCCGTCGTCGAACAGGACGAGTTGCCGGCCGACACCCGTTTCGAGCCGATGAGTACTTCGGGACTGTCGCCCTCGGATCTGGCCGCCGTGACGCAACTCTTCTCGTCGTCGCGCGAAGGCACGACATGACAGCTGCCCAAACCGATGTCGCGCCCGACATCGAGGACGTGATGGCGCTGAGCCCGCTGCAGGAGGGCTTGTATTCGCTGACCACGCTCGCCGAGTTCGCCGACGGGGAAGCGGCGGACGACCCGTACGTCATCGGGATCGCGGCGGACATCTCCGGCGAACTCGATGTCGCGCTGCTACGCGAATGCGCGGAGCGGATGTTGGTGCGACACCCGAATCTGCGGGCCAGCTTCTTCAGCCGGGGGATCCCGCGACCGGTTCAGATCGTGCCGTCCCGCGTCGAGTTGCCCTGGCGACTGGTCACCGCCACACCCGGGGACGTGCCCGCGCTGGAAACCGGCGAACGCCAACGGCCGTTCAATCTGGAACGTGGGCCGGCCATTCGCTTCCTGTTGATCGAATTGCCCGGCGCGCAATGGCGTTTGGTGCTCACCGCGCATCACATTGTGATCGACGGATGGTCGTTGCCGGTGTTCGTCAACGAGATGACGATCCTGTATCAGGCCGGCGGCGACCCGTCGGCGCTGCCCGTGGCGCCGCGGCCCTACCGCGACTACATTGGCTGGCTGGCGAGCCGCGACCCGGAAACCAGCCAACGGGTTTGGCGCGAGCACCTGGCCGGACTGCCGGGCCCCACCCTGCTCGCCGCCTCGCTGGGGTCCATCGAGACGACCGAGGGGCAGCAGTCGGCGCTGCCCCGCACCACCCGGCTGCGCCTGCCGGCAGACACCACCGCGCGGTTGGTCGAGGACACCCGAGCGCGCGGCATCACCGTCAACACCCTGATGCAAATGGCGTGGGCGCTGGTGTTGTCGCGGCTAACCGACACCCGCGATGTGGTTTTCGGGGTCACGGTCTCCGGTCGGCCACCCGAACTGACCGGCGTCGAGACCATGGTCGGCTTGTTCATCAACACCGTGCCGCTGCGGGTGCGGCTCGACCCGGCCGCGACGGCCGGCGAGCAGTGCCGCGCCGTGCAGCGCGACGCGGCGCTGCTGCGCGAGCACAGCCACCTCGGCCATGCCCAACTGCGCGCCCTCGGCGGGGTCGGGGAGATGTTCGACACCCTGCTGGTCTACGAGAACTTCCCGATGGACGGGCTGACCGCCGGTGGCGAATTGACCGCCGGTGGTGCGACTTTCCGGCCGTCCGCCCTGCAAACCCTGTCGCATTTCCCGGTCGCGATCGCCGCCCACATGGAAGGCGGCGAGCTGGTGGTGCTGATCGAAGCGATCGACGGAGCGCTGGGCGCCATTCCCGCCGCCACCTTCGGGCAGCGGGTGCTTACCGCCGCTGAGAGGCTGCTGCAGGGCTGGGAGCGTCCGCTGCGCGACGTCAGCGTTCTGCTCGGCGACGAGGCCGACCCGCTGCGGGCCGCCGGCGCGCTAACGCCTTTGTCGCCGTTGAGCATTCATGCCCGGTTCGCCGGCGTCGTCGCCCGGACACCGGACAACGCGGCGGTCAGCTGGGCGGGCGGCGCGCTGAGCTACCGCGAGCTGGATCTTCATGCCACCCGGCTGGCGGCGCGACTCGCCCACAAGGGGGTCAAGCCCGAAACTCCGGTGGGACTCAGCCTTTCCCGCGGCCCGCACTACATCATCGCGATACTCGCCGTGCTCAAGGCCGGCGGCATGTGCGTGCCGATGGAACCTGCAATGCCCCCCGAGCGGGTGGACTCGATCCTGCGCCAATCGGGCGCGTCGATCGTGTTGGACGACGAGCTGACCGAGGAGCTGCTGAACGCCTGCGAACCGCATGACGACGAGTTCAACCCAGTCGACGTTACCGCCGAGCAGGCCGCGTATGTCGTGTTCACCTCGGGCACGACGGGAGAACCCAAGGGTGTCATCGGAACCCACGGCGCGGTAGGTGCCTACGCCGACGATCATCTGGACCGCGTATTGCGGTCCGCGGCAGGCAAACTCGGGCGTCCGCTGCGCATCGCCCACGCCTGGTCGTTCGCCTTCGACGCCGCGTGGCAGCCGTTGGTCGGCCTGCTCGACGGGCACCGCGTGCATGTCGTCGACGAGCAGACCCAGACCGATGCCGAGGCGCTCGTCGCGCTGATCGCCGCGCACGGCATCGACATGATCGACACCACGCCGTCAATGTTCGCCCAACTGCAGGCTTTTGGTCTGCTGACCGAGGCGCCACTGACCGTGCTTGCGCTGGGCGGCGAGGCGGTCGGCAGCGCGGCCTGGAACCGGATCCGCAACACCTGCGGCACCTCGTCGATGGTGGCATACAACTGCTACGGGCCCACCGAGACCACGGTGGAGGCGGTGGTCGCCGCCATCGCCGAGCACGATGACCCAGCCATCGGGCGGCCGACCCGGCACACCCGTGGCTACGTCCTGGACTCGGCGCTGCGGCCGGTGCCGTGCGGGGCGACGGGCGAACTCTATCTGGGCGGTGCCCAGCTGGCCCGTGGCTACCTGGGCCGCGCTCCGGAGACCGCGGCGCGCTTTGTCGCCGACCCGTTTGCGACGGCCGAACGGATGTATCGCACCGGCGATCTGGTGCGCCGATTGCCCGACGGCTCAGTGCAATACGTGGGACGCGCCGACGCCCAGGTGAAGATCCGCGGCCACCGCGTCGAACCCGGGGAGATCGCCGCCGCCCTCGAATCGCACCCGGCCGTGCGGCACGCGGGGGTGCTGGTGCAACAGCGCCGCGGTGCCGCGCGGCTCACCGCGTACGTCGCCACCGACGCAACAGCCGACCGGCCCACAACGTCCGAGCTTCGGGGCATGCTCAGCACCCGGCTGCCGCGCTACATGGTTCCGCAGCGCATCGTCCTGGTCGACGAAATCCCATTGACCGCCAACGGGAAGCTGGACGAGACCGCGCTGGCCGCCTTCGACAACGCCGAGTCGGAGGTCGGGGCGGCAACGCCCGAGACCGCCACGGAATCCGCGCTGGCCGAGCTGCTGGCCGAGCTGCTCGGGCAGCCGCGCATCGACGTCACCGCGGATTTCCTGCAGCTGGGCCTGGACAGCATCATGGCGTTGTCGGTGGTGCAAGCGGCCCGCGCACGCGGAATTGCGCTGCGCGCCAGGCTCATCCTCGAGTGCAGCAACGTCCGCGAACTGGCCGAGGCGATCGACTCGGAAACCGCGGCCGCCGCCGGGCAGGCGGACACCGGATCCGGACCAATGCCGTTGCTGCCCAACGGCCGATGGCTCTATGAGTTCGGTGACCCGCGCCGGCTCGCGCAGACCGAAGCCGTCCGATTGCCCGAGACGCTGCGCCGCGAGCAGTTGGACGCGGCCTTGGCAAGCATCATCGAGGGACACGAGGTGCTGCGCACCCGGGTGGACCGCTCCACCATGACCCTGGTGCCGGCTCCGGCGGCAGACATTGTCGATGTGGTCAAAGAGGTTGAGGTGGTTGGCGATCTGGCCGCGGTGGTACCCACCCACGTCGCCCAGGCCGTCGACCGCCTCGACCCCGAACGCGGAACGCTGCTGTCCGCGGTGTGGTTGCGACCGCAGGCGGGGGAGAGCGTCCTGCTGCTGGCCGCGCACGTCGTCGCGCTGGACCCGGCGTCGTGGCGCGTGATCCTCGGTGAACTCGGTGCGGGCCTGACGGCGTCGGCCACCGGCCACTCGCCGGCGCCGATCCGCGAGCACACCAGCTATCGACGCTGGGCGGACGCGCTGACCGCGCGGGCGCACCGGTTGGACACCGTCCAATTCTGGGCGTCCCAACTGGACGGCGACGATCCCGACCTCGGTGCCCGTCGCCTCGATCCGAGCCGCGATCGGGCTCGTGACCTGATCGTGCGCAACGCCGCCACCGACGCCGACGTCACCCGCCGGCTGCTGGAGTCGGGCCTGCCGTTGCCCACGCTGCTGATCGCCGCGACCGCGGCGACGGTGACGCGCTGGCGCGAGATGCGCGGCCAGGCCACCCCGCCCCCGCTGCTGGCACTCGAAACACACGGCCGCGCGGACAGTTTGGTGGACGGGCCGGGCGCACACACCATCGACACCGGCGACACGGTCGGGTTGCTCAGCTCCATCTACCCGGTGCGGTTCGACTCGACGGATCCGCGCGCGGTGGCGGAGACGATGGCGGCGATCCCCGGCGATGGACTCGACTACGGATTGCTGCGCTACCTGCGCGACGACACCGCGGAGCGGCTCGCCGGTTATGCACCTCCGCAGCTGCTGCTGAATTATCTCGGCGCCGCGCACACCGACGGCGGCACCGGACTGCGGCTCGAGCGTGAGCTACTCGCCGGGTCGTCGCCGGTGCCGGAGCCGGAACTGGCGGTGCGCCACGAACTGACCATCGCCGCGATGGTGCTGAGCTATGACGGGGAGCGGGTGCTGGCCGCGCAGTGGCGCGCCCTGCCCGACATTCTCGATGACACGGATATTGCTGCGCTGCAGGAGCTTTGGGTCGATTCGCTGCGGGAGATGGTGAAATGAGCACACTTGCGATCGTGGGTGCCGGCGCCAAGGCGGTGGCTGTGGCAGCCAAGGCCTTCGCGCTGCGCGACATGGGCGTCGAGGTTCCCGACGTGGTCGCGGTGGAGCGGATCGGCGTCGCGGCGAACTGGCAGGCCAGCGGAGGCTGGACCGATGGCGCGCATCGGTTGGGTACCAGCCCCGAAAAAGACGTCGGGTTTCCCTACCGCTCGGCGCTGGTGCCGCGCCGCAACGCCGAACTCGACGAGCGGATGACCCGCTACAGCTGGCAGTCCTATCTCATCGCGACGGCCTCGTTCGCGGAGTGGATCGACCGCGGCAGGCCGGCGCCGACGCATCGCCGATGGGGTCAGTACCTGAATTGGGTCGCTCACCACGTGGGCATGAACGTGGTGCACGGCGATGTCGAGCGAATGGCGATCGCCGGAGACCGCTGGGCGCTGTACACGCACGAGACCACCGTGCACGCCGACGCGTTGATGATCACCGGCCCCGGCCAGGCCGAAAAGTCTTTGCTTCCGGGCAATCCGCGCGTGCTGTCGATCGCCCAGTTCTGGGACCGCGCCGCCAATCACGACCGCATCGATGCGGAGCGGGTGGCGGTGATCGGCGGTGGCGAGACGGCCGCGGCGATGCTCTATGAGCTGTTCCGGCACCGGGTTTCCAGCATCACCGTGATTTCGCCACAAGCCACATTGTTCACCCGCGGCGAGGGGTTCTTCGAGAACTCGCTGTTCTCCGATCCCACCAACTGGCCGGCCCTCACGCTTGCCGAACGCCGTGATGCGTTGGCGCGCACCGACCGTGGGGTGTTTTCGTCCCACGTGCAGGAAGCGTTGCTGGCCGACGATCGCATCCACCACCTGCGTGGCCGCGTCGCCCACGCGGTGGGCAAGGAGGGGCAGATCCGGTTGACGCTGTCCACCAACCGCGGCAGCGAGAATCTGGAGACGGTACACGGGTTCGATCTCGTCATCGATGGTTCCGGCGCCGACTCGCTTTGGTTCGCACCGTTATTCAGCCAGGAAGCCCTTGATCTGTTAGAACTCGGTCTGGGTGGGCCCCTGACTGCGGAACGGCTGCAGGAGGCGATAGGTTATGACCTGGCCGTCACAGACGTGACACCCAAGTTGTTCCTGCCGAACCTGTCAGGACTTACCCAGGGGCCCGGGTTTCCCAACCTGAGCTGCCTTGGACTGCTATCCGACCGGGTGTTGGGATCCACCGTCAGCCCGTCCAAGTATCCCGTGCGAAGGAGACACGATGAGCGCGAACCCCTTTGATGACGACAACGCGACCTTTGTGGTGCTGGTCAACGACGAAGACCAGCACAGCCTGTGGCCGACCTTCGCTGACACGCCGGCCGGCTGGCGGGTGGCGTTCGGTGAGGCCAGCCGCGCGGACTGCCTGCAGTACGTGGAACAGAACTGGTCCGACATCCGGCCCAAGAGCCTGATCGAGACACTCGCCGGCGAGTAGCAGGGGGTCCGCGGGGGCGAGATTTTTGCCGCTACATGCTTGCGGCACAGAATAATTAGCGTGATTACACGTCGCGGCCGTAGCGTCGTCGTAACGTGACCGACCTGAGACACAAATCGCGGAGTCACAGGGCACACTTACACCATCTTCAACCATGGAGACGTGTGACCGTGTGCGGCGATCCGCGGGATTTCCGCCACGGCCCATGTGCATCGAAGGGGGACCTGTGAAATCCGTGAAGTCCATTGCCACGGGCGTGGCGGCGCTGACCGCCATTGGCGGCGCCGCCGCCGGTGTGGCTTCCATTGCAGCACCGATCGGCCTGGATCAGGTGCAACTGGCTGCGGTCGGCGCGCCACTGCCGCAGGACCCGCCGCCTGCGCCGGCGCCTCCGCCCCCGCCGCCGGGAGCGCCGGGACAGTTGCCGACGGCTGACCAACTGGCCAATCTCTGCACCCAAGTAACCGACCCCGGGGTCAACTACAGGGACAAGAACAACCTCGTTGAAAACGGCGTCCCGCAAAACGAGGGTATGGTCGCCGACCACGACCTGCGGAAGGCCTACCGGAACGGCAACTTCCCCGAGCAGTTCAACGTGACGAACATCGCGCCGGCGGGGCCGAACATGGCCCAGGCCGACGTGGCCATCACCGGGCCGAAGTTCGCCGGGCCGGTCGAAAAGCACCTGGTGTTCGTCAACCAGAACGGAAACTGGATCCTGCAACACGACGCGGCGCTTGCCCTGCTCCAGGCGGCGACGGCGACCAACTAAACAGTTCGGCGATTCGTCTGACAAAACCGACGTTTCAAGCGGACCCCATGCGCCTCCGTGAGGCGGCGCATGGGGTTCTGCGTTTCAATTCCCCTGGCACGCAATCACCGGTCGCCCCCGGCGGCGTACCCATGCACGTCCTCGCACAGCCGGCGCACAGTTTGCTCTTGTTTGTTCCACATCGGCTCGCCGTAACGTATCGGTGCCGAGATACGAAATACCAGACGCAACGGGCACGCCTACACCATCTGAGCTGCCACGACAGGCGGTGCGGATTGCGATGCGTCGAAATTCGTGCCTACCGAAGGGGGAACCATGAACACAGTCAAGACCATTGCCACCGCGGTGGCAGCGCTGGCCATCGTCGGGGGCGCCGCCGCCGGCGTGGCTTCCGTCGCGACGCCGAGTTCGCTGGCCGCCGGGGTGCGGCTGGCCACCGTCGGTGCGCCGCTTCCGCAGGATCCGCCGCCGGCGCAGCCGGTCGCCGGAGCCAATGTGCCGACGCCCGATCAGCTGACGGGCGTGTTGAACAGCCTCGCCGACCCGAAGGTGTCGTTCAACAGCAAGGGCAACCTGGTCCAGGGCGGCATCAGTGGCATGGAAGCGCACGTCGCGGACAAGAAGCTGCAGAAGGCCGCCAAGAACGGCGACCTGCCGCTGTCGTTCGACGTCACGAACATCCAGCCGGCCGCGGGCGGTTCGGCGACCGCCGACGTTGCGGTCTCCGGCCCCAAGCTGACGTCGCCGGTCACGCAGAACGTCACCTTCGTCAATCAGGGCGGCTGGGTGCTGTCGCGGGCGTCGGCGATGGAACTGCTGCAGGCCGCCGGTCAGTGATCGGCGCCCAGCGCGCGCAGGTCTAACCGGGCGATGCGCGCCGGATCCGCGAGCACATCGATCGCGCGGATCCGGCCGTCGCGTACCACGAAACCCATGACGGATGCCGCCCGGCCGGCGATGAAAATCACCGCGCCGGCGGCACCGTTGATGGTCGCGGCACGCGCCTCGCGCTCCGAGCCCGCGTAACCGCGGGCCAGCTCCGCCACCGAGACCGCACCCTGGGCGCGGAAGACGGGCGCGGCGGCGCCGAAGTCACCCCGCAACACCACGTCGGGATGGAGCACCGCGACCAGGCGGTCGAAGTCGCCACTGCGCCCCGCCGCGAAGAAGGCGTCGACCACCTCGCGTTGCGCGGCCAATGTGCCGTCGGGAACCGGATCGGCCTGCTCGATCCGGCGTCGTGCCCGGCTGGCCAGCTTGCGGGCCGACTCCGGCGTCCGGTCGACGATGGCCGCGATCTGATCGAACGGCACGGTGAAGACGTCGTGCAGGACGAACGCCAGCCGCTCGGCCGGCGGCAACGTGTCCAGCACCACGAACAGCGCCAGCCCCACCGCGTCGGCCAGCATGGCGCGGTGTTCGGGGTCGAATTCACCCTCTGCCTCCACGATCGGATCCGGCAGGTGACCGACCAGTTCCTCGCCGCCGTGAGTCCGGCGGTCGCGCAACATGTTCAAGCAGATGCGCGCCACCACCGTGGTCAGCCAGGCGTCCAGATTGACGATGCCCTCCCCGCCGTCCGATTCGGCGCTGCGGCTCAACCGCAGCCACGCCTCCTGCACCGCATCCTGAGCGTCGTCGATCGAGCCCAGCATGCGGTAGGCGATGGCGCCCAGCTGTGGTCGGGCCGCCTCGAAGCGTGCCGCCAGTGACGCCTCCGCCGTCACGGCCGATCGGTCTCGGGTAAGGCGCACACCCGGCCACCGGAAAAGCCCGACGACCCGATACCGAGGGCAATGTTGAACCGGGCGCGCATGTTGCCCAGATTGATGACATGGGTCAGCCCAACGAGCTGTGGTGTGTCGAAGTGGAGACGCAGCGCGTCGAAAAGTTCATCGGTCACCTCGACCGGTGTGCGACTCATCGCGGTGGCGTACCGCAGGATCAGCTTGTCGACGTCGGAGAAGCATGGCGCGTTCTGATAATCGGAGAGGGCCAACAGCTCTTCGTCGGTCATGCCCCAGCGGCGTGCGATCTGTGAGCCGAGGTCGATGCAGTACTCACAGCGCACCGTCGTTGCCGCCTTGAGCTCCGCCAGCGCGCGGTGGCGGGGACTGAGAATGTCCAGTTTCGACTCGGCCTGCTCCAACTTGCCGTAGGCGCTGAGCAAGCGGGGGATATGCGCATACATCCGCAGCGGCTCCAGCATCCCCGCGGTTTCGAGTCCGGCCATCTGCGCGAGCTTGCGCTTGGTGAAGAAGAAGGCGATTTTGGCGCCGAGGCCGGCGTCGCGGTCGGAGACTCCTTGCAGCCGTGACATGACCACCCTCCCTGGCAAGTTGTGTGGTGAGAACCAACGTCCTTACTAGGTCGACACGCGGCGAGGCCCGAACGTGACGGTTATGCGGGCGAGCCCAGCGGCATATCCATGTTGTAGACCCGGGCGTGCAGCACGGTGCGGTTCCGCAGCGCGGCGCGCACCGCACGGTGCAGGCCGTCTTCGAGATAGGTGATGCCCTTCCACCGCACCGCGTGCGGGAAGAGATCGCCGTAGAAGGTGGAGTCCTCGGAGAGCAGGCGGTCCAGTGCGAGCACCGTTGTGGTGGTGACCAATTCGTCGAGCCGGATCTGCTGCGGCGGTATCTGCGACCAATCCCGGTAGGACAGGTTGTGCTCCGGATACGGCTTGCCGTCGCGCACGCCCTTGAAAATCATCGGCCGACCTCTCCCGACTCATCGCGCTGGCCCGACCGCTTCATTCTGGAAAGGCTAGTCGGACTGGTGCTCGGCAGCACCGGTGCGTGCGCAGAAAGTCTTCCGAGCGACCCGCCGTCTTCGCGGCGAGGACGGGCCGTCAGCCCCGCGGCCACCCAGTCCGCCGAAACGCCGCTGATAACGGTCGGCACCGCCCGAGCCCGTAAAATGAATCCGGTCAAGGCGGTATCGAAGGAGGTGGCGGCCGGTGGGAAGTGCCGATGACCGTCGGTTCGAGGTGCTGCGCGCCATCGTCGCCGACTTCGTCGCCACCAAAGAACCGATCGGTTCCAAGGCGTTGGTGGAGCGTCACAACCTGGGCGTCTCGTCCGCCACCGTCCGCAACGACATGGCGGTGCTCGAGGCCGAGGGCTACATCACCCAGCCGCACACCAGTTCCGGGCGGGTGCCCACCGAGAAGGGCTACCGCGAATTCGTCGACCGGCTCGACGACGTCAAACCCCTATCCTCGGCCGAACGGCGCGCGATCCAGAGCTTCCTCGAATCCGGGGTCGACCTCGACGACGTGCTGCGCCGGGCGGTCCGGCTGCTGTCGCAACTGACCCGGCAGGTGGCCGTGGTGCAGTACCCCACGCTGTCCTCGTCGACGGTGCGTCACCTCGAAGTGATCGCCCTGACCCCGGCGCGGCTGCTGATGGTCGTCATCACCGACTCGGGCCGGGTCGACCAGCGGGTCGTCGAACTCGGTGACGTCATCGACGACCACGAACTTTCTCAGCTACGCGAGATGCTCGGCCAGGCGCTGGTGGGCAAGAAGCTGTCGGCCGCCTCGGTGGCGGTGGCCGACCTCGCCGGACAGCTGCGCAGCCCGGACGGCCTGGGCGACGCCGTCGGCCGGTCGGCGACGGTGTTGCTGGAGTCCCTCGTCGAACACACCGAAGAACGCCTGTTGCTCGGTGGTACCGCCAACCTGACCCGTAACGCGGCCGATTTCGGTGGCTCGTTGCGCTCCATCCTGGAAGCGCTGGAGGAGCAGGTGGTGGTGCTGCGGTTGCTGGCCGCCCAGCAGGAAGCCGGTAAGGTGACGGTGCGCATCGGCCACGAGACGGCCGCCGAGCAGATATTGGGCACCTCCGTGGTCACCACCGCCTACGGCACTTCCGACACCGTTTACGGGGGAATGGGTGTGCTGGGGCCCACCCGGATGGACTATCCGGGAACTATCGCCAGTGTTGCTGCGGTTGCCCTATATATCGGCGAAGTCCTGGGTGCTCGATGAACGCGCACCCGCAGGATGGGTTGGCGCGGGGTAAAGACCAGGTATAGGAGAGTCAAGCGTGGCACGCGATTACTACGGGCTGCTCGGCGTGAGCAGAAACGCCAGCGACGCGGAGATCAAGCGCGCGTATCGCAAGATGGCGCGCGAACTGCATCCCGACGTCAACCCCGACCAGGCTGCGCAGGCGAAATTCCAGGAGATCAGCGTCGCCTACGAGGTGCTGAGCGACCCCGAGAAGCGGCGGATCGTCGACCTGGGCGGTGACCCGATGGAGGGTGCGGCCGCGGCGGGCGGCGGCTTCGGCGGCGGTTTCGGCGGCCTGGGCGACGTGTTCGAGGCCTTCTTCGGCGGCGGCTTCAGCGGCGGCGCGACCTCCCGCGGCCCCATCGGGCGGGTGCGTCCGGGCTCGGACTCGCTGCTGCGGATGCGGCTCGACCTCGAAGAGTGCGCCACCGGCGTCACCAAGCAGGTCACCGTCGATACCGCGGTGCTGTGCGACCGATGCCAGGGCAAGGGCACCAACGGCGATTCGGCGCCGGTGCCGTGCGACACCTGCGGTGGCCGCGGCGAGGTCCAGACGGTACAGCGCTCGCTGCTGGGACAGGTGATGACCTCGCGGCCGTGCCCGACCTGCCGTGGCGTCGGCGTCGTCATCCCCGACCCGTGCCACCAGTGCATGGGCGACGGCCGGGTGCGGGCCCGCCGCGAGATCAGCGTCAAAATCCCCGCCGGTGTGGGCGACGGCATGCGCGTGCGGCTCGCCGCCCAGGGTGAGGTCGGGCCCGGCGGCGGGCCGGCCGGTGACCTGTACGTCGAGGTGCACGAACAGCCCCACGACGTCTTCGTCCGCGAGGGCGACGACCTGCACTGCACGGTCTCGGTGCCGATGGTCGACGCGGCGCTGGGCGCCACCGTCACCGTCGACGCCATCCTGGACGGCGTCAGCGAGATCACCATCCCGCCCGGCACCCAACCGGCGTCGGTCATCACGCTGCGCGGCCACGGCATGCCGCACCTGCGGTCCGGCACCCGGGGCGATCTGCATGTGCACGTCGAGGTGGTGGTTCCGGCCCGACTGGATCACCGCGACACCGAATTGCTGCGCGAGCTCAAGACGCGCCGCAGCCGCGACGTGCCCGAGGTCCGCTCGACCCACGCCGGCGGCGGCCTGTTCAGCCGGCTCCGCGAAACCTTCACCGGACGCTAGTCGGGAGCCCGCGAAGGCGCCCGCATGGTCGCGACCCTGTTCTACCTCGACGATCTGCCGCAGCCCGGCGCGCTCGCCGTGCTGGGCGGTGACGAGGGCTTTCACGCCGCCACCGTGCGGCGCATCCGTCCCGGCGAGCGGCTCGTGCTGGGCGACGGCGCCGGAGTCTTGGCCCACTGCGAGGTGGAGCACGCCGGGCGTGACGGCCTGCGCGCGCGGGTGCTCGAGCGCTGGAGCGTCCCGCCCGGATCCCCGGCCGTGACGGTCGTGCAGGCGCTGCCGAAGTCGGAGCGCTCGGAGCTGGCCATCGAGCTGGCCACCGAAGCCGGCGCCGACGCGTTCCTGGCGTGGCAGGCCGCACGGTGCGTGGCCAACTGGCAGGGCAACCGGGTCGACAAGGGGCTGCGCCGGTGGCGCGCCGTCGTCCGTTCGGCGGCCCGGCAATCCCGCCGGGCGCACATCCCGCCGGTCGACGGCGTGCTGTCCACCGCGGAGCTGACGCGGCGGATCCGCGACGAGGTGGCCGCCGGCGCGACGGCGCTGGCCTTGCACGAGTCGGCCACCGACCGGCTCGCGGATATTGAGCTGGCACAAGCCAAATCACTGCTGGTCGTCGTCGGCCCCGAAGGCGGGATCGCCGACGACGAGATGGCGGCGCTATCCGACGCAGGCGCGGCCGCGGTGCGGCTCGGTCCGCAGGTGCTGCGGACGTCGACGGCCGCGGCGGTGGCCCTGGGCGCCCTCGGCGTGCTGACCCCGCGCTGGGACCGGCGCGGCGACATTCCGGCAAACGGCCTCACGCTGCAGGTTCGCGACACCGGCCCGTCGTCGAGTACGTTGCTGAACACTGACCAACCCGGGCCCTCGGCGTAGACTGAGACGGCCCAGCAACCCACCGACAAGCCGAGGAAGCAGGCATCGAGAGCCACGTGACGCCCCGCGAGACCAGCGCTGCTGACGCAGCCGGAGCCGTCCCGGCCTCTGCTCAGGTTCGCAGCAGCATCGACGTTCCGCCCGATGTCGTCATGGGCCTGTTGGGTTCGGCGGACCAGAACCTGCGGGCCCTCGAGCGCAGCCTGAATGCCGACCTGCACGTGCGTGGCAACGCGGTCACCGTCGCGGGTGAGCCCGCCGACGTCGCGCTCGCCGAGCGGGTGATCTCCGAGCTGGTCGCCATCGTCGCCGGGGGTCAGTCGTTGACCCCCGAGGTGGTCCGGCACAGCGTCGCCATGCTGGCCGGCACCGACAACGAGTCACCGGCCGAAGTGCTCACGCTGGACATCCTGTCGCGGCGGGGAAAGACGATCCGGCCCAAGACGCTCAACCAGAAGCGCTACGTCGACGCCATCGACGACAACACGATCGTCTTCGGGGTCGGCCCGGCCGGCACCGGCAAGACCTATCTCGCGATGGCCAAGGCGGTCAACGCGCTGCAGACCAAACAGGTCAGCCGCATCATCTTGACCCGCCCGGCCGTGGAAGCCGGTGAGCGCCTTGGCTTTTTGCCCGGCACGCTCAGCGAGAAGATCGATCCCTATCTGCGGCCGTTGTACGACGCGCTCTACGAAATGATGGATCCCGAGCTGATCCAGAAACTGATGACCGCCGGGGTCATCGAGGTGGCGCCGCTGGCCTACATGCGGGGAAGGACGTTGAACTCCGCGTTCATCGTCCTCGACGAGGCGCAGAACACCACCGCCGAGCAGATGAAGATGTTCCTCACCCGGCTGGGCTTCGGGTCGAAGATCGTTGTCACCGGCGACATCACGCAGGTCGACCTGCCCGGGGGCGCCAAGTCGGGCCTGCGTTCGGCGATGGAAATCCTGGACAGCGTGGAGGACATCCACGTCGCCGAGCTGACCAGCGTGGACGTGGTCCGCCACCGGCTGGTCTCGGAGATCGTCGACGCCTATGCGAAGTTTGAAGAGCCCGGTCTGACGATGAACCGGGCGTCGCGGCGGGCGACGGGCTCGCGCGGTCGTCGATGATGGTGCGGTGAGCGGGTTTATGAGCATTGAGGTATCCAACGAATCGGGTATCGACGTCTCCGAAGCCGAGCTGATCAGCGTCGCGCGGTTCGTGATCGCCAAGATGGACGTCAATCCGGCCGCCGAGCTGTCGATGGTGTTGCTGGACACCGCCGCGATGGCCGACCTGCACATGCGCTGGATGGACCTGCCCGGCCCGACCGACGTGATGAGCTTTCCGATGGACGAGCTCGAGCCGGGTGGGCGCCCGGACGCCCCCGAGCCGGGTCCCTCGATGCTGGGCGACATCGTGCTGTGCCCGGAATTCGCGGCCGGCCAGGCCGCCTCGGCGGGGCACAGCCTGGGGCACGAGCTGGCGCTGCTGACCATCCACGGGGTGCTTCACCTGATCGGCTACGACCACGGCGAGCCGGACGAGGAGAAGGAGATGTTCGCCCTGCAGGACCGGCTCCTCGAAGAGTGGGTCGCCGATCAGGTCGAGGCTTACCGTCAGGACCGCCAAGAGGAGCGGGACCGCCGATTGCTCGACAAGTCAAGGTATTTCGACAATTGAGGACCCTCAAGATTCTGGCGGCAGCCGCCATCGCGTTCGCACCGTTGCCGGTGTGGGCCATCACCGACACCGAGGCGCAGGCCGCCCCGTGTGCGGGTGCGGGATCGAACCCGGTCGCCTGCGAGCACTGCATGTTCTACGTGAACGCCTACCACACGGCGAACGTGTGCAACGAGGACCGCCACGGGGTGCAGGGGCCCCCGAGCAACGCGCCCACGCGGGCCCCAGAAGTTCCCATTCCGGTGTACGAGCCGCCCCCGATGCCGCCGCCGGCGCAGAACCCGCTGGTCCTGCCGCCGCCCAACTCGGGTCAGAACGTGCCGGTGCTGGAAATCCCTCCGCCCGGCCCCGACGCGCCGCGCAACGCCCCGGTGGTGGCGCCGCCGCGCGGGCTGGATGCGCCGTCGCTGGCGATCGCGGCGGCCAAGGGCGCGCCGGTGACGCGCGTCGACCCCGCCAACCCGCCGAAGCCGCCCACCCAGATCGATTTCAACCAGCAGGTGCAGAACGTCGTGAGTTCGCACCGGGACAACGTCGACATCCTCAAGATTGACGACCAGAAGTTCGTCCGCCCGCGCCACTGGGACTACCTCGACTACGACGACGCCTACCGCCGCCCGACCATCTACAACCCGCTCAATCAGCCGGTCACGTTCCGCTACTTCTACAACGGCGCCTACCAGCAGGCGTACCTGCCGCGAGGAGCGCGGATGGTGCTCGACGCGACGACCGTCGGCGTCGTCCCGTTCACCGCGGTCGGCGACAGCTATGTGGCGGCCGGCAGCTTCTACGGCGGGGGTTCGATACCGCTGAACGGCTACAACGGCCCGCCGCCCCCCGATTACAAGCCGCCCGCGCCCCCGAAGCTCTACGAGAACGTCAGCGTGTCCGTCCCCGCCAAGGGCGAGACCGTCGAAGTGGGCCACGTGTCGGTGGTGGGTCACGACGGCAGCCAACCCGCCGGCGGCCAGGACACCTTCCTGCTCGACGACTCCACCCTGGCCTGGGGGCAGATCGACAATTCCACCAGCGCCCCCGCCCAGATCCGGGTGATCAAGACCCAGCCGACGCCCGGCGTCGGCCCGACCGACGATGGCAGCTTCCTGGTGCTGCTCGCCGTCCACCATCAGGAGCCCGGTGAACCCAACCAATCCATCTGGACTATGGCGCTGCGCTACGGCGGGTTCGCGGTCGTGGTGTGCCTGGTCGCCTGGTTGCTCGCTCGCCGGAGCCGGACCGAGGAGCAGGACGCTGACACCTAGGTACGTCGACAATTGACGGGCTGGTCTGAGCTGCTCGGCGCAGTCGCGCTGATTGCGCTGGGCGGACTGTTCGCGGCGATCGATGCGGCCATCAGCACGGTGTCGCTGGCCCGGGTTCAGGAGTTGGTGCGCGACGAGCGGCCCGGCGCGGTGGCGTTGTCCAAGGTGATGTCGGAGCGGCCGCGCTACATCAACCTGGTGGTGCTGCTGCGGATCACCTGCGAGATCACCGCGACCGTGTTGCTGGTGGTTTTCCTCTACGACAACTTCGGGCTGCGCTGGGGATTGTTCGGCGCCGCGACCATCATGGTGGTGACCAGCTTCGTCGTAATGGGGGTGGGGCCGCGCACCCTCGGCCGGCAGAACGCCTACTCGATCGCATTGACGACGGTGCTTCCGCTGCAGGCGATCTCGTGGCTGTTGATGCCGATCAGCCGACTGCTGGTGGTGCTGGGTAACGCGGTCACTCCCGGGCGCGGCCTGCGGAACGGGCCGTTCGCCTCCGAGATCGAGCTGCGTGAGGTCGTCGATCTGGCCCAGCAGCGCGGCGTGGTCGCCGCCGAAGAGCGCCGGATGATCCAGTCGGTCTTCGAACTCGGTGACACTCCGGCCCGCGAGGTGATGGTGCCGCGCACCGAGATGATCTGGATCGAAAGCGACAAGTTCGCCAGCCAGGCGATCAACCTGGCGGTGCGCAGCGGGCATTCCCGCATCCCGGTGATCGGCGAGAACGTCGACGACATCGTCGGCGTCGTGTACCTGAAAGACCTTGTCCAGCAGACGGTGCTGTCCGGTGACGGCGGCCGGACCCCGCCGGTGTCGAAGGTGATGCGCCCGGCGGTCTTCGTGCCCGACTCCAAACCCCTGGACTCGCTGCTGCGGGAAATGCAGCGCGACCGCAACCACATGGCGCTGCTCGTCGACGAGTACGGCGCGATCGCCGGCCTGGTCAGCATCGAAGATGTGCTCGAGGAAATCGTCGGCGAGATCGCCGACGAGTACGACCAGGCGGAGACGGCGCCCATAGAGGACCTGGGCGACAAGCACTTCCGGGTGTCGGCGCGGCTGCCGATCGAGGACCTGGGCGAGCTGTATGACGTGGAATTCGACGACGATCTCGACGTCGACACCGTCGGCGGCCTGCTCGCCCTGGAATTGGGCCGCGTTCCGCTGCCGGGCGCCGAGGTGGTGTCGCACGGTCTGCGGCTGCAGGCCGAGGGCGGCACCGATCACCGGGGCAGGGTACGGATCAACACCGTCCTGCTCAGCCCGAGCGAATCCGACGGTTCACCCGATGGCGAGGCATCCGAGCAGCATGACTGAATTCCGCTCCGGTTTCGTATGTTTCGTCGGTCGTCCCAACACCGGGAAATCGACACTGACGAACGCGCTCGTCGGGACCAAGGTCGCGATCACCTCGATGCGGCCACAGACCACCCGGCACACCATCCGCGGCATCGTGCACCGGGACGACTTTCAGATCATCCTGGTCGACACGCCGGGCCTGCACCGGCCGCGCACCTTGCTGGGCAAGCGGCTCAATGACCTTGTGCGCGACACCTATTCCGAAGTCGACGTGATCGGGCTGTGCATCCCGGCGGACGAGGCGATCGGTCCCGGAGACCGGTGGATCGTCGAACAGATCCGCGCGACCGCGCCGAAGACGACCCTGGTCGCCATCGTCACCAAGATCGACAAGACCCCCAAGGACCGGGTGGCCGCGCAACTGGTGGCGGTCAGCGAGTTAGTCGGTGACTCGGCCGAAATCGTGCCGGTGTCGGCGGTGACCGGTGCGCAGGTCGACATCTTGATCGACGTGTTGGCCGCGGCGCTGCCGCCCGGCCCGGCCTACTACCCCGACGGTGAGCTGACCGACGAACCCGAAGAAGTCCTGATGGCCGAGCTCATTCGGGAGGCCGCGCTGGAAGGTGTTCGCGACGAGCTGCCGCACTCACTGGCGGTGGTCATCGACGAGGTCAATCCGCGGGAGGATCGCGACGACCTGATCGACGTGCACGCCCTGCTCTACGTCGAACGCGACAGCCAGAAGGGCATAGTCATCGGCAAGGGTGGTGCCCGGCTGCGGGAGGTCGGCACCGCCGCGCGCGCCCAGATCGAGAAGCTGCTGGGCACCAAGATTTACCTCGACCTGCGCGTCAAGGTCGCCAAGAACTGGCAGAGCGACCCCAAACAGCTTGGTCGACTGGGCTTTTAGCGGTCATGCCCGGCCGCGCACCTTCCACCGCCGCACACCCGGCCGCACACCTTCCGCCACGCGCCCGGCCGCGCACCTTCCACCGCCGCACACCCGGCCGCACACCTTCCACCGCCGCACACCCGACCAATAGGTGAGTCTCAATCGTGCTAGCGCCGGTGCTAGCGCATTTGAGAAAGGCCATATGCCTGGCAGAGGCTACGCATGTGGCTCATGTGAATTCACCGGGATCGCCTCGTCAGGCGAGCACCCGAATCGTTTTCATCGACGGATCGGCGGCATCCGGGGTATTCATGCCGGCGCGCACCCCGGAGCACAAGTAGTTCAGCACAGCATCATTGAGACGCTCGCCGGGCACGACCGCGGGAATGCCGGGGGGATAGGGCGTCACCTGTTCGGCGGCGACCCGACCGGCGGCCTGATCGGTGGGCACCGCCTCGACGTGCCCGAAGAACGCGCCGCGGGGCAGGCAAACTGTCTCCAATTCCAGCTCATCGGGGGAGGGCAGGTCTATTTGCGGCGGGCTGTCGAAGTCGTCGGCTGCCTTGCGCCACGCCGTCAGCGCATCGGTGAGACGGCTGGCGGTGGTCTTGTCGTCCGCGAAGGACTGGGTGGCCAGAATGCGGCGGTGATCGCTCATCCCGGTGTCGATATGAGCGTTCGCGCGCAGCCAGTCGGCGGCCTGGTAACCGGAGGTGCCCGTGCCCGATACGTCCATCAGCACCTGTAAGCGGTCCAGGTCGTGGGATGCCTGCGCCCCGAGTAACTCGTCGTCGAGCACCTCGACGCCTGGGAGGCCTTCGATGTCTGCGCGCAACTGATGCGCGAGATCGAGTGCGGCGCCGAGTAATTCGTGTCCGTGCTCGACCATTTGCCGCCGCCATCCGTCCATCGCCGCGTACAGCAAGACGTTGGGGCTGGTCGTCATCAGCAGGTCAGCGCAACCGGAAAGGCGGTCCTGATCGATCAGGTCGCCCTGCACGTGGAACACCGAGCCCTGCTCGAAACCCGCGCCCATCTTGTGCACGCTGACCACACAGACGTCGGCTCCGGCGTCCATCGCCCACGTCGGTAGGTCGTCGTGGAACGGCAAATGTGCCCCCCAGGCTTCATCGATGATCAAGGGCTTGCCCCGTGCGTGGCACACGTCGGCGATGCCGGCGATGTCGGCGCAGGTGCCATACGGGCTGGGGCTCACGATGAGCGCTCCGGAGGCGTCGGGGTGCTTGGTCCAGGCTTCCTCGACCTGCTGCGGGGAGGGCGGGTGAGAAAAGTGGTGCTCGGCGTCCCATTGGGGCGTGATCCAACGCGGCTGCACACCGGAGAAGATCAGCCCCGCCACGATCGACTTGTGGCTGTCGCGGCCTAGCAGAAGGCTGCCGTCCCCGCCGGCGACGGCCATCATCGCCGCCCTGACCGACAGGGAGCTGCCGCAGGTGGAGAAAAAGGCGATGTCGGCGCCCACGGCTTCGGCCATCAGGTCTTCGGCGCGCTTGAGGTATCCGTTGCTGGATCTGCGGTCATCCAGGCCGCCGCTGGCCAGCACGTCGTCCAGGAACGGCTCGCGGCCCAAGACCGCCAGGACTCGGTCGTCGGCGCCGCGGCCTTGCCGGTGGCCCGGCGGGGTGAATCCGTACCGGTTCTGGTTCCGGTAATCGGCCAGCGCATCGAGCAGGGGAGCGGTCGATTGGTCCATGACGGACGGGTACCCGGGTTGTCAGCGGCTAATTGGCGCCGGACGCATCGGTGGTCTGGTCCCACCACGACTGGGGCTGTTGGCTCGCCCACCCGCAGACCGCCTCCAGCTCGGCGGCCAGCGAAATCAGCATGCCCTCGCTGTTCGCCGGACCCATCAGCTGCACACCGATCGGCAGGCCTTCAGACGTGAAGCCCGCCGGAACGTTGATCGACGGCCAGCCCAGCACGTTCCAGGGGAACGTCAGTGGGCACGCCGCGATCATGGCGCGGTCGGTGCCGAAGCCACTCAACCGGTCGAAGGCGCGCGCCAACGGCGGCGGTTGGGCCGTGGTCGGCGCCAGCACCACGTCGACGATGTCGAAGATGGACCCCACCCGGCGCTGGTCTTCCGCTTCGTGGCGGCGGGCGCTGCGCAGGATCGCCTGTCCCAGCACCGCGCCCAAGCGCAGGTTGGACAGGGTGCGGGGGTCCAGCACGACACCGTCGCCCAGCCGCTCCTCCCAGTCGCGGAGGCCCGAGGTGGAGCGGGCGAGGAAGTCCCACGACAGCCGCATGCCGTAGTCGGGGTTGCCAGGCACCACGGTGTGGCCGAGCAGCTCGAGTTGCTTGCCGACGGCCCGCGTCGCGGCCAGGATCTCCGGATGCAGCTTCGGCCGGAAGCCGGTGTACGGGAACCGGGTGGACAGCGCGATGTTCAGCGGGCCGGGCGCTTTGCCCACATAGTCGGTCGCGGTGAGCGGGGGTGGCTTGTGCCGGTCGCCCTCGACGTTGCCCGACGCGGCGTCGAGCACCAGCGCCGCATCGGCCACGGTGCGGGCCAGCACGCCGTTGACCGTGATGCCGTTGAACGCCTCCGGCAACGGCCAGGTCGAGATGCGCCCCCGCTGCGGCTTGATGCCCACCAAATGCGTCCACGCCGCCGGGATGCGGATGCTGCCGGCGCCGTCCGAGCCGATCGCCGCGGTGACCAGTCCGGCCGCCACCGCGGCGGCGCTGCCGCCCGACGATCCGCCGGGGGTGTGCCGGCGCGACCAGGGGTTGCGGGTATGTCCGAACCCGGGCCCGCTGGTGAACGGCCATTGCCCGAGTTCGCAGGTGTTCGTCTTGCCGACGATCACCGCGCCGGCCGCCTTGAGGCGGCGCACCACCTCGGCGTCGTGCGTGGCGGGGGCTACCGACCCCTCCGTCCCGAAGGCGGTCGGCACCCCTGCGATGTCGACGTCGTCTTTGACCGCGATGGGGACCCCCAGCAACGGGGCGGTGTCACCAACCGCGCGGCGCCGGTCGGCCTCCGCCGCGTCGGCCAGCGCCGACTCGGTGAGCACCACCCGGAAGGCGTTCAGCGTGGGCTGGCTGGCGTGAATGGCGTGCAGGGAGCGACCCACCAGTGTGGTGGATGTCACTGAGCGGCTGGCCAGCTGATAGAGCAGGTCAGTGAGTGTGGGCAGGCGCCGGTGGCCGGATCCGGAAATGGATCCAGGACCCGACCCGGAAGCGCCAATCACGGGGTACGAGACTAACGGCGCGGATACCCGTAATGTCGCGGCGGGGTGCAAAACTATTGTGATGCGGCTATACCGAGACCGAGCTGTTGTGCTGCGCCAGCACAAGCTCGGCGAAGCCGACCGGATCGTCACCCTGCTGACTCGTGATCACGGGCTGGTCCGCGCGGTGGCCAAGGGCGTGCGCCGCACCCGCAGCAAATTCGGTGCGCGGCTGGAGCCGTTCGCGCACATCGACGCGCAGCTACACCCCGGCCGCAACCTCGACATCGTCACCCAGGTCGTTTCTCTAGACGCGTTCGCCACCGACATCGTCAGCGACTACGGCCGTTACACCTGTGGCTGCGCCATGCTGGAGACCGCCGAGCGCCTCGCCGGCGAGGAGCGCGCGCCCGCCCCGGCCCTGCATGGGCTCACGGTGAGCGCGCTGCGCGCGGTGGCCGACGGCCGCCGGTCCCGGGACCTCCTGCTGGATGCCTACCTGCTGCGCGCGATGGGCATCGCCGGATGGGCGCCCGCGCTCAATGAGTGCGCCCGTTGCGCCACCCCCGGTCCCCATCGGGCGTTCCACGTCGGCGCCGGCGGCAGCGTCTGCGCACACTGCCGCCCGGCCGCTACGACGACGCCGCCGCCGGGGGTGTTGGATCTGATGTCCGCGCTGCACGACGGCGATTGGGACTTCGCCGAGCACACGCCGCAATCGCACCGCAACTACGTCAGCGGTCTGGTGGCCGCGCACCTGCAGTGGCATCTGGAGCGACAGCTCAAGACGTTGCCGCTCGTGGAACGGACGTATCACGTCGACCGGACCATCGCCGACCAGCGCGCGGCGCTGATCGGGCAGGATATGGACTGTGGCTAAACTCTGGGCCGGCGGCTCCGCTCGAAAGACCGAGCGCGCCACGGCGTCAGCCGATTTCCCGCAGCTGCCCCCCGCGCCCGACGACTATCCCGTGTTTCCCGACAAGTCGACCTGGCCGGTCGTCTTTCCGGAGCTGCCGCCGTCCCCCGACGGCGGGCCGTCCCGGCCGCCGCAGCACATCTCCAAGGCGGCCCCGCCCAAGATCGAGGCCGATCGACTGCCCAACCATGTGGCCATCGTGATGGACGGCAACGGCCGATGGGCCACCCAGCAGGGGCTGACCCGCACCGACGGTCACAAGGCAGGCGAGGCCGTGGTCATCGACATCGTTTGCGGCGCAATAGAACTCGGCATCAAGTGGCTCAGCCTGTATGCCTTCTCCACGGAGAACTGGAAGCGTTCCCCCGAGGAGGTCCGCTTCCTGATGGGGTTCAACCGCGACGTGGTGCGCATGCGCCGGGTGAATTTGAAGACGATCGGGGTCAAGATCCGGTGGGTGGGTTCGCGGCCGCGCCTGTGGCGCAGCGTGATCAATGAATTGGCGATCGCGGAGGACATGACCAAGAACAACGACGTCATCACCGTCAACTATTGCGTCAACTACGGTGGGCGTGCCGAAATCGCCGAGGCTACAAAGGAAATCGCGCGCTTGGCCGCCGCCGGCCGGCTGAACCCGGAACGCATCACCGAGTCGACGGTGTCGCATCACCTGCAGCGGCCCGACATTCCTGACGTCGATCTGTTCCTGCGGACCTCGGGGGAGCACCGGTCCAGCAATTTCATGTTGTGGCAGGCGGCGTACGCCGAATACGTGTTTCAGGACAAGCTTTGGCCCGACTACGACCGCCGCGATTTGTGGGCGGCGTGTGAGGAATACGCTTCCCGCAACCGCAGATTCGGGAGCGCATAGTGTCATCGCTGCAAGAACGCCTGTCGTCGATACTCGGCGAGGTTCTCCCACTCGAGGAGGAGGCCGACGGCGCGGTGACCGTGCGCCACGACGGCACCATCGCCTCGTTGCGGGTGGTGAACATCGCCGAGGGCCTCGATCTGGTGTCGCTCACCCAGATATTGGCGTGGGACCTGCCGCTGACCAAGAAGGTCAGCGAACAGGTGGCAAAGCAGGCCCGCGACAGCAACTTCGGCAGCGTGAGCCTGATCGAGAAGGTCAATGAGAAGGCGGTGCAACGCAATTCGGGCAAGGGTGCGTCGAAGACCGCCGACGTGATGCTGCGCTACAACTTCCCCGGCGGCGGCCTCACCGACGACGCCCTGCGGACGCTGATCCTGTTGGTGCTCGACACCGGCGCCGGGATACGTCGGACGCTGACGGGCTGAGCGGCTACCGGCCCTCGCAATCCGAACAGGTGCCGAAGATCTCGATGGTGTGGCTGACGTCGGAGAAGCCATGCTTGGCAGCCACTTCCGCCGCCCACACCTCGACCTCGTGATCGCCCACCTCGATGGTGGCGCCGCAGCTGCGGCACACCAGGTGGTGGTGATGGTGCTCGGAACACCTGCGGTACACCGATTCGCCGGTGTCGGTGCGCAGCGTGTCGATCATCCCGGCCGCGGCCATCGACTGCAGTGTCCGGTAGACGGTCGTCAGGCCGATGTTCTCGCCGCGGCGGCGCAGCTCGTCATGCAACTCTTGGGCCGAGCGGAACTCGTCGAGCGTCTCCAGCAACGTGGAGATCGCCGCACGCTGCCGGGTGGAGCGGACGCTGGCTCCGGTCATTGTCGCGGCTCCTCACTGGCGTGCGCGACGGCGTCCACCACGATGTGCGCGAGGTGATGATCGGCCAGCCGGTAGAGCACCTCGCGACCCGACCGCTCCCCGGTGACCACCCCGGCCGCCTTCAGAATCTTGAGGTGCTGGCTGACCAGCGGCTGGGGGACGCCCAGCGCATCCACCAGTTCGTGCACGCAGCGGTGGGACTCGCGCAGCTGCAACACGATCGCGATCCGCACCGGCGCGGCCAGCGCGCGCAACAACTCGCCGGCGGCATCGAGGATGTCTCGCGGCGGCGGGACGGGGTAGGCGGTGACTCCGGAGTGCCCGGCGGCGTCCAGAGCGGCGTGGTCGTGGGCGACCACGCCGGGGTCCGCGTCGCCGTCGTCGGCGGCCGGCATCGATGCGGAAGGCGACGGGGACGTCATCATGGGAGCGGCATCACCTCGAGAAGTGCCAGGTAGTGGGGAAGTATCCGCCATTGAATATCGTTATCGGCTGCCATCCACTGTCACATGCATGATGACGCATGTCAAAGAGCGCGGCGTCGATCGCTACCATGACTGATGCTCTGCGCACCGCGGTTGACCGCCGCGCGTGCCCGCCCGAACCCGGAAAGGGAGTGCACCGCCCCGTGGCGTCCGTCATCGACACCGTAGTGAACCTGGCCAAACGGCGCGGCTTCGTTTTTCCCTCGGGCGAGATCTACGGTGGCACCCGGTCGGCGTGGGATTACGGCCCGCTGGGTGTGGAGTTCAAAGAGAACATCAAACGCCAGTGGTGGCGCTCGGTGGTCAGCGGTCGCGACGACGTCGTGGGCCTGGATTCGTCGATCATCCTGCCGCGGCAGGTGTGGGTGGCCTCCGGCCACGTCGACGTGTTCCATGACCCGCTGGTCGAGTCGTTGATCACCCACAAGCGCTACCGCGCCGACCATCTCATCGAGGCCTACGAAGCCAAGCACGGACACCCGCCGCCCAACGGGCTGGCCGACATCCGCGACCCGGAGACCGGCGAGCCGGGCCAGTGGACCGAGCCGCGCGAGTTCAACATGATGCTCAAGACCTACCTGGGTCCGATCGAGACCGAGGAGGGCCTGCACTATCTGCGCCCGGAGACGGCGCAGGGCATCTTCGTCAACTTTGCCAACGTGGTCACTACCGCCCGCAAGAAGCCGCCTTTCGGTATCGGCCAGATCGGCAAGAGTTTTCGCAACGAGATCACGCCGGGCAACTTCATTTTCCGGACCCGCGAGTTCGAACAAATGGAAATGGAGTTCTTCGTCGAGCCGTCGACCGCGAAGGAATGGCATCAGTACTGGATCGACACCCGGCTGCAATGGTATGTCGACCTGGGCATCGATCAGGAGAACTTACGGTTATTCGAGCACCCCGCCGACAAGCTGTCGCACTACTCCGATCGCACCGTCGACATCGAGTACAAGTTCGGCTTCGCCGGTAATCCGTGGGGCGAGCTGGAAGGCGTCGCCAACCGCACCGATTTCGATCTGTCGACGCATGCAAAGCACTCGGGCGTCGACCTGTCGTTCTACGACCAGGTCACCGACACCCGGTACACGCCCTATGTCATCGAGCCGGCCGCCGGCCTGACACGGTCGTTCATGGCCTTCTTGATCGACGCCTACGTGGAGGACGAAGCCCCGAACGCCAAGGGCAAGATGGAAAAACGTACGGTGCTGCGTCTGGACCCGCGCCTGTCCCCGGTCAAGGCTGCGGTGCTTCCGCTGTCCCGTCACGCCGACTTGAGCCCCAAGGCGCGGGACTTGGCCGCCGAGTTGCGCAAGTTTTGGAATATCGATTTCGACGACGCCGGTGCGATCGGGCGACGGTATCGGCGCCAGGACGAGATCGGTACCCCGTTCTGCGTCACGGTCGATTTCGACTCACTCGAGGACCACGCCGTGACGGTGCGCCGCCGCGACGACATGTCCCAGGATCGCGTCCCGATGAATGCCGTGTCCGATTATCTGGCGGCGCGCCTGAAGGGCTGTTAATCGGCCAGTTGTGGCGCGGTCTTGTATATTGTCTTTCCTGTTTCGCCGCCGCACGTCTGATGGTCCCGCGCGGGTGGCGATGCGCCATCACCGACGCCGGATTTCCGAAATAAGGTTTGTTTAAAGTTCGGCCTTTCGCGGTGACGGTGCCTTAGGATCCCTCTGGGGCATAAGTAGATAGCTAATGGCCGCGGGCGGACGTTGGGCCGTCCGGGGTAGGAGCCGTTGACTCGGCCGGTTGGGGTTGCAAATGATTCCCGCGTTTGTGTTCTTCCCTCCTGAGATCAACTCGGCCTTGATAGTTGGCGGCCCGGGGGCCGGACCTCTGTTCGAGGCGGCCTCGGCGTGGGATGGGCTGGCGGTCGAGCTGTCAACCTCGGCATCGTCGTTTCACACCACGGTTTCCGATTTGGCCGGTGGCGCCTGGATGGGGCCGTCGTCGATGTCGATGACGGCTGCCGCGTCGCCCTACGTGGAATGGCTGATTATCGCTGCGGCGCAAGCGGAGGTGGCGGCCCTGCAGGCCCGGATCGCGGCGCTGGCTTTCGAGGGCGCTCTGGTGGCGACGGTGCCGCTGCCGCAGGTGCTGGCGAACCGGGCCCGGCTGCTCGTGCTGATCGCGACGAACTTTTTCGGCATCAACACCGCGGCCATCGCACAGACCGAGCTCGAATACGTCGAGATGTGGGCGCAGGATGTGGCGGCGATGTTGGGCTATCACGCCGGGGCTCAATCGATGGCGCAGGCATTGCCGGAGTTCAGCGTGCCGCCCGCGGCTCTGGGAGGAGGTGGCGCACCGGCCGCGGACCTGTCGGGCCTGGCCGGATTGGTGACGGCGCCGCTGAGTTTCGCGTCCCAGTTCTTCCAGGGCCTGTCCTCACTGGGGACCGCGTTCGCCTCCGAGCTTCAGTCGGTGTTCGGCGCGCTCTCGCCGGCCGTCTCACTGCTCACGTCGACGCCGGTGGCCACGTTGACGACGGTGGCGCAGGCGGGGATGTACCCGGCCACCGCTTTGGTGACGCCCATGGCGACGCTCGCCCACAGTGCCGGACCTGCGGGCCCGACTGCGGCGCCCCAGGCGGCGCCGACACTGGCACCGGCCGTGGTCGGCGCGAGCAGCGCGCCCCTCAACGCGCCACACAGCGCGGGGAGCCCACTGTCCGACCTGCAGCCGTTGGCCGGCGGGGGTTTGGGCGCCTTGGGCATTGCGACGGCGGGCCTGGGGAGCGCGCGGTTCATCGGGTCGATGTCGGTGCCCGCCGCATGGGAAGGGTCGATGCCGGCCTACATCGCCACCCCGGCGATGTCGGGCGTGGGCTCTGGAGCGCCGACTGCCGCGGCGGCTACCGGGTCGGGCAGTGGCGTGCCGATGGCCGCGATGCCGGTCGGCGACAAGAGTCCCGAGGGCGAGGACCGCGGGACCCGGGCTCAGGTGGTGAGGTCGCGTCCCAAAGTGGTTCCGCGCAACCGCCCGGGATAGCGGCGACGGTGCTGCTGTTGCACACGTGAATACTGTGCAATGGGGCGCGAATTCAATACTTTTGCGAGCATACGCGGCAACGAGCGTTGTATCGCAACGCGGAATTCATCTGTTGCGTCTAGTAAAAACTCGCAGCAGGGTCTACGCATTCAACGAACGAATCCGGCGAGACCGACTCCCGCGGCGCGCCAACAAAACCTCGTCCGCCCGTCTCGCGAGCTCGATGATGGCCCTAACACGTTGCGCGCCAACGGATGTGGATTCGGCGATGCGTCGCATGACGCCTCGCGACGAGCGTCGGCACCCGGCGTTGTCGAATGCGGGCGACGGTGATCCGCGGCTGTCGTCGCGGACCGGCGACGAGTCGCCCGCTGTCGAGCGCGAACCGGAAAAATCAAAATTGGCAATTCCCACATATTTTCTTCAGTTTGTCTTACGATGTGACCGGTTGGTGTAAATAGATTCGCCACAGCGCCCGAACGCACTATCGGCTGTGGAAGGGGGCAGGGGTGCTTTTGCCTCTCGGTTCGCCGTTGCCGGATGACACGGTGTCGGCAGTTCGAGGTGAGTCCGGCATGCTCGGTGGCCTGTCGGTTCCGCTCAAGTGGGGCGTGGTCGTCCCACCAGATGACTACGACCACTGGGCGCCGAAGGCGGATGTCACTGCCGAAGCTCCCGAAGAGATGACCGACGTCCCCCGCCCGACGGCCGTTGCAGACGGAGTGTGGAGTGGTTGGGAAGGTGACACCGTCCAGCGGAGCCCGGGCGTGATACCGCATTCCCCGGCAGCCGGCTGAGACCGGAGCAAACCCAAAGCTGATCGCCGGCGTCAGGCGCTGCTCAGAATCGGCCGCCGCCACCCATGAAACCGCCGCCGGACGAACCCGCGCTGCCGCCGAACGAGGTCGGGCTCCAGCCGCCGAATCCGCCCCGCATGCCTCCGCTGAGGACATTGCCGATGATGATCCCGCCGAGCATCGCGCCCATGTCACTGCCGCCGCGGCCCATGTAGGCACGCTGCGCCAGTTGCACGTCGTCGTTGGCCAGGGATTGCGCCGTGGCGGCCAGCGTCGACGCCGCATTGGCGTGAGCGATCGCCTCGGCCGGCAGCGTCGACCGCTTATCCTCCGCGGCTTGGAGATGCCGTCTGGCCTCGGCCAGCCGGGTGCGCGCCTCGGGGCCGATGCTGCCCCGACGCGTGTCGACGTAGTCCGACACCGCGCGCACCCTCGACTGCGCGGTGAACAACGCCTGCTCCAACGACCGGTTCAGTTGTTCGGCGGCGGCCTGCTCCTGGGCCAGCGTGGCCAGTAGCCCGTTGAGGGCGGCGTCGGCCTTGGTCAGCTGACTGAACTCGCCCAGCGGATCGTCGGATGCGCCGGCTCGTGCGCTCTCGACGGCCCTGACGGCCGCGTCGCGCGCCGCGGCCAGATCACCGCGGCGCGCGGTTTTGGCGTTCGGTGTTTTCTTCAGCAGTTCGCCTGCGCGCTCGATGTCGTTCTGGATGTCGGTCATCGCCGACGGCAACCGGTCAATGGCGTGCTGAATGTCGCTGGCCGCGTTGTCCACCGCGTCGAGCAACGCGCGCGCCTGGCCCAGCGCCGACTCGGCGGCGCGGACGGCATCGACCAGACCGGCTTGCTGCCCGCTGATGGCCTGGGCGGCCAGCTCACGGGCGCTGCCGATGTTGCTGTCGGCGAATGCCAGGCGCTCCTTGGCCGCCGTGACATTGCCGGACACCGAAGTCAATGCGGCAGCACTGAAGTCCTTGTACAGTGCGGCAAGTCGTTCCTCGGCCGGTGCGATGCGGGTGGTGAGTTCCACGTACTGCTGCGTCAGCGAGTCCAGCCGGGCGGGGGCGTTGATCACCAGATCGCGCAACTTCTCGAATGCCTCGGTCTGTGACTCGAGTTCGCGGTCTGCCCGCGCCGCCGAGACGATCACCTGGGTGAGCAATTCGCGGCGCTGCGCCGGCGTTTCCGGCGTCGCGTCGTCGAGCTGCTGGCGGATCGTGAATGCCTGGGACAGAGCCGCTTTCGCGTTGGTCACGGCCTGGGTGAATGGCTGGGTGCGGTCTTCGCCGAATTCGCTGACCGCCAGGTCCAATTCGTTGGCGCTGGTGCGCACCGCATTGTCGACGTCCACCACCAGCGCGCGCGACAGGTCGTCGAGTGCCTGCGGCGGCACCGTGGCCAGCGCATCGGCGTCGGTGGGGTCGACCCGGCGTGCCGCGGCCAACGCCGCGGCGCGGCGGCGCCGGCCCCGATAACGCATGACCAGCAACAGGACTGCCAACGAGACGAGAATGCCCGCCAGCACGGCCAGCAGTGCCACCCGGCCCGACGAACCGGGCGAGGTGTCGAGCCCGTTGGCCGCCGCGACGGCGGCTCCGCTCCAATCCCCGTTGTGCAGCGCGGGCTCGATCTTGTTGCGCCGCAACTTGTCGACCTGGTTTGCGTTGATGCTCTTGATCGTGGTCGGCACCAGGAACGCGTATTCACGGCTGGTGGTGCCGACGGCCAGCAGCGCGTCGTAGTCGCCCAGGTCGCTGCTGCGCACAGTGCGCTGTGCCCATTCGGCCGCGCTCTGCCCGGAGAAGTTGTCGACGTAGACCACCCACAGCCGGATGTGGCGGTCGGTGTACAGCTTGTTGAGGGCGGAGCTGACCGCGCTGTGCCCGGAATTCGACAAGGCTCCCGCGGGATCAGTGATGTAGTCGGCCAACCGGAATGGTGGTTGCGCGCCGGCGGACGGTGCCAGGAGCAGGCTGCCGCCGAAGCCGACCGTGAGGATCGTCGCGATCACGGCGATCAGGCGAGCGGTGCAACGCATAGGGCCAATCTAGACCCGCGACGATGCAGGCCAGTAGGCCTCATGAGGAGTGGGGCGGTCAGGCGCAGCCCCGCCGCGACACACGCCAGTAGGCCTGAGTCGAGCCAGACTTCGGCGGGCATTCCCTGGCAGACTGTGCGTCGGTGACCGGGAATCAGCACGACCCATACGACGACTTCGACCGTCAGCGACGGGTGGCCGAAGCGCCGAAGACTGCGGGTCTGCCGGGTACCGAGGGTCAGCACCGCACGGACTTCGCCCGTGATCGCGCGCGCGTTCTGCACAGCGCCGCGCTGCGCCGGTTGGCCGACAAGACCCAGGTGGTCGGGCTCCGCGAGGGCGACACGCCGCGCACCCGGCTGACGCATTCGCTCGAGGTCGCCCAGATCGGGCGCGGGATGGCGATCGGGCTGGGCTGCGACCTCGACCTGGTCGAGCTGGCGGGACTGGCCCACGACATCGGCCACCCGCCCTACGGGCACAACGGTGAAAAGGCGCTCGACGAGGTCGCAACGGATTATGGCGGCTTCGAGGGCAACGCCCAGAACTTCCGAATCCTGACCAGTCTCGAGCCCAAAGTCCTTGACGAACAAGGCAATAGCGCGGGACTGAATCTGACTCGCGCGTCGCTGGACGCGGTCACCAAGTATCCGTGGCCGCGCGGCGAAGGGCAACGCAAGTTCGGGTTCTACGACGACGACCGCGAGCCGGCCGCCTGGGTTCGGGCGGGCGCGCCGGAGGGCCGGATGTGCCTGGAGGCGCAGGTCATGGACTGGGCCGACGACGTGGCGTATTCGGTGCACGACGTCGAGGACGGTGTGGTGTCCCAACGCATCGACCTGCGGGTGCTCGCCGACGACGACGAGGCCGCCGCGTTGGCCAAACTGGGCGAGACCGAATTCTCCCGGGTGCGTGCCGATGACTTCATGGCGGCCGCGCGACGGCTCGCCGGCCTGCCGGTGGTCGCCGCCGTCGGCAAATACGACGCCACGCTCGCCGCTTCGGTCGCGCTGAAGCGGTTGACCAGTGAGCTGGTCGGCCGGTTCGCCTCGGCCGCCATCGCCACCACCCGCGCGGCGGCGGGCCCCGGGCCCCTGGTGCGCTACCGGGCCGAACTGCAGGTTCCCGACCTGGTGCGTGCCGAGGTCGCCTTGCTGAAAATCCTGGCGCTGCAATTCATCATGTCCGATCCGCGGCATCAGGAAACCCAAGCCGGGCAGCGTGAACGCATCCACCGGGTCGCGCACTGGCTTTACGCCGGGGCACCCCGAACACTCGATCCGGTCTTTGCTGCGGCCTTCAACACCGCGGCGGACGACGGCGCGAGGTGGCGGGTCATCGTCGATCAGATCGCCTCGTTCACCGAGGGCCGGCTCGAACGGATCGACGTCCGCCAGGCCGCTCCGTAGTCGCGGCGGGCATCAAGTCGTCCGGTCCGGGAATCAGCGGGGCCGCCGCGAGTTAGGCTGCCCGGCATGAAGAAATTCAGCGGCTCGACCTTTGTGGCCTCCTTGATGGCACTGCCCGTCGTCGCCATGACAGCCTGCAGTTCACCGCAGCATGCGAGCACCCAGCCGGGCACCACCCCGTCGGTGAAGAGTGCCGCTCCGACGTCGTCCGGTGAGACGACGACCCCGGCACCGGCCGCCGGCTCGCTCAGCGCGGACCTGAAGACGCCCGATGGTCGCTCGGCGGCCATCGCGACCTTCGACTTCACCGGCGGCTACGTGACCGTCACTGTGAAGACGGCGGCGCCCGGCATCCTGACGCCCGGCATCCACGGCCTGCACGTGCACGAGATCGGCAAGTGCGAGCCGAACTCGGTGGCTCCCACCGGCGGAGCGCCCGGGAACTTCCTGTCCGCCGGCGGTCACTACCAGGCGCCCGGCCACACCGGGAAGCCGGAAAGCGGCGATCTGGCGTCGCTCGAGGTCCGTCAGGACGGCTCGGCCTACCTGGTCACCACCACCGATTCGTTCAACCGGGACGACCTGCTGGCGGGTAACAAGACCGCGCTGATGCTGCACGGCGCCCAGGACACCGAGAACGCGATGGACCGGGTCGCCTGCGGCGTCATCGGTACCAGCTAGCTTTCGCGCTCGCGCCTTAGACTGAGCCGATGTCAAGCCCGGCAGGTTCACGCGCGGAGGGCGATGGCCGTGCCCGGGGTCGCGGCCGGATTCCCGACCGCGACATCGCGGCCATCCGCGAACGGGTGCGCATCGACGAAGTCATCGGCGATTACGTCCAATTACGGCGTGCCGGCGCCGATTCGCTCAAGGGCCTGTGTCCGTTCCACGACGAGAAGTCGCCGTCGTTTCACGTCCGCCCCAACCACGGCCACTTCCACTGCTTCGGCTGTGGTGAGGGCGGCGACGTGTACGCGTTCATCCAGAAGATCGAACACGTCAGCTTCGTCGAGGCGGTCGAACTGCTCGCCGACCGGATCGGCCACACCATCAACTACTCCGGCCCGGCGACCAGCGTGCAGCGCGACCGCGGTAGTCGCAGCCGGCTCGTCGCGGCCAACGCGGCCGCGGCGGAGTTCTACGCGGCGGCGCTGGAATCCGCCGAGGCCGCACCGGCCCGGCAGTATCTGACGGAGCGGAACTTCGACGCCGAGGCGGCCCGGCGCTTCGGTTGCGGCTTCGCGCCGTCGGGCTGGGATTCGTTGACAAAGCACTTGGTGCGCAAGGGCTTTGAGTTCAAAGAGCTGGAAGCGGCCGGCCTGTCGCGGCAGGGGCGGCGCGGACCGATGGACCGCTTCCACCGCCGATTGTTGTGGCCCATCCGGAGTTCGGCCGGTGAGGTGATCGGCTTCGGGGCCCGCCGGCTGTTCGACGACGATCCGATGGAAGCCAAGTACATCAACACGCCCGAGACGCTGCTGTACAAGAAGTCGAACGTGATGTTCGGCATCGACTTGGCCAAACGCGACATCGCCAAGGGGCATCAGGCCGTCGTCGTCGAGGGCTACACCGACGTGATGGCGATGCATCTGAGCGGGGTCACCACCGCCGTCGCCTCGTGCGGCACCGCGTTCGGCGACGAGCACCTGTCGATGCTGCGCCGACTGATGATGGACGACAGCTTCTTTCGCGGCGAACTGATCTACGTTTTCGACGGTGACGCGGCCGGGCGGGCCGCCGCGCTCAAGGCCTTCGGCGGCGAGCAGAATCTGGCGGGGCAGTCGTTCGTGGCCGTCGCGCCGGACGGCATGGATCCGTGCGATCTGCGGCTGAAGTCCGGCGACGGCGCGCTGCGCGACCTGGTGGCGCGGCGAACCCCGCTGTTCGAATTCGCGATACGTTCGGCGCTCGCCGAGATGGACCTGGACAGCGCCGAGGGCCGCGTTGCCGCGCTGCGCCGCTGCGTGCCGATGGTGAGCCAGATCAAGGACCCCACGCTGCGCGACGAGTACGCCCGCCAGCTCGCCGGGTGGGTCGGCTGGGACGACGTCGCGCAGGTGATCGACCGGGTGCGCAGCCAGGCCAAGAGCTCCAACACCCAGGCCCGCGGCGGTTCCGCGCCCAAGGCCTCCCGCCGCGCGGCCGGGCCGACGCCCGCCGCGGCCCAGGCCGCCGCCGCCAGCCGTCCGGACCCGCGCGACCCCACGCTGTGGCCGCAACGGGAGGCGCTCAAGGCGGCCCTGCAGTACCCGGCGTTCGCGGGGCCGGTATTCGACACGCTGACCGTCGAGAGCTTCACCCATCCCGGGTACGCGGCCATCCGGGCGGCCATCGAGACCGCCGGGGGTACGTCGAGCGGGGTCACCGGCGCGCAGTGGATCGAGGCGGTGCGTGACCAGGCCTCCTCGCCCCTGACGGCCGGGCTGGCCAGCGAGCTGGGTGTGGAGGCGATCCAGGTCGACGAGGAGAAGCTGCCGCGCTACATCGGCGGCGTGCTGGCCCGGCTGCAAGAGGTGTGGATGGGCCGGCAGATCGCCGAGGTGAAGTCGAAGCTGCAGCGCATGTCGCCGATCGAGCAGGGCGACGAGTATCACGCCCTATTCGGCGACCTGGTGGCGATGGAGTCCTACCGGCGCAGCCTGTTGGAGCAGGCTAGCGGCGACGATTAGACGGCGCGAGCGCCTCGTCGGCCGAGCCCTCGACATCGCGTTCCATGATGGCCGTTTGGTCGTCGATCTCCGTCAGCGTGACGAAACCGGCGTCAGGCGAGATCCGATTGGCGACCTTGCGCCGTCCGCCCTCGATCATCGACTTGGCCACCGGACTGCTGGTCAGCGCGCGATAAGTGCCGACGAGCTGCTCGTATCGGCGACGCCCGGCCTTCGAGCCCAGCACGTAACCCAGTCCAAGCACCACGACATACCGGATCAAAACGGTCCTCCCGACTAGCGATGGCTCCATCCTGCCTCACCGCCCGGCGACCCGCTGCGCCCGGCTACGCCGCGCTGGCGATCGCCACTGGTCCGCAGTTGGGTGCGGTCGTGCCAGTACGCTAGAGTCGTCCCGCGATCGGGTTAGTCCCCTGTAGCTCAATTGGCAGAGCATTCGGCTGTTAACCGAAGGGTTCCTGGTTCGAGTCCAGGCGGGGGAGCAAAGTTCACTGCGCCGACTCTCATTGGCCGATCGCGATGCCGGCCGGATTTCCCGCCCACCCCGGAGTGGGTGACAAGCCCAGATGCTCGCGCAAGGTGTGGCCGCGGTATTCGGTGCGGAAGCTGCCGCGTTCCTGCAGCAGCGGTACCACCTTGTCGACGAACTCGTCGAGGCCGTGCGGCGTCAGGTGCGGCACCAGGATGAAGCCGTCGCAGGCATTTGACTGCACGTAGCGGTCGATCTCCTCGGCCACCTGCTGCGGGGTCCCGACGAATTGCTGCCGGCTGGTCACTTCGATGATCAGCTCGCGGATCGACAGGTTTTCGGCTTCCGCTCGGGCCCGCCAGGTTGCGGCGACCGTCTTGGGGTCGCCGTGCCGGACCCGTCCTCGCGTGATGTTCGGATTTTCGACGGGGTCGAGGTCGGGCAGCGGCCCGTCGGGGTCGTAGGCCGAGAGGTCCACGCCCCACACCTGTTCGAGGAACGCGATGGCGGTCGGGCCGCTGACCTGCTGCTCGCGGATGTGGCGGGCGTTGTCCTGCGCCTCGGCGGGGGTGTCGCCCAGCGCGAACGTCGCACCGGGCAGCACCTTGAGCTGGTCGGGATCGCGCCCGTAGGCGGCGGCGCGGCTCTTCACGTCGGCGTAGTAGCGCTGGCCCGCCTCGAGCGACCCGTGCAGCGTGAACAGGGCATCGGCGTGCCGGGCGCCGAAGTCGCGGCCGTCGTCGGAGTCGCCGGCCTGCAGCAGCACCGGCTGCCCTTGCGGCCCCGCGGGCAGCGAGGCCACGCCGTGGACGCCGAACTGCGGGCCGTGGTGCTCGACGCTGCCGATACGGGCGGGATCGACATAGATCCCCGCATCGACGTCGGCGACGACGGCATCGGCCGCCCAACTGTCCCAGAACTTTCGCGCCACGGTGATGAATTCCTCGGCCCGGTGGTAGCGGTCGGCGTGCGCGAGAAATCCGCCGCGGCGGAAGTTCTCCCCGGTGAATGCGTCCGAGGAGGTGACCATGTTCCAGGCCGACCGCCCGTCGGACAGGTGGTCCAGCGTCGCGAATTGCCTTGCCACCTCATAGGGTTCGTTGAAGGTGGTGTTGATGGTTCCGGCCAGGCCGAGCCTGTCGGTGACCGCGGCGAGCGCGGCCAGCACGGTGAAGGTGTCGGGCCTGCCGACGACGTCGAGGTCGTGGATCTTGCCGCGATGCTCACGCAGCCGCAGGCCTTCGGCCAGGAAGAAGAAGTCGAACAGCCCCCGCTCGGCCGTCTGGGCAAGGTGCACAAACGATTCGAACGCGATCTGGCTGCCCGCGCTCGGATCGGACCACACCGTCGTGTTGTTCACCCCGGGAAAGTGCGCGCCCAGATGGATCTGCTTGCGGCGGGCCGCTTCTCGAACGCTCATCCGGTCAGCCCCCATCGCTTGGCGAGCAGTTCATGCGAGCGCAGCCGGTCGACGTGCCGGTGCGTCACGGAGGTGATCACCAGTTCGTCGGCATCGGTGGCCCGACGCAGCAGCTCGAGCCGGTCGGCGACCTCGTCCGGGTTGCCGACGAATTGTGTTGCGGTGCGGTCGGCTACCAGCGCCTGCTGCTCCTCGGTCAACGGCTCGCAGAAGTCGGGGTCCGGATAGGGGACCGCGCCGTGGCCGCTGCGGATGGAATGCACCCAGCGGCCGTAGCCGGTCGCGAGGTGGCGTGCGGTCGCGCTGTCCTCGGCAACCACGACGTCGGCCGAAACCACCACGTACGGCTCGGAGAGCCGGGCGGACGGCCGGAACGCGTTGCGGTAGGCGGTGATCGCGTCGAGCGCCGTGCCGGGGGTGATGTGGTAACTGGCGACGAACGGCAGCCCACGGGCACCTGCCACCTCGGCGCTTTGGCCCTTGGTGCTGCCGAAGATCCACGGCGTCAATTGGGCGTGCTCACCCGGAACGGCGTGCAACTCATGGCCATTGACGGTGTAGGTGCCGTTAAGCATCGCCTCGATGTCGGCCAGCTGCTCGCCGAAGTCGGGGGGTTGGGCACACGGCTGCGCGAGCGCCGACGCCTGAGCCCGGATCCGATCGCTATTCATCAGCGGCGTCTGGTCAAAAGGGGTGGGGATGACGACGCCGGCCACCTCACGCCACGGAGTGGGCGCGCGTTCGGGTACGGCCGGAGACGACGTGGCCGCCTCTTTGCGCCGCTGCCCGGAGCGGCCCAGCCCCATGTCGATGCGGCCGGGGTAGAGCGCGTCGAGGATGCCGAAGCTTTCCACCACGGCGAGCGCCGTCGTGTGGCCGACCTGGACCGCGGCCGATCCGACGTGGATTCGCTCTGTGGCCGCGGCGATTTGGCCGATCAGCATCACCGGTGACGAGCTGGCCACCGCGACGAAGTGGTGCTCGGCGAGCCAGTAGCGCCGGTAGCCCCAGCTCTCGGCGTGCTGGGCCAGGTCGATGGTGTTGCGCAGCGCCGTCGCGGCGTCGCTGCCGGCGCTGATGGGCGCGAGGTCGAGGATCGACAGGGAAGTGACGGTCATGACGGCACCGCCGCGTAACGATTGGGTGCGGGGGCCAGGCCCAGGCGTTCGCGCAGCGTCTCGCCGTCGCGGTAGCCGGCGCGGAATCGGCCGGCGTGCTGCAGCCGCGGCACCAGGTCGTCGACGATGGCGGGCAGGTCGATGGCGTTGATCGCGGGCCGCAGCCGCACGCCGTCGGCCCCGGCGTCCTGCCAGGCGAGCAGAAGATCCGCCAGATCGCTTGTGTTGCCGGTGAATACGTGCGCATCGGAGGAGATGGCGGCCGCCGGTGCCAGCGGATCGTCGGCCAGGGACACCACCAGGTCCGCATAGACCCGGATCTCGCGGCCCACGGCGCGCCGCGCGCCGACGTCGGCCAGGATCGCGCGCAGCGAGCCCTCGTCGTGTGGGGTGACGAACACGGCGGCGGCGTTGGCGGCGGCGAATTCGTAGTCAGCGTGCGCCAGCGCGGCCACCACCGGCTGGCCCTGGGGTGGCCGCGGGGTGATCGAGGGTCCCTTGACCGAGAAGTGCTCGCCGGCGAAATCGATGTAATGCAGCTTGTCGCGGTCGATGTAGCGACCGGTCGCGACGTCGCGGATGACGGCGTCGTCCTCCCAGCTGTCCCACAGGCGGCGCACCACCTCGACGGCGTCGGCGGCCTCGTCGAAGAGTTCGTCGGCGGCGGGGGCGGCCCGCCGGCCGAACAGCGCCGCTTCGTGCGCGGTAGGGCTCACCCGCACCTGCCAGCCCGCCCGGCCATGCGAGATATGGTCAAGCGTCGCAATCGCTTTGGAGACGTGGAACGGCTCGGTATGGGTCACCGTGGCGACCGGGATCAGGCCGATGTGCTTGGTGACCGGCGCGATCCGGGCGGCCACCAGCGTGGCATCGGCGCGCCCCGCCAGGCGCCGCGGGGAGATCTCGGGCCGGCGGCCCGGCTGGGCGTCCAGGCTGTCGTCGATGGTCAGGAAATCCAGCAGCCCGCGCTCGGCGGTGCCCGCCAGCGCGGCCCAGTAGCGACCGCTGAGTTGCCCGCCACCGGTCGCGTTGTGCGCGAACGCGTATCGCCACGCCTGGGGGTGCCAACCGTAGCCGTCCAGGCCGACCGCCAGATGCAGCTCGGTCATGATCGGACCCCGCCGAGGGTATCGCCGTCGCGCGTCGTGGTCATAACCCACTGTGCAACGCTGCTGACGGTGATGCATTCCATCACCGGGTTATGTTCAGCGTGAGTAATACTTCGCCGAGCTCAACCCCGTGCAATGCGCCGACGGGGATTCGATGCAGCGTGGCGAATACCGGCGATCAGGGCGTGTTCAGTTTGGCTTCACGATCTTTCACAGATCAGATGGAGAAGTCCTCGCCGTGCCAGACACCGGCCTCCGGCGGCCTGATGACGTGATTGCTCTGAGCGCCGTCCGCGCGGGCCTCGAGTTTGGTCACCCGGGTCAGCAGCGACTGCAGGCTGACGCCGACGAGGTCGGGCATCATCGAGTCGTCCGGACTGCCGGGCCGGCTGCGGCTGATGACCTGTCCCGGCACACCCACGACCACCGAGCACGACGGAACCTCTTTGACCACCACGGCATTGGCGCCGATGCGGCTGTCGTCGCCGATTTTGATCGCGCCCAAGATCTTCGCCCCGGCGCCGATAATCACCCGATCGCCGATGGTGGGATGGCGCTTTCCGGTGTCCCTGCCGCTGCCGCCGAGGGTGACGCCGTGGTAGAGGGTCACGTCTTCGCCCACCTCGGCAGTCTCGCCGATCACCACCCCGGTCGCGTGGTCGATGAAGAGACCGGGGCCCAGGATGGCACCGGGATGGATCTCGACGCCGGTCAGGATCCGGGTGATTTCGGCGGTGATGCGCGCGACCAGTCTTGCGCCGCGTCGCCAAAGCCAATGGTTGATGCGGTGACCCCAGATGGCATGCACGCCCGGGTAGGCAAAGATCACCTGGAGCGTGGTCGGAACGGCGGGGTCCCGCTCCCGGGCCGCTCGTATGTCACGTCGGATGGCTTCGAGCATGGCTAATCGGCCAGATCCGCGAACAACGGCGTGCTGAGGTACCGCTCGCCGAAGTCGGGCAGCACCACGACGACGAGCTTTCCGGCGTTCTCGGGTCGGCGGGCCACCTGCAGGGCGGCAACCACCGCCGCGCCCGAGGAGATGCCGACCAACAGTCCCTCTTCCGCGGCCAGGCGGCGGGCGAGGGTGATTGATTCGTCGTTGTCGACGGCGATCACCTCGTCGACCAGATCCATCGCGAGCACCGGCGGGATGAACCCGGCGCCGAGGCCCTGGATGGGGTGCGGTCCCTTCTGTCCGCCGGACAGCACCGGCGACGCGGCCGGCTCGACGGCAATGAATTGTGCCGAGGGCTTGCGTTCCTTGATCACCTGCGCGACGCCGGTGATGGTGCCACCGGTGCCCACGCCGGCGACGAAGATGTCAACCTTGCCGTCGGTGTCGCGCCACACTTCCTCCGCGGTGGTGGCGCGGTGGATCGCGGGGTTGGCCTTGTTCTCGAATTGCTGTGGCACGAAATACCGTTGGTCGCTCTTGGCCAGTTCCTCGGCCTTGGCGATCGCACCGGGCATGCCGTCGGAACCCGGTGTCAGAACGATCTCGGCGCCCAAGGCGCGCAACAACATTCGTCGCTCGACGCTCATGGTCTCCGGCATGGTCAGCACGCAACGGTAGCCGCGGGCCGCGGCCACCAGCGCCAGGGCGATGCCGGTGTTCCCGCTCGTCGGCTCGAGGATGATGGTGTCCGGCTTGATCAGGCCCGCCTGCTCGGCCGCGTCGATCATCGCGACCCCGATGCGGTCCTTGACGCTGTTGCCCGGGTTGAAGAATTCCAGCTTGGCGACGACGTCGGCGACCGCACCTTCGGTGACCCGGTTCAGCCGGACCAGCGGCGTGTTACCGATCAATTCCGTGACGTTCTCCGCGATGCTCATCTACCTATTGTCTCCAACGACGTAGGACCAGGCCTCTGCCTGCCAGCTAATATCGAACTCTATGTTCATCTCGGTGGGGATGGCTAGCGCCACCGGGGTGAAGCGTCGCGACGCTTCGTCCAGCGCCACCCCGGTGAGCACGCGTCCATGCAGATCGCCAACCGTTTTCGCGGTGAGCCTTATTCCCGAAGTGTTGGGCGCCTGGTCGATCCTCGGTGTACCCGTCTCGGAGTGTTCGACCAACCGGTAATAACGGTAGGCGCAGGTGACAGGGCGTCGAGGCGCCAGGGCGCGGTTGGTCGCGGACAATATCGTCATGGGTGGTTGATCTTCCTGAAAGGCTTTCCGCGAGCCCGCGTCGTGAGTCCGCCGGGCAGACCCGGCGGCACCGTCCTGAGCGGGGCGAGCGCGGAGTTCTACAAGGTCAGAGCGCTTGAGGAAATCAACAACACCAGCAACAGCAACAACAGTTCACGACGATGCAGCGCGACGGGGCAAAGCGCAGCTGTACGGGGTGTTGCATGCCGCCACTATAGGCCATCGGACGTGGTCGGACGTTTCGCCCAGCTCTTCTTTTGACCTGCTGGCCAGGACTTACTCGTGTCTTAGCACTGCGCGTGCACCCGTCCGGGGCACGGCGCGGGCAAAACAATCACCGTGGCCACGCTGTGGCGGTCGCAATCAGGGCATCGACCGAGCCCACAGCAGCGGGTGTGCGCTGGTGGGTCAGCGTGCTGTCGTTCGCGCTGGCCGGGCACGAGCCACTCGAGGTGGGCAGGCGCTATGGGCTCGAGGCCACCGCGTCCGTCGTTCGCCTTCTTACAACACGTTCAAAGATATCGACGTCTTCCTGAAGGCGGTGCGCCGGATCGCCGAGGGCGGTACCAACGTCGGCTGACGCGCGGCTTGCCGAGCGCCCGCCCAGCCGGGCGTTGGGATTTGAGCGTCCGCCCAGCCGAGCGCATAGGCAACGTGGTTGGGGCGCTGAACCCTTAGCCTGTTGCGCCCCAACCGAACACGCGCGACGTCAGCAGCACGATGCCGAGCGAGACCGTGGCGACGACGGTGAGCCCGATGACCGCGACCACCAGCGGACGCCACCCGGTGCGCGCGATCGCGCGGATGTCGGTGTTGAGTCCCACACCGGCAAAGGTCAGCAGGAACGCCCATTTCGAGACGTTGGCGAGGTTGGCGGTTTGGCCCTTCGTCAGCCAGCCGGCGGTGGCGATCGCCGAGACCACCAGGAAGCCGAGCACGAATTTGGGGAACTTGTTCCAGACGAACGCGGCCTTGGCCCTGGCGCCGCGCGCGATCTCGTCGGCTTGCCCCCGACCCGCCCAAAACAGCGCGAAGCCGAGAACGACGAACCCGATCAGCGCGTTGCGGGTCGACTTCACCAGCACCGCGATCTTGCCGGCATGATCGGAGTACAGGTATCCGGTGGCGGTGGTCTCGGCGGTGTTGTCCACCGAAAGCCCCGCCCACAAACCGAATTCGTGGTCGGTGAGGCCGATCGCATGGCCCAGCGGCGGCAGCACGAACAGTGACACCGCGCCCAGCGCCAGGATCGCCGCGATCGCGTAGCTGACATCGGAGTTGCGGGCCCGGATCGCGCCCTTGGCCGCCACGATGGCCGACACCCCACAAATGGACGTGCCTATCGCCAACAGCGAGCCGAGCTTGCCCGATAACCCGAACGCGCGGGCCACCACGATGATGATCGTTCCGGCAATGGTCATGTCCACCAGGATCTGCACCAGGCTGATCCCGCCGAGCTTGGCGATGTCGCCCAGCACGAATCGCGAACCAAGCGCCACGATCCCGACCTTGAGCCAGAATTCGTAGGTCAGCACGCCGGGGCGAAATATCGGGTGCAGGCCGATGGTGTTGGTGATGAGCAGCCCGATCACGATCGCCCACAACACATATTCGATGTCGGGCACGGTCCAGTGCTGGTGCTTGGCCAGTGCGTTCCACCAGATCTGGGCGTACTTGCCCAACACCCCGACGCCGATCAGCAGCAGGATGCCGGGCACATAGTCGAGCGGACGGGTGCTGGTGAAGGTGGCTTCATCCGACGTTTCGTCGGGCCGCACCTGGACCGTGCTCACGCCTGTCACCAGGGGATTTTCGGGAGTACGTTGGCCACGGCCGACGCGACGATGACACCCGCCACCGCCGTCGCCCACCAGTCCACCGACACCGAACCGAACCGGGCCGCCCAATCCGGACGCCGCGAAGCGTCGGGATCCCGTCCGTCAGTTGGCACGCCTTCACCCACGATGACCGCTCCTCAAGCGCCCATGGCGGCGTCTCCCAGCCGCACCGTCGATCCGAATGGTGGCGTCCGCGCGCGTCACATCCAAGTGATTGGCTCGGGCTGAATTTAGCTCTATCGGTCGATCAGGTTGGCAGGCCGTGCTTCTCGGCGTCGGCGCGGTAGCGGTCCACCCATTCGTCGGAGCGTTGGTCGGCCTGGCGTTCCAGCACCGGGTCGGGCGCCAGCTGGGGGTCCAGCCCCAGAGCCTCGAGGATGGATCCCACCACCTGAGTCAGGTTGCGCCATAACACCGGATACGAAATGTCCATCGGCTGAATGTCTTCTTCGGCGAACCAGTTGCGCCAGCCCTCTTCCTGGGCGCGCAGCATTTTGACGACGTGGGCGATCGCTCCGGCGTGATAGGTGGCCCGAGCGTCCCGCACCGGATCGGGCCTGCCCCGCCAGACCCGCGTCTGCACCGCGCGCCAGAACGACACCGCCTGCGAAATCACATCGGGCCGGTACACGTGAATCAGCAGCGGCTGCTCGCCCACCACGTCGGTGATCGCCGCCAGCAGGCCGTCACCGCTGCGGTCCGGCAGGTTCTTCGCACGGTCTAGCAGCAGCGGCGTCTGGTTCCACATCAGCTTGCCGCCCCACACCCCGTTGGGTGTCCGTCCGACCGTGCGGATGTAGGCGCGCCAGATCTCGGGCGGCGCCAGGTCCGGCGTCCCGACATCGAGCGGGTCGAGCAGGCTCAGGATCGACTCGTCGTCGACGCCGGCGAACCACTCCCGCGGCTGCGGGGACTGGCTGGTGGCCGGGAGGTACTGAAAAAACTCCTGTGGCTCGCCTGCCACGCCGGTGGCGCGCAGCGACTCAACCAGCAGCGTGCTGCCGCTGCGCTGCGACGCCAACACCAGATATGACGACGGGCTACTTGTCACCGGCAGAGTGTATCCAGAACCTTCAATTCTTATCCGGGGTCGCGCGGTTACGGTCAGGCTGAAGGAAACCCTTGCCTCGAAACCGACTTACCCGAACTGTGGCGTTCGGCGACGACAGCCGAACGGGACGGTGGCCGTGGGTGCTCATCTGGTTTCGGAGCGGACGGAAAGCCGCGTCAGCGGCGCGACCCGTGCTGCGATGAGAAGCGCTACGGCACAATCTATTTCGGGCGGTCACCCGGGAATACCCATCGGTCGATCCCGCCGTTTGCGTGCGCCACCGCCCGGGCATCGGCCCGTCTGCCGGCAGCCGCTAAGCGGCCCCCGCGCAAGGCCGACGCCAAGCAGCCACGCGGGCTCAGGGCCTGCCGATCCGCGTGGGCGATAGGAATTTCGGCCGGAGCCCCTCGGCCGTCGCCCACATTTCTTCTTGTTGATTACAAACCTGACGTCGGGCATCGCTATGCCCGTACATTCCCTCATCTATGCGCTCGAACAGACGCGGCGCAGGTAAACAGTGCTGTTTGCTTCAGGGCCAGCGAATCACGAACGTGTAAACGCCGTTACGAAATGGGGGTCGGGTTTGAGTCAAGGACCGCCATTGGGTTGGGCAAGCGGCGTGAACGGGGCGGCCCTCGCGAAGCCCATGAACGCGCTGGGCCAATTTTTTCTGCTCAGCGCCGAGGCCTTGGTCGCCGCGGTGCGTGGGCCCTGGGCGTGGCGTGAGGTCCTCGAACAGATTTGGTTTGTCGCCCGGGTTTCCATCTTCCCGACCATCATGTTGTCGATCCCGTACACGGTGCTCATCGTGTTCGTCCTCAACATCCTGCTCGTCGAAATCGGTGCCGGCGACCTCTCCGGTGCCGGTGCCGGGCTGGCCTCGGTAACCCAGGTCGGACCCGTTGTCACCGCGATGGTCGTCTCGGGCGCCGGGTCGACGGCCATGTGCGCCGACCTGGGCGCGCGCACCATCCGCGAGGAAATCGACGCGATGAAGGTGATCGGCGTCAATCCGACTCAGGCGCTGGTGGTTCCGCGCATCATCGCGGCGACGTTCGTCGCGGTCCTGCTGTACTCGGTGGTGGCGGTGACCGGGCTGACCGGCAGCTATATCTTCGTGGTCTTCGTCCAGCACGTCACGCCCGGTGCGTTCATCGCGGGAATGACCTTGGTGACCGGTCTACCGCAGGTGGTCATCTCGCTGATCAAGGCGACCCTGTTCGGACTGTCCGCCGGCCTGATCGCCTGCTACAAGGGCTTGTCGGTGGGCGGTGGCCCGACCGGCGTCGGCAACGCGGTGAACGAGACCGTGGTGTTCTCGTTCATGGCCCTGTTCTTCATCAACATCTTGACCACCGCGCTCGGTGTGAAGGTGACCGCCAAATGACCGATGCCGCACGCGAACCGTCGTGGTTCGTCACCCTCGGGCCCCGGCTGACGCATTCCACCCGCAAGCTGGGCGAGCAGACCGCGTTCTACGGACAATCTCTGGCCGCCACCGTCGATGCGATCCGGCGCTACCCGAACGAGCTCCTGCGGCTGATCGCCGAGATGGGCATGGGCACAGGCGCATTGGCCGTCATCGGCGGCACCGTCGGCATCATCGGCTTCCTCACGCTGACCACCGGCGCCCTCGTCGCGGTGCAGGGTTACGACACCCTGTCCAACATCGGCGTCGAGGCGCTGACCGGGTTTCTCTCGGCGTTTTTGAACGTCCGGATGATCGCGCCCTGCACGGCCGGTCTGGCGCTCGCCGCCACGATCGGCGCGGGCGCGACGGCGCAACTGGGCGCGATGCGCATCAACGAGGAGATCGACGCGCTGGAGGTCATGGGCATCCGGGCGGTCACCTATCTGGCGTCCACCCGCATCATCGCCGGCATCCTGGTCGTCATCCCGCTGTACGCCGTCGCCGTGCTGATGTCGTTCATCGCGGCGAAGTTCCTGACGATCTACGTGTACGGCCAGTCACGCGGCGTCTACGAGCATTACTTCGCAACGTTTTTGCGACCCACCGACCTGTTCTGGTCGTTCCTGGCGGCGCTGACCATGGCGGCCGGGGTGATGGTGGTGCACACCTATTACGGTTTCACCGCGACGGGCGGCCCGGCGGGAGTCGGGGAAGCGGTTGGCCGGTCGGTGCGGTCGTCGATGATCGTCACGGCATTCGTGTGCCTGATGATCTCGCTGTCCGTCTACGGCCAGTCCGGCAACTTCAATCTGTCGGGGTGACCGGATGAGTGATCACACGGCCGGCGGGGCATTCCAGCGGAACAGGACCCGCAGCAGCAGGATTGATCCGATCTGGTGGGCGCCCACGCTGTTCATCCTCGTCGGAGGTCTGATCGCGATGACGGCGGCCTCGTTCTCGGGCAAGTTCCACGACTTCGTCCCGCTCACGCTGGTGTCGGACCGCGCGGGGCTGGTGATGGAAGACGGCGCCAAGGTCAAGCTGCGCGGTGTCCAGGTCGGCCAGGTCGCGTCCATCGGCACCGACGTGAAAACGGCTCGGCTGCAACTGAAGATACAGCCGGACGCCTTCAAGTATCTGCCGAGCAACCTCGAGGCCGAGATCAAGTCGACCACCGCGTTCGGCTCCAAATTCGTCGACCTGATCGTTCCCGACCATCCCAGCGCCACGTCGCTCAAGCCCGGCGCGTTGCTGCACTCGCGCAACGTCACCGTCGAAGTCAACACGGTGTTCGAGAATCTGCAGGCGGTGGTCCAGGCGCTCGACCCGGCACAGCTGAACTCGATCCTGTCGGCCTTCGCGCAATCGGTGCGCGGCAAGGGCGAACGGATCGGTCAGGCGATCACCGACGCCAATAACGTGCTCCTCACGGTCAACCCGCGCATGGATACCATCGGAAAGGACTGGCGGCTGTTCGGCAAGACCACCGCCATCTATTCCGATGCGGCACAGAACATCCTGTCCATCCTGGACTCGGCGACGACGACCAGCGCCACCATCACCGACGACCAGCGTTCGCTGGACTCGCTGTTGCTGTCGGCGATCGGCTTCAGCCAGACCGGCATCAACGTGATCGGCCGCAACGAATCGAACATCGTGCGGTCGATGAACCTGCTCGACCCGACCATGGCGCTGTTGGAGAAATACTCCCCGACCTACACCTGCCTTTTCCAGGGCGCGCAATGGTATGTCGACCACGGCGGCCGCGATGCCCTGGGCGGCAACGGCTACTCTGTCATCCTGGACGCGGCGCTGCTGTTCGGCGACGACCCGTACCGCTTCCCGAAGCACCTGCCCAAGGTGAACGCCACCGGCGGCCCGGGCGGCAAGCCCAGCTGCGGTTCGCTCCCCGATCCCAGCGCGAACTTCCCGGTGCGCGCGCTGGTCACCGACACCGGCTGGGGGGCGGCCCCCAACGAGATCCGCACCAACGTGGCCGCGGGTAATCCATGGTGGGCCAACTGGTTCCCGACCACCAAGAACCCGCCGGAAGGGCCACGCTACTTCTGGCGCGGGGGACAGCCGCCGCCATGAGAAGGAAGCTCTCCAGCATCATCCTGCGCGTCGGGATCTTCACCGCGGTCTGCCTGCTGTTCACGTTTGCGCTCATCGCGGTGTTCGGGCAGCTGCGCTTCGAGGACCGCACGGGCTATCGCGCGATCTTCACCAACATCTCCGGCCTGAAGTCCGGCAACTTCGTGCGCATCGCCGGGGTGGAAGTCGGCAAGGTCGGCGACTTGAGCCTGCACCGTGACGGCACGGTCACCGTCGATTTCAAAGTGGACAGGGGCGTGCGCCTCAGCGAGGGCACCAAGGCCGTCGTGCGCTACGAAAACCTGATCGGTGACCGCTATCTCGCGCTCGAGGAGAGCCCCGGACCGCCGCGCAGGCTGCCGCCGGGCGCGACCATTCCGCTGGCCCGGACGTCCCCCGCGCTCGACATCGACGCCCTGATCGGCGGCTTCCGGCCGTTGTTCCGTGCCCTGGACCCCGATCAGGTCAACGCCCTGTCCGGCCAGCTGCTGCGGATCTTCCAGGGGCAGGGCGGGACGCTGGCCTCGGTGCTCTCCCAAACCTCGATCCTGACCTCGACCCTGGCCGGGCGCAGCGAGCTGATCGGCCAGCTGATCACCAACCTGAACACCGTGCTGCACACCTTCGCCACCCGCGACCGCGAATTCTCCGATGGCGTGGGCAAGCTGGCCCAGCTGGTCGACGGGCTCGCGCAGCGCAGGAACGACATCTCCACCGGGCTCGCCTACATCAACGCGGCCGCGGGCTCGATCACCGACCTGCTCGCCCAGTCCCGCCAACCGATCAAAGACGTTGTGCACGAGACGGATCGGGTGTCGGGGCAGGTGCTCTCCGACAAGGAGTACGTCGACAAACTGCTCACGGATCTCCCGGACATCTATCAGGTGCTCGCCCGGCAGGGCCTGAACGGCGACTACTTCGGCTTCTACTTCTGCGAGGTATTGCTCAAGCTGAACGGCAAGGGGGGCAACCCGATCTTCGTCAAACTGTTGGGCCAGCCCAGCGGGCGGTGCACGCCGCGATGAGGCTGCAACTACCCAAGGTCAAATCGGCCGACCGGCGAAGCCCCTTCGTGCTTGGCGTGATGGGAACCGTCATCCTGGCCTGCGTGACCGTTGTCGCCTTTCAGTACAACAAACTGCCGTTCATCAAGAACACCGACGACTACGCGGCCTACTTCTCCGAGGCGGGTGGCATCAAACCCGGTAACACCGTGCGGGTTTCGGGCATGGGCGTGGGCCGGGTCTCCGACCTCCGCCTGGAGGGCACCAAGGTACGTGTCGGCTTCACCGTGCACAAGGGTGTCGAGCTGGGCGACCGCACCGAGGCCGCGATCAAAACCGAGACGATCCTGGGCGCCAAGATGCTCGAGCTGACTCCTCGTGGCAATGGGCAACTGTCGGGCACCATCCCGTTGGAACGCACCACCTCGCCGTACGAGCTGCCCGACGCGCTGGGTGACCTGACGACCACCATCAGCGGACTGGATACCACCCAACTGTCCACGGCCCTCACGACATTGGCCGACACGCTGAAAGCGACGCCGTCCAACCTGAGACCCGCCTTGGAGGGCGTGGCCCGGTTCTCCGACACCCTCAACGGCCGCGACGCGCAGCTGCGCAGCCTGCTCGGCAACGCCAACAAGGTCTCGACGGTGCTGGGCAAGCGCAGCCAGCAGATCGCCGGGCTGGTGGCGAACTCCAACGCGCTGTTGGCCGCGCTGCTCGACGAACGAGACTCGCTGGACGCGTTGATGAACAACCTGACCACGGTTTCGCATCAGATCTCCGGACTGGTGAACGACAACCGAACCCAGCTCAAGCCCGCGCTCGACAAGCTCAACGGCGTGCTGGAGATCCTGGACAACCGCAAGGAAGACATTCAGAAGACGCTGCCCAAGTTCAAGCGGTACGCGATGTCCTTCGGCGAATGCCTGGGCTCCGGACCATTTTTCAAGGCCTACGTGGCCAACCTGGTTCCCGGCCAGATCGGCGGCCCGGTGCTCGACGCGGACATGTATGACCGGTTCCTGGACCCCAACCAGAAGCTGCCGTCAGAAGCGGTCGACCCGCCCACCGGCACGCCGCCCGTGCCGCCGGAGAACGCGCCGGTGCCGCTGTGGTCCCAGCCGCCCTCGCCGCCGCCGTCGACGCCGCCCATCCGGACCGTTCCGCCCCCGTCGCCACACGATTTCGATTCGCCATGAGCGTGACTCGAGGCACCCTACGCAAGGTGACCGCCGCCAGTCTGATCCTGACGCTGGCCGTGGCGTCATTCCTGGTCGCCGACAAGCTGTGGAAGGACGTCGAAAAGAACACGTACACGGCCTATTTCGCCGACGCCAACGGCCTGTTCGTCGGTGACGAGATTCGCATCCTCGGCGTCGCCGTCGGCGTGGTCGACAAGATCGAGCCCCAGCCCGCCAGCTCCAAGGTGACGTTCTCGGTCGACAAGCAGTATTCGATCCCGGCCGATGCCCGCGCCGCCATCCTGTCGCCGTCGCTGGTGACCTCCCGGGCCATCCAGCTCGTCCCGGCCTACTCCGGCGGCCCCAAGCTCGGCGCCGGCTCCTCGATTCCGTTGAGCCGCACCGCGGTTCCGGTGGAATGGGATGACTTCCGCAAGCAGCTGGAGAAGCTGACCGACGCCCTGCAGCCCACCAGCCCGGGCGGGGTCAACTCCGTCGGTGAGTTCATCGACTCGGCGGCGGACAACGTGCGCGGCCAGGGCGACACCGCCCGCGAGACCGTACTCAAGCTGTCAGAAGCGATCTCGGCGCTCGGAGATCACGCTGACGACATCTTCAGCACCGTGCGTAACCTGCAGCTGCTGGTGTCCGCGCTGTACTCCAGCAGCGACCTGCTGGCGTCGTTCAACCAGAACCTGGCGAGCGTGACGACGCTGCTCTCGAACACCCCCAACGAAGTCGGCAACGCCTTGAAGTCCCTGGACGGGGCGCTCACCGATGTGCGCGATTTCCTGGCCGAGAACCGCGAGGCGGCCGGCGTCACGTTCGACCGGTTGGGTTCCATCACCACGGCGCTCAACGACAGCCGCGGCGACATCAAGCAGCTCCTGCACATCGCCCCGACGGTGTTCCAGAACTTCCTGAACATCTACCAGCCGGCCCAGAGCGCGATGACCGGCATCCTGGCGCTGAACAACTTCGCCGACATCCCGCAGTTCATCTGCAGCTCGATCGAGGCTGCGTCGCGGGCGCGGTTGGCCCGGGTGTCGAAACTGTGCCTGCAGTACCTCAACCCGATCATCAAAAACCGTATCTACAACTACATTCCGGCGG
>NZ_MBEI01000002.1 GCF_001953985.1 Mycobacterium colombiense
TGCGAAGTCCACCACGTCACCGACTGGTCCACATGCCACACCACCGACGCCGACCAACTCACCTTCGCCTGCGGCCCCCATCACCGCCTGCTACGACCCGGCGGCTGGACCACCCGCAAAAACGCGCGCGCCGACACCGAATGGACACCGCCGCACCTCGAACGCAACCAGCCCCGCACCAACACCTTCCATCACCCGGAGAAGTTGCTACGTGAGGGCGAAAGCGAACCGTAGCGCGCTTGGACAGCGATTCAGGCCACTGAGAAGTCGGGCACGGTGATCGCGCCGTCTTCGGCCAGCGGGAACCCTGGGTTGTGGGCGACCTCCCAGGCGTGACCATCGAGATCGCGGAACGCGCCCGCATACCCGCCGTAGAACGTCTCGGCGGCAGCGCGGGTAATCCTCGCTCCGGCAGCCTCTGCCGTGGCGAGGACCTCGTCCACTTCGGCGCGCGAGCGCACGTTGTGGGCCAACGCGACGCCGCCGAAGCCGTCATCGCCTTGGTCGGTGATGCCGAGATCGGCCGAAAGCTTCTCGCGCGCCCACAGACTCACCGCGAGACCGCCCGCCTGGAAGAAGACCGTTTCCTGCACCCGTTGACCGCGCCAGCCGAGGCGCTCATAGAAGTGTTGGGCGCGATCCAGATCGGCAACGCCCAGGGTAATCAAACTCAGTCGTTGCTCCATGCTCAGCCGGCCAGCGTCGCCCGCGTGCACATGGTGACGTAGGGCAGCGCCAGGCCCGTCGAATTCGCCAGCGCCGGATGGGTGGCCAGCAGTTGGCGCACCTGGTCCAGCGTCTGGGTGCGGACCTCGGTCGGCGAGGTGATGCAGTAGCTGCGCGACGCCACCAGGTCGATCAACGCCTGCGGCGTAAGGTAACTCGTCCACTCGACCCGATGATGCGCCAGGTCGGTGAACGGCTCGGGCAGCGTCACCCGGGTGCGGCCGTCGCCGTCGCTGCCGATGATCTGGCCCAGTTCGCGCACCCAGCCGAGCCGCTCGTCGCGGGTGTTCCACACCAGGCCAAGTCGGCCGCCGGGCCGCAGCACCCGGGCCACCTCCGGGATCGCGCGCTCCGGATCGACCCAGTGCCAGGCCTGTGCCACCAGCACCACGTCAACGCTGTTGTCCTCCAACGGAATCTCTTCCGCGGTGCCCAGCAGCGCCCGGGTCTCCGGCAGCGAGGTGCGCAAAACCTCCAGCATGTCCTGAATCGGGTCGACGGCCACCACGTCCAGGCCGCGTTCCACCAGCCGGGTGGTCAGCTTGCCGGTGCCGGCGCCCAGGTCGAGCACCTGGCGCGCCCCGATCGGCAACAGCCAGTCGATCGCCTCCGGGGGGTAGGAGGGGCGGCCACGCTCGTAAGCCGCGGCCGCCGAGCCGAACGAGAGGGAGCGGTCGTGCCGCGAGCGGGTCATGCGCTACGACGCGCCTTCCCTGTCATCCGATTCGGCCAACACCAGTGTCTTGCGGATCATTTCGCCGACCGCGTCGGATTCCACCAGGAAGCCGTCGTGCCCGCACAGGGAGTCCACGACCTGCAGGTCGGTGCAGCCAGGCAGCTGTTCGGCCAGCTCCTCCTGCAGGCGCAGGGGGTAGAGGCGGTCGGAGGTGATGCCGCCGACCACCACCGGAACCGGGCAGTTACGTAACGCTTTACGCACCCCCCCGCGCCCCCGGCCGACGTCGTGACTGTTCAGCGCCTCGGTCAGGGCCACGTAGCTGCCGGCGTCGAAGCGCTCCAGCAGCTTGTTGCCCTGGTACTCGAGATAGCTCTGCACCGCGTAGCGCCCGCCGTTGTTCGGATCCTCGTCATTCTGGCCGTCGTTGCCGAACCGGGTGTCCAGCTCGGCCTCACCGCGATAGGTCAGGTGCGCGAAACGGCGGGCGATCGCCAGACCGGCATCGGGCGCCTTCCCGGTGTCGTGGTAGTCGCCGCCCTGCCAGTTCGGGTCGGCCTTGATCGCCGCGATCTGTGTGGACTGGGTGCCGATCTGATCGGCGGTGGCGCGCGCGCCGACCGCCAGCAGCAGCCCGGCCCGGACCTGGTCCGGGTGACCGACGATCCACTCCAAAGCCCTTGCGCCACCCATGGATCCACCGACCACCGCGGCGACCCGTTCGATTCCCAACGCGCCCAGCGCGGCGACGTCGGCCTCGACCTGGTCGCGGATCGTGATGCGGGGGAACCTTGAGCCCCAAGGTTTTCCGTCCCGGGTCAACGAGCTGGGTCCGGTGGAGCCGCGGCAACCGCCCAGCACGTTGGTGGCCAGCGCGCACCAGCGGTTGGTGTCGATCGGCGCGCCTGGGCCGACCATCCCGTCCCACCAGCCGCCGGTGGGGTGTCCGGGACCGGCCGGCCCGGTGATGTGCGAGTCGCCGGTCAGCGCGTGCAGCACCACCACCACGTTGTCGCGCGTCGGCGACAACTCGCCCCAGCGCTGGATGGCGATGTGCGCGTCGTCGATGACCGCGCCGTTCTCGGTGGTCAGCGAGCCGATGTGAACGAAGCCGATTTCGCCTTCGTCGGGCAGCGTCTGGGTCGGGACGTCGGAGATCGTCATCGCCGGGCCCCTTAGAACGCTGCCACGGCTTGCGGATCGGTGCCGGACGCCCCCGCGGTCGCACCGAATTTGCTTGCCGCCGCGAAGCCGAGCTCCAGGTCGGCCAGGATGTCGTCGACGCCCTCGATGCCGACGGCCAGGCGCACCAGCCCGGGGCTGACCCCGGTGCTCAGCTGCTCCTGCGCGGACAGCTGCGCGTGCGTCGTGGACGCCGGGTGGATCACCAGGGAGCGCACGTCGCCGATGTTGGCGACGTGGCTGTGCAGCTTCAGCGCGTTCACGAACGCCTTGCCGGCCTCGACGCCGCCGGCCAGCTCGAAGGCCAGCACCGCGCCGGTTCCCTTGGGCGCCAGCTTCTTTGCCCGCTCATGCCAGGGCGAGCCGGGCAGGCCCGCGTAGTTGACCGACAGCACGCCGTCGTGGCCGGCCAGGTACTCGGCCACCCGCTGCGCGTTTGCGACGTGGCGCTCCATGCGCAGGCTCAGCGTCTCGATGCCCTGGGCGACCAGGAACGCGTTGAACGGGGAAGCGGCGGACCCGAGGTCGCGCAGCAACTGCACGCGCGCCTTGAGCGCGTAGGCCGGCGGACCGAGCTCGGCGAAGACGACGCCGTGGTAGCTGGGGTCGGGGGTGGTGAAGCCCGGGAAGCGGCCCTGCGTCCAGTCGAACGTGCCGCCGTCGACGATGACCCCGGCGATCGCCGAACCGTGGCCGCCGAGGTACTTGGTGGCCGAGTGCACGACGATGTCGGCGCCGTGGGAGAACGGCTGAATCAAGTACGGCGTGGCGATGGTGTTGTCGACGATCAGCGGGATGCCGTTGGCGTGGGCCACCCCGGCGACCCCGGGGATGTCCAGCACATCGATTTGCGGGTTGGAGATGGTCTCGGCGAAGAAGGCCTTGGTGTTCGGCCGCACCGCCGACTGCCAGGAGTCCAGGTCGTCGGGGTCTTCCACGAAGGTGACCTCGATGCCGAGCTTGGCCAGCGAGTAGTGGAACAGGTTGTACGTCCCGCCATAGAGCCGCGGGCTGGAGACGATGTGATCTCCCGCACAGGCCAGGTTCAATATGGCGAAGGTCTCAGCGGCCTGTCCTGAGCTCAGAAACAGCGCCGCCACGCCGCCCTCGAGCGCGGCGACGCGCTGCTCGACGACGTCGGTGGTCGGGTTGCCGATCCGGGTGTAGATGTTGCCCGGAACTTCCAGCCCGAACAGGGCGGCGGCGTGCGTGGTGTCGTCGAAGGTGTACGACGTGGTCTGGTAGATCGGCAGGGCGCGGGCGTTGGTGGCCGGATCCGGATGCTGGCCGGCGTGTACCTGCTTGGTCTCGAACGACCAATTCGCGGTCGGATCGGTGTCGTGATCGGCGTTGTCGGAGGTCACGGGGTCGCTTTCTGCTGGTAGGGGATCTGCTAGCGGACGGGCGGGACGCCTTAAGGCGGCGTCAACCGGCGCCGCGGATTAGCAGCGACACACGATGAGGAGCGAATGAGCGAAGCGAGCGCACATCACGTTTCCCTGTCTACTCAGGGGCCCGTCATGGCGGACCCGCGCTTGCCGGATAGCCGGTTGTCTGGCTACTCAACCTGGTCATCACCCGGGGCACCCCACCGCGGTTGGAGGGTTGCCGGCCAGCAAGCCGGGGCTTGATGCTGGCGCTCATGACCAATACGAAGACTATCTTACTGTGCCGAGTCGGTGCCAACCCTCGCGGTGCATGTGCAGGTCGACACCTGTCCAAACACCCTTGATAACGTGGCAGTCAGAACGCTGAGCCCCCAAAATTTCAACCCATCATCGCCGCCGGGAGAGGGATCGTGAGCGCCGAACAGCCGACCGTCATCTACACACTGACCGACGAAGCGCCGCTGCTGGCGACTTACGCGTTCCTGCCGATCGTGCGCGCCTTCGCCGAACCGGCGGGCATCGAGATCAAGACCAGCGACATCTCCGTGGCGGCCCGCATCCTGGCCGAGTTCCCCGAGCACCTGACCGAGGAGCAGCGGGTGCCCGACAACCTGGCGGAGCTGGGGCGGCTGACGAAGCTGGCCGACACCAACATCATCAAGCTGCCGAACATCAGCGCCTCGGTGCCCCAGCTGATCGCCGCGATCAAGGAACTGCAGGGCAAGGGATTCAAGGTCCCGGACTTCCCGCACAGCCCGAAGACCGACGAGGACCGCGAGATCCGCGACCGCTATGCCAAGTGCCTGGGCAGCGCGGTCAATCCGGTGCTGCGGCAAGGCAACTCGGACCGGCGCGCGCCCAAGGCGGTCAAGGAGTATGCGCGCAAGCACCCGCACAGCATGGGCAAGTGGTCGCAGGCGTCGCGTACCCACGTCGCGACCATGCGGCACGGCGACTTCTACCACGGCGAGAAGTCGATGACGCTGGACCGCGCGTGCAACGTGAAGATGGAGCTGGAGACCAAGAGCGGCAAGACGATTGTGCTCAAGCCCATGGTGTCGCTGCGCAAGGGCGACGTGATCGATTCCATGTTCATGAGTAAGAAGGCCCTCATCGAGTTCTACGAGGAACAGATGCAGGATGCCTACGAGACCGGCGTGATGTTCTCGCTACACGTCAAGGCGACCATGATGAAGGTGTCGCACCCCATCGTCTTCGGCCACGCCGTGAAGATCTTCTACAAGGACGCGTTCGCCAAGCACGGCGCGCTGTTCGACGAACTCGGCGTCGACGTCAACAACGGATTGTCCGATCTGTACGACAAGATCGAGTCGCTGCCCGCCTCGCTGCACGACGAGATCATCCGTGACCTGCACGCGTGCCACGAGCACCGGCCCGAGCTGGCCATGGTCGATTCGGCCAAGGGCATCACCAACTTTCACTCGCCCAGCGACGTGATCGTGGACGCGTCCATGCCGGCGATGATCCGCGCGGGCGGCAAGATGTGGGGCGCCGACGGGCGGCAGAAGGACACCAAGGCCGTCAACCCCGAGTCCACCTTCTCCCGGATCTACCAGGAGATCATCAACTTCTGCAAGACCCACGGGCAGTTCGATCCGACCACGATGGGCACGGTGCCCAACGTCGGGCTGATGGCGCAGCAGGCCGAGGAATACGGCTCGCACGACAAGACGTTCGAGATCCCCGAGGACGGCGTCGCCAACATCGTCGACCTCGACACCGGGGAAGTGCTGCTGACCCAGAACGTCGAAGAGGGCGACATCTGGCGGATGCCGATCGTGCGCGACGAACCGATCCGCGACTGGGTCAAGCTGGCCGTCACCCGGGCTCGGAATTCGGGTATGCCGGTGGTGTTTTGGCTGGACCAGGAGCGCCCGCACGAGAACGAGCTACGCAAGAAGGTCAACACCTACCTGGCCGAGCACGACCTCGAGGGCCTCGACATCCAGACCATGTCGCAGGAACGGGCCATGCGGCACACGATCGAGCGCGCCATGCGCGGGCAGGACACCATCGCCGCGACCGGAAACATCCTGCGCGACTACCTCACCGACCTGTTCCCGATCCTGGAGCTGGGCACCAGCGCCAAGATGCTGTCCATCGTGCCGCTGATGGCCGGCGGCGGCATGTACGAAACCGGGGCGGGCGGTTCGGCGCCCAAGCACGTCCACCAACTGCTCGAGGAGAACCACCTGCGCTGGGATTCCCTGGGTGAATTCCTTGCTCTCGGAGCGTGTTTCGAGGACATCGGCGTCAAGACCGACAACGAGCGCGCCAAGGTCCTGGGCAAGACGCTGGACGCCGCGATCGGCAAGCTGCTGGAGAACAACAAGAGCCCGTCGCGCAAGACCGGTGAACTCGACAACCGGGGCAGCCAGTTCTACCTGGCGCTGTACTGGGCGCAGGAGCTCGCCAAATCCGACGACGACGAGCTGCGCAAGCACTTCGCCGCGCTGGCCGACTCGCTGGCCGAACACGAGGAAGCCATCGTGTCCGAACTGGCCGCCGCACAGGGCGAGACGGTCGACATCGGCGGTTACTACCAGCCGGACACCGAGAAGACCACGGCGATCATGCGGCCCAGCAAGACATTCAACGAGGCGCTAGCGGCCTCGACAGGCTAGGGCCGCAAGCAGGAAGCCGGACTCGACATGGCAGGCGACGCCAAGATCAAGGTCAAGGGCCGCGTTGTAGAGCTCGACGGTGACGAAATGACCCGCGTCATCTGGAAGTTCATCAAGGACATGCTGATCCTGCCGCACCTCGACATCGACCTGGACTACTACGACCTGGGCATCGAGCACCGCGACCGCACCGGCGACCAGGTGACCATCGACGCCGCCTACGCCATCAAGAGGCACGGCGTGGGCGTCAAGTGCGCGACCATCACCCCCGACGAGGCCCGGGTCGAAGAGTTCGACCTCAAGAAGATGTGGCCCTCGCCGAACGGCACCATCCGGAACATCCTGGGCGGCACCATATTCCGCGAGCCCATCGTGATCTCGAACGTGCCGCGGCTGGTACCGGGCTGGACCAAGCCAATCGTCATCGGCCGCCACGCCTTCGGCGATCAGTACCGGTCGACCAACTTCAAGGTCGACAAACCCGGAACCGTCGCAATCACTTTCACCCCCACCGACGGCAGCGAGCCGATGGTGCACGAGGTGGTGTCGATCCCCAAGGACGGCGGCGTCGTGATGGGGATGTACAACTTCAAGGACTCCATCCGGGACTTCGCGCGCGCCTCGCTGAAGTACGGGCTGAACGCCAAGTGGCCGGTGTACCTGTCCACCAAGAACACCATCCTCAAGGCCTACGACGGCATGTTCAAAGACGAGTTCCAGCGCGTCTACGACGAGGAGTTCAAAGACCAGTTCGAGGCCGAGGGACTGACCTACGAGCACCGGTTGATCGACGACATGGTCGCGGCCTGCCTGAAGTGGGAGGGCGGCTACGTGTGGGCCTGCAAGAACTACGACGGCGACGTCCAGTCGGACCTCGTCGCGCAGGGCTACGGCTCACTGGGGCTGATGACGTCGGTGCTGATGACCGCCGACGGCAAGACGGTCGAGGCCGAGGCCGCGCACGGCACCGTCACCCGGCACTTCCGCCAGTATCAGGCCGGCAAGCCGACCTCGACCAACCCGATCGCCTCGATCTTCGCCTGGACGCGCGGGCTGGCGCACCGCGGCAAGCTGGACGACACCCCCGAGGTGATCGAGTTCGCGCAGACCCTAGAGAACGTGGTGGTCTCCACCGTCGAGAGCGGCAAGATGACCAAGGACCTGGCCATCCTGATCGGCCCGGACCAGGAGTGGCAGCAGAGCGAGGAATTCCTCAACTCGATCGCCGAGAACCTGGAAAAACAGCTGGCTAGCTAGCCGGTGGCTGTTGCCGGCGGGCCCCGCCGGCGCACTCGTCGATGAAGTCGGCGATGGCCGCGGTGACCCGGTCGGGCGCCTCGAACATCGGCACGTGCCCGACGCCGTCGAGCTTGGTGATCTTCGTTCCCGGCGGCAGGTAGTCGGTGAAGTGCCGGCTGAACCTGCTCGCGGGCACCACCCGGTCCTTCTCGCACAGCACCAGCTGGACGGGCACCGCGGTGTCGGCCAGCTGCAGCAGGCCCGGATCCAGCAGCGACTTGACCAGCAGCTGGAAGTACGCCGGGCAGTGTGCGGCGTCGTCGACGACAACGCGCAGCTGCTCGTCGCTGATCCCGTCGGGCGTGGCGGTCAGCGGCAGGGTTGCCAGCCGCCTGCTCAGCGGCAGCCGCAGGGCGCGGTGGCCGAGCAGCCGGGCCAGCGCCAGGACGGGCATGCCCGCGATGAACTTGCTGATGACCTCGAATTTCACCGGGCTCCACCGCGTCCATCCGCCCGCGGCGCCGATGCCGGTCACGCTGCGCGCGCGCCCGCGCCGCTCCAGCTCGAAGGCGACCCAGCCGCCCAGCGAGTTACCCACCATGTGGGCGGTTTCCCAGCCGAGCTGGTCGAGCTGGCGCTCGACGTGGTCGGCCAGCACCGACGAGCTCAGCAGCCAGGTGCCCGCGTAGGGCCCGCCGTGGTGCCCGGCCATGGTGGGGGCGAAGACCTCGAAACGGCCGGTGTCGGCCAGTCGCGGGGCGACCGGCTCCCATACCGTCTGCGACATCAGGAATCCGTGCAGCATCAGGACCGGCTCTCCGGAACCAAGGTGGATCGGGGAACGGGCCGAAGGCGACGCCGAGTGAGCGGGGCTCACGAGGAGGGAGCCGAGCAGACGAGCTTGCGCATAACCCGACATTAAATGCGGTACCGCCGGTACCGCAACCGGCGGGGTTGCGCGGGCACCGGTCGGTGCGGCCGCGGCGGCCGCGCGTGAAAAGATCGGTGCATCATGAGCACCGCTACCGGATCCAGCCGGATTTTCTCCGGCGTGCAGCCCACCTCCGATTCGCTTCACCTGGGTAACGCGCTGGGCGCGGTCACGCATTGGGTCGCGCTGCAGGACGATCACGACGCGTTCTTCTGCGTGGTCGACCTGCACGCCATCACCGTCGCCCAGGATCCCGAGGCGCTGCGCCGCCGCACCCTGATCACGGCCGCCCAGTACCTGGCGCTGGGCATCGACCCGGCCCGCAGCACCGTGTTCGTGCAGAGCCACGTGCCGGCCCACACCCAGCTGGCCTGGGTGCTGGGCTGCTTCACCGGCTTCGGGCAGGCCTCGCGGATGACGCAGTTCAAGGACAAGTCGCTGCGCCAGGGCGCCGACTCCACCACCGTGGGGCTGTTCACCTACCCGGTGCTGCAGGCGGCCGACGTGCTGGCCTACGACACCGATCTGGTGCCGGTGGGTGAGGACCAGCGTCAGCATCTCGAGTTGGCCCGCGACGTCGCCGAGCGGTTCAACAGCCGCTTCCCGGAGACGTTCGTGGTGCCCGACATGCTCATCCCGAAGGCCACCGCGAAGATCTACGACCTGCAGGACCCGACGTCGAAGATGAGCAAGTCGGCGGCCACCGATGCGGGGTTGATCAACCTGCTCGACGAACCGGCGGTGTCGGCCAAGAAGATTCGCTCCGCGGTCACCGACAGCGAGCGCGAGATCCGCTTCGACACCGAGGCCAAGCCGGGCGTGTCCAACCTGCTGAGCATCCAGTCCGCGGTCACCGGGGTCGGGATCGAGGAGCTCGTGGGAGGCTATGCCGGAAGGGGTTACGGCGATTTGAAGAAGGACACTGCCGAGGCGGTCGTCGAATTCGTCGCCCCGATCAAGGCCCGGGTGGACGAACTGACCGCCGATTTCGCCGAATTGGAGGCCGTGCTCGCGGCCGGCGCGGAAAAGGCCAACGATGTGGCGGGGAAAACGGTCCAGCGGGTTTACGATCGGCTTGGGTTTCTTCCACAAGGGAACTAGATCCGAAGGAGCTAGTACCGCTACTCATTTGGAGTCGTGCGATGAGTGAGCCGGCCAAGCCGGGCTTTTTCGATCGGCTGCGCGCCCGCTACGGGTGGCTCGATCACGTCATCCGCGCCTACCAGCGTTTCGACGAGCGCAACGGCGGGTTCTTCGCTGCCGGCCTCACCTACTACACGATCTTCGCGTTGTTTCCTTTGCTCATGGTCGGTTTCGCGGTCTTCGGGTTCGTGCTGGCCCGCCGGCCGTCGTTGTTGAGCACCATCGACGACCACATCCGCGCCCAGGTGACCGGGACGTTGGGTAATCAATTGCAGGAGTTGATGAACTCGGCCATCGACGCCCGCACGTCGGTCGGTGTGATCGGTCTGGTCACCGCGGTGTGGGCGGGCCTGGGCTGGATATCGCACCTGCGCCAGGCGCTGACGGAGATGTGGTGGGACACCCACATCGAGTCACCGGGCTTCGTGCGCAACAAGTTCTCCGACCTGCTGGCGATGGCGGGAACGTTCGCGGTGATCGTGGCCACCGTCGCGCTGACCACCGTCGGCCATGCCGCGCCCATGCGCGCGCTGCTGAAATGGCTTGGCATACCGCAGTTTGTGGTGTTCGACTGGCTCTTCTGGCTGATCTCGATCCTGATCGCGACGCTGGTGTCCTGGCTGCTGTTCACCTGGATGATCGCCCGCCTGCCGCGCGAAAAGGTCAGCCTGGTCGATTCGATGCGGGCCGGGTTGATCGCGGCGATCGGCTTCGAGGTGTTCAAACAGGTCGGCTCCGTCTATCTGCGGACGGTGCTGCGCAGCCCGGCGGGCGCGGCGTTCGGCCCGGTGCTGGGGTTGATGGTGTTCGCTTACATCACCGCGTATCTCGTGCTGTTCTGCACCGCCTGGGCGGCGACCGCCTCCAATGATCCGCGCAGTCAACCCGTTGCCCCTCCGGCCCCGGCGATCATCGCGCCGCGGATTCAAATGGACGAGGGCCTCAACACCCGCCAGACCCTGAGCGCGATGGCATTGGGAGCCGTTGGGGCGCTGACGCTTTCCCGGATCGCCCGCCTCACCCGCCGCGATCGCTAGCCGGCCAGCTTCAGTCCCACGACGCAGGCCACGATCCCGCCGATCAGCACCAGCTTGATCAACGACGCTGGTTCGTCGCCGAGCAGCATCGCGTAACCCGCCGTGAGCGCCGCGCCGACGCCGACCCAGACCGCGTAGCTGGTTCCGACCGGCAGGGTGCGCATGGCGAACCCCAGCCCGGTCATCGAAAGCCCCACGGCGACAAGGAAGACCAGCGACGGCCCGGGCCGGGAGAAGCCGTCGGATTTGTTCAGGGCGGTCGCCCACACCGCCTCCAGGATCCCCGACACGATCAAAACGAGCCAGGCCATCACGCACCTCCACGGCGCCGTCTTGTCGCTGGCCGGGTACGGGGCCCCTCGTCCGGTGTCAAATGCTGACGGGATCGATGCTAACAAACATCCCGCGGATGGTCCCGCCAGGCGCCGCGCACCATGACCTCGGATACGCCCAAATCGCCGTCCAGCACAACAAGATTGGCGTCGTAGCCCGCCCTCAGCGCGCCCGCCCCGCCCAGGCCGAGTGCACGCGCCGGCGTCGTGGCGGTCGTCTGCACCGCGGCGAGCAGTCCGGCGTCGGCATGCACCGTGCGGAAGAGCCGATCCATGGTGGCGGTGCTGCCCGCGATCGTCGCGGTCCCGTGCACCCGGGCGATACCGGCGACGACATCGACGTGCACCGACCCGAGCCGAAACGCGCCGTCGGGCCGGCCGGCCGCGGCGATCGCATCGGTGATCATCGCGACCCGGTCGGCTCCGGCGGTCGCGATCACCGCCGCCACCACGTCGGGGTGCAGGTGCACGCCGTCGGCGATCAGCTCGACGGTCACCCTCGGGTCGCGCAGCAGCGCCAGCGCGGGGCCGGGCTCGCGATGGTGCAGCGGCGGCATCGCGTTGAACAGATGCGTGCCGACCGTGGCGCCCAGCGCGATGGCGTGCCGGGTCTGCTCGTAGGTGGCGCCGGTATGTCCCACCGCCACAACGACTCCCGCGTCCACGAAACGGCGGATGGCCGCGTCGGCCCCGGGCAGCTCGGGTGCCAGCGTCACCATCCTGATGGTGCCGCCGCCGGCGGCCAGCACCGTGTCGATCTCGCCCGGGTCGGGCTCGCGCATCTTCGTGCGATCGTGGGCGCCGCAGTGTGCGCGGCTCAGCCACGGCCCCTCCAGGTGGATGCCCTCGACCGTGCCCCGGTGGGTGGCCTCGGCGAGCGCGCGCACCCCGGCGAGCAGCTCGGACCGCGAGGCGGTCACCAGGCTGGCCAGCGTGGTGGTGGTGCCGTGCCGCAGGTGGAACGCGGCGGCGCCGGCGATGCCGTCGGCGTCGATGTAGGACGCGCCGCCGCCGCCGTGCACGTGCATGTCGATAAAGCCCGGCACCACAGTGCAATCGGGGAAGTCCCGGTCGGCCGGGTGGGGCGGCGGGCCGGGCGCGCAGGCCGCGATCTGTCCGCCGGAGGTCTGCAGCCAGCCGGGGCGGCAGACCTGACCGTCGAGCACCATGGTGCCCGCGGCGATCACGACCATCGGCCGCCGTTTTCCCAGAAGTGGCGGATGTCCTCGAGCTGGCGGCCCTTGGTTTCCGGCGCGTACCGGTACACGAAGACGAACGCCACCGCCGCGAGACCCGCGAACAGCGCGAAAGTCCCTGCGCCACCCAGTGAATGGAGCAGGCTCAGGAAGACGGCGGCGATGATGGCGTTAGCCACCAGGTTGGAGGTCAACATGGTGCTCGACCCGATCGAGCGTAGCCGGGACGGGAAGCTTTCGCTGGCGTACACCCAGCCCAGCGAGCCGAAGCCCATCGTGTAGCCGACGATGAACAGCAGGATGCCGGCGAACCCGGCGATCGCGCCGCCGAAGCCCTGACCGAACACGGCCATCAGCACGAGGTCGGCGACGATCATCATGGCGGTGCCGCACAACAGGATTGGCCGCCGGCCCACCCGGTCGACCAGCAGCAGCGCCGCGCCGACGGCCGCCAGCCCGGCGATCTGCAGCAGGGCCGGCAGCCCGAGCAGCGCGAAATTGCCGGTGAAGCCCATGGCCTGAAAGATCCGGGGGCTGTAGTAGATGATCGCGTTGATGCCGGTGATCTGGATCAGGAAGCCGAGCACGACCACGAAGGCGGTGGCCCGCAGGTACGGGGGCCGCAGCATCTCGGTGAATCCGCCCCTGGCACCGGGTGCGGCTTCGCTCAGCGCGCGGCCGATCTCGGCCAGCTCGTCGTCGACCTGCGCGGTGGGCTCCACCCGCAGCAGCGCACGCCGGGCGTCGTCCATTCGGCCCTTCAGCACGTACCAGCGGGCCGTGTCGGGCATCCGAATCATCAACGGCAGCAACAACACTGCGGGCACGCAGGCCAGCCCGAGCATCCACCGCCAGCTATGGGTGTCGGCCAGCACGTAGCCGGTCAGGTAGCCGACGATCAGGCCGCTGACGATCGCCAGCTGATAGGCCGTCAGCAGCGAACCACGCACCGCCGTCGGCGCCGACTCCGCGACATAGACCGGAACCACCACCACCGTCACGCCGATGGTCAGGCCCAGCAGCAGCCGCGCCGTCAGCAACATCGGCAACGAGACCGAGAACGCGGCCAGCAGCGCGAAAACCGCGTAGGCGAACAGGATCAGCACCACCGAGCGTTTCCGCCCGATCACGTTGGCCAGCACGCCGGCGCCCAGCGCCCCGACGATCTGGCCGATCACTACCATCGTCGTCAGCAATTCCTGCTGGCGCGTGGACAATCCGAAGTCCTCGGTGACGAACAACTGCGCCCCGGCGATGATGGACAGGTCGTAGCCGTAGATGACGCCCACGCTGGCGGCGGTCAGCCCGACCAGCAGTCCGCGCCGCGATCCGCGTGCCACGGTGCTCAGCGGTGAAGTGGTCGGCGGTTCATCGAGCGGGCCATCATGATCAGCGCGAACACGACGATGGTGCCGATCACCGCCACGCCCACCCGGATCGGCATGGCGTCCGCCGACGCGATGATCCCGCCGGCCGCAGCGTTATTGGCCAGCGAATCCTCGGCGGCGTCGTGCTTGGCCGGCGCCAGGGACGGGTCGGGCGCGATCAGCGTGCCGACCTGGGTGCCCTGCGGCGTGGAGAAGCCGTAGTCCAGCAGGTGCGCGGCCTGTTCCCACGGCGCGATCGGCACCCGCGTGCCGTGCAGCAGCACCGCCACCAGCCGTCGCCCGTCGTGGTTGGCCGCACCGACGAACGTCTGGCCCGCGTCGTCGGTGTAGCCGGTCTTGCCGCCCAGGGCGCCGGGATACTTGTAGAGCAGCTGGTTGTCGTTCTCCAGCTCGTAGCCCGGGTGGTCGCCGTGGCCGGGGAAGTCGAAGGTCCGCGTCGCGACGATGTCGGCGAACGTCGGGTTCTGCCACGCGTAGCGGTAGAACAGCCCGATGTCGTAGGCCGAGGTGCTCATGCCGGGCGCGTCCAGCCCGGACGGCGACGCCACCCGGGTGTCCTGGCCGCCCAGCTTGGCCGCCAGCACGTTGATCTTCTCCAGCGCCTGCTGCATGCCGCCCAGCTGCATGGACAGCGCGTGGGCGGCGTCGTTGCCGGAGTGCATCAGCAGCCCGTGCAGCAGCTGATTGACGGTGAAGACGCCGCCCTCCTCGACGCCGACCTTGGTGCCCTCGGCGGCGGCGTCGTCGGCGGTTCCGGGGACCGACTTGTTCAGGTTGAGCGCGTTGAGGGAGGCCATCGCGACCAGCACCTTGATGATGCTGGCCGGGCGGTGCCGCCCGTGCGGGTCCTTCGCCGCGATGACGGCGCCGCTGTCGAGGTCCGCCACCAGCCAGGCCTCGGCGGAGACGTCGTTGGGCAGCGCCGGCGTATTCGGCGCGGCGACGATGCCGCAGCTGCCCAGCGCGTCACCGCCGACCGGCTTGGCGGGCACCGCCAGCGGCATCGGCGGGTCACCGGCGGTGGGCGCCTCCGACGAATCCACGGCCTTCGGGGTGTTCACCTTGTACGGGCAGTCCGGGGGCGCGGCGTTGGGTTCGGCGCCGGGCTCGGCCTGCGCGAGCGGCGTCCCCAGCGGCAAAGTCGCCGGTGTCGCCAACGTGACCGGGGCGGCCACCAGGAAAAGCGCCGCTGCCAGGCATGATGCGGAACGTAACAGGGTCATCGTCTGTGCACAGTAAGCGATCGGCGGGCCGAATCCGGGGAGCCGCGCTGTGACTGGTGGGACGGAAGTTACTGAGCGGTGCGGACGGGGCCGCGATACGCTGGGGGCCGCGGTCAGCCCGAAAGCCACCCACCGCACCGAATTCAGGGGTTTTGTCATTTCACGCGATCGGTTTTGGTCCGGCTGGCGGCGCAATCGCGGCGGGGCGGATGCCTCGCCCGGTGCCGGCCCGCGAGCGCTGAACGATCTGCTCAAGCAGGTCGAGAAGGCAACGCAGGTGCGACGTTCCGGGCTCGACCAGGTGCTGGCGGAGCTGAAGCTGCACCGTGACGCCGCCACCGACGCCGAGCTGCGCTCGGCGCTGGCCTGGCTGTGCAACGCCGTGACGCGCTTCGGTCACAACCCGACCGGCACGCGCGTCCGCGAGGTGATGATGGCTGCCGACGCGGTCCGGCGTGCCCCCGCCGGCTAGCGAGGCTTACAGCGCGGTGGCCGCCAGGTCCGCGTGGGCCAGGGCCGGGAAGCTGATCGTGCTCATCCAGAGCTTGCCGGCCGCCTCGACCAGGCCGGTGACGGCGCCGAAGTCCGCATGCGCGGTGCGCAGGCCGGCCACGGCCGCGCCGCTGTCCGGATCGAACGCGACCGCCCAGATCTCCGGCTTGATCTTCGGTTGCACCCGCTCGGGCAGCCGCCACACCACCTTGCGGATGATCGGGGCGCGCGGGAACAGCGATTCCAGCGCCGAGTTCGCCTCGGTGACCATTGCGACCCAGATCCGGCCGTCGCCGCCGGTGGATATGTTGTCGGGCATGCCTGGCAGGTGCACCGCCAGCGGCGTCACCGTTCCGGCCCGCGGCCCGCTCAGCCAGTACTTCGACAGCCGGCGCCCCTGGGTCTCGGCGAACACCAGCGCCGACCCGTCGGCCGTGGCCGTCACCCCGTTGGCGAAGTACAGCCCGTCCGCCAGCGTGGTGACGGCGCCGTCCGCGCCGAGGCGGTAGAGGCCGCCGGTCGCGCGTGCCTCCAGGATCGGGGCGCCAAAGTGCTCGAAATGAAAGTCGCTCGTCGACTCGGTGAAATAGATTGTGCCGTCGGCTGTTTCGGTGACGTTGGAGCAGAACTTGAGCCGCCTGCCGCCGACCGATTCGACGAGCACGTCCAGCGTGCCGCCCTCCGGGTGCAGCGCGAGAAGGCCACGATGGCTGTCGCAGATCAGCAGCCGGCCGTCACGGGCGACGTGCAGGCCGAGCGGCCGCCCCCCGGTGTCGGCGACAACGGTGGCCCGGCCGTCCGCGGGGGAGATCCGCACGATGCGGCCGTCCTCGAGGCCCGTCCACAACTGGCCGGCCGCATCGACGACGACATCCTCGGGCCCGTTGCCGGGCAGCGGGACGACGGTGACGCCCGGCGCCGGCACGTCGGGCAGCTTCTCGACCGGCGGCGGCTGCCACCGCACCGGGTGGATACGGGGTTTGCGCGCCATGCCCAGGACTTTAGAGCCGCGCCTGGGCCTGCGTCAGCACCTCACGCAGGATGGCTTCGATGGTGTCGAATTCGGGCTGGCCGCTGATCAGCGGAGGCGCCAGCTGGATGACGGAATCGCCGCGGTCGTCGGTGCGGCAGTACAGCCCGGCCTCGAACAGCGCCGCACCGACCCAGGCCAGCAGCGGGCGGCGTTCGTCGTCGGTGAAGGTCTGCTTGGTGGCCTTGTCCTTGACCAGTTCCACGCCGTAGAAGAAGCCCTCGCCGCGCACGTCGCCGACGATGGGCAGGTCGTAGAGCTTGTCCAGGGTGGCGCGCAACGCGGGCGCCTGGGTTCTGACGTGGTCGTTGAGGCCCTCACGCTCGAAGATGTCCAGGTTGGCCAGCCCGACGGCGGCCGAAACCGGGTGTCCGCCAAAGGTATAGCCGTGCGGAAACATGGTGGCGCCGTCGTTGAACGGTTCGAACAGCCTCTCGCTGGCGATCATCGCGCCGATCGGCGAGTAGCCCGAAGTCATCCCCTTGGCGCAGGTGATCATGTCGGGCACATAGCCGAAATCGTCACAGGCGAACATCGACCCGATGCGGCCGAACGCGCAGATCACCTCGTCGGAGACCAGCAGCACGTCGTAGGCGTCGCAGATTTGGCGCACCCGTTCGAAATACCCCGGGGGAGGCGGGATGCTGCCGCCCGCGTTCTGCACCGGCTCTAAGAACACCGCGGCCACCGTGTCGGGACCCTCGAACTCGATGGCCTCGGCGATGCGGTCGGCGGCCCACTGCCCGAACGCCTTCGGGTCGGTGCGCAACGTTTCCGGCGCCCGGTAGAAGTTGGTGTTGGGCACCCGGAAGCCGCCGGGCGTCACCGGCTCGAACGGCGCCTTGTATTTCGGCAGGCCGGTAATCGCCAGCGCGCCCTGGGTGGTGCCGTGGTAGGCGATCGCGCGCGAAATCACCTTGTGCTTACCGGGTTTGCCGGTGAGCTTGAAGTACTGCTTGGCCAGTTTCCACGCGGTCTCGACGGCCTCGGTGCCGCCGGTGGTGAAGAACACCCGGTTCAGGTCGCCGGGGGCGTAGCCGGCGAGACGTTCGGCGAGCTCGATCGCGGGCGGAGTGGCGTACCCCCACAGCGGGAAGAACGCCAGCGTGCCGGCCTGCCGGGCGGCGACCTCGGCGAGTTCGGTGCGGCCGTGGCCGACCTGGACGGTGAACAGCCCGGATAGGCCGTCGAGGTAGCTCTTGCCGCGGTCGTCGAAGATGGTGACACCCTGGCCGCGGGTGATGATCGGCGGCGTGATGCCCGGGCCGTGCCGGGCGAAGTGCAGCCAGAGGTTGTCAGTCATGTCGTGTGGAGCCTAACGCTAGGCTCGTTGGCATGACCTCAGCGCAGCAGGTCAGCGAGTTCGAGTCGCTACGGCCCCATCTCATGTCGGTCGCCTACCGGCTGACCGGCACAGTGGCCGACGCCGAGGACATCGTGCAGGACGCCTGGCTGCGCTGGCACCGGCAGGACCCCGACAAGGGATCAGAGATCACCGATCTGCGGGCCTGGCTGACCACGGTGGTGAGCAGGCTGGGCCTGGACAGGTTGCGTTCGGCCGCGCATCGTCGCGAGACCTACACCGGCAACTGGCTGCCCGAGCCGGTGGTCACCGGGTTCGACGCGGCCGATCCGCTGTCCGCGGTGGTGGCCGGCGAGGACGCGCGGTTCGCGGCGATGGTGGTGCTGGAGCGGCTGTCACCCGATCAGCGTGTTGCCTTCGTGCTGCACGACGGGTTCGCCGTGCCGTTCGCGGAGGTGGCCCAGGTGCTGGGGACCAACGAGGCCGCCGCCCGCCAGCTGGCCTCGCGGGCCCGCAAGGCCGTCGCGGCCGAGGCACCACCCAAGCCCGATCCCGCGCACAGCGAGGTGGTCGGAAAGTTGTTGGCCGCCATGGCATCCGGCGATCTGGAGGCCGTGGTGGCGCTGCTGCATCCCGACGTGATCCTGACCGGCGACGCGAACGGCAAGGCGCCCACCGCAATCAACGTCATCCACGGCGCGGACAAGGTGGCCCGGTTCTTCTTCGGCCTGGCCCAGCGCTACGGTCCGGCGATGTTCACCTCGTATCAGCTGGGGCTGGTCAACGGCGAGCTGGGCGGCTACACGCCCGGGTGCCCCGCCAGCGACGGGTACCGCGAGATGATGCCGCGGATCATGGCCGCGACGGTGCGCGACGGAAAGGTCTGCGCCCTGTGGGATGTCGCCAACCCCGACAAATTCACCGGCTCCCCGCTGCGGGCTCGTTGAGCTCGGTCGCCCACGGAACGCGGCAGGCGTCGCCCGAATTGAACCCCTGCTCGGTGATGCCCAGCGCGGAATTCACCCGCGCCCGCATGTTCTCCAACCCGATCTGGTAGGTCAGCTCGAACACACCGGCGTCACCGAAGCGGGCCCGCAGATCGTCGACCTGTTCGTCGGTGACGGTGTGCGGGTCGGTGGTCATCGCGGCGGCGTAGGCGATGGCCGCGCGCTCGTCATCGGTGAATGCCGTTGAGGTGGCATAGTTGTCGATGTCCTTGAGGCGCTGCATGTCCAGGCCGTCCAGGCGCTGCAGCATCGATCCGAAGTCGACGCACCATGAGCAGCCGATCTGGCGTGCGGTCCACAACACTGCCAGCTCACGCACGCTGGTCGGCAGCGTCTTCGACGCCCGGTCGACCATCGTCTCGTGCATGGCGCTGGCGATCATCAGCTTGCGATGATGCGCGGCCACGGCGAACGGCTCGGGAACTTGGCCGTACCGCCGCTTGGCGATGCGGTACATCGCCCGGGTCAGCACTCCGGCGCGCTTGGGGGGCAGGGGCTCGATGCGGGTTTTCTGTGTCATACCGATCAGACGAGGCGGGCCCGCGATGTGTGACAGCACGGTCCTGGGAACCATGAGGCGAGTTTCAAACTCGCTAGCGCATGCGATAGCGCTTTCGGGAAAGGCCCAATGGTCTCAGAAAGGCGCTCGTCGCGAGCAGGCGTTTCCCGGCAAAAGGTCCGGGTACCCGTCCCTCACCCTCGCCACGCCAACCGGTGCGGCAGGGCAACGAGAGGGTGAGGAGACAGATTATGACCTCTCAAAATGATCAACAGCCCGAGGATGCGAGGCTCGAGCACTTCGACGACCCCGAGTTGGGTAGCGGCGCGCGCGACACCGGCTCGGACACCCCCGAACATGGCCGGGCGGACCGTCCGGTCGGAACCGTGGACGAAGACGCGAATCCGCCGGTGAGCGACCCGACCGCGACGGACACCTACGGCGGCACCGGCGAATCGCCCCCGCAAGACACGGGGAGTGCAATCCCGCCATACGAGGGACGGCAAGAGAGCGCGGTCACCGAAGGCGAGGGCGGCGCGACGCGCCCGGCGGAGGATGCCGAGTTCAAGTCAGCCAGCCCGTCGGATACCCCCGGTGGTGCGACGCAGTCCCCGGCGGACGAGCAACCCGCTTCACAAATGCCGGAAACCGACCTCGACGACGACCGCGTCGGGCCGGCACACGTCGCAGGTACTCGTACCGGCGAGTCAGCGCCCTGATCCGACACGCCACCGCTGAAGCGCCTAGCGCGAGAACATGATCGCGCGCTTGACCTCTTGGATCGCCTTGGTGATCTCGATGCCGCGGGGACAGGCCTCGGTGCAGTTGAACGTGGTGCGGCAGCGCCACACGCCGTCGACCTCGTTGAGGATGTCGAGGCGCTCGGCGGCGGCCTCGTCGCGGCTGTCGAAGATGAACCGGTGCGCGTTGACGATCGCCGCCGGGCCGTAGTAACTGCCCTCGTGCCAGAAGATCGGGCAACTGGTGGTGCACGCCGCGCACAGGATGCACTTGGTGGTGTCGTCGTAGCGGGCGCGGTCGGTCGGGCTCTGAATGCGTTCGCGGGTGGGCGGGTTGCCGGTGGTGATCAGGTACGGCTTCACCGCCCGGTAGGCGTCGAAGAACGGCTCCATGTCGACCACCAGGTCCTTCTCCACCGGCAGTCCGCGGATCGGCTCGACCGTGATGGTCAGCGCCTTGCCTGGCTTCTTGGGCAGCAGGTCGCGCATCAGCACCTTGCACGCCAGCCGGTTGACGCCGTTGATGCGCATGGCGTCCGACCCGCACACCCCGTGCGCGCAGGAGCGCCGGAAGGTCAGCGTCCCGTCCAGGTAGCTCTTGATGTAGATCAGCAGGTTGAGCATCCGGTCGCTGGGCAGGCACGGAACCCGAAAGCTTTGCCAGCCACCGGTTTCCGCGAAGGCGTCGGGCTGGTCGGGGTTGAACCGGGCGATCTTGACGGTCACCATCACCGCGCCGTCGGGAATCGCCGGCAGCGGTGGCTCCAGGCTGGTCTCGACCTCGGCTGCCTCTTCGGTTCCGGCGCTCTCGGCCATCAGTACTTCCGTTCTTTGGGTTCGTAGCGCGTCTGTACCACGGGCTTGAAGTCCAGCGCGATGTCGCTCAGCAGGTCGCTGCCCTGCTTGTAGGCCATGGTGTGGCGCATGAAGTTGACGTCGTCGCGGTTGGGGTAGTCCTCGCGGGCGTGACCGCCGCGCGACTCCTTGCGATTCAGCGCACCGACCACGGTGACCTCGGCGAGCTCCAGCAGGAAGCCCAGCTCGATCGCCTCCAGCAGGTCGCTGTTGAATCGTTTCCCCTTGTCGTGCACGCTGATTCGGGCGTACCGCTCCTTCAGCGCGTGGATGTCGGTGAGCGCCTGCTTGAGCGTCTCCTCGGTGCGGAACACCGCGGCGTTGTTGTCCATCGACTGCTGCAGCGCGATGCGGATGTCGGCGACGCGCTCGTTGCCGTGCTCGCTCAATATGTCGCCGACCCACCCGACGACCATCGCCTCGGGCGCCGGCGGCATGTCCACGAAGTCATGGCCCCGCGCGTAATTGGCCGCGGCGATGCCCGCCCGGCGGCCGAACACGTTGATGTCCAGCAGTGAATTGGTGCCCAGCCGGTTCGCCCCATGCACCGACACGCACGCGCACTCCCCGGCCGCGTACAGCCCCGGCACCGTGGAAGTGTTGTCCCGCAACACCTGTCCGGTGACGGTGGTGGGGATGCCGCCCATCACGTAGTGACAGGTCGGGTAGACGGGGACCAACTCGTGCACCGGGTCGACACCCAGATAGGTGCGCGCGAACTCGGTGATGTCGGGCAGCTTGGCCTCGAGCACGTCCTCGCCGAGGTGACGGACGTCGATGTACACGTAGTCCTTGTGCGGGCCCGCGCCGCGGCCCTCCAGGACCTCCAAAACCATGGAGCGGGCCACGATGTCGCGCGGCGCCAGGTCGACGATCGTCGGGGCGTAGCGCTCCATGAAGCGCTCGCCCTCGCCGTTGAGCAGCCGGCCGCCCTCGCCGCGCACCGCCTCGGAGATGAGGATGCCCAGGCCCGCCAGGCCGGTCGGATGGAATTGGTGAAACTCCATGTCCTCCAACGGAAGTCCCTTGCGGAAGACGATGCCGATGCCGTCACCGGTCAGCGTGTGCGCGTTGGAGGTGGTCTTGTACATCCGGCCGGAGCCGCCGGTGGCGAGGACGATCGCCTTGGCGTGGAACACGTGGATGTCGCCGGTGGCCAGCTCGTAGGCGACCACCCCGGTGGCCACCGGACCGCTCGGGGTCTGGGTGAGCACCAGGTCGAGCGCGTAGAACTCGTTGAAGAACTGCACGTCGTGCCGCACGCAGTTCTGGTACAGCGTCTGCAGGATCATGTGGCCGGTGCGGTCGGCGGCGTAACAGGCCCGGCGCACCGGGGCCTTGCCGTGGTCGCGGGTGTGCCCGCCGAACCGGCGCTGGTCGATGCGGCCCTCGGGGGTGCGGTTGAACGGCATCCCCATCTTCTCCAGGTCGAGCACCGCGTCGATGGCTTCCTTGCACATGATCTCCACGGCGTCCTGGTCGGCGAGGTAGTCGCCGCCCTTGACGGTGTCGAAGGTGTGCCATTCCCAGTTGTCCTCTTCGACGTTGGCCAGCGCCGCGCACATGCCGCCCTGGGCGGCGCCGGTGTGGCTGCGGGTGGGGTAGAGCTTGGTCAGCACCGCGGTGCGCACCCGCGGGCCCGCCTCCACCGCGGCGCGCATGCCGGCACCACCTGCGCCGACGATCACGACGTCGTACCGGTGTTGCTGGATCAACGGGGTCGCCTCCCTCGATCAGGAAATGTTGGGGTCGAATGTCATCAGCACATAGGTGCCCAGCACCAACGTGAAGCCCATGGACAACAGCAGCAGGCTGTTGAGCCAGAACCGGGTGCTGTCCTTGCGGCTGTAGTCGTCGATGATGGTGCGCAGCCCGTTGCCGCCGTGCAGTTGCGCCAGCCACAGCAGCGCCAGGTCCCAGAACTGCCAGAACGGCGACGCCCAGCGCTGCGCCACGTAGTTGAAGTCGATGCGGTAAACGCCGTCATCCCACATCAGCATGATGAACAGGTGGCCGATCGCCAGCACGAACAGCGCGATCCCGGAGAACCGCATGAACAGCCAGGCGAACTTCTCGAAGTTGGGGATACCGGCCCGCCGCCGCGGCGAACGGGGATTGTCCAGGCTGGCGGGACGGTCGTAGAGCCGCTGTTTGACCGGGGCAACCTCGCCTCTTTGGTTCGGGAGGCCCAGCTGCACGTCCGGACTGCTCATCGGAAGTGCTCCATCATGTGGATCACCGTCACCACGCCGGCCGGCACCATCAGCAGCAGGAACACGATGCCGACGATCCAGAACATCAGCTTCTGGTGGCGCGGGCCCTCGGACCAGAAGTCGATCAGGATCACCCGGATTCCGTTCAGGCCGTGGAAGAGCACCGCGGCGACCAGGCCGTATTCCATCAGGCCGACGATGGGCATCTGATAGTCGTGGATCACCGCGTTGTACGTCTGCGGGCTCACCCGCAGCATCGCGGCGTCCAGCACGTGGACGAACAGGAAAAAGAAGATCGTCGCGCCGCTGATCCGGTGCAGCACCCACGACCACATGCCGGGGTCGCCGCGGTACAGCGTCCGTGGTGGCCTGCGTTTGCGCGAGGGAGCCGATACCGGTGCCGCCGGATCCGCGGTCGTCGGTTGCGTAGTCACCCCAGTCCTCACCGCCTTCTTCCGACTTCAACGTCAGCCACTCCGGGCACTTGAGCTTAGCTCGGACACGGTGTGACTTGCGCCAATGTCCGCCAAGCGAAATGCCGTTTTGCGGCTAGGGTGATCGTCGGAATCGACAATGGGTGAGCGGGGTTTCGTTATGCCTGAGATCGACTGGAAAACGTTGCGGGACAAGGCAATCGATGTCTCTGCGGGGGCCTACGCACCCTATTCGCGGTTCCGGGTCGGGGCGGCCGCGCTGGTCGACGACGGCCGGGTGGTCACCGGTTGCAATGTGGAGAACATCTCATATGGCCTTGGTCTCTGTGCCGAATGCGCGGTGGTGTGCGCCCTGCATTCCACCGGCGGCGGCCGCCTGGTGGCGCTGGCGTGCGTGGACGGGCGCGGATCGGTGCTGATGCCGTGCGGGCGGTGCCGTCAGGTGCTGCTCGAACACGGCGGCCCGGAGCTGCTGATCGACCACCCGGGCGGCCCGCGTCGGCTCGGCGACCTGCCGGTCGAAGCCTTCGGCCCCGACGACCTGGCGGCGGGGCGCGGCTGATGCACCCCGCGTTCGACGCGCCCACGGTGATCAGGACCAAGCGCGACGGCGGCCGGTTGTCCGACGCCGCCATCGACTGGGTCATCGGCGCCTACACCGACGGCCGGGTGGCCGAGGAGCAGATGGCGGCGCTGCTGATGGCGATCCTGCTGCGCGGCATGGATCCCGCCGAGACCGCCCGGTGGACGGCGGCGATGCTGGCCTCGGGCGACACGCTCGACTTCGGCGACCTGGGCCTGGCCACGGTCGACAAGCATTCCACCGGCGGGGTGGGGGACAAGATCACCCTGCCGCTGGTGCCCGTCGTCGCCGCCTGTGGGGCCGCCGTCCCGCAGGCGTCCGGTCGGGGGCTCGGCCACACCGGCGGCACCCTGGACAAACTGGAATCCATCGCCGGGTTCAGCGCCGAGCTGTCCAACCGGCGCGTGCGCGATCAGCTGCGCGAGGTCGGCGCGGCCATCTTCGCCGCCGGTGACCTGGCCCCGGCCGACGCCAAGCTGTACGCGCTGCGCGACATCACCGCCACGGTCGAATCGCTGCCGCTGATCGCCAGCTCGGTGATGAGCAAGAAGCTGGCCGAGGGGGCCGGCGCGCTGGTGCTCGACGTGAAGGTCGGCTCCGGGGCGTTGCTGGACTCCGAGCGGCAGTGCCGCGAGCTCGCGCACACGATGGTCGAGCTGGGCGCGGCGCACGGCGTGCCCACCCGCGCGCTGCTGACCGACATGAACCGCCCGCTGGGCGCGACCGTCGGCAATGCCCTGGAGGTCGCCGAGTCGCTCGAGGTGCTGGCCGGCGGCGGCCCGCCCGACGTCGTGGAGCTGACGCTGCGGCTGGCCTCGGAGATGCTCGAACTGGCCGGGATCGACGAACGCGATCCGGCCGACACGCTGCGCGACGGCACCGCGATGGACCGGTTCCGCCGGCTCATCGCGGCCCAGGGCGGCGATTTGTCGGCGCCGTTGCCCGTAGCCGGGCATGCCGAGGCCGTGATCGCCCCACGGGGCGGCACAATGGGCGATATCGACGCGATGGCAGTGGGGCTGGCGGCATGGCGGCTCGGCGCGGGCAGGTCCCGTCCGGGCGAACGCGTGCAGTTGGGCGCGGGTATCCGGATCCACCGCCGCCCCGGCGAGCCGGTCACCGCCGGTGAGCCGCTGTTCACCCTTTACACCGACACGCCGGAGCGCTTCGGTGCCGCGCTCGCCGAGCTGGACGGCGGATGGAGCGTCGACCGCACACCACCGGCCTCCCGACCGCTGATCATCGATCGGATCGTCACATGACCGCACCGCTAGGGCTGGAGCAGATCAGAAAGGCCCCCAAGGCCTTGCTGCACGATCACCTGGACGGCGGGCTACGCCCGTCGACCGTGCTGGAGATCGCCGGGCAGGTCGGCTACGACGGGCTGCCCGCCACCGACGTCGACGAGCTGGCGACGTGGTTTCGCACCCGTTCGCACAGCGGCTCGCTGGAGCGCTACCTGGAGCCGTTCTCGCACACCGTGGCCGTGATGCAGACACCGGAGGCGCTGCATCGGGTCGCCTACGAGTGCGTGGAGGATCTGGCCGCGGATTCGGTGGTGTACGCCGAGGTCAGGTTCGCCCCCGAGCTGCACATCGACCGCGGGCTGTCCTTCGATGCGATCGTCGACGCCGTGCTGGCCGGCTTCGCCGACGGCGAGAAGGCAAGTGCGGCTTCGAATCGCCCGATCGTGGTGCGGCTGTTGGTGACCGCGATGCGGCACGCGGCGGTGTCCCGGGAGATCGCCGAGCTGGCGATCCGGTTCCGGGAAAAGGGAGTCGTCGGATTCGACATCGCCGGCGCCGAGGCCGGCAACCCGCCCACCCGGCACCTGGACGCCTTCGATTACCTGCGAGACCACAACGCCCGCTTCACCATTCATGCCGGTGAGGCGTTCGGGCTGCCGTCCATCCACGAGGCGATCGCCTTCTGCGGTGCGGACCGGCTGGGCCACGGGGTGCGCATCGTCGACGACATCGAGGTGTCCGACGACGGGCAAGTCCGGCTGGGTCAACAGGCATCCATCCTGCGGGACAAGCGAATTCCGCTGGAACTGTGCCCCAGCTCCAACGTGCAGACCGGCGCCGTCAAGAGCATCGCCGAGCATCCGTTCGACCTGCTGGCCCGCGCCCGCTTCCGGGTGACCGTCAACACCGACAACCGGCTGATGAGCGACACCTTCATGAGCCGCGAAATGCACCGGCTGGTGGAGGCTTTCGGCTACGGCTGGAGCGACCTCGAGCGGTTCACCATCAACGCGATGAAATCCGCGTTCATCCCGTTCGACGAGCGCCTGGCGATCATCGACGAGGTGATCAAGCCGCGCTATGCCGTGTTGATCGGTTAGGCCGGGGGCGGTCCCTCGCTAGATGTGCCCGGGCATCCCGATGGAGGGGTCCGACGGCGGTTCGGGTGCGACCGGCATGGGCGGCGGAGCGAGCGGCATGGGCGGCGGAGGGGGTGGCGGGGCCATCGGCGGTTGTGCCGGCGGCAGGGAGTACGGGCCGCCGGCGCACACCGGGTCGGCGGGCTGGCTGATGCAGCTCAGGTCCGCGGGGCCGGTGGGCGGACCCGCATACGGGCCGCCCTGGCACTGGGCCAGCCCCGGCAACCCCGCACACCGGGGGTCGGACGGATTGGTCGGAAGGCCGGGATCCGGATCATCTTGCGGCGCAACGGGTGTGCGCGTGGGTGCCGCGTTCGCCGGGACGGCCACACCCGTCGCGGCGATGCCGAACAGCGCCGCGGCCACGGCCGCTTTCGTCATCGCATCGCGGACTCCTGCGCAGATCGCCCAAGTCATCGTGCCCCCTCACGTTTGGGCCCGGCACGGCTTCCCCGGGCTATCGATCAGTCTGCGGCACGCGCGCCAAATCCGGTAGTCCATAACGGGTCCGGCTGGACCGAGAGTCCCATGGCCCGCACCGTGCTGGCCAAGTGGGTCTGCACCGCCCGCAGTGCGCGCGGTAAGTCGCCGTCGCGCAACGCTTCCGCGATGCCTTGATGCTCGGCCATGATCGTGGCCACCCGATCGGGTTCGCGCAGGGCCGATTCCCCGATCATCCGCATCTGGCGGTCGCGCAGGGTCGAGTAGAAAGCCGACAGGATGGCGTTGCCCGACTCTTCCAGGGTGATGGCGTGGAAGGCGCGGTCGGACTCCAGGAACTCCCGCCAGTCGGCCGCCGCCACGGCGCCGCGCTGCCGGCGCAGCTCGCCCGATTGCCGTTCGAAGACCACGGCGCAGACGGCCGGGCCGCGTCCGATCACCTTGCCGGCCGCGAACTGCTCCAGTACCAGCCGGGCCTCCATGACCGCCCGCACCTCGTCGGGCGAGACCGGGACCACCAGCGCGCCGCGCTGCGGATAGAGCCGCAACAGCCCCTCGGCCTCCAGCCGCAGGAACGCCTCGCGCACCGGGGTGCGCGACATCCCGAGCGCGGTGGCGACGTCGCCCTCGCTGATCAGCTCGCCGCCGGGAAACTCGCCGGTGAGGACCCGCGCCTTGACGTAGTCCAGCGCGCGGTCCTTGGCCGTGCCCGGCCGGGGGTCCTTTGCTGCCACGCGAGCCCTCTTCTGGTAGCTAAGTCGTATCTCAAGGGTGGTCACGACCGTACACCACCGGCCGCTACCTGCGGCGATTGACACTGAGATACAAGATAAATACTATTCAGATACGAAAAAGTCCCTGAGTTGAGGAGGCGCAAATGCCCCAGCAGTTGGTGACGCCGAACCTGGACCCGACGATCCCGGCACCGATGATCAACGTGGCCGAGTTCGGGTTCGAGGGCCGTTTCGAGGAGTGGGCGCAGCAGGCCGAATACTTCGAGTACTCCAAGGCGGCCAACCCGATCGGATCCGGGCACGTCCCGCCGGTTCCGCTGCGGCGGTTCGATCCCGAGATCTACCTCGACGCGCCGACCGGCGTGATCCCGCTGGATCTGTCCGACGAACTGGGTATCGACACCGGCGCGGCGACCAGCCCGGCGCTGCTGGCCAACTTCATCAGCATCCGCGCCCAGGAGCAGGTCGACACCAGTCCCAACGCCACCTCGCAGCTGTACTACGTGCTCTACGGCCGGGGCTTCGCGGCGGTCAACGGCCGGCTGATCGAGTGGGAGAAGGGCGACTTCGTGACGCTGCCCGCCGGCAGCCACTCGGTGTTCTACGCCGCCACCGACACCGCCATGTACTGGGTGCACGACGAGCCGCTGATGCGCTACCTGGGCGCCGAGGCCACCCGGCCGCGGTTTGCGGCGACCAAGTTCCGCCGCGCCGACGCGGTGGCCAAGCTGGAGGAGATCGCCTCGCGCCCGGGCGCCAACGACAAGAGCCGGGTCAGCGTGCTGCTGGCCAACGCCAACCAGGAGCAGACGCTGACCATCACCCACGTGCTGTGGGCCATGTTCGGCGTGCTGCCCCCCAACCAGGTGCAGCGCCCGCACCGGCACCAGTCGGTCGCGCTGGACCTCATCCTCGATGCCCCGGAGTCCGGCTGCTACACGCTGCTGGGCACCCGCCTCGACGAGCACGGCGACATCGTCAACCCCACCCGGGTCGACTGGCGGGCCGGGTGCGCCTTCACCACCCCGCCCGGCATGTGGCACGCCCACTACAACGAGACCGATGAGGCGGCCCACCTGATTCCGGTCCAGGACGCCGGGCTGCAGACCCACCTGCGCAGCCTGGACATCAAGTTCACCCAGCGCCGCGATCTCGTCGCCGGGTAGTCCCCGGCGGCGGTCCATGCACCGCTCACGATCGACGCATAGTGTGGCTGGACATGAAGGTGCCCTTGCTGGGACCGGTGTCGCTCACGGGCTTCCAGAACGCCTGGTTCTTCCTGGTCCTGCTGATCGTGCTGCTGGTGATCGGCCTCTACGTCGTGCAGCAGTTCGCCCGTCGTCGCCGGGTGCTGCGCTTCGCGAACATGGAGGTGCTGGAGCGGGTGGCGCCGCCGCGGCCCAGCAAGTGGCGGCACGTGCCGACCATCCTGCTGGCCGTCTCGCTGGTGTTGCTCACCACCGCGATGGCCGGGCCGACGTCGGATGTCCGGATCCCGCTCAACCGGGCGGTCGTGATGCTGGTGATCGACGTGTCGGAGTCGATGGCCTCCACCGATGTGCCGCCCAACCGATTGGACGCGGCCAAGGAGGCCGGCAAGCAATTCGCCGATCAGCTGACCCCGGCGATCAACCTGGGGCTGGTGGAGTTCGCGGCCAACTCCACGCTGCTGGTGCCGCCGACGACCAACCGCGGCGCGGTGAAGGCGGGCATCGACAGCCTCAAGCCGATGCCCAAAACCGCTACGGGCGAAGGCATTTTCACCGCTTTGCAGGCGATCGCGACGGTGGGTTCGGTGATGGGCGGCGGCGACGGCCCGCCGCCGGCGCGGATCGTGCTGGAGTCCGACGGCGCCGAGAACGTGCCGCTGGACCCCAACGCCCCGCAGGGGGCGTTCACCGCGGCCCGGGCCGCCAAGACCGGGGGCGTGCAGATCTCGACGATCTCGTTCGGCACCCCGTACGGCACCGTCGACTACGAGGGCGCCACCATCCCGGTTCCGGTGGACGACCAGACCCTGCAGAAGATCTGCGAGATCACCGATGGCCAGTCCTTCCACGCCGACAGCCTGGACTCGCTGAAGAACGTGTACTCGACGCTGCAGCGCCAGATCGGCTACGAAACCGTGAAGGGCGACGCGAGCATGGCCTGGATGCTGCTCGGCGCCTTCGTCATGGCCGGCGCGATGTTGGCCGGTCTGCTGCTGAACCGCAGGCTGCCCGCCTGAGTGGTCAGCTGGGCAGGCGCCGGTTGATCAGCAGCGCCAGCGCCGTCGCGATCAGGGCGGTCAGCACGGCGAGCCGCAGCCAGCCGGCGCTGCCCGGCCCCGGCACGGTCCGGTAGCCGATCTCGTTCTCGATGGCGTTGTAGCTCTTTTCCAGCTCGCCGAGGGTGGTGGCGGTGTAGGACTGTCCGCCGGACAGCTTGGCGACCGTCTTCATCTGGTCGGTCGAGACCGGGACGGCGATGCGCCGCCCGTCCATCTCGATTTCGCCGCCCTTGGTCCCGAAGGAGATCGTCGAGATGGGCACGCCCTCGTCCTTGGCCAGCCGCGCCGCGGTGTAGACGCCGTCGTGCGGATCGCTGGGATTGGAGGGCTTGTTCTCGCCGCCGTCGGAGAGCAGCACGATGCGGGCCGGCGGCGGTTTGTCACCGCCGGCGACCGCGGTGGCGCTGATCGCGTGCAGGGCGGTGAAGATCGCTTCGCCGGTGGCGGTGCTGTCGGCGAAATCCAGCTTCTTCAGCGCGTCGATGGTGGCCTGGTGCTGCGGGGTCGGCGGCACCAGCAAATACGGCGTGCCGGCGAATCCGACCAGCCCGAGGTTGATGCCCGGCGTGAGCTGGCCGGCGAACTGGGTGGCGGCCTGTTCGGCGGCCTTGAGCCGGTTGGGTTGGACGTCGGTCGCCCGCATGGACTGCGACATGTCGATCACCAGCATGATGACGGCGCGGTTGCGCGGGATGCGCATGTCGTGGGTGGGGGTGGCCAGGGCGATGGTCAACAGCGCCAGGCACAGCAGCGACACGGCGATCGGAAGGTGCCGCCACGGCGATTGCGCCACGGGGGTGTCGGTGTAGCGGTGCAGCCGCTGGCGGCGCCGCGCCTGGACCAGGACGTAGACGGCCAGCAGGGCAAGGGGCACCAAGCCGAACAGCAACAAGCCCGGACGCTGGAACCCGTACAGAGGTAGCGGGCCGATACCGGGAAGCGACACGTCACCCAACCTATCGCGTCAACGACGGTGCTACTCGCGGCGCAGCCGTCCGTCGACGAACTGCTCGAGTTTCTCCCACTCGCGCACCGCCGCGGCGTACGGCGGCGACGGCTTGGTGACCGAGTCGGGCTCGAGCACGGCGGCCACCAGCTTGCCCAGCTGCTTGCTCGTGTCGAGGGCCTTATCGACGGTGCTCTCCTCGGAGTAGTCGCCGATGTCGCGGAGCACCTCGACGGCCAGTTCCAGCTGCTCGCGATCCACGGCGTCCGGTCCGTCGGCCAGGTCGTCGGCCAGCCCGCTGAGCACGTAGATGTTGTCGTCGGTGATCTCGACCGCCAGCGAGCCGTCGGTCGCGGCGGTGCGGATGTCGTCGTAGGTGCTCAGGTCGGCCAGGTCGTGGTCGTGCTCGTCGGCCAGGTAGCGGGCCAGCGCACGCTCGGACGTGAAGACGCTGATGCGCCCGTTGCGACCCAGGAAGATCGGCTGGTCGTCCAGGTAGCAGCGCAGCGTGTAGAAGGTGCCAGAACTCGTCATGATCCGAATCGGATCGATGCCCACCTGCAGCCAGAAGTCCTTGTCGCTGCCCAGCACGACGGTGTCGCCGGTCGCGCGGTCGGGCTCGTCGTCGGTGTCGTCGTCCTGCGCCTCGTCCTCGTCCTCCGCGGCTTCCTCGGGGGCCTCTTCCTCGACGGCGTCCTCGGCGGTGCCGGTGTCCTCCTCCGGCTCTTCCTCCTCGCGCTCCTCGGCCAGTTCGTCGGCGGCCTTGTCGGAAAGCTTGGAGTCCACGTCGGGGGTGCTGACGATGTCGTCGATCGCGGCGAGCACGTCGTCCCAGCTGCGCCCGATCACCTCGGCGATCGCGTTCCAGCGCTTGGCGCCGGCCTTGCCGGTGAAGTGCTCGATTCCGCCGGACACGGTGCCCAGGCTGGGGTTTCCGTTGAAGAACTTTGACACCGCCGCCAGCTCGCACACCGATCCGATGGACGACACGATCGACAGCGTGCCGGCCAGCGCGGACACCGACTCCGCGGTGGGCTTCTCCGCCACCAGCTCCTCGACGGCGACCAGGTCGAACTGCTTGTCGGCGGCCGGCTCGAACGTGTGCGCGTGCGCCGCCCGCAGCTCCTTCCACGCCGGGTGGTCGGTCAGGTCGTTGTCGTCATCCGAACGCACGAACGCGACCAGGTCGGCGACGGTGGAGAACCCGAACAGGTCCTCGTCCTTGCCCAGGAACGCCTCCCACTCGTCGCCGGAGTCGCGCCAGCGGGGTGCCCACACGGTGTAGCGGTCACCTTCGGACAGGCTCAGGCGGATGGGCACGAGGTCAGCAACCATGCGGCACAGAATAGCGACGACTTCCGAACGTGCCCGTCGTCGGGCTATCGGGACTAGTGGCGATCGCGAGCGCGGCGGAGCCGGGCGAAGCGGGTCGCCACCATCGGGACTAGTGGCGATCGCGAGCGCGGCGGAGCCGGGCGAAGCGGGTCGCCACCATCGGGACTAGCCCCAGATATCGGTGATGGGTGCGGCGTTGGCGGCGTAGCCCGTCTTGGGCAATCCGTACATCTGCTCCACGGTGGAGAGCACGTTGTAGTGGTTGATCTGTTCGCTGTAGTTGCCGGGACGGACGTGGGCGCCGTAGAACACGGTGGGGATTTGGTTGCGGCTGCCGTTGTCGTCCTCGTCGAACGTCACGATCAGCAGGCTGTTGTTGGCCACCGCCCAGTTCGCATACCCGGACAGCTCGCGGTTCAGCCAGGAGTCGGCCTGCGCGATCGAGCCGTCGTGCATGTTGTCGTCGTTGTCGGGGATGACGAAGGAGACGGTCGGCAGGCTGGAGTAGTTGCCCCTCGGGAACGCGGAGAACGGCAGCGAGTTCGCCGCCGGCACATTGGTGAAGTTGGCCCAGGGCACATGCTTGCGCGCGTACTTGCCCGCGCTGCAGACCGGTGATCCGGCCGCCGGCAGGCCCTCGGCGAAACCGACGAATGTGTAGCCCGCGGCGAGCAATTCGGAGCCGAGGTTCGGCGCGGCGCCGCCGTTGACCGGGCACAGGTCCTTGGTTACGCCGAATGTGTTGCCGGCGAACAGCGCCAGGTAATTCGGTTCGCTGGGATGGGTTTCGGCGAACGACTGGGTCATGTTGGCGCCGTTCGCGGCCAGCGTGGTGATGAAGGGCGACGACTTGTTGCCGATGATGCTGTTCTCGGAGCGGTTCTCCTCGACCACGATCACGACGTGTGCCGGTTGCGGAATGGCCGCTGCCGCAAGGCCTATGCGCGGGGTCAACGGGCTGGCCGCCAGTGCCACCAGCGCCAAGGCGCCCAGTATCCGCAGGCTCCGGTACGTCCCGCCGATCAGCCTTCTCGGACTTCGAATTTCGCGCAACACGCCCGGAGTATAGGAACGGGCGTGGGTGCCTTTCGGGACGGACGCGAGCGTGTCAGAAGGGCTTTGCTCGATCGTTATATACCCTCGACCCCATGGAAATGTGCGTCGTCGTCGACCACCCGTTGGTCGCCGCCCGGCTGACGGTGCTGCGCGACGAACGCACCGATACCGCCGGATTTCGCGCCGCGCTGCACGAGCTGACGCTGATGCTGGTCTACGAAGCCAGCCGGGATGCGCCGCGAAAGTCGGTGAAGATCCGCACCCCGGTGGCCCCGGCCGTCGGGACGCGCCTGGTCAGGCCCCCGCTGCTGGTGCCGGTGCTGCGGGCGGGGCTGGGCATGGTCGAGGCGGCGCAAGCGGCGATACCGGACGCGGAGGTGGGCTTCGTCGGTGTCGCCCGCAACGAGGAAACCCATTTGCCGGTGCCGTATCTGGAGGCGCTGCCCGACAAGCTCGCGCGCAGGCCGGTGATCGTCCTGGATCCCATGCTGGCCACCGGCGGGTCGATGGTGCACGCGATCGACCTGTTGGCGCGCCGCGGCGCAACGGATATCACCGTGCTCTGTGTGGTGGCGGCCCCGGAAGGCATTGCGGCGGTGAGCAAAGCGGCGCCGGGCGCGCGGGTGTTCACCGCCGCGGTCGACAAGGGTCTGAACAAGGCGGCCTTTATCGTGCCGGGCCTCGGCGACGCCGGTGACCGCCAATTCGGGCCCAACCTGTTCACCAGCTCTGCACCGCAGCGACCAGCTCGTCGCGCAGGGCGTGGGCGCGCCGCCGCGAAGAGTCCAGGTCGTCGTACACGGCGCAGCGAATCTCCAAGTAGCACTTCAACTTCGGCTCGGTCCCGGAAGTCCGCACCACCAGCCTGATCGACGTGTCGTCGTCGCCGCCGGTGAAGATCAGCGCGTCGGTGATATCGGTGAGGCTCGCGGTGTAGCCCGCCAGAGCGTTCGGCGGGTCTGCCCGCCACCGCCGCATGAGTTCGACGGCCTCGCCCGCATCGGCGACCCGGCGCGACACCGCGGCGACGTCGTGCACCCCGTATCGCCGGGCCAGCTCGTCGAGGGCATCGGGCACGGTGTGGTTGCGCGCCTTCAACGCGGCCACCAGGTCGCACACCAGCACCGCGGCGCTGATGCCGTCCTTGTCGCGGACGGCCGCCGGGTCGACGCAGTGCCCGATCGCCTCCTCGTAGGCGTAGATCAGCGTGCCGCCCGGCACTTTCGCGTCGGCGCGGGCCAGCCATTTGAAGCCGGTGAGGGTTTCGACGTGGACGGCGCCGTGGCGCGCGGCGATGGCCGACAGCATCCGCGACGACACCAGCGTGCTGGCCACCACCGGAGTGTCCGGCCGGGTCGTGGACAGCAGGTAATCGCCTAGCAGCCAACCGGTTTCGTCGCCCGACAGCATCCGCCACCGGCCTGCGTCCGAAATGCCTACGGCGCACCGGTCGGCGTCGGGGTCCAGCGCGATCGCCACGTCGGCGCCGACGTCGTCGGCCATGGCCAGCAGCGCGTCGGCGGCGCCGGGTTCCTCGGGGTTGGGGAACGCGACCGTCGGGAAGTTTGGGTCCGGCGCGAATTGGCTTGCGACGGAGTGCACTTCGGTGATCTTCGCGCGGTGCAACGTCTCGACGGCGACCGCGCCGCCCACCCCGTGCAGCGCGGTCAACGCCACCCGCACCGAACCGGTACCGCGCCGCAACCCGGCCGCCCGCTCGATGTAGCGCTCGACGAGATCGGTGCGGGCGGGTTCGACCGGGGCCCTGCCGATCTGGTCGGCAAGCGGGGCGGCGGCCATCGCGGCTTCGATCTCGCGGTCGGTGGGGGAGACGATCTGGATGCCGCCGTCCAGGTACACCTTGTAGCCGTTGTCGGCGGGCGGGTTATGCGAGGCGGTGATCTGGATCCCGGCGGCTGCGCCGGTGTGTCGCACCCCGAACGCCACCACCGGGGTGGGCACCGGACCGGGCAGGAGTAGCACGGAAAACCCGTGGGCAGCAAGAACTTCGGCCGTCACCGTGGCGAACACCGCCGAGCCGTGCCGGGCATCGCGTCCCACGATCACCGACGAGCCGTGCAGGCCGCGGCCGATCAGCACCTGCGCCACGGCCCAGCTGGCCCGCGACACCACCGCGACGTTCATGGCGTCGGGTCCGCCGCGCACCGGGCCGCGCAGGCCCGCCGTGCCGAACCGCAGGGGGCGGGCGAACCGCGCGGCGAGTTCGTCCGGATCGCACGCGGCGAGCTCGGCTGCCGTCGCCGGGTCGGGATCGTGGGCGATCCACTCCTCGGGCGTCATGGGCTCAGAATCGGGGGAGCTGCTCGAGAATCATGACCAGCAGCGCCCCCATCCGGGTGGCCGCCGCGGCGCCGGCGGCCAGCACCTCTGTGTGGCTCAGCGGCTCGCCGCTGATCCCGGCGGCCAGGTTGGTCACCAGCGACACCCCAAGCACCTCGGCGCCCGCGGCGCGGGCCGCGATGGTCTCGTGCACCGTGGACATGCCGACCAGGTCGGCGCCCAGCGTGCGCAGCATCCGGATCTCCGCGGGCGTCTCGTAGTGCGGGCCGGGCAGCCCGGCGTAGACGCCCTCGGTCAGCGTCGGGTCGGCCTGACGGGCTTGTGCGCGCAGCCGCGGGGAGTAGGCGTCGGTGAGGTCCACGAACTGGGGGCCGACCAACGGGGAACGGGCGGTCAGGTTCAGGTGGTCGCTGATCAGCACGGGTTCGCCGACGGCCATGTCCGGGCGCAGGCCGCCCGCCGCGTTGGTGAGCACAACCGCGCGCACGCCAGCCGCGCAGGCCGCCCGCACCGAGTGCACGACGTGAGACAGGTCGTGGCCCTCGTAGGCGTGGATGCGCCCGACCAGCACCAGCACCCGGTGCGCACCGATGCGCATCGACAACAGCTCGCCGGTGTGCCCGACAGCGGTGGGCGGCCTGAACCCGGGGATCTCGGCCTGCGGCAGCACGGCGGTGGGGGTGCCGAGCGCGGCGACGGCCGGGGGCCAGCCCGATCCGAGCACGATGGCGACGTCGTGCTCGGCGATTCCGGTGCGTTCGGCGATGACCTCGGCCGCCCGGCGCGCGAGGTCGCCTGGGTCGGATGGGGTTTGGGTCACAGCGGGAGCCTATCGGTGGGGAGGTGTCCCCGGTATATGTCAGGATCTGCCGTATGAATCTTCGTAGGTGGCCGGTGGTTGGCCCGGTCATGGGAGTAGCCGTCGCCGTTGTGCTGTCGGTGGTTTCGATCACATTCGGCCCGGCGCCGTCGGCGAAGGCGGACTGCCCGGACGTGCAACTCATCTTCGTCCGCGGTACCGCCGAGCCGCCCGGCCTGGGCGTCGTGGGCGACGCGCTGTTCGGCGCGCTGCAGCCCGCGCTGGGATCGCGCAACGTCGACTCCTACGCGGTGAACTACCCGGCCAGCTACAACTTCCTGACCACCGCCGACGGCGCGAACGACGCGCGCGACCACATCGCGCAGATGGTCGACCAGTGCCCGTCGACGCGGCTGGTGCTGGGCGGCTTTTCGCAGGGCGCCGCCGCGGTCTCGATGCTCGCGGGGGTGCCGCCGGTGGGCCAGCGCATCGGCAACTTCGGCTCGGCTCCGGCGCTGGATCCCGGACTGGCCAGCAAGATCCGGGCGGTCGCGGTGTTCGGCAACCCCGGCAACCGCTTCAACACGCCGCTGTCGTCGACGGGTGCGTTCGCCGGCCGCGCCATCGACCTGTGCAGCGAGGGCGATCCCGTCTGCGTCGTCGGTGGCCGCGACCGCGATGCGCACCACGACTACTCCGTACCGCCGTACCCCGGCCAGGCGGCGGGATTCATCGCCGGGCTGGTGTAGCCCGGCGGGGTTGGGCCCTGATCACACACTGCGACATACTGCGAGAGTGCCCCTAACCCCGTTAGACAGCGTTGAAGATGTCGTGCGGCGGCGTGGTGCCGACCTTGTCGAGTTGTCTCATGACATCCATGGCGAGCCTGAGCTGGCCTTCGCCGAGCATCGCAGCTGCGCCAAGGCGCAGGCACTGGTCGCCGAGCGCGGCTTCGAGATCACCGCGGCCGCCGGCGGGCTGGACACCGCCTTTCGCGCCGACTTCGGCAGCGGGCCGCTGACCATCGGGATCTGCGCCGAGTACGACGCCCTGCCCGAGATCGGCCACGCCTGCGGCCACAACATCATCGCGGCGTCGGCGGTGGGCACCGCGCTGGCGCTGGCCGAGGTGGCCGACGACCTGGGGCTGCGGGTGTCGCTGCTGGGCACGCCGGCCGAGGAGGCCGGCGGCGGCAAGGCGCTGCTGCTGAAGGCCGGGGTGTTCGACGACATCGCCGCGGCGGTCATGCTCCACCCCGGGCCGGCCGACATCGCCGCGGCCCGCTCGCTGGCCCTGTCCGAGGCGACGGTGAACTACCGCGGCAAGGAATCCCACGCGGCCGTCGCGCCCCACCAGGGCATCAACGCCGTCGACGCGGTCACCGTCGCCCAGGTGGCCATCGGGTTGCTGCGCCAGCAGCTGGCGCCCGGGCAGCTGGTGCACGGGATCGTCACCAATGGCGGCCAGGCGGTCAACGTCATCCCCGGGCACGCGACGCTCGAGTACGCGATGCGCGCGGTCGAGGCGGATTCGCTGCGCGAGCTGGAGGGCCGGATGTACGCCTGCTTCGCCGCGGGCGCGCTGGCCACCGGCTGCGAATACGAGATCGACAACCCCGCACCGCCGTATGACGAGCTGAAGCCCGACCAATGGCTGGCCGACACCTTCCGCGACGAGATGTGCCGGCTCGGCCGCGAGCCGGTGGCCCGCGAGTACGAGGCGGCGCTGCCGATGGGCAGCACCGACATGGGCAACGTGACGCAGTTGCTGCCGGGGATCCACCCGGTGGTCGGGGTCGACGCCGGCGGTGCGATGGTTCACCAGCGCGCCTTCGCCGAGGCCGCCGCCGGCCCCAGCGCCGACCGCGCCGTGGTCGAGGGCGCAATCATGTTGGCGCGCACGGTGGTTCAGCTGGCCCAGACGCCCGCCCAACGCGATCGGGTGCTGGACGCGCGGGAACGCAGGCGCGGCGGGGCGCAATCATGAGCCTGGTCGACGCCGCCGATGCCTGGCTGGCCACCCACCACGACGACCTGGTCGAATGGCGCCGGCACATTCACCGCTATCCCGAGCTGGGCCGCCAGGAGTACGCCACCACCCAGTTCGTCGCCGAGCGGCTGGCCGAAGCCGGGCTCAACCCGAAGGTGTTGCCCGGCGGAACGGGGCTGGTCTGCGACATGGGCCCCGAGCACGAGCCCAGGATCGCGCTGCGCGCCGACATGGACGCCCTGCCGATGGCCGAGCTCACCGGCGCCCCGTACGCCTCCAACATGCCGAATGTGGCGCATGCGTGCGGTCACGACGCGCACACCGCGATCCTGCTGGCCACCGCGCTGGTGCTGGCGTCGGTGCCCGAGCTGCCGGTCGGGGTGCGGCTGATCTTTCAGGCGGCCGAGGAGCTGATGCCGGGCGGGGCGATCGACGCCATCGCGGCCGGCGCCATCACCGGGGTGTCGCGGATTTTCGCCCTGCACTGCGACCCCCGGCTGGAGGTCGGCAAGGTCGCGGTCCGGCACGGCCCCATCACCTCGGCGGCCGACCAGATCGAGATCACGCTGTATTCACCCGGCGGGCACACGTCGCGGCCGCACCTGACCGCCGACCTGGTGTACGGGCTGGGCACGCTGATCACCGGGCTGCCCGGGGTGTTGTCGCGGCGCATCGACCCGCGCAACGGCACCGTGCTGGTCTGGGGCGCGGTCAACGCCGGCGTGGCCGCCAACGCCATCCCGCAGACGGGCGTGCTGGCCGGCACCGTGCGCACCGCGAGCCGGCAGACCTGGGTGGGCTTGGAGGAGATCATTCGCGAGACGGTGTCCGGGCTGCTGGCGCCGCTGGCCATCGAGCACACGCTGCAATACCGGCGCGGCGTGCCGCCGGTGGTCAACGAGGACATCTCGACCCGCATCCTCACCCACGCGATCGAGTCGATCGGCCCCGACGCGCTGGCCGACACCCGCCAGTCCGGCGGTGGCGAGGACTTCTCCTGGTACCTGGAGGAGGTTCCCGGTGCGATGGCCCGCTTAGGGGTGTGGCCCGGGGTGGGACCGCAGCTGGACCTGCACCAGCCGACGTTCAATCTCGACGAGCGGGCCCTGCCGATCGGGGTGCGCGTGATGACGAACATCGTCGAGCAGTCGGCGGCGTTCGAGCGCTCCTAGCCGCCGGTGGCGCGGACGACGTGTTCGGCGATGCGGGCGTAGGTGCGCCGCGTGATGTCGCCGGCGTCGCTCATGATGTTGTAGCCGTGGTCTACGCCGGCCACTTCGTGGTACTCCACTAGCGCTCCGATGGCGCCGAGTTTCCCTGCGTACCTGCGGGATTCGTCGCGCAGCCGATCGTGCTCGGCCGTCACGACCAGCGCGGGCGCGATACCTGCGATGTCGTCGGCGTTGTCACCCCAGGCGGGCGAGGCCAACCGGTCGCGCCGCCGCGCCCGCTCGGGGATGTAGGCGGTGTCGAAGACCTCGCTCATCCACGGCTTCATGATGGCGCGGCGGCCCAGGGTGGATGGCTTGTCTCGGCTGGGCGTGACCAAATCCAGCGGCGCGTAGTGCAGCACCTGCAGCGCTATGTCGGGGCCGCCGTTTTCCAGCGCGAGCCGCGCCGCCGCGGCGCTGAGGTTGCCGCCCGCGCTTTGACCGCCGACGCACAGCCGGGTGCCGTCCCAGTCGCGGCCGGGGCCGGCCGCCCAGCAGACGACGTCGTAGATCTGATGCACCGCGGCCGGAAACCGGTGCCGGGGCGCCTGGACATAGTCGGGATTGATCACCATTACGCCCGCGTTGGCGGCCAGGTATCGGCACCACGGATCGTCCTGTTCGGGGTGTCCGACCACGAACCCGCCGCCGTGCACGTTGACGTAGACGGGCGGGTTCGTCACCGCCGGTGGGTGGTAGACGGTCGCGGATACCGGGCCGTGCCGGGTATCGATGGTGGCCTCAGAGGTGCGGCCGGCGAATTCCGGGAAGCGCACGGCGGGTTTGGGGGCGGGGTTGACGGTGGCGGCGAAGGCGCGCGCCGCCGCGTCGGCGACCAGCGGTATGGACAGAATGGACAGCCGATTTTCCTTCCCTGGGCTGCACCCCTGGTTCGGGGCGCATCATCGGTCTGTCTGTCTACCCTGCCGATCGCCGCGGGGCGAACGATTTTTCACCGGCGTCGTGGGGAGCCCGGTCAGGCGCCGGTTCCCGGACCGATGTTGCTTGCCGGGCGGGTCCGCAGCCAGTGCACGTATTCGCTTGGCGCCCCGGCGATTTCGGCGGCGTCGGCCATCACGCCCAGGTACCGCGCCGACGGCATCCCGCCCTCCCAGGCGTCCAGGACGTACAGCCACGCCAGCACCGGGTCGGTGTCGGTGTCCGAGGAGATGCGCTCGACTCGGCACCGGATCTTCTTGTGGACGCCGAATTCCGAGCCCTCCCAGCGGTCCAGGTTGCGCTCATCCGCGGGTGTCATGTCGTAGAGGACGACGAACACCTTCGAATCCGGGTCCTCGACGACGCTGGCCAGCGCGCCCTCCCAGCCGATGTCCTCGCCGCCGAAGGTCAATCGCCAGCCGTGCAGCCAGCCGGTTCCGGCCATCGGCGAATGGGGCGCGCGTTTCTGCATCTGCTCGGGATCCATGTTCGATCCGTACGCGGCGTAGAGCGGCACGGGGAAATCTTAGACGTCCGATGCTGGTGGGTCTTCCCCCGAGCATTCGCCGGGGCCCCGCCGCTTCGTTAGGTTAGGGGCTGTGGTGACCCGCATCGTGATCCTCGGCGGAGGCCCGGCCGGTTACGAAGCCGCGCTGGTGGCCGCGACCTCGCACCCCGACACGACCCGCGTCACGGTGATCGACTCCGAAGGGATCGGCGGGGCGGCCGTCCTGGACGATTGCGTGCCGTCCAAAACGTTCATCGCCTCGACCTGGCTGCGCACCGAATTGCGCCGGGCGCCGCGGCTAGGCTTCGAGATCGACATCGACGACGCCAAGATCTCGCTGCCGCAGATCCATGCCCGGGTCAAGCAGCTCGCCACCGAGCAGTCGGCCGACATCACCGATCAGCTGCTCAGCGTGGGCGTGCACGTGGTGGCCGGCCACGGCGAGTTGATCGACCCGGCGCCGGGCCTGGCCTGTCACCGCATCAAGGCGACCCGTCCCGACGGCACCACCAGCGAGTACGAGGCCGACGTCGTACTGATCGCGACCGGCGCCAGCCCGCGGGTACTGCCGTCGGCGCCGCCTGACGGCGAGCGGATCCTGACCTGGCGCCAGCTCTACAACCTGGAGGCGCTGCCCGAGCACCTGATCGTGGTCGGGTCTGGGGTCACCGGCGCCGAATTCGTGCACGCCTACACAGAATTGGGCGTGCCGGTGACCGTGGTCGCCAGCCGGGACCGGGTGCTGCCCTACGAGGATGCCGACGCCGCCCTGGTGCTGGAGGAGGCGTTCTCCGAGCGCGGCGTCGAGCTGGTCAAGAACGCCCGCGCGCGATCGGTGACCCGCACCGAGAAGGGCGTGCTGGTGACCCTGGGCGACGGGAGCACGGTCGAGGGCAGCCACGCGCTGATGACCATCGGGTCGGTTCCCAATACCAGCGGCCTGGGCCTGGACCGGGTCGGCATCGAGCTGGGCCGCGGCGGCTACCTGACCGTGGACCGGGTGTCGCGGACCTCGGTCGCCGGCATCTACGCCGCCGGCGACTGCACCGGGCTGCTGCCGCTGGCCTCGGTCGCGGCCATGCAGGGCCGGATCGCGATGTATCACGCGCTGGGCGAGGGTGTCAGCCCGATCCGGCTGCGCACGGTGGCGGCGACGGTGTTCACCAGGCCCGAGATCGCCGCCGTCGGGGTCCCGCAGACGATGATCGACGACGGTTCGGTGCCGGCGCGCACCGTCATGCTGCCGCTGCGGACCAACGCGCGGGCCAAGATGTCGGGGCTGCGCCAGGGCTTCGTGAAGCTGTTCTGTCGGCAGGCCACCGGGGTGGTGATCGGCGGCGTGGTGGTGGCCCCGATCGCCTCCGAGCTGATCCTGCCGATCGCCGTGGCGGTGACGAACCGGATCACCGTCAACGAGCTGGCGCAGACGCTGGCGGTTTACCCGTCGCTGTCCGGCTCGATCACCGAGGCGGCCCGGCGGCTGATGGCGCACGACGATCTGGACTAGCGGTTAGCCTTGGTAAAGCACGTCCTACTGACGAGTAACCGACAGGAGTTTCCCCAGTGCGGAGTCCTCTGCCGTGAGTAACCCGATTCAGGCACCCGGTAGCACACAAACCTGGACGGCTTCCTCTCTGGGACCTAAGCAACGCGCGTTGGCCTGGGAACGACTGGGCAGCGAGCAGTTCGACGTGGTGGTGATCGGCGGCGGCGTGGTGGGCTCGGGCTGCGCGCTGGATGCCGCGACCCGCGGGCTCAAGGTGGCGCTGGTGGAGGCGCGCGATTTCGCCTCCGGCACCTCAAGCCGCTCGTCGAAGATGTTCCACGGCGGCCTGCGCTACCTCGAACAGCTGGAGTTCGGGCTGGTGCGCGAGGCGCTTTACGAGCGTGAGTTGTCGCTGACCACGCTGGCGCCGCATCTGGTCAAGCCGATGCCGTTTCTGTTCCCGTTGACCAATCGCATATGGGAGCGTCCCTACACCGCCGCCGGCATCTTTCTCTACGACCGGCTGGGCGGTGCGAAATCGGTTCCGGCGCAGAAGCATTTGACGCGCGCCGGCGCCTTGCGGCTGAGTCCGGGCCTCAAGCGCAGCTCGCTGATCGGTGGAATCCGGTACTACGACACGGTTGTCGACGACGCCCGGCACACCATGACCGTCGCGCGCACCGCCGCGCATTACGGCGTGGTGGTGCGCACCTCCACGCAGGTGGTCGCCATGCTCCGCGAAGGCGATCGGGTCACCGGCGTGCGCGTCCGCGACTCCGAGGACGGCGCGATCACCGAAGTCCGCGGGCACGTGGTGGTGAACGCGACCGGGGTGTGGACCGACGAGATCCAGGCATTGTCCAAGCAGCGCGGGCGATTCCAGGTCCGTGCGTCCAAGGGCGTGCACGTGGTGGTGCCGCGCGACCGCATCGTCAGCGACGTCGCGATCATCCTGCGGACCGAGAAGTCGGTGATGTTCGTCATCCCGTGGGGGAGCCACTGGATCATCGGCACCACCGACACCGACTGGAATCTCGACCTGGCCCACCCCGCGGCCACCAAGGCCGACATCGACTACATCCTGGAAACCGTCAACACGGTGCTGGCAATCCCGCTGACCCACGCCGACATCGACGGCGTGTACGCGGGCCTGCGGCCGCTGCTGGCCGGCGAGAGCGAGGAGACCTCCAAGCTGTCCCGGGAGCACGCGGTGGCGGTGCCCGCTCCGGGCCTGGTGGCCATCGCCGGCGGCAAGTACACCACCTATAGGGTGATGGCCGCCGACGCGATTGATGCTGCGGCCCAATTCATTCCGGCCCGGGTGGCGCCGTCGATCACCGAGAAGGTCAGCCTGCTGGGGGCCGACGGCTATTTCGCGCTGATCAACCAGGCCGAGCATGTCGCCGAGCTGCAGGGGCTGCATCCCTACCGGGTGCGTCATCTGCTGGACCGCTACGGCTCGCTGATCGGTGACGTGCTGGCGCTTGCGGCGCAAAGCCCCGACCTGCTCAACCCGATCAAGGAAGCGCCGGGCTACCTGCGGGTGGAGGCGCTGTACGCAGTAACCGCCGAGGGCGCTTTGCATTTGGAGGACATCCTGGCCCGCCGGATGCGCATCTCCATCGAATACTCGCATCGCGGCGTCGACTGCGCGCGCGAGGTCGCCGACGTGGTCGCGCCGGTGCTGGGCTGGACGGCCGAGGACGTCGAGCGTGAGGTCGCGAACTACACCGCCCGGGTAGAGGCCGAGATCCTGTCCCAGGCCCAGCCCGACGACGTGTCCGCCGACGAGTTGCGGGCCAGCGCGCCCGAGGCGCGCGCCGAGATCCTCGAGCCGGTCCCGCTCAGTTGAGCAGGCCCTGAGATGGCCGCGAGGCCGGCGCCGCTGCCCGTGCGGGACGGACTCGGCCCGGCGCGGGTGCGGCTGCGCGGCGGGGCGGTGCTGGCCGAACTCACCGCCCGGTTCGGCGCGCAGGCCCGCGCCAAGGTGTTGGCGGGTGAGGTCGTGGGCGCCGACGGCGCGGTAATCGACGCCACCACAGTGCTTCCCGCCGGCGCAAGTGTCTACCTGTATCGCGAGCTGCCGGACGAGGTGCCCGTCCCGTTCGGCATCCCGGTGCTGCATCGTGACGACGACATCGTGGTCGTCGACAAACCGCACTTCCTGGCGACCATGCCGCGCGGACGCCACGTCGCGCAGACCGCACTGGTGCGGCTGCGGCGGGAGCTGGAGTTGCCCGAGCTGAGCCCGGCGCACCGGCTCGACCGGCTGACCGCCGGGGTGCTGCTGTTCACCGCGCGGCGCGACGTGCGCGGCGCCTACCAGACGCTGTTCTCCCGCGGATTGGTCGCCAAGACGTATCTGGCCCGGGCCGGCGTCGACCCGGAGCTGGAGCTGCCCCGCGTGGTGAAGAGCCGAATCGTCAAGCGCCGGGGACATTTACAGGCGGTGTGCGAGCCCGGCGCTCCCAATGCCGAGACCCGCGTGGAGCTGGTATCGGCGGACGGGCTATACCGGCTCACTCCCCGCACCGGGCGCACCCATCAGCTGCGCCTGCACATGGCCTCGCTGGGGGTACCGATCGAGGGTGATCCGTTGTATCCCAATGTCATTGACGTCGCGCCCGACGACTTCAGCGTCCCGCTGCGGCTGTTGGCGCAGCGCATCGAGTTCACCGATCCGCTGACCGGCGATCGGCGTGAATTCGTCAGCCGCCGGGTTGGCCCCTAAATCCGTCGCGGCGCAAGCACGTTCGATGCCGCTAGTCGGATTGGTCCGCTCTGGGAGAGGCGATAGGGGGCAGCCGCTCGAGTTCGCGGAGGTGATCGATGATCGCCGCCAGGCTCTTGAGGGCCTGTGGGGTCAGCCCAGAGGCACGCGCCGCCAGGTCGCGCACGCCGTTGTCGCGTAATGCCTGCAGGAGGTTGAGTTGCGCCTCGATCGCCGGGTCCGTGTCTCGATCGATCAGATAGGACGCCGGTACGCCGAAAAAGTCTGCGATCGCACGTAAATGCGCGACGGTGGGGTTTCTTTTGACGCCGCTTCTCAGCTGCCACAGGTAGGCCGGGCTGATCGATACGCCGGTTTTCTCGGTGATTGCGGCCGCGGCGGCGGCGTTGGACAACGGGGCCGTACCAGCCTTGCGCATCACCTCGAAAAGCTTCGACAAACGCGATGCCAACTCGCCGTTATCCGGCCCTTCGGCCTGGACATCGTCGACTCCCAATGGACTTCCGTTTCGTGCGCACGCCAACCAGTGTTTGCCCATGTTACAACCTGGCCGTTTCCGGACGGCCTCCCGAATCGTCGCCCGGACGGTTAGCGCAGCGCGAGGACGCGCTACCTGGGAGCCGATATCCGCATCCGTCCGCATTTGCGTGTCCGAGCCGAAACCCTTTCGCGCAGAAGGAAGTACTTACACATGATGTGCGTGGCGGGCCGGGCGATCCTGGGCGCCGCCCCTTCGTGGTCGCAACGACCAAGGTCAGGCCGGGTATTCGGTGGATTCAACGCTAGGCGGCTGGTAACGTGAGTACACGATGATTGCGTTGGAATGAAATGAGAGTGCATTGGATCGCGGCAGCGGGCCAGACGAAGTGCCAGCCGGTGGCGGCGCTGACAACGACTCTGATCTCGCGCTCAGGTTGACCAAACTTTTCGAGGTCATGCGGAAGGCCGGCACGGCCCCGTTGTCCAACGCCGCCGCCGCGGCCGCCATCACCAAGAAAACCGGCGTATCGATCAGTCCGGCCTATCTGTGGCAGCTGAGAAGCGGCGTCAAAAGAAACCCCACGGTCGCGCATTTACGGGCGATCGCAGACTTTTTCGGGGTGCCGGCGTCGTACCTCATCGATCGCGACCCAGATCAGAAGATCGATGCGCAGCTGAGCTTGATGCAAGCGCTGCGCGACGTCGGGGTACGGGATCTGGCGGTGCGCACGTCCGGACTGACCCCGCAGGCCATAACGAGTTTGGCGGCCATGGTCGACGAGGTTCGTAAGCTCCAAGACCTGCCGGTAATACCTCGCGAAGGCGGTGAGGCGTAGATGGCATCCAAAGTTGACATGCTCGCGTTGGTTCGCACCCTGCCCGTTCCCGTGCCCTGGGATCGGGCCGCGTTCATCGACGGTGTCGCCCGCTTGCGGGGCCGGCCGATCCGCTTGGTGCCGACGGTAGACGAGCTCGCCCTGGGCCCCTGCGGGGTGTGGTTGAAGCGCGACGAAGACGACATCATCGTCCACGAGGCGGGTACCTCGGAATATCACATCGACCAGATCGTGTGCCACGAAATCGGGCACATGGTGCTGGAACACGATGGCGGGTCGCGAGGGGACGCGAGCGCGGAGTACTTGCCCAAGATGATCTTCGCGAGCGCACTGGCCGGTTTCGACCCCGGCATCGGGGTGATATTGGGCCGCAGCAGCTTCGATGACAACCGCGAACGCGATGCCGAGATGTTCGCGTCGTTGTTGATGCTCGCCGCCGCCGAAGCCGGTACGCGACAGTCGATGATGAACAGCGTGTTCTTCCGCCGGTGAGCGCCTCCACTGTGCCGGGCATCATCGCCTGGCCTTTGATCGCCTTCATGATGCTGGTGCTGCTCGGACGCTACCGATGGTGCAACAGCAACCTCTATGAGAAATACTTCAACAGCACATTGGCGCTCATGTTGCTTGCTCAGTTGTTGCGTGAGCACCTTGTGCAAAACTCGCTCGTCCGAACGGCTTTCATGACACTGCCCGGCACGTGGCAATTGGGCACCGCGGTGTTGAGCTACAGCTACAGCGAATTCATCGGATTCACCCTGTTGTGGTCGGGGCTGTCAGAAGCCGAAACCCGCCGTAGGCACAAGTATTATCGCCTGGCGGGTGTGCTGCTCGCTGTCGGGTTGCTCGTCTTCGGTACTCGTGCCCGCATGGCGGGGCAGTCCCTGGAGTTCGCAGCTGGCTGGGACTCCGTGACGACCCTGACGTGCTTCATTGCCATGCCGATGGCCCTGGTTACGCGCATAATCTGGAATTCGTTGCGCGAGCTGCGGATTGCCGACAGGCGGCGGGAGCACCTGATCGCGATCAGCACCCTGGCGATGGGTCTGACGGCCGTTGTGACAGCGCTCCACGAAGCCGCCCTGCAGATATCCGACCAACTCGGCTGGACTCAGACCGACGCCTTCAGGCACCAATTCCACGCGTCCACCTTTTTCTACATGATATTCAGCCTGTTCGTGATCGCCCCTGTCCCTCTTGCGATGAAGCTGCGCCATTCCCTCGGACTCGATCACATCAGCCGCAGCTGGCGCGAATTGCAGCCGCTGCGACAGGCGATGAGAGTTGTTGTCCCAGAATGTGTCTTCGAACCCGACGATGACGAGCCGGGGCGCCCGAAGACGGAGTTGCAACTGCACCAGACGGTGGTCGAAATCCGCGACGCCATCTTGGGACTGCGCCCATATTTCCGTGCAATATCTGGTGATGATCTGATGCACTTTCTCGCCGAGCCTCATAAGGTGCCGGCGTGCGACCGCAACGCGGCCATCTCAGCCCTGCGCCTGGCTTACGCCGCCAGAGCCAAAACTGCCGGCGTCGCGCCGGAAGCCGCCGACGTCGACTCAACATCGATCGTCGCGTCCCGAGCGGCGACGCTTCGACAGGAAGCGGCCGAACTGACGATGCTGGCGAAATGGTGGCCTGCCGCTTACGCCGCCACTGCGAAGATCATCGAACCGGCGGCCGAGACGAAAGCGAGCTCGACACCATAACCCTGCCGGTCGCAACACCGATCCCCGCGTGGACGACGCCGGACCGGGTAGCCCGCGGCTATGGATATCACCGTCACGTTCGTCGGCAACGCCACCACGCTGATTTCGGCGGCCGGGCTGACGCTGCTGACCGACCCCAACTTTCTGCACCGCGGGCAACGCGCCTACCTCGGCCACGGGCTGGTCTCCAAGCGGCTCGAGGAGCCGGCGTTGCAACTCAGCGAACTGCCGCCGCTCGACGCGATCGTGCTGTCGCACATGCACGGCGATCACTGGGACAGGGTGGCGCAGCGGGGCCTCGACCACGAACTGCCCGTCGTCACCACCCCGCACGCCGCCAAACGGCTGCACCGGCGCGGCTTCGCGCGGGCGCGGGGCCTGCAGACGTGGCAGCAGCACGCGATCACCAAGGGCGGCACGACGCTCACCCTCACGTCGCTGCCGGGGCGCCACGCGCCCGGGTGGAGTCAGCGCCTGCTCCCGCCGGTGATGGGCACCATGCTGGAGGTCGCCGCCGACGACGGCTCGCCCAGGCGCCGGCTCTACATCTCCGGTGACACCCTGCTGATCGAGGAGCTCAAGGAGATTCCGGCGCGGTTCGACCCGATCGACGCGGGCATGCTGCACCTCGGCGGCACCCGGCTGCCGGCCGGAAACCGGCTTCCGTTCGGACTGACGGTGACGATGGACGGCCGCCAGGGCGCAGAACTGGTCGCGATGCTGGCTCTGCCGAAGGCCATCCCCGTGCACTTCGACGACTACGCGGCCTTCGCGTCGCCCCTGTCCGACTTCACCCGGGAGATGCGGCGGCGCGGCATCGAGGACCGAATCATTATGGTAAACCGCGGCGCGTCGGTGACCGTGTAAGAAGGCGGCCTTTTTCGAGTAGTGCCCCCGGCCAGCAAATGTCAAATCGGTCTCAGCTTTGGGTATAGGGTGTCCTAACGCCTGGCGGTCGAACTGGGAGGTACCGACGGCAGGTGACAGGCTTCGACGTGCAGAGTTTCGAGGTTCTTCGCGGCCTGGTCAACGCAAATTTGCTGAGGTTGTTCTCAGCGTGGGCATTGTGAGATGTGATGGATCTTTTTGCACCCCCCGAGGTCACCTCGACGCTCATCCACACCGGACCGGGAGCGGGCTCGCTGATCGAGGCCGCCGGCGCGTGGCAACGACTTGCCGTCGAGCTGGAGAATTCGGTCTCCACCTATGCCTCGACGTTGTCGTCGCTCATCGAGTCGTGGGACGGTCCGTCGGCGATGGCGATGCTGCAGTCGGTCCAGCCCTACCTGCTGTGGCTGCGTGAGACCGCGCAGCAGTCCGCCCAGATGGCCACGTCGGCCGAGGCCGCCGCGTCGGCATTCACGGCCGCCCGCTCGTCGATCGTCCCGCCGGCGGTGGTCACCGCCAACCGGACGCGCCTGGCGCAGTTGCTGGCCACCAACCGGTTCGGCACCAACACGGCGGCCATCGCCCAGGCCGAAGAGGAATACCAGACCATGTGGGCGAACAACTCGGCGGCGATGACCCGCTACCAGGCGACCTCGTCGCAGGCGACCACGCAGCTGTCGCAGTTCAATTCGCCGCTGTCCACCACCGACCCGAGCGGAACGACCAGGCAGCAGGCGGCCGTGATGCAGGCCGATGCTTTGGGCTCCGGCAACGCCGGCGATTCACTTTCCTCGTTGCTCTCTTCGGCCGGCATTTTCGGCGCCGACGGCGATCCCAACAGCGGCTGGTTCGGCTACTGGAGCACCTGGGGCAACCAGTTCATCTCGTCCGGGTTCCCGATCAACATGCTCAGCTACCTGGCGCAGAACTCGTCGGCCAGCGCGCTGCAGAGCGTGGGCGGCGACATCGGCAGTGGCCTGTCGGAGGGTCTCGGGGCAGCCTCGGCGAGCCTGTCCAACGCGGTCAAAGACGTCGGCGCGGGCATGGCCCCGTCGGGCGCGATGGGCGTCGGGGTGTCGCTGGGCAAGCTGACCGCGCCCCCCGCCGTGGTGGGGCTGCTGCCGGGCACGCAGACCGGGGTGCAGCTGGCGTCGGCGGCCTCGCCGCTGCCGGCGGGGGAATCGGGGCTGCCCCTGATGCCGATGATGGTGCCGCCGACGACGGGCTCGGCGGGCACCGGCTGGCGCAAGCGCAAACAGCAGAAGTACGAGGACGTCGCCGTGGGCCGGGAGGTCAAGGGCAAAGTGATGCCTCGTAATCCATCCGCGGGATGACGTCGATGGTGCCCCATGACTGCGGACACCGACCCCCGCGTTCAACGGCGACCGGCAGCGGGACACGGCGATGTCTGCTCGCCACCGGGTCGCGAATTGCCGGACGGGCCAACGCACGGCGTTCGCCCCAGCCACGTTCTTCCCCAAGGTAAAGGTTCATGGATTTCGGGATGCTGCCGCCGGAGGTCACTTCGGCGCTGATCCACGGTGGGCCCGGCGCTTGGTCATGGATCGCGGCCGCCGCCGCCTGGCAGGAGCTCAGTATGGAGCTCGAGCAATCCGCCGCCGGCTACAGCGCGGAGCTGTCGTGGCTGATGACGACGTGGCACGGCCCGTCCGCCTCGGCGATGGCCCAAGCGCTGGAACCCTATCTGGACTGGCTGCGCGTCACCGCGCAGCAGTGCCAGGAGGTCGCGACCTCGGTGCAGGTGATGACCGCGGCATTCGAGTTGACGCACTGGACGGTGGTGCATCCTTCGCTGGTGGCGGCCAACCGCGCGCGCCTGGCGTTGTTGTTGGCCACCAACTTCTTCGGGATCAACTACCCGGCGATCGCCGAGACCGAAGCCGAGTACACCACCATGTGGGTGAACAACTCGGCGGCGTTGGTCCGCTACGCCGCGACCTCGGCGAGCACGGTCCGACCGCCCTCGTTCGCGCCGCCGCCGCAGGTCGCCAATCCGTCTGGGGTGACGACACAGGCCGCCACGGTGCCCGCCTCGAACACCGTCAATTCGGGGATGATGACGGCCGCCAACCTGGGGGCGAGCCAGGATCTCGCCACCTCCAGCGCCTTCGGCCTGGATCCCGACTCGGGCTGGTTCCGGTATTGGAGCGTCTGGGGCTGGCAGGAGCTCGCGGGCGGCATGCCGGTCAACCTGCTCAGCTACCTCGCCCAGGTCAATACCGCGCAGGCCCTGCAGGGCGGCGTGGCCGGCGACATCTTCGGAGGCCTGGCCGAAGGCACGGCCGCGCTGTCGTCGGCCGAGACGCAGCTGATCGGCGCGGTCAACGCCGCCGGCTCCTTGGCGCCCCGCGCGACGCTGGGCATCGGTATCTCGCTCGGCAACCTGACGATGCCGCCCGCGACGGTGGGAATGCTGGGATCGTCGGCGCCGGTGCAGCTGGCGTCAGCGGTCTCCGCGCTGCCCCCCGGCACCGGCCAGACCCCCATGCTGCCGATGGTCCCGATGCGCCCGGGAAGCGGCTCGGCGAACGGTCGCCGGCGCAAGGGCGGACGCGACTACGACGATATTGAATACGGTGCGGAGCTGCCGGGCACCGTGATGAACAGGCCTCCGTCGGCGGGATAGCGCTGGTTGGGCGACTCCATCATGCGGTTGCGGACGATGTGTTCGACGAGGATGGGGACGAAGGTCTGCACCGGCGCGTCGATGAATCGTTGCGCCGTCTCTTCGCACCAGCGCCTGATCTGAGCGGTCCGCCGTTCGTCGCCGAGCCCCTCGTGGCGGGCCAGCTTGTCGGCCACGTCCGCCACCGATCGGCCCACGGTGACCCGGACGGCCGGGGACACCACAGCGTCGGCGGGTGCCCGCACCGCGTCGAGTGCCCGGCGGGCGACGTCCTCGTCGGTGTCGGGCCGGATGACGTGCAGGGTGATGTGGCGGCCGTTCTCGCCCATCACGATGACGCTGGCCTCCTCGTCGTTGATAAAGCCCAGCAATTCGATTGGGTGCCCGTCGATTTCAACCAGCGGCGGTGTCTCGTGCCAGGCGTTGCGGCGATAGCCCACCATGACGATCTGCCCCAGCCGGTCGGACAGCGACGCCACCAGGCCGGGCAGCTCGTCGGCCAGGTTCGTCGACTGCGGCCACCAGGCGCCGTCGATGTGCTCGGACACAGCCCGATATGTCTTGAGCTGCAACCGGTTTGATTGCTCCATGTCACCCACCTGCTCACCGAATCTCCCGGATCGGCCTGCCGGCCCCCCGCGACATCAAGATCATCACGGGTAGTCGGCGGCCGCGGCGCCAGCGGGTGGCTGGCGGGTTTACCGATCGTGAACAACGATTGAGAAGATGTCGTGATGCAGATCGCTTCGAGTATCCAGGGCCGGGTGTGGCGCGGCGGCAAGGCGCAGGACGACTTCGAGTTCGACAAGATCTCGGACTACCTCACCGAACCCGACACCCTGGTGTGGGCCGACCTGTGCGAACCGGACCACGACACGCTGTGCGGCCTGGCCGACGAACTCGGCCTGAACCGCTGGGCGGTCGAAGACGCCGTGGCGGCCGCCGAGCGGGTCAAGGCCACCGCATACGAGAGCCACACCTTCTTCACCGTCTATGCCGTCGACGTCGCAACGGGTACCGCCGACACCGGCGAGCGGATGCTGTCGATGCAACGCATTTCGGGATTCGTGCTGCCGCAGGGGCTGATCACCGTGCGCCTGACGCCCGACTTCGACACGACGCAGGTGACCCGGCGGTGGCAGGAGATCGGCGGTCAGAGCTACGGCGTCGGCGCGCTGGTGCACGGCCTGCTCGACGTGGTGGTCGACAGCCATTTCACCGCCGTGGAGGCCCTCGATGACTGCATCGAAGCCATCGAGGACGAACTGTTCGACGGCAGGCCCCGCAAGGGAATCTTTCAGCGCCGTACCTTCCGGCTGCGCAGGGATCTGGTGAACCTGCGCCGGGTCGCCCTGCCCATGCGCGAGGTCGTCAATGCGATTGCGCATCATCGTGTTTCGGACGTCTCGGATCGGCGGTTGGACCCCCTGTACGCCGACCTGTACGACCACGTGCTGCGGGTGTCCGAATGGACGGAATCGTTGCGCGACATGATCACAACCATTTTCGAGACCAACCTGTCGCTTCAGGACGCCCGGTTGAACATTGTCATGAAGAAGCTGACGGGATGGGCCGCCATCATCGCCGTGCCGACGGCGATCACGGGCTTCTACGGGCAGAACGTGCCCTACCCGGGCTTCGGCACGCACGCCGGATTCGCGGCCAGTACCGGCGTGATACTCGTGTTGATGGTGGTGCTCTACGTGTTGTTCAGGCGTCGTGACTGGCTGTAGGCCGCGGCGGGTTACCGCGCGGCGGGCGAGGCCGAAACGCCTTGCTGGATGCCCTGATTGATCTTGTCCGGCAGGGCGGGGCTGCCTGGTGGATCGGAATCCTTACAGGCGCAGCTGAGATGACTGAAGGGATTGGGGTCGGTGCTGGCCGACGCCGTGGCCACGCTGGAAACGCCCAGTGCGAGCGCCATACCCACAACGCCGACCAAAAGTTTCGGAATCATTTGCGGCCCTGAAATTCTTCGGTTCGGATACCTCAAATTTTATCTGCGTTTACATCACGAGCCTGTCAAGCGGCTGTAAATTTCAGGACCCGGACGATGCCGCCGCATCCGCGTACTTCGGGCAGTACGCCTTGATGCTGACCCCGACGAAATAGCCGGCGTGATAGCTGTCCAGGGTGCTGCTGGACAGCACGTTGTTGGCGACCTGTTCCGGTGTCTGGCCCATATCGAGCTCGTGACACACAGTGTGCCCGGAGTTGACCGCGGCGTCAGGTGACTCGTAATTGATGCCCTTGGCTTTCAGCGCGGCCAGGAAGGCGTCATCGGGAGAGGTGGCGTGCGCGGTGGCGGATAGGGCCAGCAAGCCGAGCAGCCCGGCCACCGGCGCCACGCCGATCGCCAGCAGCGACAGCGGCCGGATGGGCTTGCGTATCTGGGTGGTCGTCATTTCTGATACTCCCGTGGAACAGAAGTGCCGTTGCTTGCTGGAGGCGGGGCTAGTTCGAATGTTTGCATGCCGGGGCGGCGCCCGGCGCCGGATCGCCGATAATGCGGGGTGTGCCACACAAGGGTTTGCTCCGCCGTCGGACACGCGTTACCGGCGAGCCCTCGCCGACGCGCCGTCGGTGATCTGACGAGATGGCATACGCGCGGTGGCTGTGGCTCGCTGTGGTGGCGATATGCGTGGTCGGCTGCGGTGTGCGGCACGTGTCGGCGGCCAGCGCTCGAGACATTTCGGGCACTTTTCGATCCGGCGGCATGGACCGAACCTACATGTTGCACGTGCCGGCGGGCGACCCCGTCGGGCTGGTGCTCAGTTTGCATGGCGGCGGCGGCACCGGGATCTCGCAGCGGAGCCTGACGGGCTTCGACACCGTTGCTGACGCCCACAACCTGTTGGTGGCCTACCCCGACGGCTACGACAAGAGCTGGGCAGACGGGCGCGGCGCCTCGCCCGCCGATCGCCGCCACATCGACGATGTGACCTTTCTGGTCGGGCTGGTGCACAAGCTGCAGAACGACTACGGCGTCGCGCCCGGGCACGTGTTCGTCACCGGCATGTCCAACGGCGGCTTCATGACCAACCGGCTGGCATGCGACCGCGCCGACCTGTTCGCCGCGGTCGCCCCGGTGGCCGGCACCCTGGGCGTGGGGGTGGCCTGCAATCCGTCGCAACCGGTGTCGGTCTGGGAAGCCCACGGGACCGCGGACCCGCTCGTGCCCTTCAAGGGTGGGGTGGTGCGCGGGCGCGGCGGGGTCAGCCACTCCATCTCGGCCGACAGCATGGTCGCCAAGTGGCGCTCGGCCGATGGGTGCCCCGGCGAGCCCGCCATGGAGGCGCTGCCCGACGTCCGCGACGGCACCGTCGTGCACCGCTATGAGTCCACCGGATGTGCGGCGAACACCGAGGTGGTGTTCTACAAGATCGACAGCGGCGGCCACACCTGGCCGGGCGGCAAGCAATATCTGCCCGCGGCCGTCATCGGCCCCACCACCCGCGCGCTCGACGGGTCCGAGGCCATCGCCCAGTTCTTCCTGGCGCACGCCCGCGACTAGCCTCAGCGCTGGCAGGACGGGCACCAGTAGGTCACCCGTTCCCCGGAGTCGTCGAAGGCGATCCGGGTGCCGCACCGGCGACAGGCCTGCCCGGATCTCCCGTAGACCCACAGCTGCCGACCGGTCCGGGTGTCGCCGGTGGTGCACCGATTCCAACGGAAGCGATTGAGCCACAACATGTCCCGCGCGCGCGAGACCAGCCGATGAGGGTCGGCGATGTCGCGCACGGGCGCGGTGGGCAAATGCCCGGAAAGGAAACACAATTCGTTGCTGTAGACGTTGCCGACCCCGGCCAGCACCCGCTGGTCCAGCAGCGCCTCGGCGATCGGCCGGTCCGGGTCGGCCGTCAGGTTGGCGGCGGCGAGCGCGGGATCCCAATCCTCGCCCAGCAGATCGGGGCCCAGATGCGCGACGGCGTCACCGTCACGCTCGCGCTCCAGGATCTCCAGCACGCCGAGGTCCACGCCGACGGCGCGGGCGGTGTCGGTTTCCAGGATGATGCGCGCGCGGTGGTCGACCCGTACCCCGCGCTTGCCGACCCGCCAGCTGCCGTCCATCTTCAGGTGCGAGTGAATGCTGGCGGCTCCCACCCGGATGAACAGGTGCTTGCCGCGGCTGAGCACCTCATCGACGACCTGCCCGGTGAGATCGACGGTGGCGAACCGCGGCACCCGGATGTCACAGCGGGTCAGGGTGCCGCCGACCAGGTTCTCGCGCAGCACGGCGGCGGTGTGCCAGACGGTGTCTCCTTCGGGCATCTCAGCGCAGCCGCATTCCGCGCGGGGTGCGGGCGAAGCCGGCGGCGGCGAGCGCGTCGGACGGGCCGGGTCCGTCCGCGCGGGGCTGCAGGGCCGGCACCCCGTCGATGCGTTCGACCAGGATCGACGCGACGCGCCGGGACGCGACCAGGTCCGCCAGCGCCGTCGCCGCGGCGAGATTCGCGGCGGGGTCGTCGGTGAAGGTGAGCAGCGACCGCCCACCCCGCTCGAGGAACCAGGCGAGCTCGCCGTCCACCAGCACCACCAGCGCCCCGGCCTTGCGGCCCGGGCGCGCCCCCGGGCCTCCGGACCCTTCGCCGCGCGGGGCGGGCCAGGGCAGCGCGGCGCCGTACGGGTTGGCCGGGTCCGCGGCGGCCAGCGCGACCGCCCGGTACTCGGGCCGTTCCGGGTCGATCCCGTCGGAGTAGGCGCGCAGCCGGTCGACAGTCGACGCGACCGCGAACTGCGCGCCGCCCAGCGACTCGATGAAGTAGCCGCGCTGGCACCGGCCGGCGTCCTCGAAGGTGCTCAGCACCTTGTACAGGGTGGCGAACCCGCCGGGCACGCCCTCGGCGCCCACCGCGCCCCGGGTCAGCACGCCGTGGCGGCTCAGCAGGAGCTCGGCCTGGTAGTGGGCGCGCAGCGTGGAGTCCGGTTCCGGGGCCGGCAGGATCGACCACCGGCCGGCCACGGTCGGGTCGGCGGGGCGCGCCTGCGGGTGCGCGACGCTGTATCGGCTCAGCCGCGGCGGGCGATGCGACCGGTGCGCCGGCGCGGAGCGCTTGCGGGTGCCGGTGCCCCCGAGCAGGGCGCGCACCGGGGCGAACGTGTCGCCCGTGATCCAGCCGGCCCAGATGAGTTCCCACAGCGCGGATTTGAGCTCGGACTCTGGCATCCCATCCTGGGCGAGCTGGCGGAAGAAGTAGGCGCCCCCCGGCGCCAGCGTGTCCAGGACTGCGCGGTGGGCGTCGCCCAGTTCGATGTCGGCCGGCCCGGGCAGCGTCAACGGCGCGGATTCGCTGGGGTGCAACGCGATCCAGCCGTCGCCACTGGAGATCGACCCGGCGCCCGACCAGGTGACCTCGCCGGTGGCGAGCAGCTCGTCGAGCAGCGCGGGGGAGTAGTCGCGGACCCGGGGGGCCAGCACCAGCGGCTCGATCGCCGAAGCGGGCATCTTCACCCCGGCCAGCTGATCGATCACCGTCATCAGGCCGTCCAGACCGGAATGGCTTGGGGAGCGCGATGATTCGGCGGCCCCCACCCGGTGCCAGGCCGGCAGGAACCGGCCGTAGGCGGCCGTGCTGACCGGCTCGACCTGGGCGCGCAGCGCCGCCAGCGACCGCCGCCGCAGGATCCGGAGCACGTCGGCGTCACACCACTGCTCACCCCCGGCCACCGGGGCCCCGGGCATTTCGGCCGCGGCGCCCCGTCGCCCCCCCCCCACCCCGCCGCACCGGCCAGCCGGCCCAAAATGTCGGCGGTCACCCGCAGCCCCAGCCCGAACCGGGCTGCGGCCTCCCCGGCGGTGAACGGGGTGTGGGTGCGCGCGT
>NZ_MBEI01000003.1 GCF_001953985.1 Mycobacterium colombiense
TACTGCACCGCCAGCGGCGACCAATCCGGCGCACGGCCGTCGCACCGGCCGGCGTACGCGATCCCGAGATCGCGCACAAGTGGATTCAGCGACCAACCATCCGCAGCAATATGATGGACCACCGCCACCAACACATGCTCGTCATCGCCGCGACGGAATAGCTGTGTTTGTATGGGTACTTCGGTTGCGAGATCAAATATGTAACTTGCCGCGCCATCAATAGCCTCCTCCATCCGTGCCGGTGACCAACCGGCGGCATCAACTACGTCCCACCCGACGTCCGCCCGCTCAGCGGGTATCACCACCTGCCGCGGTGTCCCGTCGGAGACGGCAAACACCGTGCGCAAGCTCTCATGCCGCGCCACCACATCGACAAGCGCGGCGTGCAGCGCCTCCACATCCAATCGACCGCGGATGCGCAGCGCCGCCGGCATGTTGTACATCGGCGAGGGCCCCTGCAACTGGTCGATGAACCACAACCGCGACTGGGCGAAGGACAACGGCACCAACGCCGGTCGTGGGCCCGCCAGCACGCGGGGACTCTGCCCACCGCCATCGCCGAGTCGCGGCCCCAGTTGCGCCACCGTGGGTGCCTCGAACAGCGTCCGCACCGAAACCCCCGCATCCAGCGCGGTATTCACCGCTGCGATCAGACGCATCGCCGACAGCGAGTCGCCGCCGAGGTCGAAGAAGGAGTCGTCGACACCGACCCGCTCGACACCCAGGACCTGGACGAAGATGCCGGCCAGGATCTCCTCGATCGCGCTCACCGGCGCCCGGTAGTGGCCGGCGTCGGAGTATTCCGGCGCCGGAAGCGCGCGGATGTCCAGCTTGCCGTTGACCGTCAACGGCAGCGCGTCGAGCACCACCACCGCCGAGGGCACCATGTATGTGGGGAGCCGCTGACCCAACCGGGCCCGAATGTCGGTCGGATCAGCGGCTCCAGTCACATAGCCGACGAGACGCTTCTCGCCGGCCCGATCCTCGCGGGCAATCACCGCCGCGTGCTCGACGCCGTCCAAATCGCATAGCGCCGCGTGGATTTCCCCCAACTCGATGCGATACCCACGCACCTTGACCTGTTCGTCGGAACGTCCCAGGTATTGCAGCTGCCCGTCGGCGCCCCAGCGGACCAGATCCCCGGTGCGGTACATCCGCGCACCCCGAGTCGCGTACGGGCAGGCCACGAACCGCGACGCCGACAGGCCCTGACGGCCCAGATAACCGGTGGCCAAGCCGCTACCCGCGACATACAGCTCACCCACTACTCCGGCGGCCACCGGACGCAGCCAGCCGTCCAGCACGAAAAAGCCCAAGTGCGCCAGGGGAATCCCGATGGGGCTGGCGCTGCTGCCGACGTCTCCGTCGACGATCTCGCGGAACGAGGCGTGCACCGTGGTCTCGGTGATGCCATACATATTGATCAGGCGGGGCAGACCCGGGTGGCGGTGCAGCCACGTCGACAACCGGTGCGGCTCCAGCGCCTCACCACCGAAGACCACGGTCTGCAACTTCAGCTGCTCACCCGATTCGGGCGCCAACGCATCCGCGCTCTGCAACGCATAGAACGCCGACGGCGTCTGGCTCAGCACGTTCACGCCTTCGGCAACCAGCAAGGCATGCAAGTCTTCTGGCGATCGGACCACGTCGTCGGGAACGATCACCAGCCGCCCGCCGTGCAGCAGTGACCCGAAGATCTCCCAGACCGAAAAGTCGAACGCCAACGAATGGCATTGCGTCCAGACGTCGCCCGGGCTCAGCTGAGCATCGATCGCTTCCAGGAGCTGGGTGACATTGCGGTGGGTGACCGCCACTCCCTTGGGAACACCGGTCGAGCCCGAGGTGTAGATGATGTACGCGATGCTGTCCGCGGCCGGCACCGGCAGGCCGGTGGTGGGCTGGGTGTACACGGCCGGGTCATTGACATCGACGATCGCCCCGTCGAACCCGTCCAGGCGAGGACGCAAGTCGGCAGTGGTCACCGCCGCGATCGGCGCGGCATCAGCGAGCACGAAGTTCAACCGCCCCGTCGGCACCCCCGTATCGATCGGCACGTAGGCCGCCCCGGTCTTGAGCACCGCCAGAATCGCGACGATCGCTTCGGCCGACCGCGGGATCACCACGGCCACCCGCTCACCCGGGCGGGCCCCATGCTCAGAAAGCAAGTGCGCCAACCGGTTTGTGGACTCGTACAACTCACGGTAGGTCAGCGATCGCTCGCCGCAGGTGATCGCCACCGCTCCTGGGGCCCAGGCCACCTGTGCGGCGAACAACGGAGGAATCGACACCAATCCCATCGGCGGCACGGTGACGATCGCGCGGTTGCCGGCAACGTCGAGCCGCTCCCGCTCGGCCTCGTCGAGCAGGTCGATCGACGAAAGCCGTTGTGCGGGATCGGCCGTCATGGCGGTTAGCACCCGATGGAACCGCTCGATCAGCGTTTCGATCGTCGACGGATCGAAGACGTCGGTGCGGAACTCGACCGCGCCGCCGATGCCGGCCGGGCGGCCGTCGTCTGTCCAGCGTTCGGCGAGCGAGAACACCAGATCCATCCGCGCGACCTGGGTGTCGAGCGGCAGCGGAGTGACCCGCACGTCGCCCAGTTCCAGGCCGGCGGCGGGGCCGTCGTGCTGCCAGGGCAAGTTCTGCCAGGCCAGCACCACCTGGACCAGCGGATGATGCGCCAGGCTGCGCGCGGGTTGCAGCCGTTCGACGAGCACCTCGAAGGGCACGTCCTGGTGTTCGTAGGCGGCCAGGCTGCGCTGGCGTACCCGGGCCAACAGTTC
>NZ_MBEI01000004.1 GCF_001953985.1 Mycobacterium colombiense
CGGTGGCGGATCAGCGCGGCGCCAGTGTGGCCGTGGAGTGGCCGGCCGAGCTGCAGCAGCAAATTCGTCGGGTGGCCCGTGAGCACAACGCGACCAGCTTCATGGTGGTCCAAGCCGCTCTGGCGGTGCTGTTGGCCAAGCTCAGCGCCAGTTCCGATGTGGCGGTGGGGTTTCCGATCGCCGGGCGCGGTGATCCCGCACTCGATGAGCTGGTGGGGTTCTTCGTCAACACCTTGGTGCTGCGCGTCGATCTGGCCGGGGATCCCAGTGTCGCCGACTTACTGACCCAGGTGCGGGGCCGCAGCCTGGCCGCCTACGAGCATCAGGATGTGCCCTTCGAGGTGTTGGTGGAGCGGCTCAACCCGGCCCGGTCGCTGAATCATCATCCGTTGGTTCAGGTCATGTTGGCGTGGCAGAACTTCGCCGGGGACCCCACCTCCGGGCTGGCGCTGGGCGATCTGCAGGTCAGCCCGGTACCGATAGACACCCGCACAGCCCGCGTGGACCTGACGTTCTCGTTGGGCGAACGCTGGAGCGAGGCCGGTGAGCTCGCCGGGATCGGCGGGACGGTGGAGTTCCGCACCGACGTGTTCGACAGCCAAAGCATCGAAAC
>NZ_MBEI01000005.1 GCF_001953985.1 Mycobacterium colombiense
TCGCGGGGTCGGGGTTGGCTATGTGGGCCGGACCGGGTTGACCGCGTCGCGGTTCGTGGCCTGCCCATTCGCGCAGTACGAGGCGGGAGCGCCGGGCCAACGGATGTATCGCACAGGGGATTTGGTGCGCTGGGGTACCGATGGGCAGCTGCGGTATATGGGTCGTGCTGATGAGCAGGTCAAGATCCGCGGCTATCGCATCGAGCTCGGGGAAGTGCGCGCGGCCCTGGCCGAATTGGATGGCGTGGAGCAGGCGGTGGTGATCGCCCGTGAGGACCGCCCCGGCGATAAGCGCCTGGTCGGCTATGTCACCGGAACCGCGGATCCGGCCGAAGTCCGCATTCGGCTGGCCGAGCGGCTACCGGACTACATGGTCCCGGCCGCGGTGGTGGTGATCGACGCGTTGCCGCTGACCCCCAACGGCAAACTCGACACCCGTGCCCTGCCGGCGCCGGGGTATCAGAATGCCGGTTATCGCGCCGCGGCCGGCCCGGTCGAGGAGATCCTGGCGGGAATGTTCGCCGAGGTACTGGGGCTCGAGCGGGTCGGGGTCGACGAGTCCTTCTTCGATCTGGGTGGGGACTCGCTGTTGGCGATGCGTCTGATCGCCAAGGTCGAGACCGGTCTGGATGCCGACCTTTCGGTGCGCACCGTGTTCGAGGCGCCCACGGTGGCTCAGTTGGCGCTGCGCATCGGTGCTGAAGGCGGTCGGCGGGAGCCGTTGGTGGCCGTGGAGCGGCCGGCGGTGGTGCCGTTGTCGTTTGCGCAGCAGCGGTTGTGGTTTATCGACCAGTTGCTCGGGCCGTCACCGATCTACAACATGGCGGCGGCGCTGCGGTTGAGTGGGCGCTTGGATGCCGAGGCGTTGGGGGCGGCGCTGGCCGATGTGGTGGCCCGCCAAGAAAGCCTGCGCACCGTGTTCCCGGCGGTCGAGGGGATACCCCAGCAGGTCGTAATCCCGGCCGAGGGTGTCGATCTCGGTTGGCAGGTTGTCGATGCCACCGAGTGGCCGGAGAGCCGGCTGGGTGAGGCGATCGGCGCGGTGGTGCATCACTCGTTCGACTTGGCGACCGAGATCCCGTTGCGGGCAAGGCTTTTCCGTGTTGGCGCGGACGAGCATGTGCTGGTGGCCGTGATGCACCATAT
>NZ_MBEI01000006.1 GCF_001953985.1 Mycobacterium colombiense
CTGCACGCCCATCACCTCTGGCACTGGGAAGACGGCGGCCCCACCGAGTTGGCCAACCTGGTGCTGCTATGTCCTTACCATCACCGGCTGCACCATCGCGGCGTGCTCACTATCACCGGACCCGCACACGCACTCCTCGTCACCGACCACACGGGCCGAACACTGAGCCCGGGATCGCTGGCGCGCCCACCCACGCAACCCCCACCCGCGGTGGCACCCTGCCCGGGACCAACCGGCGAGCGCGCCCACTGGTGGTGGTATACACCCTTCCAACCCCAACCACCACCGACAAACAACTAGCGTGATGCGCCACCGATCACCACGGCAAGCATTGAGCTCAAATATGTTGCGGCATCGGACAATCCGCACATACCTATAGCGGCGGCAGCTGACCCTTGCAAATCAGGGTCTGCAGCTCGACGTACTCGTGCAGCCCCTCTGGTCCGAATTCACGCCCGATGCCAGACTGCTTGAAGCCGCCGAACGGTGCGCCGATGTCCAGGGTGTACATGTTGATGCCGTAGGTTCCGGTGCGGACGGCCGCCGCGACGTCCAGGCCGTGTTCGATGTCGGCGGTCCACACCGAACCAGCCAGGCCGTAGTCGGTCTCGTTGGCGATGCGGATCGCGTCGTCCTCGTCGCGGTAGCGCAGCACCGTCAGCACCGGACCGAAAATCTCCTCCCGGGCGATGCGCATGTCGTTGGTGGCATCGGCGAACAGCGTCGGCTGCACATACCAGCCGCGCTCGGACGGGCTCTGTTCACCACCGAGCACGACGCGCGCGCCTTCGCTGCGGCCCGACTTGATGTAGTCCTGGACGCGGCGCTGTTGTCGTTGGGCCACAAGCGGTCCGATGTCCGTCGACTCGTCGGCCGGGTCGCCCACATTCAGCGCCGACATCATGTCGGCCAGCGCGTCGACCACCTCGTCGTGCTTACGGTCGCTAACCAGGATCCGGGTCTGGGCGACGCAGGCCTGACCGTTGTTCATCAGCCCCGCGGACTTCAGGCCGGCCACCGTCTTGGCGATGTCGGCGTCGTCGAGGATGATCGCCGCGGACTTGCCGCCGAGCTCCAGACTCACCCGTTTCAGCTGCTCGCCGCACAGGGCGGCGATCCGGCGGCCCACGGCACTGGAACCGGTGAACGCGACCTTGTCCACGCCCGGATGGCGGACCAGCGCCTCGCCGATCTCGGGGCCGCCGGGCAGCACCGACACCACGCCTTCGGGTAACCCGATCTGCTCGATCATCTCCGCCAACCACAAAGCGTCCAGCGGCGTTTCGGGTGCGGGCTTGATGATGACCGTGCAGCCCGCGATCAGCGCCGGGATCAGCTTGGGCATGATCAGAAATTGCGGCACGTTCCACGGCACAATCGCCCCGACTACCCCGACCGGGGCCCTGCGCAGATGGACCTCGCCGAGCACACCCTGCCGGCGTTCCTCCCACGGGAACTCGCGGGCGGCGGCCAGCGAGAGGTGGATCAGCGCCGCGGCGGCCGCTCCCTGGCCCATCCGGCTGAAGCTGCGCGGCGACCCCATCTCGTCGGTGATGAGATCGGCCATCTCGTCGGCGTGGCCGGCGTAGATCCCGGCGAGCTGTTCGACCTTGGCCATCCGGTCGGCGTGGCTCATCCGCGGCCACGGGCCGTGGTCGAAGGCGCGCCGTGCGGCGGCGACGGCGGCGTCGACGTCCTCGGGGCCCGCGACCTGGACATGCCCGACCGGCTCTTCAGAGTGCGGCGAGATCACGGCGAGCTGCTGGGGATTGGCGGGCTTGCGCCACTGGCCCCCGATAAACAGTTCGTTATAGGAGCGATGGCCGGAAGTCTCTGTCATCGGGGCACTTCCTCAGGGGATTGGACGCGACCGCAATTTCGCTATTCACGCTAACATAGCGAAAAAAGCAGCGAGGCCCGATATGACCAGCGATTGGCGCAGTTACCCGTTCCAGTTGGTGCCCGGCGACAGCCAGTTGGACTTTCCCGCCGTCGAAGGCGAACACCCCGATCAGGAGTCGGACACCTGGTTCATCGCCGGTCAGCTTGACTCCGCCGACACCGATCGATCGTTTGCCTTCCTGACCATCTTCAACAAGAACCGGCCCGGGGGGACCGTCGTCGCGGACTTCTACACGATGGCGCTTTTCGACCTCGACACCGGCGACTACGGCACCTTCACCGATTACGACATGCCGCCGGCCAATATGGAGCCCGGCGCCGAGCGCAAGATGACGATGGCATCGGGTCATCTCGACATCACCTACCACAGCAGCGCGGGAACCGCGTCGTGGACGACCAGCCGCAACGGCGATGGCGAACTGCTGCCCTACACCTACCGGGTCAGCCTGGTCGGACAGGACCAATCCGGGCGGCCCATGCGGCTGGATCTGGCCGTAACACCAACGCGCGCACCGACACCGGTGGGCGCATCGACGTACAACGGAAAGATCGTCTGCTTCGGTCAAAGCGACACCTACTCCTATTTCCAGACCGGCATGGCGATGACCGGCACCCTGCGCTGGGGCGACGTGGTCCAACAGGTGTCCGGCGCCAGCGGGCACGTCGATCGGCAGTGGTTCCCCAAGTACGCCGGCGGCGGGGGATCGGGGGGAGACCCGCGGGCCAGGTCGCACGAATGGCGCACGATCAACTTCGACAACGGTGTCGACCTGAGCATCTGGCGCCAGTTCGACCGCACCGATGGCAATGCGCTGCAGCCGTTTACCGGTATCACCACAAGCCACCCGGATCCTTCGATCGCGCCGGAATGCGCCGAAGACTTCGAGGTCACGGTGACCAGCTACGTACGATGGCCGGAGGCCGTGCGGCCCCTGGTGCGGCCCCTCGCCCCGGCCCGCTACCTGCCCGACCGGCATCGGATCACCTGTCCCGCACTGCAACTCGAGCTCATCGGCGAGCCGTTGGTGGCCGCCCCGGCGCACGGCCTGCCGATCGAGTACATGGAGGGTCCCTACCGCTACCGCGGAACCATGTGGGGAAAACCGGTGACCGGCTTCGCGTTCAACGAACGCTCGCTGGCGCTCTACCGGGATTGGGAACTCGTCGACGTGCTGTCCACTACCGTGGCGAGCCTGGCACCGCCGGAGCCCACTTGGCAGACCATGGTGGATCAGCTCGTGCCGTTGGTGGCGGCCGGCCGGCGCAAGGATGCCGTCGAGCTGCTGTTCCGCTCCGCGCCCGTCGAAAACGACACGCTGGCAAAGCTTCTCGACGATCTGATCGCGGTGCTGTCAGCCGAGCCCAGCTGACTGTGACAGCGCCCGGGCCCACGTGATGTGACGATGCTGCAACCCCGGCTCGTTGCGGCCGAACACCAGGTGGTCGCGGGCTCCCGACTCTAGATTGGCTTGCAGCCCCTCGGCCAGCCGGTAATCCTCGTCGCGCACGGTGGCGTGCGCATAATCGAAAACGTCTTGGACGGCGGTTGCCACCGCGTCATCGGAGACGTCCTGCGGTGTTGCGTTCTGGTGGACGGTGATTGACCTGCCGGGCCGATCGCCGGGGTACACCCGGAACAGCTCACCGTTGGCGATCGTCACCGAAAGCACGATGTTGGGGAACAGCGCATAGATCACCACCACGTTGTAGAACGGACTCCACTGATCCTCGGGCATGTCATCGAGATCCAGGATGGTGTTGAGCGGAAAGATCAGCCGGTGGTGCGGCCCGTAGGAATCGAACACCGTGCAGTTGCTGCGCGCGATCGTGGCGAAGGTCTGCTGATGGACGGTGGCGAAATGATAGTTCTCGGCGAAGGTGTCGATCGCCAGCTTCCAGTTGATCGGGGAGTCCAGCACCTTCTCGCCCAGCGGGGACCAGCGCCCCATGCCCCACGAGTCGAGTTCGTCGGCGAGCGGCCCCAGGTGTGCCGGCACGTCCAGCGTCGCTCCGGGATCCAGTGCTACCCAGAGGAATCCGGCGAATTCAGTGGCCGGGAGCTCGGTCAGCCCGTCAGACTTGATGGCCACTTCCGGGAACCCCTCGCGCCCCGGAAGGGCCACCAAGCGCCCCGTGTTGTCGTATGTCCAGGCGTGGAACGGACAGGTGAACCACCTGGAGGTGCCGCAACCCGACACCACCTGCGACTGGCGGTGCAGACACACGTTGTTGAACGCCTTGACCGTTCCCTGCGAGGTTCGGGTCAGCAGGATGGACCGTCCCATCACCGTCTTCGTGCAGTACGCACCCGGGGCGGGAAGTTCCGAGACGTAGCCGACCAGCTGCGGACTGCCCAGCAGCATGGCCCGATCCCGGTGGTGCCGCTCGATATCCGTGTAGTCGCGCGCGTCGACCGTGTGCTGGGCCGGAGCGAGATCGGTCGTCTTGTCCCGCGCCAACTTCAACGCGCGCCGCGTCAGATCGATGAGCTGGGCGTGCTCCATCCGCCCAGTACAGACCTTGTCACAGTTGTAAGGTCAAGGGGTGGCTGAGCAGTTGCTGATCGGCGACGTCACGGCCTTGACCGGCATCGCTTCCGGGCGTATTCGCCATTACGAGAAAATCGGATTGCTACACGCCCAGCACCTGTCCAACGGCTACCGGGTTTTCGACGTCGAGCAGGTCCTCGACCTGCTGCGCATCGATCTGATGCGAAGCCTCGGCGTCGGCATCAACGACATTGCGCGGTTGATCGAAGGCGGGCACAGCACGCTGGCCGGCCTGCTCGACGAGCACCGCGCGCTGCTGATACAGCAGCGGGAGCGGATCGACCACCTGATCCGGGCCATCGACGCCGCCACCGAGTGCGGCGACGCGGACCTCAACGAGGACATCCTGCACCGGTTGGCGACCACGCACCGCGACAGCCTCGGGGTGATCGGGCGGCTCAGCGCTCCGCTGCCGGCGCCCGTCGCCGCGATGTACGCCGACCTGTTCGACGAATGGGACCTGCCGGTTCCCGCGTTGTTCGGGCAAATGGTCCTTCCGACCGCGGCCAGCACTCTGTTGTCACAACTGGCTGAGACCCCGGGCCACGAGGTGCTGTTCGATCGGCTGCGCAGCCTGGCCGCCGACGTGATCGCGCTGGGCCAAGACGATGCTGCCGCATCGGAACTCGCTCGCCGCTGGATCGACCAGCAGCTGGCAGACCCCCTGCCCGACGAGGTGGTCGGCGTGCTGCGGGGTGTGCAACCGCTGCTGGAGCGCGAGCCGGTGATCGTGCAGGGATTTCGCGCCTGGGCGGGATCGATCAGCCCAGCGGCCGCCGACTTCATCGAGGAGATCGCCCAGCAGACCGCCCGGCGCGGAGTGGAAGCCGTGAGCGTCATCGTGCTGCCCGCGCGCCCACCCGTTCAAACCAACGATGCGGCACTGTGATGCACATGTGACCGGCGTGATTAATGAGTCATATGGGATTTGTGTCGTACCCTGTGGCTTGTGTCATCCGTTTCGCGGCGCGACCTGCTCAAATTCGCGGCCGCAACCCCCGCCCTGCTGGGCCTGGGCGCAGCCGCCGCGTCGCTGAGCGCGGCGCCCGCATCGGCGTCGCTCGGCACCCTGCTGGATTACGCGGCCGGCGTCATTCCGGCCAGCCAGATCCGGGCCGCGGGCGCTGTGGGGTCGATTCGGTACGTCTCGGACCGCCGCCCCGGCGGCAACTGGATGCTCGGCAAGCCGATCCAGGTTGCCGAGGCGCGCGACCTCGACAGCAACGGGCTCAAAATCGTGTCCTGCTATCAGTACGGCAAGGCCAGCACCGCGGACTGGCTGGGCGGTGCCAACGCCGGCCTGCAGCACGCGCAGCGCGGGATGCAGCTGCACGCCGCGGCCGGTGGGCCCGCCAGTGCGCCCATTTATGCCTCGATCGACGACGACCCCTCCTACGAGCAGTACAAGAGTCAGGTGGCGCCCTACCTGCGTTCCTGGGAGTCGGTTATCGGTCATCAGCGCACAGGCGTGTACGCCAATTCGAAAACCATCGACTGGGCGCTGCACGACGGATTGGGCTCCTACTTCTGGCAGCACAACTGGGGCTCGCCCAAGGGATATGCCCACCCGGCGGCCAACTTGCACCAGGTTGAAATCGACAAACGCAGCGTCGGAGGGGTCGGCGTGGACATCAACGAGATCCTCAAGCCCCAATTCGGCCAGTGGGCCTAATGCCCGATGCCGTCGCCCGGCCCGGTCGGGGCGCCGACTCTTAGAAATTCCAGCAAACACTCGTTCGCTCATTTTCCGGACGCGCGCCGGCGACCGATCGTCGTCCGAGGCCGCCGACGGTGCCCCGACGGCACTCCGCGAGCCAAAATTTTTATGTAACGATTCGATAACAAGACTGCCTTGATCTGCGCAGTTATAGCTACTCGACCGTAACCACCTTCATGCAGCGGGTTTGGTAATCGGGTTCGCGTCGTGGGTCAAACCGGGTGTTACCCAGGACACGGTTACCCATGCGTAGAACTCATCAGTAACCGATCAGCACGCGAAACGGGGGTCGATCCTTATGACACTCTTAGTGCAGCCGATGAAGTCCGTCGCGCCGCTCAGCACCAGCCGGGCGGTCCGCCGACAACACACCGGCCGGCCGTTTTCCCGGCTGTGATTCGACGCCGAACCACGCCGCATCGACAGAACCCCGCCCGGCGGTGGTGACCGCCAGACGAAGAGACCTAAAGACGCATACAGGGGAGCAGACAAGGTGACGATCCACGAGCACGACCGGGTGTCCGCTGACCGCGACGGCCAAGGCAGGGCCCCACACGCCGGGGACACCCACGCCCTCGTCGACCGCCTGACGGCCGGCGAGCCCTACGCCGTGGCATTCGGCGGCCAGGGCAGCGCCTGGCTGGAGACCCTCGAAGAACTGGTGTCGTCGGCCGGCATCGAGTCCGACCTGGCAACGCTGGTCGGTGAGGTCAACCTGCTCCTCGAGCCGGTGGCCAAAGAGCTCGTCGTCGTGCGTCCGATCGGCTTCGAGCCGCTGTCGTGGGTGCGTGCGCTGGCCGCCGAGGACCCCATCCCCTCGGACAAGCACCTGACCTCGGCCGCGGTGTCGATCCCGGGCGTGCTGCTCACTCAGATTGCGGCCGTGCGGGCGCTGGCTCGCCAAGGCATGGACCTGAAGGCGACGCCCCCGGTGGCCGTCGCCGGACATTCCCAAGGTGTGCTCGCCGTCGAGGCGCTGAAGGCCGGGGGCGCCCGCGACGTCGAGCTGCTGGCGCTGGCCCAGCTGATCGGCGCGGCCGGGACGCTGGTGGCCCGTCGGCGCGGCATCTCGGTGCTCGGCGACCGCCCGCCGATGGTGTCGGTCACCAACGCCGATCCCGAACGCATCGGCCGGCTGCTCGACGAGTTCGCGCAGGACGTGCGTACCGTGCTGCCGCCCGTGTTGTCTATCCGCAACGGCCGCCGTTCGGTCGTCATCACCGGCACCCCGGAACAGCTATCGCGCTTCGAGCTCTACTGCCAGCAGATCTCCGAGAAGGAAGAAGCCGACCGGAAGAACAAGCTGCGCGGCGGCGACGTCTTCTCGCCCGTCTTCGACCCGGTGCAGGTCGAGGTGGGCTTCCACACTCCCCGCCTCGCCGACGGCATCGACATCGTCGGCAGCTGGGCCGAGAAGGTCGGCCTGGACGTCGAACTGGCCCGACACCTGACGGAGTCGATCCTGGTGCGTCCGGTCGACTGGGTCGAGGAGATCACCCGGGTCAACGACGCCGGCGCCCGCTGGATCCTCGACCTGGGGCCCGGCGACATCCTGACCCGGCTGACCGCGCCGGTCATCCGTGGCCTCGGTGTCGGCATTGTGCCCGCGGCCACCCGCGGCGGGCAGCGCAACCTGTTCACCGTCGGCGCCGTCCCAGAGGTGGCGCGGGCCTGGTCCAGCTACGCCCCGACGCTGGTTCGCCTGCCGGACGGCAGGGTCAAGCTCTCGACGAAGTTCACCCGGCTGACCGGGCGGTCCCCGATCCTGCTGGCCGGCATGACCCCGACCACCGTCGACGCCCACATCGTGGCCGCCGCGGCCAACGCCGGGCACTGGGCCGAGCTGGCCGGCGGCGGCCAGGTCACCGAGGAGATCTTCGCCGACCGCATCGAGCAGCTGGCCGGGCTGCTCGAGGACGGGCGTACCTACCAGTTCAACGCGCTGTTCCTGGACCCGTATCTGTGGAAGCTGCAGGTCGGCGGCAAGCGGCTGGTGCAGAAGGCACGTCAGTCCGGCGCGGCCATCGACGGTCTGGTGGTCAGCGCCGGCATCCCGGACCTGGAGGAGGCCGTCGAGCTGATCGAGGAGCTGGGCGAGGTCGGCATCAGCCACGTTGTCTTCAAGCCCGGCACCGTCGAGCAGATCCGCTCGGTCATCCGCATTGCGACCGAGGTATCCACCAAGCCGGTCATCGCGCACATCGAGGGCGGCCGTGCCGGCGGCCACCACTCCTGGGAAGACCTCGACGACCTGCTGCTGGCGACTTACTCCGAATTGCGGTCGCGCTCCAACATCACCGTCTGCGTCGGCGGCGGCATCGGCACGCCGGAGCGCGCGGCCGACTACCTGTCCGGACGCTGGGCGCAGGCATACGGCTTCCCGCTGATGCCGATCGACGGCATCCTGGTCGGCACCGCGGCGATGGCGGCCAAGGAGGCCACCACGTCGCCGGCGGTCAAGCGGATGCTGGTCGAAACCCAGGGCACCGATCAGTGGATCGGCGCCGGAAAAGCCTCGGGCGGAATGGCTTCCAGCCGCAGCCAGCTCGGCGCGGACATCCACGAGATCGACAACAGCGCCTCGCGGTGCGGCCGACTTCTCGACGAGGTCGCCGGTGACGCCGACGCCGTCGCGGAGCGTCGCGACGAGATCATCGCGGCGATGGCCAACACCGCCAAACCGTACTTCGGCGATGTCGGTGAGATGACCTACCTGCAGTGGCTGCAGCGCTACGTCGAATTGTCCATCGGGGACGGCGATTCCACCGCCGACACCGCATCGCCGGGCAGCCCGTGGCTTGCCGACACCTGGCGCGACCGCTTCGAGCAGATGCTGAAGCGCGCCGAAGCCCGTTTGCACGCACAGGATTTCGGTCCCATCGAGACGCTGTTCGACGGCACCACCGAAGACGGCGCGCGGCTGCTGGAAAATCCCGCCGAGGCCATCGCCACCCTGCTGGCGCACTACCCCGAGGCCGAACGTGTGCAGTTGCACCCGGCCGACGTCCCGTTCTTCGTCACGCTGTGCAAGCTGCTGGGCAAGCCGGTCAACTTCGTGCCGGTGATCGATAAGGATGTACGGCGCTGGTGGCGCAGCGATTCGCTCTGGCAGGCGCACGACGCCCGCTACGACGCCGATCAGGTGTGCATCATCCCGGGCACCGCCGCCGTCGCGGGCATCACCCGGATGGACGAGCCCGTCGGTGAACTGCTGGACCGCTTCGAGCAGGCGGCCATCGACGAGGCGCTCGCCGCCGGAGTGGAGCCCACGGCCGTCACGTCCCGCCGGACCGGCCGCGCCGACGTCACCGGCCCGCTGGCCGTCGTGCTGGACGCCCCCGATGTCCAGTGGGCCGGCCGCACCGCGACCAACCCGGTCCATCGCATCGCCGATCCCTCCGACTGGCTGGTGCACGACGGACCCGAGAGCCGCCGCGCCACGCATTCGTCCACCGGCGCGCGGCTTCAGGTCGACGACGACCGCGTGGTGCTCAGCGTGCCGGTGTCAGGCACCTGGATCGACATCCCATTCACGTTGCCGCCCAACACCATTGACGGCGCCACTCCGGTGGTCTCCACCGAGGATGCCGCCACGGCCATGCGTGCGGTGCTGGCCATCGCGGCCGGCGTCGACGGCCCGGAGTTCCTGCCCCCGGTCACCGACGGAACGGCCACGGTCATGGTGGACTGGGACCCCGAGCGGGTCGCCGATCACACCGGCGTCACGGCTACCTTCGGAGAACCGTTGGCGCCCAGCCTCACCACCGTGCCCGACGCGCTCGTCGGACCGTGCTGGCCCGCCGTCTTCTCTGCGATCGGCTCGGCCGTCACGGACGCCGGCGTCCCGGTCGTCGAGGGCCTGCTGAGCCTGGTGCATCTGGACCACGCCGCTCACATGGTCGGCAAGCTGCCGCCGACGCGGTCGCAATTGACGATCACCGCAACGGCTTCGGCGGCCATCGACACGGACATGGGGCGCGTCGTCCCGGTCTCGGTCGCCATCACCGACAGCGACGGTCAGGTGATCGCCACCCTCGATGAGCGTTTCGCCATCCTGGGCCGCACCGGGGCCGCCGAACTGACCGACCCGACGCGCGCCGGCGGCGCGGTCTCGGAGAACGCGACCGACACACCGCGCCGGCGCCGCCGCGACGTCACCATCACCGCGCCGGTCGACATGCGTCCGTTCGCGGTGGTCTCCGGTGACCACAACCCCATCCACACCGACCGGGCCGCCGCGCTGCTGGCCGGTCTGGAATCGCCCATCGTGCACGGCATGTGGCTCTCTGCCGCCGCTCAGCACGCGGTGACCGCCACCGACGGTCAGGCCCGGCCGCCGGCGCGGCTGATCGGCTGGACCGCGCGCTTCCTTGGCATGGTGCGACCCGGCGACGAGGTCTCGTTCCGCGTCGACCGGGTCGGAATCGACCAGGGCGCCGAGGTTTTGGAGGTCGCCGCCAAGATCGGATCCGATCTGGTGATGTCGGCGACGGCCCGCCTGGCGGCCCCGCACACCGTCTACGCGTTCCCCGGCCAGGGCATCCAGCACAAGGGCATGGGCATGGACGTCCGGGCCCGGTCCAAGGCCGCCCGCAAGGTGTGGGACAAAGCGGACAAGTTCACCCGCGACACCCTGGGCTTCTCGGTGCTGCACGTGGTGCGGGACAACCCGACCAGCATCATCGCCAGCGGTGTGCACTACAACCACCCCGAGGGCGTGCTGTACCTGACGCAGTTCACCCAGGTCGCGATGGCGACGGTGGCCGCGGCTCAGGTCGCCGAGATGCGCGAGCAGGGCGCCTTCGTCGAGGATGCGATCGCCTGCGGCCACTCCGTCGGGGAGTACACCGCGCTGGCCTGCGTGACCGGCATCTACGAGCTGGAAGCCTTGCTGGAGACGGTGTTTCACCGCGGATCGAAGATGCACGACATCGTGCCGCGCGACGAGCTGGGCCGGTCCAATTACCGGCTGGCTGCCATTCGACCGTCGCAGATCGACCTGCCCGACGACGAGGTTCCCGAATTTGTCGCCGGAATCGCCGAGAGCACCGGTGAATTCCTCGAGATCGTCAACTTCAACCTGCGCGGGTCGCAGTACGCGATCGCCGGCACGGTGCGCGGCCTCGAGGCGCTCGAGGAAGAGGTGGAGCGGCGCCGCGAGATCACCGGCGGCAAGCGCTCGTTCATCTTGGTGCCCGGTATCGACGTGCCGTTCCACTCGCGCGTGCTGCGGGTCGGTGTGGCGGAGTTCCGGCGATCACTCGACCGGGTGATGCCGCGCGACAAGGACCCCGACGTGATCATCGGGCGCTACATCCCCAACCTGGTGCCGCGTCCGTTCACGCTGGACCGCGACTTCATCCAGGAGATTCGCGACCTGGTGCCGGCCGAGCCGCTCGACCCGATCCTGGCCGACTACGACACCTGGCTTGCCGAGCGCCGCATCGAGATGGCCCGCATCGTCCTGATCGAGCTGCTGGCATGGCAATTCGCCAGCCCGGTGCGCTGGATCGAAACCCAGGACCTGCTGTTCACCGAAGAGGCCGCCGGCGGCCTGGGTGTGGAGCGGTTCGTCGAGATCGGTGTGAAGTCCGCACCGACCGTCGCGGGCCTGGCCACCAACACCCTCAAGCTGCCCGAATATGCCCACAGCACAGTGGAAGTGCTCAACGCCGAGCGCGACGCGGCGGTGCTGTTCGCGACCGACACCGACCCCGAGCCGGAGCCCGAGGACGAGCCGGAGGCGCCCGCCGACAGTGCGTCGGCACCGGAAGCGGCCGCGGCCGCGCCGGCGGCCCCCGCCGCCGCGCCGACCGCGCCGTCGGGTGCGGCACGACCGGACGACATCGGGTTCGACGCCGCCGACGCCGCGCTGGCGCTGATCGCGCTGTCAGCCAAGATGCGCATCGACCAGATCGAGGAGCTGGACTCCATCGAATCCATCACCGACGGCGCGTCGTCGCGGCGCAACCAGCTGCTGGTGGACCTGGGATCGGAGCTGAACCTGGGCGCCATCGACGGCGCCGCCGAAGCCGACCTGGCCGGGCTGCGCGCGCAGGTCACCAAGTTGGCGCGCACCTACAAGCCTTACGGCCCAGTGCTTTCCGACGCGATCAACGACCAGCTGCGCACGGTCCTGGGGCCCTCGGGTAAGCGGCCCGGGGCCATCGCCGAGCGGGTCAAGAAGACCTGGGAGCTTGGCGAGGGTTGGGCCAAGCACGTCACGGTCGAGGTCGCGCTGGGCACCCGCGAGGGCACCAGTGTCCGGGGCGGCGCCATGGGCCACCTGCACGAGGGTGCACTGGCCGACGCCGCCGCGGTCGACAAGGCGATCGACGCCGCGGTGGCTTCCGTCGCCGCGCGTCGTGGCATCGCGGTGGCGCTGCCGTCCTCGGGCGGTGGCGGCGGCGGTGCGACCATCGACGCCGCCGCGCTGGGCGAATTCACCGATCAGATCACCGGCCGCGACGGCGTGCTGGCCTCGGCGGCGCGCCTGGTGCTCAACCAGCTCGGCCTGGACGACCCGGTCAGCGCTTCACCGGCGGCCACCGATGCCGAGCTCATCGACCTGGTGACTACCGAACTCGGCGCCGACTGGCCACGGCTGGTGGCCCCGGTGTTCGAGCCGAAGAAGGCCGTGCTGTTCGACGACCGGTGGGCCAGCGCCCGCGAAGACCTGGTCAAGCTCTGGCTGACCGACGAGGGTGACATCGACGCCCGCTGGGTGGAGCTGTCCGAAAGGTTCGAGGGCGCAGGCCATGTCGTGGCCACCCAGGCCACCTGGTGGCAAGGCAAGGCCCTGTCCGCGGGCCGGCAGATTCACGCATCGCTGTACGGGCGGATCGCGGCCGGCGCCGAGAACCCGGACCCCGGCCCCTACAGCCACGAGGTCGCGGTGGTGACGGGCGCTTCCAAGGGCTCGATCGCCGCATCGGTCGTCGGGCGGCTGCTCGATGGCGGTGCCACCGTCATCGCCACGACGTCCAAGCTGGACGACGAGCGGCTGGCGTTCTACCGCGGGCTCTACCGCGACCACGCCCGCTTCGGCGCGGCGCTGTGGGTGGTCGCGGCCAACATGGCGTCCTACTCCGACATCGACGCACTGGTCGATTGGGTGGGCACCGAGCAGTCTGAAAGCCTTGGGCCGCAATCGATTCACATCAAGGACGCGCAGACCCCGACGCTGCTGTTCCCGTTCGCCGCACCGCGGGTCGCGGGCGACCTGTCCGAGGCCGGCTCGCGCTCCGAGATGGAGATGAAGGTGCTGCTGTGGGCCGTGCAGCGGCTGATCGGCGGGTTGTCGAAGATCGGCGCCGAGCGCGACATCGCGTCGCGGCTGCACGTGGTGCTGCCGGGCTCGCCGAACCGCGGAATGTTCGGCGGCGACGGCGCTTACGGTGAAGCCAAGTCGGCGCTGGATGCCCTGGTGAGCCGCTGGCACGCTGAGTCATCGTGGGCGGCCCGGGTCAGCCTGGCGCACGCTCTGATCGGTTGGACCCGCGGCACCGGGCTGATGGGCCACAACGATGCCATCGTCGACGCGGTCGAGGAGGCCGGCGTCACCACGTACTCGACCGACGAGATGGCGGCAATGTTGTTGTCCCTCTGCGACATCGAGTCCAAGGTGGCCGCGGCCGGTGCGCCGATCAAGGCGGACCTGACCGGCGGGCTGGGCGAGGCAAACCTCGACATGGCCGAGTTGGCCGCCAAGGCCCGCGAGCAGACCACCTCGGGCGAAGAGGCGGCCGACGAGGCCGGCGCCGAGGGCACCATTGCCGCGCTGCCGTCGCCGCCGCGCGGCTTCACGCCGGCACCACCGCCGGAATGGGCGGACCTTGACGTCGACCCGGCCGACCTGGTGGTCATCGTCGGTGGCGCGGAACTCGGCCCGTACGGCTCGTCGCGGACCCGCTTCGAGATGGAGGTCGACAACGAACTGTCGGCGGCCGGCGTCCTGGAGCTGGCCTGGACCACCGGGCTGATCCGCTGGGAGGATGACCCCCAACCCGGTTGGTACGACACGCAATCCGGTGATCTGGTCGACGAGTCCGAGCTGGTCGAGCGCTACCATGACACCGTCGTGGAGCGCTGCGGCATCCGCGAGTTCGTCGACGACGGCGCGATCGACCCCGATCACGCCTCGCCGCTGCTGGTGTCGGTGTTCCTGGACAAGGACTTCGCGTTCGTGGTGTCTTCGGAGGCCGACGCGCGCGCCTTCGTCGAGTTCGATCCGGAACACACGATCATCCGGCCGGTGCCGGACTCCAGCGACTGGCAGGTCATCCGCAAGGCGGGCACCGAGATTCGGGTGCCGAGGAAGACCAAGCTGTCGCGGACCGTCGGCGCGCAGATCCCGACCGGGTTCGACCCGACCGTGTTCGGCATCAGCCAGGACATGGCCAGCTCGACCGACCGGGTGGCGCTGTGGAACATCGTCGCGACCGTCGACGCGTTCCTGTCTTCGGGATTCACCCCGGCCGAGTTGATGCGGTGGGTGCACCCGGGCCTGGTGGCCAGCACGCAGGGCACCGGCATGGGCGGCATGACGTCGATGCAGACGATGTATCACGGCAACCTGCTCGGCCGGAACAAGCCGAACGACATCCTGCAGGAAGTTCTGCCGAACGTCGTTGCCGCCCATGTCATTCAGAGCTATGTCGGCAGCTACGGCGCGATGATCCACCCGGTGGGTGCGTGCGCGACCGCGGCGGTGTCGGTCGAGGAGGGCGTCGACAAGATCCGTCTCGGCAAGGCCGAACTGGTGGTCTCCGGCGGATTCGACGACCTGACGCTGGAAGCCATCATCGGCTTCGGTGACATGGCGGCCACCGCCGACACTTCCATGATGCGGGGCCGCGGCATCCACGACTCGAAGTTCTCCCGGCCCAACGATCGGCGCCGGCTCGGGTTCCTCGAGGCACAGGGCGGCGGCACCATCCTGCTGGCGCGCGGTGACCTGGCGCTGAAGATGGGTCTGCCGGTGCTGGCCGTGGTGGCCTACGCGCAGTCGTTCGCCGACGGTGTGCACACGTCGATCCCGGCACCGGGACTGGGCGCGCTGGGCGCCGGTCGCGGCGGCAAGGATTCGGCGTTGGCGCGGTCGCTGGGCAAGCTCGGAGTGGGCGCCGACGACGTCGCGGTGATCTCCAAGCACGACACGTCGACCCTGGCCAACGATCCCAACGAGACCGAACTGCACGAGCGGCTCGCCGATTCCCTCGGCCGCTCCGAGGGCGCGCCGCTGTTCGTGGTGTCGCAGAAGAGCCTCACCGGGCATGCCAAGGGCGGCGCTGCGGTCTTCCAGATGATGGGCCTGTGCCAGATCCTGCGCGACGGGGTGATCCCGCCGAACCGCAGCCTGGATTGCGTCGACGACGAACTGGCCGGCTCGGCCCACTTCGTGTGGGTGCGCGAAACCCTGCGGCTCGGGGAGAAGTTCCCGCTCAAGGCCGGCTTGGTGACCAGCCTTGGGTTCGGCCACGTTTCGGGGCTGGTGGCGCTGGTGCACCCGCAGGCGTTCGTCGCCGCGCTCGACCCGCAGCAGCGCGCGGACTACCAGCGGCGCGCGGATGCGCGCCTGCTGGCCGGTCAGCGGCGGCTGGCATCGGCGATCGCCGGTGGCGCGCCGATGTACGAGCGCCCGCCGAACCGTCGCTTCGACCATGACGAGTCGGAGAAGCGTCAGGAGGCGGCGATGCTGCTGAACCCGGATTCGCGCCTGGGCGACGGCGAGGCCTACCAGGTCTCTGCCGGATGACGTCGGTCCGTTAGCCTGGCGACCCATGGGAATTGTCGGTGTGGGGATCGATCTCGTCTCCATCCCTGATTTCGCCGAGCAGGTCGACCAGCCGGGCACCGTCTTCTCCGAGACGTTCACCCCCGGGGAGCGCCGCGACGCGTCGGACAAGAGTTCGTCGGCGGCGCGTCACCTGGCGGCCCGCTGGGCCGCCAAGGAGGCCGTGATCAAGGCGTGGTCGGGATCGCGGTTCGCCCAACGGCCGGTGCTACCGGAGGACATCCATCGCGACATCGAGGTGGTCACCGACATGTGGGGCCGCCCAAGGGTCCGGCTGAGCGGCGACATCGCCAAACACCTGGCCGACGTGATCATTCACGTCTCGCTGACGCATGAGGGCGATACCGCCGCCGCGGTGGCGATCCTGGAGACGACCGCCGACTAGCCTCGATCCCATGAGCGATCTGGTTGAGCGCGTCCGCGAGCTGCTGCCGTCGGTGCGCCGCGATCTGGAAGACCTGGTGCGCATCGAATCGGTGTGGGCCGATCCCGGCCGCCGCGACGAGGTACACCGCAGCGCGCAGGCCGTCGCGGATCTGTTGTCGCAAGCCGGTTTCGGCGACATACAGATCGTCAGCGAAGGGGGAGCGCCGGCGGTCATCGCGCGCCACCCCGCGCCACCGGGCGCGCCGACCGTCCTGCTGTACGCCCACCACGACGTCCAGCCCGAGGGCGACCGCAGCCAATGGGTGTCGCCGCCCTTCGAACCCACCGAGCGCGACGGCCGGCTCTACGGGCGCGGCAGCGCCGACGACAAGGCCGGCATCGCAACGCATTTGGCGGCGTTTCGGGCGCACGGCGGACAGCCGCCGGTGGGCGTGACGGTGTTCGTCGAGGGCGAAGAGGAATCCGGATCGCCGTCGCTGGGCCGGCTGCTGGCCGCCCACCGCGATGCGCTGGCCGCCGACGTGATCGTCATCGCCGACTCGGACAACTGGAGCACCGAGATCCCGGCGCTGACGGTCACGCTTCGCGGCCTGGTCGACTGCGTCGTCGAAGTCGCCACGCTCGACCACGGGCTGCACTCCGGCATCTGGGGTGGCGTGGTACCCGACGCGCTGAGCGTCCTTGTGCGGCTGTTGGCCAGTTTGCACGACGACGAAGGTAACGTGGCCGTCGCCGGCCTGCATGAAAGCACCGCGGCCGCAGTCGATTACCCGCCCGAGCGGGTGCGTGCCGACTCCGGACTACTCGACGGTGTGTCCGAAATCGGTTCGGGCTCGGCGCCGCAGCGGCTGTGGGCCAAACCCGCGATCACCGTGATCGGCATCGACACCACACCCATCGAGAAGGCGTCCAACACGCTGATCCCGCGGGCGCGCGCCAAGATCAGCATGCGCGTCGCGCCCGGCGGTGACGCGGCGGCACACCTGGACGCGTTGACCGCGCACCTGCAACAGCATGCGCCGTGGGGCGCACAGGTCAGCGTCACCCACGGCGACATCGGTGAGCCCTACGCCATCGACGCCAGCGGCAGTGTGTACGACGCCGCCCGGGCCGCGTTCCGTCAGGCGTGGGGCGTCGACGCGATCGACATGGGCATGGGCGGGTCGATTCCATTCATCGCCGAATTCGCCGAGGCCTTTCCGGAGGCGAAGATCCTCGTCACCGGCGTGGAGGACCCCGCAACACAGGCCCACAGCATCAACGAGAGCCTGCACCTGGGCGTGCTGGAACGCGCGGCGATCAGCGAGGCGCTGCTGCTGGCCAACCTCGCTGAGGGGAAACTCGACCGCCAAAATGCTTAACGAGACCGGCAGTCTCGTCGCATACTGCTTCTACACGCAGCCACTGGTCCGCAGGAGACGCCACCGTGAGTACGGAAAACACCCTGACCGGAGACGCCGGCAAGACCAACCGTTACCACTTTGATCGCCACACCCGGGAGTACCGCGAGCGGTTCACCGAGATCACGGAGGACATGCACGCCAGGTGCCCGGTGGCGTGGACCGACACCTACGACGGGCATTGGGTGGCCGCGGGCAATCGGGAAGTCTTCGAGCTCGCGCGCTGCCCGCACGTGTCCAACGACCACGACGTCACCGGTGACGGCACCGGCTACAAGGGAATCACGATTCCCACGCTGCCGCAGGGCACCGGCGTCCGGGGCGGCATGCTCGAGATGGACGAACCCGAGCACTCCGTCTACCGCGGCATCCTCAACCCCTACCTGTCGCCGGCGGCCGTCAAGCGCTGGAAGCCATTTGTCGACGAGATCGTGCGGGCCAGCATCGACGAGAAGATCGAAGCCGGGCGAATCGACTTCGTCGACGATCTCGCGAACGTCGTGCCCGCCGTCCTGACTCTGGCGATCATGGGCGTGCCGCTGAAGAAGTGGCAGCTCTATTGCGAGCCGGCCCACGCCAGCGTCTACACTCCCGCCGATTCCCCGGACGCCCCAAGGGTTTTGGAGCAGACGCTGGCGATGGGGGCGGACCTGTTCAACCACCTGCTCGAGATCCGCGAGAACCCGCGCCCCGGCATTGTGGACGCGTTGGCACGACTTGAGATCGACGGCGAACCCGCTCCCGACGCCGAACTGCTCGGAATGCTCGGCTTGATCATCGGCGGAGGTTTCGACACGACGACGGCGCTGACCGCGCATTCACTCGAATGGCTGGGCGAAAATCCCGAGCAGCGCGAACTGCTGAGGCGGGAATCGGAAACACTGCTCGACTCGGCGACCGAGGAATTCCTGCGTTACTTCACGCCCGCCCCCGGCGACGGTCGCACGATCGCCGCCGACCTCGAAATAGCGGGCACCCGGTTCAAGGAGGGCGATCGCCTGTGGCTGTCCTGGGCGATGGCCAACCGCGACCCCTCAGTGTTTCCCGATCCGAACCGGTTGGACCTGAGCCGAAAGAACAACCGGCACTTCAGCTTCGGGCTCGGCATCCACCGCTGCATCGGCTCCAACGTCGCGCGCGTCGTGTTCAAGTCGATGCTGATGGCGGTGCTCGACCGGATGCCCGACTACCGCTGCGACCCCGAGGGCACCGTGCACTATCCGACGATCGGCGTGATCCAGGGCATGCAGCACCTGCCGGCCACCTTCACCCCGGGCAACCCGCTTGGGCCGGGGATCGACGAGACGCTGGAGAAGCTGCAGCGGGTCTGCGACGAACAGGGGATTGCGCGACCGATCACCGAGTACAACCAGCCAGCCGTTATCGGCGACTGACTAGACGGACAGTGGTCGGCGCGGGCAGGTTGACGACTCCGACCTGATCGCTAGCGCTCCTCGGGCCAACTGCCTTGCGCATCAAGGCCGTCGCCCCATTCGTCCCAGGTCTCGTAGCGTCTGTTGCGGGGGCGGATTATCCGCCGTCTCAGCTCTGACAGCAGTTCCTCGGTGGAGGCGCGGGAGAGAGCGTCGATGATGGGGTCGGAAGCCGCGTCCGTGGCGTAGGTGTGGGTTCGGGGGCGGGGCCGTCGCGGCGCAGCTTGACCACAAGTTCTTTGGGTTCTCCGCCGGCGAGGATGGTGTCGATGCTGCCGGGTGCCCAGCCCAGCTTGTTTTCCAGGATGGCATAGGGCAGTTTCGGTGCAGGGTGGGACGGATTTGTGCGATCTACCGGCTATGGACGTCGCGAGTTGCCTGTCGGCAGGCACGAAACGGTCGTTTGGTCTACACCCCCGATTGGCTCACTCTCCCCACCGGCCCGTCGTCGCACCAGGTGAGATGGTTGCCGTGAATCGGTCCGCCGCCCTGGACGCCGAGATCAACACCGTCCTTACACAACTCAGCTCTGTGTCAATCGAGGCTGCACAGGAGAACACAATCAGACGCGGGCGTTCGGTCGCTACTTGCCGGCCGGCGGGTGGGGAGCTGTTTTGAAGTAGGAGCTGAGGCGACTCGGCGCCATCATGGCGTCGGCAACGACCTAGGCTTCGCTAATCCTTGGTGGGTTTCGAGGTGGGGTGACGCTCAAATCGTTGACGGCGACGAAGTATTTGCTTCTCCATAGCTCTGCGTCGACAGGGTCGTCGATGGACAACTCCTGGTCGCCGAACGTTTCGTGCGCCTCGAGTGCTACTGAGAGCTTTGCGAGCATGCTGGGTAGGCCTTTCGAGTACCAAAGCCTTCTCAGGGCAACTAGATCACTGAGGTTCTTGAGGTCATAGGTGAGGCTTACTACTTCGTCATAGTTGTTGGCATGCTGGGCTTTGACAGCATCGAGCGTTTGCTCTAATTGGACGAGTGACCGCTGTTGTTCGAGCAACTCGCGTACGAGCGTCCATACGACAACGGCCGGATCCATATGGAAGGGTCCTTGAGTCTCCATGTCAGGCATGCTCATCGCGTCGTTCCCCTTTTGCGCGGATTTCGTTTCATCGCATACTTTCGTCAATCGAAAGCGATGACACCGCGGATATTCCTGCCGGCCCGAAGGTCTTTCATGGCCTCGTTGATTTCGTCGAGCTGGTATTTCTGCGTGACCAGCTCATCGAGCTTGATCAGGCCCGCCTCGTACATCGACAGTAGTTTCGGCATGGCTTCCCGCGGGTTCATCTCGCCGTAAAGCACACCCTTGAATGTCTTACATGAGCTGATCATGTCAGTAAGGACCATCGGCACCATCAGGTCGGTGATCTTGGGCATTGCGGTCAGCACGCACGTTCCGCCCTTGCGCAACAACATCATCGCCATCATCACCATGTCTACGGGCACCACCCCGGGCGTGAGAACGACCCGGTCGGCCATCACGCCCCAGGTGATCTCCTTGACCAACTCCAGTGCGGCGCCGATGTCGATAGCGGTGTGGGTGGCACCGAACGTCGGTGCAACCTCACGTTTGAACTCGTTGGGGTCGACGGCGACGATGTGCTTGGCGCCCGCCACTTTCGCGCCTTGCACGGCGTTCATGCCAATTCCGCCAACACCGACGACGACGACCGTGTCACCCGGTTGGGTGCCCGCCGCGACCGAACCAGACCCGAATCCCGTTGTCACGCCGCAGGACACCAGGGAGGCGGCCTCCAAGGGAATCCAGTCATGGACTTTGACCAGTGAGCGCTCGGATGCCACTACGTACTCCGAGAAGGTGCCGACCTGCATCATCGCCATGAGGTCATCGCCTCCCAGATGGCGACGTCGGGTGCCGTCGGTGGTCATCGCCTTGTCGTAGATGTCGGCGCCCACGTCACACAGATACGTGTAGCCGGTCGTGCACCATCGGCAGCTGCCGCAGGCGGGGAGAAACGAGATGGCCACGTGGTCACCGGGCTGCAACATCTTCACCCCGGGGCCGACCGCTTCCACAACACCGGAGCCCTCGTGTCCGCCCAGCATAGGAAACCACTCAGGCACCGGGAGCCCCGACGCCCGCATCATCTCCTCCATTTCCTTAGTGGGCACGCTGTCGCCGGTGTAGAAGTGCTCGTCGGAGTGACAGATGCCGGCGTACGCCATCTTGACCAGGACCTCGCCGGCGTGTGGTGGGTCGAGTTCGACCTCGGCGACTTCCCATTCCACACCTACACCGCGTAACACGGCCGCTTTTGATTTCATCGTGGTTTCCTTCAGATGTCCTTCACCACTGTCGGAGTTCGGCCACGGCGCCGGACGGCCGAGGAGCCAAGGTCAGGTAAGGGATGAAACTGCTGCTGCCGCAACGAAGCACGGAGTAGACGATGTCGACAAGGTGTTCGGCCTCGACAAGGCCGCCCTGCATGTAGCCGTGGTCCATCCAGTAGTGGATGGCACTCTCCAGCGCCTGGGGGTCCCAGGCCTTGTTGAACTCGGTCTGTGAGTCGCCCTCACCGCCAAAGCAGTCTCCGACCGCAAGTCGGGTGAAGCCGATGTTCGGATGTTCGATGCGCCATGCCTCGACGAGCTTGTCGAGGGCGGCTTTGGAGACCGCATACGCGCCAAGCAGCGGCCACGGCGCGGAATAGGAGGCGCTCAAGGACGATAGGTAGACCGCGGATCCGGCCGAGGCGGCCAGGTGAGGTGCGGCCGCGGCGGTGACCAGGGACGCGCCGGTAACGTTGGTGCCGAAGAGCTTCCCCCACTGCTCGGCGCTGACTTCGGTGAGCGGTGCTAGCACGCCGACGCCGGTGGTATACACGAGCGCGTCCAGGCCGCCGAAAGCGTCGACGACTTCGGCGATCGCCTGCCCACACGCCGCATCATCGGTGACATCACAGGCGACCGCGACCGCGCCGTTGCCCGCCTCTTTGGCCGCGGTCTCCAGGCGGTCACGACGCCGGGCGAGGAAGGCGACCCTGGCACCCCTTTCGGCCAAACCCATTCCGATGCATCGGCCCAGACCCGCAGATGCTCCGACCACGGCAACTCTCAGCGGTGGTGTGTCAGGCATCGGCTCTCCTCGAAGCAGTTGAGAGGAACATTATCATTTCGGTAGAAGCGCGATATTCAGACATCGAAAACAATCATTTCCATATAGGTGCGACAGAGCTCCGCATTTCGGGCAGAAGGCTATCGTCGCAAGACGTTTCGAGGCTCGACGGCGAAGCTCAGCAGGAGCCGGTCGAGAACCCTGGCCGCCCTGGCCCGCGCCTTGGCTGGGCGGTCGGCGTGCGCTACGAGGAGGGCTGCCTCCTCGACTGCCGCTACGAGTAGATGGGTCAGCTCGCCGACCGGGTGGTCGTCGATGATGCCCTCGGCGATTGCTTCGTCCACCATCTCGTTGATCAGGGCAATGCTGTTGCTCTCCTGGATGGACCGCAGTGTCCGCCAACCCAGCACCACCGGCCCGTCGATGAGCATGACGCGCTGCACTTCGGGTTCGAGAGCGGATTCGAGGAATCCGCGCATCCCGACGGACAACTTTTCCCATGCGTCCGCGCCTTGCGGGGGTGAGGCGAGCGATCGCAGTGTCAGATCGCGTTCGACCTCTTCGAAGACCGCGCGAAAGAGTTCGGCCTTGTCCTTGAAGTGGTGGTAAAAAGCACCGCGAGTGCCTACACCGGACCTCGCCACCAGGTCCGAAATACTGGTCTCGAAATATCCTTTCTCGACAAACAGCGCGCGACCGGCGTCGACTAAATCGCGCCGAGTCCGATCCCCCCTCGCCCGGCGCTCGACGTCGGTGCCACCACGCTTGGCCATTCAAGCATCGTAGCAACATTCAGCTTGTATGTTGAGCTGCTCAGCGCACGATGCCGATCACCCGCATCAGCCCGAGGTCGCTGTGCGACTTGAATCCCGGGGGTGCGTCACAGATGGCGGGAATGGTGTTAACCGGCTCCATCGCCGTCCACGCATAGCCGACGTAGCCGGGTTTGGCAGTGTCGCGAGCTTTCTGGTCACCGCGCAGAATTAATTCGGTGCCCGGGTCGCCCTCGATCACGATCCTGTAGTGGTAATAAGGCTCCCAGTCAGGTTTGGGTTCTATGGCGTCGTGTTCGATGAACGAGTACAGCTCGTGCAGCGTGATGAACGGCGTGCTGTCTACCCATGCCGTCCAGAGATGATGCTGGGCGGCAACGGTTCCCTTTTTGATCACGCCCTTGAGCCCGGGCATGTCCATATCTGCGGTGCCCTCGTACGGGATGTCGCGGGTTGCGATGCCGAGCTTGACCTCCGTCGTAAACTGCTCCACGGTTTTGCCCAGTCCTTCCACCACCATGGTCAGCGACTGCGCGAACAACGACCAGGCGTCCGCGAAGAGATTGCCCTTGGCGAATTCGTCGGGCGTCTTCCCAAATCCCATCTCGTCTAGATACTTCAAGGTGTCTTTGTTGAAGTTGACTGCCTCGTAGATGTGGATGTGGTCGGTCTTGCCGACGATCCGGGCCAAGGTGAGCACTAGCAGGTCCGCGGCGTAGCCGGGATGGATTCCGCCGGCGTGGAACGACGTCGCACCCTCGGCGCATGCGGCCTCTATCTTGTCTACGTCAACCGCGTTGGCCTCGGTTCGATGCCACCACGCGCCACCCGAGGCGACGACGTTCTTGCCGGCGCGCAGCAGTCGGCAGATCTCGTCGATGTCTGACCACAGCGGCGCATAGAACACGCAGTCCGCGTCTAACGCCTCGAGCGCGTCCTTGTCGGTGGTGGCCAAAACGCCGATGGCTGGAACCCCGACGAGCTCGCCGGCGTCTTTGCCCACCTTCTCCGGGCGATTGCACAGCACCCCGACGACTTCGAAGACCGGGTTGTGGGCCATGTGGCGCAGCGCGAGCGTCCCGACATTGCCCATGCCCCACTGGATGACACGGTACTTCTTGCCGGTGGTCGATTCGACGGACATGGCGGCGACGCTACCAATACCCGGTAATCCGTATATGCGTTTCCGTAAACGTCCATTTCCGTAGACTGCCGGACAACCTTCGTATTGTATGTTGCCCTAATGGCAGACGAAGAGGTTCGCGCGTACGGGTCGGTTGCGCCGTTGAAAGTGGGCTTGCTGAACGATTATCCGACCCAAGCCAGCTCCGAGAACGACACTCTCGACACACTGCGGTTGGTCTTCGACGAGGCGGTCGCCGCCCGTCTGGTCGACCGGCCGATAGAACTGGTGCAACGCCATGTGATCGGCCTGCCCAACGGCACGTACCACGCCGTGGAGACCGCCTACGACGAGCTGGTCTCCGAGGGGTGCCTCGCGATCTACGGTCCGTATGTCTCCGACAACGCGGTGCCATTGGCCGCGCACGCCGATCGAGTGGCCAAGGTTCCCAACATCGTCCTGTCGGGCTCCGAGGGGGCGCTCGGGGAGTGGACGTTTGCGCTCAACAACGGATCGATGCCCGAAGAGCCGGTGATGCTGGCCGCCGTGATGCTCGGGGACGGCCGGTCGCGGATAGCCATCGCCTACGAAGCCTCTCTGATCGGCAAGGAGTACCTGGCGTTCGCCGAAAAGGCTTATTCTGCCGCCGGATTGAAGGTCGTGAGCACGGTCGCGATACCGCAGGTGGAAGCCGACAAGTCCAAGGTCGTCAACGAGCTGCGGGATGCCGAGCCAGACGCCCTGGTGCATGTTGGGTTCGGCCACGGGCTGTGGGGCTTCACCGACGCGTTGTTGGCCGTGGGATGGGATCCACCGCGGTACACCACCACCGCATTTGAGATGGCTCACATCAACGCCGAGTGGATGCGACAGCTGTCGGGCTGGGTCGGGCTGGACAGCTACGACGAACGCAACCTCGTCGGGCAGGCGTTCCTGGATCGTTTCGAGGCCCGATTCGGCCGCAGGCCGGCACATTCGATGCCCGGCCTGACGCACGACGTGGCGACGGTGATCGCGCGGGGGCTCGCTGCGGCGCGCCCGTTGACCGGGGACGGCGTCAAGCAGGGTATCGAGCAGGTCAAGCTCGTCCCGGCGGCCAGTGGGGCGCCGGGGACTTTTCTGCGATTCGGCCGCTGCATCCGGCAGGGCTGGATGGGCACGGACTATTTGATCGCTCGCCGGGTGCTGCCGGACGGTTCGGGGCACGTGTTCCACGCTGCGCCCAGCGACCACATCTCACGCGCGGTCGGTCTGACCTTGACTGGTCCCCGCTAGCTGGATCGCACCGAACACCGGGGCGGTTACGACGCCCGGTGGCGCAGCCAGCACGTCGGGAATCGCGCGCACCGCCCCCATCGCGATCATGAGATGCCCCGGCTCGGCGTGCGTTCCGGTGGGCGGCTCGTCGTCCCATCCGACATCCAGCTGCAACTCAAAACTGGGCTTTCCCTTGATGACGGCCCGGATCAGCGGTGCCTTTTCGCCGGGGGTGAGGGGTTTTAGGCCCCACTGCGGGAGGTCGCGGGTAAGGACCCACTCCTCGTGGATGGCGAGAAGCGGGCGGTCAGACCAGTGGCCGACCCACGAGAATCGTTGTCCGACGACAGTTCCCGCTTCGATGGTGCCGGCGCGGACCTCGAGGTCGTGGGGGAGTGTCGTGGCGTCGACCGACACGTCGACATGTGACAGCGTGATCCCAAGGACGTCGGCGGTGGCGTTGAGCGCTTGGCGATAGGCCAGGTCAAGCTTTTTGAGGATCGGGGAATTAACGCTGACATCTTCGGGCGGTCTGCCCATGCCCATCAGGTCGACGAGCATCGGTTTGCTGTCGACTGCCGACACATCGGTGGCCTCGTAGAGATCGATCCGGTCGATGGTCTTGGACAGCGCCGTCACCGTGGCGACCAGGCGTTCGAACATGAAGCCCGGATTCTCACCCGCTGCATGGAAGCGGGACCCGCCTGCGCGACAGGCTGCGACGAAGGCGCGCTCGGTCTCCGCCCCGTAGGTGGGCAGATGGTTGTAGGAGGTGGTCGTGATGACACTGGTTCCCGACGCGAGCAGTCGGCAGATATCTGCGGCGTTGGTTTCGACGGCATGCGCCTTACTGGCGGCGTGGATGACGACGTCGGCGCCCAGCGCGAAAATCTCCTCCTTATCCGCGGTGGCGAGCACTCCGGTGGTGGGTGGCAGCCCGCACAAGGTTCCGGCGTCCTGGCCGGCTTTGGCGGGGTCGTACACCAGCACACCCACCAACCGGTAATCAGGATTCTCAATCAGTTCCTGCAGCGCGGCACGGCCCACGGCGCCTGTGGCCCATTGCACGACTCGAGTTGCCAATCGAACGCTCCTGATTGCTCTTTCGGCGATCCACGGTTATTGGTGCCCTCAACCTACATCATGTAGGTTTTCAACCAGCAAGGTGTATGTTGTGCGAGCCTATGCACGAGTGAGGAGTCGTCACATGGCCGAGCCGGCGACTGTCGAGGAGCTTGAACAGAGCATCCGAGACGCACAGGACAGATTCAACCAAGGCATGGGTGCCGACGGCGACGCATCGCCATATCCGATGCTCAAGAAGCTGCGTGCGCAGAGTCCGGTGCACGCCGGCTGGCCGGAGATGGGGATGGTCGGCAATTCTGACGGCCCGCCAACCTTCACCGCTTACACGTTCGACACCGTCAAGGCGATCTTCACCGACAACATCACCTTCAGCACGCGCTGCTACGAAGATGTCGTCCGGCCACTCCAGGGTCCGACGATCCTGGAGATGCAGGAACCCGAACACGCGGTCTACCGCAAACTGCATGAGTTCGCCTTTGCCCGCTCTTCGATGAAGCGCTGGGACGCCGAACTCGTCGGTCCCTTGGTCCACAAAACCATCGCGAAATTCAAGGACGCCAAGCGCGCCGATCTCGTCGACGCGGTTTTTATGCCGATCCCGGTGCGGGTGATCGCTGCGCTGCTAGGCCTTCCGGATGCCGATGTGCTGCAGTTTCACCGACTCGCCATCGACCTGCTGGGCTTCCGCGGGAACATGGAATGCGCGTTGCGCGCTTCGGCCGAGATGAAGGAGTACTTCGTCGGGATACTTGCCGACCGACGCAAAGCCCCCAAGGACGACATGGTTTCGATCCTGGCCGGTGCCGAAGTCAACGGTGTAAAGATGTCCGACGAACAGATCTACGGTTTCATGCGCAACCTGCTGCCCGCCGGCGCGGAGACGACCTCGCGGTCGACGGCCAGTCTTGCCCTGGCGCTCTTGACGCATCCGGACCAACTCAACGCCGTCCGTGACGATCGCACGTTGCTACCTCAGGCCATCGAGGAAGGGATTCGCTGGGAAACCCCGCTGCTCAACTTCATGCGGGAGGTCACCTCCGATACCGAGATTGGTGGCGTACACGTTCCCAAGGGCGCGACCATGATGCTCAGCTTGGGCAGCGCGAATCACGACGAAACGCGGTGGGACGAACCCGAGAGGTTCGACATCTTCCGGGAACGCAAGCCGCACATCGGCTTCGCTCACGGAGCGCATGTGTGCCTCGGTATGCACCTGGCCAGGCTCGAGACGACCAAAATATTCAATGCGATATTCGATGAACTCCCCAATCTGCGGCTCGACCCGGACGCGGCGCCGCCGTACATCACAGGAACGATGTTCCGGTCCCCGCCCCGCCTTGACGTGGTGTGGGACTGAAAGAGGTATGCCATGACACGGGTGATCCAGTGGGCGACCGGCGTTACCGGGATGATTTCGCTTCGTCACGTCATCGAACGGGCGGATCTGGAACTGGTCGGGGTGCGCGTGTACGACCCCGCGAAGGCGGATGTGGACGCCGGCACACTTTGCGGTGCAAGCGAAGTCGGACTCCGCACCACCACCGATCGCAACGAGATCATCGACACTGACGCGGACGTGGTCCTCTACATGGGCAAGGTCGAGACCGATACGCCCGGCTGTTTTGCCGATGTCTGCGAGCTCCTCGCGTCGGGCAAGAACGTCGTGGCCACCGGAAGCCGGTTCATCCATCCCCGGTCGTTGCATGCATCGTTGGCAGACGGCATCGAGAACGCCTGTCGCACAGGGCAAACCTCGTTTCTTGGAGTCGGTTTATACCCGGGATTCTTCGGCGAATCACTCACGCCCATCCTGTCGCGGCTCACCGCCCGCGCCGGGCGGATCAGCGTCCGCGAGGTGCTGAACTACTCGACCTACGCCAGCCACGATCTGATTTTCAATGCCATGGGTTTCGGGCACACGCCCGACGACACGACGCCGCTGCTGACCAGTACCGAGTACGCGGCGAGCGCCTGGATCGGCAGTGCCACCGTGCTGGCGCAGTCGTTGGGGCTGAAGATCAGTTCTGTGCAGGGGTTCCGCGATGTCCGGACCACCCCGCGGGCGTTGACTGTGGCCGCGGGCGAGATTCCCGCAGGCACGGTCGGCGCCATGCGATTCGGCGTCGAGGTCGATTGCGGCGCAACTATATTGGCTGTCGAGCACCTCACCCGCATGGCCGATGATCTCGCACCGGAGTGGCCGACGGAGATCGGATACGAGGTGAGCTTCGACGGTGAGCCGAACCTGAGGTGCCACCTCGTGATCGGCTCGCACGGCGAGGATCACGCTGAACAAGGCTGCTTGGCCACCGCCATGCATGCCATCAACGCGATACCGACGGTGATGGCGGCCGAACCGGGGCTCTATGACCTTGCCACGATCGCCCCGTTTGTCGCGCACTGGACAAACGGCTAAAGCGCACCCGGTCTTCGATTGCCGAAACCGGTGTAGCTGCGGATCAGTGGGAGGTCGGCCATCGTCGCGAACCCTGCCGGTGCGGCGCACACGGCCGGAATGGCGTTGACGATCTGCATGGCGACGGTGATCAGTCCAGCTCTGACGTGCTCCTCGATCGAGGCCTCGCGCGAAAAGCTGGCCAGCGGAAAGAAGTGCGTGCGCATTGATGGGTCGCCCTCGATGGTCAGCGTCCAGCCGTCGAGAGGTTTGGGCCAGTGCTTCGGGTACTCACCGCCGACGGTCCACAGCGTCTCGAACTCGACCAGGGTTTCGCCGTTGCGATGGCCGACGAAGTTCCAGCGCTGCCCGGCGGTGGTGCCGGCCGAGACAATGTGGTCGAAAATCTGCAAGTCCTTTGTTGCGGGGACGGTCTCCAGCGTGACGGAGACATCGTCGATGTCTGCGTTCAGGGTGTCGGAGATGAACCAGGTCTGCTCGACGAACAGTCTCGTCAAGAAGCTGAGGTACTCGTTGGCTGTCGGCGTGACCTCCTCGATTGGCCGACCGAACCACATCCCGTCGAAGGTGATCGCAGTGCTCTCCCACAGGGTCCAGTCGGCGCGCTCCTGCAGCGTGATCCGATCGATGGTGCGGCTCATGCCGGACAGCGCGAGCGGCAGCACCCCGGACAGGTTGCCGGGGTTCAGGCCGCTGCCGTGGATGGTGCTGCCACCCTTGTCGCACGCCGCCTGCAGGCGCACGCGGTCGGCTTCAGGGATCCTTCGCGGGTGGAACAGGAACGCCGGCGTCGCGACGTTCTTTCCACTCTCCAACAGCGCACAGACGTCGTCGATGTTGGTGAACGACGGTGCGTACAACACCAGGTCGGCGTCGATCGCGAGGATCTGCGCGACGTCGGTGGTTGCGGTCACGCCGATCGGCGCTCTGTCGACCAAGGCTCCGATGTCCACGCCGTTCTTGGCGTCGGAATACACCCGCGCGCCCACCAGTTGGAGGTCTGGCCGGTGATCGAGGATGGTCCTGACCATCTCGGTGCCCACGGCGCCGGTGGCCCACTGAATGACTCGTAGCGGACGGGTGCTGGCTTTCAAGCATCGCTCCCTTCGATGGATCGGCAGTGATGATCCTAGTTGGCCAAAAATTCGCTACGGCAGCCGATAACGCCTATTCTCGTCGTGTGACCTACAGGGTGAAGGTTGATCCGTACTACGACCCTTTCGACTTCGAGATCGACGACGACCCGTATCCCGTGTGGAAACAGCTGCGTGATGTCGCGCCGCTCTACCACAACGACAAGTACGGCTTTTACGCGTTGAGTAGGCACGCAGATGTCGCGCGCGAGCTGGTGAATTGGAATGACTACCGGTCCGGTAAAGGCACGACCATCGACATCATCCTCAACGGAGTCGAGGTGCCTCCCGGGATCATCCTGTTCGAGGACCCGCCGATTCACGATGCGCACCGGCGATTGCTGTCAGGGGTGTTCACACCGCGGCGGATGGCGGCCATCGAACCGCTGGCCAGGGAGTTCTGCCGGCGCGCGCTGGAGCCCCTTGCGGACGCCGACACGTTCGACTTCATCGCCGACCTCGGCGCGTGGATGCCGATGCGCACGATCGGGTACCTGCTGGGCATACCTGAGGACAGGCAGATCGCGATCCGGCGGAACACCGACCGGCTCCTCGAATTGAAAGACGGCGGGCTCGTCCAGGTGGCCGACGACATGCTGACGCGTCAGGGATCGATGCTGGAGGAGTTCATCGACTGGCGCTACGACCACCCCTCCGATGATCTGATGACCGAACTGGTCAACGCCGAGGTCGAGGAACCGGACGGTAGCCGCAGGCGGTTGACCCGTGCGGAGGTGCTGACCTACACGGGCACTGTCGTGGGCGCCGGCAACGAGACCACGACGCGGTTGATCGGTTTCGCCGGACAGCTGTTGTCCGATCACCCCGACCAGCGCCGAGAGCTCGCAGCGGATTTCAGCCTCATTCCCGGGGCGGTTGAGGAAGTGCTGCGCTACGAGGCCCCGTCACCGGTGCAGGCGCGCCACGTGGCCCGTGACGTCGAACATTATGGGCAGGCGGTACCCGAGGGGTCGGTGATGTTGCTGCTCAACGGATCCGCGAACCGCGATGAACGCCAATTCGTCGACGCCGATCGATTCGACATCCACCGGCGGGCGGCACATCTGTCCTTCGGGCACGGCATTCACTTCTGCCTGGGTGCTGCGCTGGCGCGAGTTCAGGCACGCATTGCGCTTGAGGAAGTGCTCACCAGATGGCCCGACTGGGAAGTCGACTACCACAACGCCAAGCGCGCTCACACCACCAGCGTCCGCGGCTGGGCGAGCCTGCCAGTGCATGTCTGACATGACGAATACCGTTGACAGCAACCCAGATTCTCGCGCCACCGATGTGACCAGGCCTCGGTTCTCGCGATGGCCGGCGCGGGTGGGCTGGGGGCTGTTCATCGTCGCCTACCTCGTCTTCGCAATCATCACCATCGCGACAATTCAATCCGGTCTGCACGGTGACCCGACGAGGGCCAATCCGCGTCCGGGTCCTGCGCCCTATCCACCGTTCCTCGGCTTCGACAACTGGCCGCTCGCCGTGTCCATCAGCTCGGTTCCGATGGCGATCGGCCTGGTCGCCACGCTGGTATGGCTGTCCTATAGACAACGCAAGGTGCACTGGGCGGTGGTGATCGCCTTCGCCGGGTTGATCACCGGCGCGCTCGATCCTCTGGCCAACTGGGCAACGTTCGCGATCTTCGATCCGCGCATGCTGCACTTCCCGCTGACCTGGCCGTATGTCAACATATCGCCGAATCTCGAACCGGCGCTGGCGTTCCTGGGCGGCTATGCCGCCTACTATCTGCTCACCGGCCTCGCCATCCTCCAACTGCATGACCGAATCGTCGATCCGCTGATCCCGCGGACGAGTTGGCTTGCGCGCCATCGGCTTGTCTCGGTGTTCCTCGGCGCGGCCGTCATCGCAATTCCCATCAACGGGCTGGTTCAATTCACCTGGATGAGGTGCGGCATCTTCTTCTACACGGAAGCCGTCGGCCCCGTGCTGCGCCTGGGGCACGTCTATTTCCCACTGATCATGGCGGTGTACGACTCGTTCATCTTCGCGATGGTCGCGGTGATGTGCGTTCGCGACGAGGACGGCGAATTGGCGCTGATCGGCCGCATCGCGCGGCGGCTGCCTGTGGGGCGAGGCCGTCCGAAGCTGACGCTTACCCGACAGTTGTTGATCTCGGTGATGGTGGGCCTGGTGTCGTTCGCAGTGCCTCTGGCTGTGCTCGCGGGCTTGCGGGCGGCGGGATTGTCCAGGCCCGCCTACGACCAGAACCCTTATCCGAGCGTGAAAGTTTACGACCCATATGGCCATCTGCGGAACGCGGGCAAGCCGGGGCCGTTCTATCGAAACGCTAAGGGGTAATGAGACATTGACGTACGAGGGTAAGCGACGCTACCGGGTAGTCCACGTCGGTACTGGACTGACTGGCCGCGAGGCGTTGCGGGCAATCGTCGACGATCCGGTGCTGGAACTCGTGGGCGTCAGGGTGTCGACACCGGAGAAAGTCGGGGTGGATGCGGGTCAACTCTGCGGGACTGCCGATGTCGGTATAAGCGCAACCGACGACATATCAGCGGTCTTGGCGCTGGCTCCGGACTGTGTCGCCTACTGCGCGACGGCGGTCCGGCGCGAAGAGGATGCCATCGCCGACATCGCCCGCTACCTGGAGGCGGGCATCAACGTGGTGACGTTCGCGACGATCCCGTTGGTCTATCCTGCGGCAGCTCCCGCCGAATGGCGGCAGGCTTTGGAAGGCGCTGCGGCTAAGGGGAACTCGACGTTCTACGGCACCGGCAGTGAGCCGGGTTTCATCAGCCTAAACATCCCCACCGCTCTTCTCGCAGGCGCAGGTCGGGTCGACTCGTATCGAATGGACGAGTACGCGCTCGATCTGGACAAGGCGTATCCGATCTGGGACGTCCTGCACGAGTCGATGGGCTTCGGGAAGCCCGACGGTCATGTGCCGGTTCGCATCGCCTCGGGAAAGGTGAACAAGGACTGGGACACCGTGGTGTGCTACATCGCCGACATCCTCGGCTTCGAGCTCGACGGGATAGAACTGGATTGGGAGACGCTGCTTGCGCCCACAGATCTGGAGACGGCGCTAGGCGTCATCCCGGAGGGTACGATCTGCGCCCACCGTTGGCAACTCGCCGGAGTGGTCGGCACGAGACCGGTTGTCGCAGTTCAATACTTCGCGACAGTCAGCAGCACGCCCTGGCCGGACCGCTGGCCGAAGCCGGCCCGTGCGGGCGAAGGCGGCATGGTGTTCCGTGTCGAGGGCAGCCCCAGTATGAGCCTGGAGCTGCATCTCAAGCAGTCGACAACCGACCGGGTGAACCCAGGTGTGGCGGTCACGGCGATGGCCGCTGTCAACGCGATTCCAGCCGTCGTCGATGCCCCGCCCGGCGTGATTGCCAATCCGCTGTCGGGGCCCTCGATCGTGAGCCGGCAGTCGCGCACCTAGGTCCCGGTCACGCCGACGTCGACGGGAATGGCGGCAGCCGTGACGTACCGCGATTCGTCGGATGCCAGCCATGCCACCGCGCCGGCAACGTCCTCCGGCATCGTGACAGCGTTGGGAAGTAGCTGCTTGGAAAAGCCGCTCTGCAGAGCGGGATTCGAGCTCGCCGCGTCGGCCATCGCCTCCAGCATTCGACCGGTACCCATCGGGGTGGCGACCGATCCGGGGTGAAGGCTGTTCACCCGGATGTTGTGCTTGCCGAGTTCGGCTGCGAACGCGCGCGCAAGGCCGACGATTGCGTGCTTGCTGGCGGTGTAGGCGATCATGAATGGCTCCATCGTCAACCCCGCGGCGGAACCGATGAGAATGATCGACCCGCCCCGGCCGCCATTGATGATGTGCCCTGCACCCGCCATGACGGTATTCCACGTCCCGACCAGATTCACGTCGATGACGTCTTGGAAGTCGCGAGCGGTAACTTCATCCCACGGTGCGGGCACGCATACACCCGCATTGGCGACGATGACGTCGAGTCGTCCGAGCTCTGCAACAGCGTCTGCGACGGCCGTGCACATACCATCATGGTCGCGCGTGTCAACAATTGCAGTGATGGCTTGTCGACCATTGTCTTTGACCAAGTCGGCTGTCGCAGCCAGGTCCGCTGGGGTTGCTGAATCGTATGGGACGCTTGGTGGAAGCGGACCCGCAAGGTCGATGAGTATCACATCGGCGCCATCGGCGCTGAGCCGTTGCGCGTGGGCGCGTCCCTGGCCACGCGCCGCGCCCGTGATGAGGGCGACCCTGTCCGTCAACGCAGTCACACGCGTACGCTACACCAGCCGAGAATCATGATTAACGATTACAGAGAATCAATATTGCGGACGGTGATAGCGTGCGAACCATGGGCGTGCTAGACGGTCAGACCGCATTCATTCTGGGCGCATCGGCGGGAATCGCCCAGGCGAGCGCGAAGCTGTTGGCCGTTGACGGAGCCACGCTGTATCTGCTCGGCAGGTCTCAGTCCCGGCTGGAAGCTACCCGGGACGGGATTCTCGCCGTCGCACCCAACGCTGAAATCGTGATCCAGAAAGGCCATCCGGAAGACGAGGACATCGTCAGGCGGGCGGCGCAGTGGGCTTACGACGTGAAGAAGCGACTGAACATTGTCATTGGCACCGTCGCCGGCGGGGGTACCGGTCCGCTAGTCGAACAGGATCTTGCGACCTTCACCAACTTCGTCATGGGTAATCTCCGATCAAACTTCCTCGCGTTGCGCTATTCGGCACCGCTGATGACGGATGGCGGCTCGATCGTGTTCATCTCGTCGACGTCGTCCAAGATCCCGATGGAAGGCCTCGGACACTATTCCGCGGGCAAGGCCGCGCTCGAGATGCTCATCCGCGTCGCCGCGTCGGAACTCGGGCCGCGGGGTATTCGCGTCAACGCGGTGCGACCGGGGCTGACCGAAGCCGCAACCACCCAGGGGTACATCCACCTCGAGGAACTGACAAGCAGCTTCCTGGAACGTGTGCCCCTGGGCCGGCTAGGAGTGTCGGACGACATCGCCCCGGGCGTGCGCTACTTGGCCGGACCCGAATCCAGCTGGATGACGGGGCAGAGCTTCGCCATCGACGGCGGCAACGAGGTCCGCGGAGCACCCCGCGGACCGATGTTCACCGTCTAGCCGACGTCTATTGCGTTGAGCGGTGCGGTGATCGGCAGATCCAGCGACGTCACGATCCCCGGTGCGGCATCGACGACGTAGGGAATGGCGTTGACGACACGCATGGCCGTTGCCTCCATTGCGTTGTCGTTGGCCGACTCCGGCGTGTCCTCGGTGCCGAGCCTTAGGTCGCACTGCATATGAGGTTGGCCCTCGATGATGAGGCGGTATGTGCCGTTGCGTGCTGTCGCCCACTCCGGGGCCAGGTCGGGAGCCATGCGGTTGATGTGTTCGATAGTGATCACCGGCTGACCGTTGACCACGCCGGTGGTTTCGGCGCGGACGGCGCCAACTGTCCCGGCGGGAATGGTCCCGCACGCTACATGGAGATCACGCGGGGTGATCACGCGCTCGTAGGACTCGGTGACCTCGTCGAGCTCAACGCCGAGTGCCTTGGCGACCAAGCCGATGGGCGGCCCCCAGGCGAACTGCTGGGCACCCTCGAGTTCAAGCAGCGGAGTGAATTCCAGCGGCTTGCCGAATCCCATGGCAGTAACCATCAGGTCCTGATTCGGATACGCCGAGTAGTCGAAGATCTCCTGCGCGCGAATAGATCGGATCGTGTTCGACAGGGTTGTCAGTAACACCGCAAACTGGTCACCGGCGAAGCCCGGCTCGATACCCGAGGTGTAGATGGTCACCCCGCCCGACAAGGCCGCCTCGCGCACCTGGCTCGCGAGCTCGGGAATCCATCTGTCGGGGAACATCATTCCGGGTGTGTTGGTCGTGACCACGTTGAGCCCGCCGCCGAGCAGACGCACGTAGTCGCGGACCGCGGCGGCATCCATCTCGGCGCTGGCCGCACCGTAGACGACGCAATCGGGCTTTAACGCGATGATGTCGTCGAGGCCGTTGGTCGTCGTCACTCCGATCGGACCCAGCCCGACAATCTCGCCGACGTCGCGTCCTGTCTTCTCCGCGCTGTGCACCCAGACCCCGACCAGCTCGAGGTGCGGACGCCGCACTATCGCGCGTATTGCCAGGCTGCTGATCCAACCGGTGGAGATGACCGCTACCCGTAACGGCTTGGCCTTCATTGTCATTGCTCCTCGTCGCAACCTCTTACAGATCGGGGATGGGCAGTTCTGAGTTGGGTCCCTGCAGGCCCCCGTCGACGACGAACACCGAGTTGCTGGCGTAACAGTCGCGCGTCGACAAATACAGGGTCAGCCGGCCGAGGTCGGCGACATCGCCGATGCGGTGCAGCGGAGTGCGCTCTTTCAACATCTCCTCCGACCCCGGAAGCAGGTCGAAACTCGATTGCAGCCCCGTTGTCATGAATGCGCCCCGCACACCGTCGCGCCCGCCTCGGCGAGCACTTTGGCGATCCCTTCACCGACGCCGCGCCCCGCGCCGGTCACGATCGCCACCTGACCGGTTAATTCGAACTGTTCCAACGCCACACCGGGAACCTACCGGAGGGAGAATTATTCTTGCCAAAAAATGAGAATTTAGATTTCGAATCGCCTTGGGGTACCGGCATGACCCATGCGCCGTCGAAACCTAGGTCCACTGGTGCTCCCTCTCCGATCAGCTGCCGGTCAGAGCCGGCCGGCGCTTGATGATTCGGGGCGCGAGGTGCACGATCTCGCTGATCACCGTCGGGTTGGCGCGTGAAATGGCGATGAGGGAAAGCATGGCACTGGCTACGTCTTCGACCGTAGACATCTCGTCTGGAATCTGGCCTTCGTGTGCCCATGCCCGGTATAAATTCGCCAGCAGGTCGCGATCGGCTCCGCGGAGGATCTCGGTGTCACAGGTGGGGCCGACACTGACCCGGATCACGGCGAGATCGGGATGCTCGGCTCGCCAGGACCGCAGGATCTCGTCGAGTGCCGCCTTGCTCGCGTGGTAGGCGGCCACACCTGCGCGAGGCCGACCGACGTCGTGGCTCGACGCGACGATGACCACGGCGTCGTCGGCCAAATGCGGCAGTGCCGCGCGTAGTACGTGGGAGGCGCCGACGGCATTGACGGCGTACGCATGCAGCCAAGTCTCCACTTCAGTATCTTCGATCAGCGCGAACGGCACCACGGCGCTGGTGAACACGACCGCATCGAGCTTGCCGAATTTGCCCACGACGTCACCGACGACGGATTCGACGCCGCGGGGGTCGGACACGTCGAGCTCGTGCGACGATCCGTGCAGTTGATCGGCCAGTTTCGCGAGGAGGTCCAGCCGCCGCGCAGCGAGCGCCACGTTGGCGCCCCGGGCATGGGCGGCAACGGCCAATGCCTGTCCGATGCCCGACGATGCGCCGATGATCAACATCCGTGTCCCTGCAATGCTGGAGTCCCGGTCACTCATGAATCGCTCCCTTCGTGCCGTAGTCAAGGCAATTCTCGCATGTGAGAATGAGGATTCTCCGCAAGGGTCGGCTGCAGCCGGTTGACGTTCAGCGGCGCACCAGCAGTCCGCTGAGCTGCTGCGCCAGCTCTACCTTCTTGAGCTTTCCGGTCGCGGTGAACGGAAGATCCTGCTTTGAGGTAACCCAGATAAACTTCGGCACCTTGTATGCCGCAAGCCGGCCCCGCAGTTGCACCCGCAATGACTCGCCGTCGAGCGTCGAATCGCCGCACGGCACCACCGCCGCCGCGACCACCGTTCCGTCCTCCGGGCTCTCGGCACCGACCACATACGCTTCGAGCACGCCGTCGCAATCGGCAAGTGTCAGTTCTACTTCGCTCGGTGTGACGTTGGTTCCGCCGCCCGTCTTGATCAGGTCTCCCAACCGACCGGTGAATTTGATCCAGCCGTCGTCGTACTCGACGCCGCAATCACCGGTCCGGTAGTACCCGTTCGCGGTGAACACATCCTCGCGCTCCCGCTTGTAGAGGCGCTGCATCAATGAGTAACCGCGAACCCAGATCTCACCGCTCGTCCCGACCGGGACCGGTACACCGGTCTCGGGATCGACGAGGATGTGGCTGAGACCCTCGACCGAAAACCCTCCGGTCTCAGCTCGGTCCGGCGGCTGTGGCGGATAAGGGTCCACGCCGATGTGGTTGCCGCACAGTTCCGTCATTCCAAGGGCATTCGGCCCCTGGGGTCGCCGGTCCGGGGGCACCATCGCGGGCATGCTGGTGCGCTGCACCGAACTCAGGTCGCGCCCGGCGAAATCCGGATGCTCCGACAAAGACTTGCCCTGCTGTGGCCAACCGAGCGCGATCGTCGCGCGGTACCGTTCCATCAATTCCAACGCCTCTGCCGCATCAAACGCCGGCTGAGTGACAAGCGTTGCGCCGTGGTGAATCACGGCCTGCAATCCGGTGATCAACCCGCCCACCCAGAAAAACGGCATTGCGGTGAACAAGACGCTGTCGGCGGTGATGCCGTACTGGAAGGTGAGGTTATAGCTGTGGCGAACCAGGGTGCCCTGTGTGTGTACCGGCGCCTTCGGGTCACCAGTACTGCCCGAGGTGTAAATGATCATCGCCTCGTCCGCCGGGGTCACACAGGACTCGACTTCGAGAAGGAAGTCGGCGTCGATGCCTGCCGGTAGTTCTTTGTCCTCGAATGCCGTCGCCCAGGCCCGGTCACACGGTCCCCACACCCCGATCGTGCGCAGAAACGGCGTCTTGTGCAGGACGATGCGGCCCGGTTGACGCTGTTCGGCGAGCCCGGACAATGCCTCCTCAAGTCGTTCGGCGAAATCGTGGTTGAGGAAGGCAGACCACGCCAGGACCGCTTTCAGGTCAGCGTGACGGGCGGTCCAGGCGAGTTCGGACGCCTTGTAGAACGTGTTGAGCGGAACAGCGACGGCGCCGATGCGGGTCGCCGCGAACCAGGCGAGCGCCCATTCCACGCTGTTGGGCATCAGAATCCCGACGTGGTCTCCCTTTCCGATGCCCTCGGCGAGCAGTGCCATCGCCAACTGCGATGAACGCAGGTCGAGATCGACGTAGGTGAGCACATGTCCGTCGGCGATGAGGAATGGGTTGTCACCGAAACGCTCTGCGGACGATCTCACCAGGGCGGGGACCGTAGGCATGATCGTCGGGAAGGGCATGTGGTCGTCATCCTTCTACATGTTCATTGGGCCTCAACAGAATAGTTGCTTTCCGTCAAACGAGAACACCGGTTCTCGGTACTACTGTCGTCGAACTACACTGCAAACCATGGCGCCGGACCGTCTGGATCGGATCGAGTCCAGTTTGGCGATCAGTCAGCTGCCGAGTCGCTATGCCATGGCGCTGGACGCCCGCGACCTGGAGACACTAACGGCGCTTTTCGTCGACGATGTCGACGCCGGCCCGCAGGGCCGCGGCCGGGAGGCGTTGCAGCGCTGGTATGACCGGGTTCTGCGGCGGTTCTACCGCAGCATCCACCTGATCTGCGGGCACGAGTTCGACTTCGTCGACGCCGATCATGCGACGGGGTCGGTGTACTGTCGCGCGGAGCACGAGGAGGGTGACGGGTGGTACGTCATCACAATGCGCTACGACGACGTCTACGAACGACGCGATGGCCGGTGGTACTTCGTCAAGCGGCGTGAGCATCCGTGGTACTCCGTAGACGTGACCGAACGGCCCGGGCCGGAGTTCATCCGGTGGCCTTCGGACGTTCCGCTTCGCGCGGCCATGCCGCAGCGGATGCCGAGTTGGCGAGCGTTTTGGGAGAACGGAGATCCCGAGCAACCTGGGCGGCTCTCCCGGCGGCCCTAGCCCGTTTACAACGCAGAGCGAAAGTGACATTCTCATTTACGTAAATAGCAGTTATCGCGAGCTTGGGAGGGCGTCATTTCCGACGACAAGGTGCTCAGCGGAGTTCGTGTGCTGGAGGTCGCCGCGTGGACGTTCGTGCCCTCGGCCGGAGCGGTACTCGCGGAGTGGGGCGCAGAAGTCATCAAGGTCGAGCCGCGCGACGGCGGTGACCCCCAGCGCGGGCTGGTCACGATGGGAATCGTCGACGGGGGCGGCGGGTCGGTCAACTACATGATCGAAATCCCCAACCGGGGTAAGAAATCCATCGGGGTGGACCTGAGCACTCCTGGCGGTCAGGAAGTAGTGCGCGAGCTGGCCAAGACCTGCGACGTGTTCTTGACCAGTTACCTGCCGGAGCGCCGCAAGAAGCTCGGCATCGGCGTCGAGGACATCAAAGCGGCCAACCCGAGCATTGTTTATGTGCGGGGGTCGGGGCACGGGCCGAAGGGGCCGGATGCCGACAAGCCTGGCTATGACGGTGTGTCCTACTGGGCGCGTGGGGGAATCGCTAACGTTCTCACCGAGGACTCCGACGAGCTGGTGCGTTCGCGTCCCGCGTTCGGCGACCTGCTCGGCGGGATGACGATCGCGGGAGGGATCGCCGCCGCACTCTACAGAAAGGCAACGACTGGGAAGGGCTCGGTGGTCGACGTTTCCCTCCTCGGATTGGCCGCGTGGAACCTCAGCCCCGACGTCGCGGTGAGCCAGATACACGGTGGCAGCGCCATTCCCAAGTACGGCCACGCCGATTCACCCAACCCGCTGGTGGCCACCTACCGCACGAAAGACGACCGCTACGTTCAGCTGATGATGCTGCAACTCGACAAGTTCTACGCCGAGGCGATGCGGGTGATCGGTCTGCCCGAGTTGGTCGACGATCCGCGATTCGCCGATCCCGCATCCCGGTTCGAGAACCGAGTAAGTCTGGTCGCCCTGCTGGACGAGGCATTTGCCAAGCGCACGTTGGCCGACTGGCGCGAGTCTCTGGCGGCACTCTCAGGGGCATGGGGAATCGTGCAGACACCGGCCGAGCTTTGTCAGGACCCCGCCGTCGTCGCGAACGGCTACGTCGCGCACACCCAAACCGTCAGCGGAGTGCCATTTTCGTTGCCCACCAACCCCGTTCAATTCGATGGGCGGTCGGTTGTCCCGCCCGGAGCGCCCGAGCACGGCCAGCAGACTGAGGAAGTCCTGATGGATGCGGGCATCGACTGGGACACGATCACGAAGTACAAGGAATCCGGAGCGATCCTGTGAGCTCAGCGATCTCCATCGAATTCGACCCGTTCTCAACCGAATTCTTCAATGGGGCCTACGACACCTACCGACGGCTGCGCGACGAGGCACCCATCTATTACAACGCGAAGTGGGACTTCTGGGCGCTCACCCGGTACGACGATGTAGCACCCGCGACCAAAGACCACGAAACCTTCTCGTCGGCCAAGGGCGCGACGCTGGACATGGTCAAGGCCCATGACGACGCCATCCCGGTGCCGAAGGTGATCATCTCCATGGACCCACCGGAGCATCAGAAGATGCGCAGGCTTGTCAGCAATGTGTTCACCCCGCGGGCGATCGCCGCGTTGGAAGACATGGTGCGCGACAAAGTTTATGAGCGCATCGAGGCGCTGGATCCGGCGTCCTTCGACGTCGTCGCCGACTTCTCGGCCCTGTTCCCCAACGAGGTCATCACCACGATGCTCGGCGTGCCCAAACCGGACCGCGATCAGATCCGCGTTTGGCTGGATTTGCTCCTGGAGCGCCATCCCGGCGAGATCGCGACCACCAAGCGGGGATACCAGGCGTCGGTGAGCACCGGCCTGTATTACTACGACCTGGTGCAGCAGCGGCGGGCCCACCCCGAAGATGACATGATCAGCCGTTTGATCGAGACGGAGATCGAACGTGATGGCGTGGTGGAAAAGCTCACCGATGTCGACATTACGGGTTTCGCAACAATGCTCGGCGGGGCGGGTGCCGAAACGGTCACCAAGTTGGTGGGCAATGCGATCGTCGCGTTCGCCGACTTTCCCGACCAGTGGCGCAAGCTTCGCGACGACCGAAGCAAAATCCCGGCCGCGGTCGAGGAGTTGCTGCGCTACGAGGCTCCCTCTCAATATCAGGTGCGGACCGCCACGCGGGACGTAACGTACTACGGGACAACCATTCCGGCCGGGGCTGCGGTGCTACTCGTCACAGGTTCGGCGACACGCGACGAGCGCATGTTCGACGACCCCGACCGGTTGGACATCGATCGAGACCGCAAGATGGGTTTCAACCTTGCGTTCGGCTACGGCATACACAGTTGCCTCGGTGCGGCGCTGGCTCGCATGGAGAGTCGCATCGCGCTCGACGCGTTGTTGGACCTGCTTCCCGAGTACGAAGTCGACCGCGACGGGCTACAGCGGGTGGCAATGGCGAATGTCTGCGGTTGGTCACACGTTCCCGTGCGGCGGGGTTGGCTGAGGCCTGCCGTTTAGCGCCGGCGCGCGCCGCCGTCGACGAATCCTTTCACGACATAGGCCCGCACGAAGTCGGCCACCGCGTCGTCGTCGCGCATATCGATCGTCGGCGACGGAGTCGTGAACAGCGAGAATAGGATTCGAGCAAACCACTCGGTCGCAGTGGGGATGTCGAGATCACTTCGGACCTCGCCGGTCAACCTGGCAGCCGATACGTACGGCGCCAGGAACTCGGTGCATTCCTTGAGGAGCATTGCGGCGTTCTTGGTCATCATCAGGCTGACTTCCGCCTCGTCGAAGTACGCTTCCGGCTCGACGACGCGCCGTGCCTGGCTCACGAAGACGGCGGCCTCCACGAGCCGGCCCTCCAGGGTGCTACCGCCGCGACGGTCGATCGCCTTGGCCATGTTGCGGTAGAACCGCTGCGATGCCGCCTCGGCGCAGGCTTCGACGATCGTCTCCTTGTCCCGGAAGTATTCGTAGAACGTGCTGCGGGACACGTCGGCAGCCCGCGCAATGTCGACGATGGTCGTCTTGGCCAGGCTCTGGGTCCGAAAGCAGGCGAAGGCCGCCGCGATGATGGCAGCGCGGGTGTCAGTCGCGGTCGCTTGCGTCATGGAGGACCCCTTTCTAGCTTCCGATGAGAGTAGCGGTGCTGCGACTCAGCGGTCGGGCGAGAGGATCAGCCCGCTGGTCGGGACGCCGGTGCCCGACGTGACCAGGACGTGTTCGACGCGGTCGACTTGGTTGTAGGACGTGCCGCGCACCTGTCGCACTCCCTCCGTGATCCCGTTCATCCCGTGGATGTAGGCTTCGCCGAGCAGGCCGCCGTTGGTGTTGATCGGCATCCGTCCGCCCAACGACAGTTCGTCGATCGACACGAAATCCTTGGCCTCGCCCCGTCCGCAGAAGCCGAGTTCTTCGAGTTGGGTGAACACGAACGGTGTGAAGTGGTCGTAGAGGAACGCCGTCGAGATGTCATCCGGTTTCAGTCCGGAGTCGCGCCACAGCTTTTTGCCGACCACGCCCATTTCTGGTAGCCCGGTGATTTCTTCGCGGTAGTAACTCGTCATCACCTCGCCGTCGTAGGCCGCGCCTTGTGCGGCCGCGGTGATGACGGCGGGCGGGTTGGGCAGATCCCGTGCCCGTTCGACGCTGGTCACCACCATCGCGACGCCGCCGTCGCTTTCCTGGCAGCAATCGAGTAGACGCAGCACCGGTTCGATGATCCAGCGTGATTCCTGGTGCTGCTCAAGGGATATCGGCTTACCATAGAACCAGGCGTCCGGATTGGTGGCGGCATGTTTGCGGTCGATGACCGAGATCTTGCCGAAGTCGGCGTTGGTGACGCCGTAGGTCGACATGTATCGCTGAGCGTGCAGGGCGACCCACGCGGCCGGTGTCATGAACCCGAAGGGGGCGTACGGGGCCATCCACAACGGCGTCACACCGGGTTGGCGTCCAGCGCCGCCGAAACGGAAGCCGGAGCGCTCGTTGAACGCTCGGTAACACACCACGGCCTCTGCGGCACCGGTTGCGACGGCCATCGCGGCCTGCATCACGGTGCCCGCCGCCGCTCCGCCGCCGTGCGGCACCCTGGTGAAGAACGAGAGGTTCTCGATGCCGACGTTGCGGGCGACTTCGATCTCCTCGTTCTCGTCGACGGTGAACGTCACCATCCCGTCGATATCGCGGGGACGCAGGCCCGCATCGTCGATGGCCGCCTTGACCGCCTCGCAGGCAAGCTGCATTTCGGTGCGGCCAGACTCCTTGGAGAACTCGGTCTGGCCGACACCGGCGAGAGCGGTTTGCCCGCCGATGCCCGCGCTCACGCATCGACCCCGTCGAGGAGGCTGAGCACCGCGGTGCCGGAGACATGTGCTCCGAGGCTGTTGGTGCCCTTGAACGTGACCTCGATCAAGCCCTCGCCGTCGGCCGACGACTTGTCGGTGACGCTGCCTTCGAATCGCAGCGGGTCGTTCGGGTAGGCCGGGACGCCCAGGCGAACGGAAAGTTTCTTGACCATCGCCTCGGGTCCGGCCCAGTCGTGCAGAAACTTCACGCATAGCCCGTTGGTGGTCAGTATGTTGAGGAAAATGTCCTTGGAGCCTTGGGAATTGGCGAAGTCGCGGTCGTGGTGCACCGGCATGTAGTCACGTGAGGCGATGGCGCCCGCGACGATCAGCGTGGTGGTCACGGGCACATCCATCGGTGTGACCTCGTCACCGACATTGACGGTGTTCCACGCCAAGGTCGTGGTGCGCTTGATGGTGGAGGTCATTTGCCGCTTCCTTCCGGTATGCGTTGCCGAGCCGGGCCAACTGCTGTGATGCCGACCCGAGTGCGAGTTCGTTCTGCTTGGCCCACAGGAAATAACGGGACAGCGGGTAGGTGATGTCGATTCCCATGCCGCCGTGCACTTGCTGGGCCGAGGAGGCGACGCGGGCGCCTGCCTCGGCGGCCCAGAACTTGGCGATGCCGGCCTCTCGATCGGCCGGTCGTCCTTGGGCGATCAACCATGCCGCGTGCCACGTGGTCCACCGGATGGCTTCGACGTCGATGAAAGCGTCGGCGAGACGCTGCTGGACAGCCTGGAAGGATCCAATGGGGCGGCCGAACTGTTCGCGCTCGCTGGTGTACTTGGCGGCTAGTTTCAAAGCCCGTTCCACAACGCCGATTTGGAGCGCACACAAGCCGACGAGGGCGCGGGTGTAGAGCGAGCCGACTATGTTCCCGGCGTCGTGCTCAGTTAGCCGGCGGCCGATCACGCCGGTCAAGTCCACATCGGCATGGGGCTCACCATTGGTGGTGGGCACGGGTGTGATACTCACGCCATCGGTTCCGGTGTCGACGATGAATAGGCCAGGACCGTCCTCGGTCTGCGCCGACACGACGATGGCCGCCGCGAGTTGCGCCGCGGGAACGAGTTCCTTGCTGCCGTCGAGCCGCCACGTGTCGCCGTCGGATCTTGCGGTGGTGCGCGGTGTAGCCGGGTCGGAGTTGCCCCGCTCGACGAGCGCCGCGGTGAGGATCGTGCTGCCGTCGACCACACCGGGCAGATACCGTCGCTGCAACACGGAATCGCCGTGCCGGGCAAGGGTGTCCGCGCCGAGAACGAGTGTCGGGTAGACGGGTACCGGCGCGACACTGAACCCGACCTCGCTGAGCAGCACACCCAACTCGAGGAATCCGCCGCCGCTGCCGCCCACGGATTCGGGCAGTGCGATGCCGAGCAGGTCCGCTGATGCGAGTTCGGCCCACAGTCCGGCGTCGTAGCGCACGTCGCCGGCCTCCAGCTCGGTCAGATGCTCGGGCGTGGCGCGGTGCTCGAACAGCTGGCGCGCGACCTTTCCGACTGTCTCTTGTTCTTCGGTGAACGTGAAATCCATTGTTTTCGCTTTACCTTCTCCTCAGCCGGCGGGCCGGAATTGGTGCAGCACCAACTCGTCGCCACTCGGCAGCGCTTCGAATGTCTCGAAAAAGACCTCGACGTGCATGCCGACCTCGATCGCGGCGGGATCGATGTCGCAGAGGTTCGACACGATGCGGACACCCTCGTCGAGCTCGATGAGCGCGACGACGTAGGGGTACTGGAGGAACGGCAGCGGCGGATATTGCGGCATCACAAAGCTGTACACCGTGCCGCGACCCGACGCCACGACGTAGTCCCATTTCAACGACTGGCACGTGCCGCACATCGGTCGTGGCGGGACGCGCAACGTCTGACAGTCCGCGCAACGCTGGATGCGAAGTTCGTTGTCTTTCAGGCCCGACCAGAAGAACTCGGTGTCGGGACTAATGGAGGGTGCGAGTCTGCTGGCCATCAGCTTCCCGTCTTGAATCGCAGCGTGCGGAACCACTGGCGGCCGATGACTTCATCATTCTGATCGCGGTAGGTGGTCACCCAGGTGACGAAGAAGCCGTTGCCCATCGCCGTCTTCTTCTCGTCTGAGATCGAGTCGAACACAGTCTCGGCGGTGATCTGGTCACCGACCCGGGGATAACGTTCGATTTCGAACTCGGAGTTCGTCGCGATGATGCCGGTGTAGCCGGCGTCGGACAGGAACTGCAGCGGGTTGCTCTTGATCTCGATCGGCACACCGCCGCGCTCGCGAATGCCCGCCAGCTTCGGTGGGGGCATCGTCCAGCTCTGCAGCATCACCGGCGGCGAGACCAAACCGCCGTGGCGAGAGTTGCTGGCGAACTCCTCGTCGAGATACGCCGGGTTCATGTCGTCCAACGCATGCGCCCAGTGCCGGATCATCGCGGCGTTCACCGGATCCGGCGCGCGGGCGGGTCTGCCGACCCCGTCGGTGGGCGTGCCGATCAACGCGTCCAGGCGCTGGCGCAGTTCGTCTTTGGTCATTTCGGTCATAGATGTCGACACTCCTTTCAGGAGGCTCGCATGTCGCGGGGTGCGCGTGGCATTCCGAGACCGGCCATCGCGATGATGTCGCGTTGCAGTTCGTTGGCGCCGCCGCCGAAGGTGTTGATGACGGCGAATCGGTAGGCACTCTCCAGTTCGCCCTGGAGCGGAGCCGACGTTTCCTTGCGCAGGCCGGCTTGGCCCACCACGTCGAGCAGCTCGCGGGCCACCTGCTGGGTGAGCTCGGTGCCGAAAACCTTTGCGGCGGAAGCCTCGCCCATGCCCAGACCACCCGAGCTCATGTTCGTGTTCACGCGCAGGTTGAGCAATCGGTAGGCCGCGACCTGTGCCTCCACCCGTGCCAATGCCTGTTGGACCCAGGGCTGGTCGATGACGAACCCGTCGTCGAATTCCGTGGTCTTGGCCCATTCCAGCGTCTTGCTGAAGAGCGGCTCCAGCGCACCGAGATTGCCGAGTGCGGCGCGCTCGAGGTTCAGCTGGTTGGTGACCAGCTTCCAGCCCTGGTTCTCGCCGAGGACGATGGCGTTCTCCGGAACGCGCACATCGTCGTAGAAGGTGTAGTAGGTCGAGACACCGGGCATCGTATGCAGTGGTTTCCAGGAGAATCCGGCGGAGTCGGTGGGCACGATGAATACCGTGATGCCCTTGTGCTTCTTGGCTTCCGGATCGGTGCGGGCCGCCAGCCAGATGTAGTCGGCGAATTCCGCGCCGCTGGTGAACATTTTTGAGCCGTTGATCACGAATTCGTCGCCGTCGCGCACCGCGCTGGTCCGCAATGAGGCCAGATCGCTTCCCGCGCCGGGCTCGGAGTAACCGATCGCGAAATCGACGGTGCCCTTGAGGATCGCGGGAAGGAACTTCTGCTTCTGCTCCTCGGTCCCGTACTGAATAAGCGTGGGGCCGACCGTGTTCAGCGTGATCATCGGCAGTGGCGCATGGACTCGGCGTGCTTCCTCACCGAAGATGTACTGCTCGAGCGCAGTCAGCCCGCTGCCGCCGTACTCGACCGGCCATGCGACGCCAAGCAACCCGGCCTCGCCGAGCGCCCGCCGACATTCGGTCACCGCGGCCCCGCCCTCCATCAAGCCTGTGACCGCCTTGCGGCGTTCGGGGGTCATCACGGCTTCGAGGCGTTGGCGGTAGTCCTTTCGAAGCTGCTCCTGTTCGGGGGTGTAGTCGAAATCCATCAGACACCGGCTCCCATCCGTACCGGCATGCGCTTGACGCCTGGCACCATCGTGGCGCGCAGCCGCGTCACATCGCCGGTCAGTTCGATGCTCGGATAGGTGCCCAGCAGCACCTCGAACATCACCCTGGCCTCCAGCCGTGCCAGTTGCGCGCCCAGACACGCGTGTTCGCCAGCGCCGAAGGCTATGTGTGGGTTCGGGTTTCGGGTGATGTCGAACTCCTCGCTGGTGGGGCCGAAGATCTCCTCGTCGCGGTTGGCCGCACCGTAGAGCATGACCACCGTTTCACCGGCCTTGATCTGCTGGCCGCGGATCTCGACGTCCTCGGTGGCTTCGCGCGCCATGTGGGTTACCGGGCTGGTGAACCGCAGCATCTCTTCGACGGCCAGCGGCAAAAGCTCGGGCTTCGAGCGGAGTAAGGCGAATTGATCGGGGTTGTCCAGCAGCGCCAGCGTGCCCAGCGCGATCAGGTTGCGTGTCGTCTCGTTGCCGGCGACCAGCAGCAGGAAGGAGAAATTGAGCAGGTCCGCATCGGTCAGGCGCTCGCCGTCGACCTCGGCGGCCGCGAGGATGGACAGCAGGTCGTCTTGCCCGGTGACCTTGCCGGAACGCCGCGCGTCGATCAGTTTGGTGAAGTACTCGTAGAGCTCGCCAAGTGCCACCATGTTGTCCAGTTCGATGTCGGGATCGGCGGTACCCACCGCCGCGTCCGACCATGCCCGGAACTGTTCCCAGTCCTCAGCCGGCGCGCCGAGCATCTCCGCGATCATCCGGGTCGGAAGCGGCGCGGCAATCTCCTCGGCGAACTCGTACACCCGTGCCGGGTCGACGTCGTCGAGAATCCCCTTGACGATCTCGCGCACCTTGGGTTCCAGCAACGTGACCTGGCGTCGGGTGAACCCCGAGTTGATCAGCTTGCGCAGCTGCCGGTGCCGTGGCGGATCGGTGAAGATCAGGTTTCCCTCCTGCACCGGGCTCGGCATGGCGGGATCCGGGATCGAGATGCCCCGCGTCGACGTGAACGTCATCGGGTGGCCGGAGACCTGGCGGATGTCCTCGTACTTGGTCAGGGCCCAAAAGTTCGTGACGTCGTTCCAGACGACCGGCATGCTGTTGCGCAGCTCCCGATAGCCCGGATACGGGTCACCGGCGTAGAAGTCCGGAGAGTGCAAAGGCAGCGTGGACGTTGGTCTGGAGGTGGAGTCAGCGGGCACTGCGGGCCTTCCTCGGCACAAGGGAAATCGGACAGTTAATCCAGGAATGTCCGGTGATGCTGTGTCTACAGACAAGCAGCGCAAATGTCAATCATCGTTCGCCCAGTTAAATGGCAACAGCGTTGACGCCAGTGCATCTTCAGGTGTACATAATTGAAGAATTGTCGGACATGTTCGCATCGGCATCGGGCGACACCGTACAGTTCGGCGACCAACCGGGAAGGTCCAGTGATGTGATGGCCGAGTCGAGCCTGGTCGACAGCTATGGCGTCTATATCGATGGCAACTGGGTCGAACCGGACACCGGCCGATATGACGTCACCAACCCGGCGACAGAGCAGGTCATTGCCTCGGCGCCGGACGCCGGCGTCGCGCAGGTCGAGCACGCCATCGGTGCGGCGCGTGCCGCCTTCGATTCCGGGCCGTGGCCCATGGTCGATCCGGCCGAGAGATCGCGTTGTCTCCAACAGCTCAGCGACGCGCTGCTCGCCCGCGCCGAGGAAATCTATGCGCTGGCGCAGGCCGAGTGGGGATGTACAGCAAACGAGCGGCTGATCCATGTGGAGGGGCCCGCGTTCATGGTCGGCCATGCCGCGGAACTGGCGGTCGAACCGGCTGAGGCGCCCATGGACGCGTGGGGAGCGGCGGGAACCACCCTGTTGCGCTACGAGCCACTCGGTGTGGTCGCGGCGATGACGCCGTGGAATTTCCCGCACACGCTGAACGTGATGAAGCTGGGTGCCGCGCTGGCCGCGGGCAATACGCTTGTCCTCAAGCCCTCGCCGCTGACACCGCTGGCCGGTCTCGCGCTGGCGCGCCTCATCGACGAGGAGACCGACATTCCACCGGGCGTGGTCAACGTCGTCACCCCGAGCAGTGTGGAGGCCAGCAGGATCTTGACCATCGATCCCCGGGTCGACATGGTGACCTTCACCGGAAGTTCGGCCGTCGGTCGCGATGTGATGGCCGGCGCCGCAACCTCGATGAAACGGATCCTGCTCGAGTGCGGCGGCAAATCGGCGAGCATTCTGCTCGACGATGTCGACCTGACCGACGAACTGTTCGAGCGCCTCCTCTTCGAAGGGTGCACGATGCACGCGGGGCAGGCGTGCATCCTGAACAGTCGCCTGGTGGTCCCGGACACGCTGCACGATGAGGTCGTCGATCGGCTCGCCGAGCTGGCTCGCAACGTCACCGTCGGAGACCCCACCGACGAGGCGACCGGCATGGGGCCGCTGATCAGTCGTCAACACCTGGAGCGGGTCGAAGGTTTCGTCCGCCAGGCCGAAAGCGACGGCGCGAAGATTGTCGCCGGCGGTGGACGGCCGGAGGGGCTCGATCGCGGTTTCTATTTTGCGCCAACGGTTTTGACCGATGCCACCGCCGAGTCGTTTATCGCGCAGGAGGAGGTGTTCGGCCCGGTGTTGACGGTGCTTCGTTACCGCAACGACGACGAAGCGGTCGGCATCGCAAACGATTCGGCCTACGGACTCGGTGGCGCGATCTGGGGCACCGACATCGAGCGTGCGGTCGGACTTGCGCGACGGATCAGGACCGGTCAGATCTCGATCAACGGCACGATACCCGGCGACGCGCCGTTCGGCGGTTTCAAGCAGAGCGGGATCGGCCGCGAGGGTGGCGTGATGGGGCTGCGGGCGTACATGGAACCGAAGGCGATCGGAGTGCCCGCGTGACCGGATCCCTGTCGGGGCTGCGGGTCGTCGAAGTCGGTACCGACATTGCGGCACCGTACTGCACCAAATTGCTCCTCGATCTCGGCGCCGACGTGTACAAGGTCGAGTCGCCGGCGGGGGATCCGCTGCGAAGCTGGGGCTCATTGAGTGGACTCTTCGAGTATTTGAACGCCGGAAAGCGCGGGCTGACAATCGATCTCGAATCACATCCCGATGCGCTGTCTGACGTCATCGCTCACGCGGATGTGGTAGTCGAGGATCTGCCGGCCGGATCGACCGACAGGTTGAACTGGGGACTCGATCGCAAAGCGCTCCAACGCGTCAACCCGAACCTCGTTATCGTCCGCATCGCCGACTACGGCCAGGAGGGCCCACGCCGTAATCGCCCGTCGACGTCGCTGACCCTGCAGGCCGCGGCGGGGTGGGTCAACACTCGCGAACTCGGCCGGGCGCCGGTACAGGCCGGCGTCCGTATCCCCGAGTACATCGCCGGCAGCTACGCCGCGCTCGGGGCCCTGACGGCCCTGCGGGTCGCGGATGCCGGTCTTGATCGGGTGATCGAGGTCGATGTCTCGACGTTCGAGTCACTCTTGTCAACCTTGGCGTATCCGATGCTGATGGCCGAACGTTTGAAAAGCCTTGGTCTTCCGGCGAATTCAAAGGCGGGCCCGATGCTCGGCATCGTGCGTGCCGCCGACGGCTGGATCGGGATCAACTGCTTGACCGGCCAGCACTGGCTGGACGTCTGCGCGATGGTAGGGCTGCCGGAATTCGGAGAGCATCAGATAGCCATCATGCTGGGCGGGCCCGAACGCGAGGAGTTCTTCGCGAAGGCGCAGCCCTGGCTCGATTCGATGACCGTGGCCGATCTGGTCGAGTTGAGCCAGGCGATGCGAATCCCCGCGGCGCCGGTCAACGACGGAGCCTCCATCCTCGACTGTCCCCAGTACCGCGAGCGGGGATTCTTCATCGAAAGCGAAGCGGGAGGCCAACGTTTCCTCCGACCGGGCGCTCCGTTCAGGTTGGCCCGCACGCCGGTTGAGCCACCGAAACCTGCGCCGCGGCTCGGCGATCGAGCGGCAGCTTCATCGCACGATCGACGGACGAAGCCGGCCGCATCCGCAGTTGACGATGTGACACTGCCATTCGCAGATCTCAAGGTTTTCGACCTGAGCACATTCTGGTCCGGCGCCTACCTCACCTGCTATCTGGGTGCTTTCGGCGCCGATGTCGTCAAGGTCGAGTCGATCCAACGTCCGGACGGTCACCGATATTCGGGCTCGCTGCTGCGCAGCACCGATGACTGGTACGAGATTGGACCGATGTGGCAGGGCACCAACCTCAACAAGCGCGATATCACCTTGAATCTCGGCACCGAAGCCGGCCGCGAATTGGCCCTCAAGCTGGCCGCCGAGGCAGACGTCGTGGTGGAGAACTTCTCGCCGCGCGTGGTGGAGCAGTTCGGTTTGGACTACGCCTCGCTGGTGAAGGTGAATCCGGACGTCATCATGGTCCGCATGCCGGGGCTCGGGCTCGAAGGTCCGTGGCGCGACTACGTCGGGTGGGCACTGAACTTCGAGCAGATATCGGGGATGTCGGCGGCCACCGGTTACCCCGACGGTCCGCCGTGCAACCTACAAGGGCCTGCCGATCCGATCGTCGGTGTACACGCGACCGTCGCACTGCTGGCCGCGCTCGAGCACAAGCGCAGAACCGGTGAAGGCCAACTGATCGAGGTCGCACAGATCGAGGTCGGTGCCGCGGTGACTGCCGAGCCGGTCATCGAATACTCGCTCACGGGACGGGCGTACGAGCGGGAAGGCAACCGCCACCGGTTCTACGCGCAAGGCGTCTACGCGGCCAGTGACGACGATGAGTGGGTGGCCATCTCGGTGCGTGACGACTCGGATTGGGCCGCCGTCGTCGATGTGATCGGCCGGCCCGAATTGCTTAACGACCCGCGGTTCGCCTCACCGCAGGCACGGCTGCACAACCACGACGCGTTCGACGACATTCTTTCCGGATGGACGACGGGCCGACCGCCCGACGAGATCGCCGAGGCGCTCCTTCGCCGTGGTGTGCCCGCGGAGCGGATCCTCACTTCGGACCGCATGTATGACGTCGACCAGCTCGAGGCGCGCGGTTTCTACGAGGAGCTCGAGCATCGGCTCGCTGGGCGACAGAGGTTCCCGGGCTGGCCGTTTCGGATCACGCCGGGACCGCTTCGGCATCACCGCGCACCATCGCCGACGCTCGGTCAGCACAACGCTGAGGTGCTTGCCGCTGTGGGATTGTCAGAAGACGAGCTGACGAAGCTGCGCGACGATCAGGTTATCGGCGAACGGCTGCTGAACGCGTAGGTTCAGTCATCGACCATGGCCGCGATGGTGTCGACCACGCATGCCGGTCGGTCGGATCCCTCAACCTCCACGGTAACGCGCACGGTGGCCCGGCCACCCCTGTCGTTGCGCTCCACCTTGACCAGTTCGGCGCCGGCGCGGATGCGCGAGTCGACCGGCACCGGGGCAGGGAAGCGAAGCTTGTCGGAACCGTAGTTGACTTGCATCGCCAGCCCGGTTACCCGGTAAATCTGTTGCACGAGAATGGGAACCAGCGACAACGTGAGATAACCGTGCGCGATCGTCCTACCGTACGGACCTTTGGCCGCCCGCTCCGCGTCGACATGAATCCACTGGTGGTCACCGGTCGCCTCGGCGAACAGATCGATTTCCTTCTGTGTGACCTCGTGCCACCCGCTGTAGCCGAGGTGTTCGCCGACGTGGGATTCGAAGCCGGAGATGCCCTCGTAGACGGTGGGGGAGGCCTGCGTCATGCCGGGACCTTGAGCCCCAACTGCTCAATGGCGTTGCCGCCCATGATCTTCGCCTTCGCGGCATCGGAGATGCCGTCGAGCCGGTCGACAAAGCTCAACGGATCGCCGATGCCCTCGGGGTGGGGAAAGTCGGAGCCGAACATCACGTGATCCTCGCCCATGATGTCGACGATCCCCTTGACATCGTCCTCGAGGAACGGGTGGATGTAGATGTTGCGTTTGAACACCTCGACAGGATGCTCGTCGAACTCCTTGGGCATGATCTTGTACGCGGTGTTGAGCTGTTCGAGAAGATTGCGTACCCAACCGCTGCCATTCTCGACGCAAAAGATCTTCAGGTCGGGGAAGCGCGACAGCGCACCGTGGCAGATCATCGCCGCCAAAGTGTCCTCGATGGCGCGGTGCCCCATGACCACCTCGCGCAGTGCGCTCGGCTTGAACGAAAGGTACTCGTCGCCGCCCTCCCATTCCATGAGGTGCTTCTGGTATCCGCTGTCCGAGGCGTGCATGGTCACCGGAATGCCGGTCTTAACGACTTCTTCCCAGAACGGGTCGAACTCGGGCAGACCCATCGATCGCGAGCCGCCGAAGCGACTGGGCACCGGAGCTGGGCGAACCAAGAACGTTTTCATTCCTCTTTCGAGGCACCAGTGCAGCTCCTGGATGGCCTCGTCTACGAGTGGCAGGCAAACGACGGGCGTCGCGAAGATGCGGTCGTGGTAGTTGAAAGTCCAGTGTTCGTGCATCCACTCGTTGAGTGCATGGATGATTGCGTGGGTCAGGACGACGTCGTCGGTGGTGCGCTCCTCGATGAGGCTTGCGAGGGTGGGGTACATGACGCACTGATCTATGCCGAGTTCATCCATCAGCTCCATCCTGGGAGCCGGGTCCTGGTAGGCGGGGATGACATCCATTGCTTCACCGATGAATTCGCGGAAATTGAGGCCCTCTGGATTGTTGCCCAAGAAGTAGTCCTCGGCGCTGCCAGGCCGGGCCACGCGCTCGAATGTCGGGTTGGGAATCATGTGGCTGATGTGGTCCTTGACGACAAGCTTGGGCCGTCCGTTGACGTCGACGTAGCCGACCTTGCCGCGGTGCTCTTTGGGCAGGTATTTGGTGAGCGCGTCCCTCGTCTCGTACATGTGGTTGTCGATGTCGAAGACCGGATACGGCAAGGACCGGGTAGACACGTGACTGATCCCTCCAGAGCAGCGAATATGGCCGTTTACGTTATTTGGAAATGACGTTATCACCAACACGCAACAACATCTATCCGGGGCCGGGTCAGGCGAGCTCGTGCCACGTTTTCACGACTGCTTCGGTAGTGGTCACCGTGCTCAGCAGCGCCAACGTGTTGTCGATGATCGATTCCGCGTATTCGCGCGGGTAACCACATACCGCATCGCGCGGAAGCACGAACTGATAGCTGCGATTGACGGCGTCCATCACAAAGTTCTGAATCGCGATGTTGACCGAGACACCCACGCCTACAATGGTCTGGATTCCGAGGTTGCGTAGCACCGAGTCAAGGTCGGTACCCGTCATCGGTCCGACGCCGTGCGTGCGGGTAAGGACCAGATCGCTTGGATCCGGGCCGAACTCAGGTAGCACCGAGGCGCCGGGGCTGCCCGGAGTCAAATCGGCGGCGAACGACTTCCCCGCCATGAACAGCCTGGCATTGCTATTGGACCCGCGGTTGTCTGGGCGCTTCTGCATAAGGCAGTGCACAACCGAAACGCCGGCCGCCCGAGCTGCGTTGAGAAGCCGGGCAATGTTAGGGATCGCCTCCCGGCTGGCTTCCTCGGCCAACATGGGCAGACCGGCCTGGGAGCCGATTACACCGCCCTGACATTCCTGGGTGACCAGGGCGGTCGTGGCGGGGGTCAACAGATCAAGCAGGCTGGGTTGCGGCATGAGAATAGACGTTATCGTGTGCGAGAACGCAATTTCCAGTCAGTTGGCCGAGGGAGAGCAGATGGATGCCTGGGAGCTCGAAATTCGCGAGTCGGTGCGCCAGACGCTGGCCGACTACACCGCCGCCACCGATCGGTTCGATCTGCGCGGTCTCGCCGCTTGCTTCACACCGGACGGCACCCTCGAGTTCACCGGCGGAGCGCACCCACTCACCGGTCCCGCAGAGATCGAGACGGGACTCGGCGCTGCCATGTCCAACGACCCTGACCCGGCGAGGCAGCCGCCCACTCATGTGCGTCATCACGTTTCGAGCATTCGATTTGGTTCTGTTGACAGAGACCGGGTTGAGGTCAGTAGCTATTTCGCCGTCCACACCGACATCGGCCTCGACCATTGGGGACGCTATCGCGACGTTCTCGTGCCGCTGAACGGGCAGTGGTTGTTCGCGCATCGGAGCATCAACGTGGACGGCTTTGCAGCCGACAGCCTCATGCGATGAACTCCGTTGCGAAACCGTGCGCGTGGTCGATGTATTCGGCCCGGGTGGCGCCCTGGGGTGCGATGGTCAGCCAGGTCACGCCCATCGCTTCCAGCTGCGCGATCGTCGCGTGTCGTTCGTCGGTCGACCTGCTTTCGTCGAGCAGATTGCCTGCCGAGAAGCAGATGTCCAGCGGTTCGGTACGGCCGATCTCGGCCGCGTATTTCTTGGCCCAGGCTATCGCCGACGCTAATTCCTCAAGCGTCGAGATCTCAGCGGTCCGTGACGCGGTCGCGTAGCCGAATGTGTTGAACGGCGCCCACCCCTGCGCGCGGGCAACCGCACGGCGTACCGCGGGCTTGCTGTTGCCGCCAACCCAGATCGGTGGTGGAGTCGTCGGTACCGGATACAGTCGCACACCTCGCGCGGCGAACGAGCTGCCCTCGTAAGCGACATCCTCGCCGGTAAGCACCTTGTTGAGCACGTCCAGCGCCTCGTCCAGCAACGCCCCGCGGTTTTCGAAATCTATTCCCAGCGCTTTGAATTCGGGTTTGAGGTAACCCGCGGCGGTGCCGAGTATCAGTCGGCCACCGGAGAGGACGTCCAGGCTCTGGATCGACTTCGCACCCAGGAATGGGTTGCGGTAGGCGGCGATGTAGACGTTGGTGAGCAACCTGACGACCGTGGTGGCGGCTGCCGCGAACGACAGGGCGACGAACGGGTCCAGGGCGTGGTGCCCGCCATGGTCGAGCCATTTCGCGTCGGGGGCGGGGTGGTCGGTGACGTGCACGGCGGCGAATCCGCTCGCCTCGCCTACGCGCGAAATTTCGGAGATCGCTTCGGCGGTGACGAATTCGGAAACGGCGTCCACCCGCTGGGTGGGCAGTTCGAGGGAGTACGAGATGGTCACGGTCGTCCTTTCATTGCCAGGGCTGCCAGGCGCTGGGCATGGTGGTCGGGGCTGCCGAAGATCAGCTCGGTGGCCTTGGCGCGCCGAACGTAGAGGTGGGCGTCGTGTTCCCAGGTAAACCCGATGCCGCCGTGGATTCGCATGTTGTCCAAGGCGACTTGCAGAAAAGCTTCCGAGCAGGTCATTTTCGCTACTGACGCAGCGATCGGCAGGTCGCTGCTGTCAGCGGATTCCGCAGCGTGAAAGGCGGCCGAGCGAGCGCCCTCGACGAGCACCAGCATGTCGGCACAACGATGCTTAATGGCCTGAAAGCTGCCGATGGGCCGTCCGAACTGGATTCGCTCCTTGGCGTAGCCCACGGCCATGTCGAGGCAGCGCTGGGCGGCGCCCACCTGCTCGGCGGCCAGCGCTGCGATCGCCAGGTCGCACGTGCGAGCCAGGCCGACGGCCGCGGCCCCATCGGTTCCGATTAACCGGGCGGGTACGTCGTGGAACTGTAGGTGAGCGACCTTTCGCGTGCGGTCGAGCGTGGCGAGCGGTTCACGAATGAGTCCGTCGGCATTCGCCGAGACCGCGAACAGCGATGTGCCCTCGCTCGTATTCGCCGCGGCCAGAACAACATCGACGGTATGGCCGTCGAGAACGAGATCGGCATCGCCATAGAGCCGATGGCCGGCGCCGTCGGCGCGTGCCGTCAGGGTGACGGCTAGCGGATCCCACGCGTCGAGGCTGCCGTTGAGGACTACCGTCGCGGTCGTGGATCCGTCGACAAAGCCCGGTAGGTAGTCACCCATCGCGGCGGCGTCGCCGCTGCAGAGGATCGCTTGCGTGGCGAGTGCGACGGTGGAGAAGAACGGCGCACACAACAGCGCGGCGCCCATCTCCTCGAACACGATTGCGAGTTCGGACAAGGTCGCACCTGCCCCGCCGAACTCTTCGGGGACGGCGATGCCGTGCAGCCCCAGTTCACGCGCCATCTGGCGCCACACCGATTCGTCATACCCCTGGGCGGTGGACATCAGGGCGCGTACCCGGTCGGACGGTGAAGCGACCGCCAGGAACTCCCGCACCGACTGCCGGAGTTCGTCGGCTTCACTCATCGCGGATTCCTTTGGTGTGGGTCTGCCCGGCCCGACGCGGGATAGGCATTGCCGGGAAAGGATAGTATCTTTTCTGAAATAGGAGAATCATCATTCTCGCATGAAGGAGCCGCGCGGTGACGACGAAACTCGACTACGGGATCTTCGACTGCGACACGCACTGCTACGAGACGCGCGACGCGTTTACCCGTTACCTGCCCAAGGAGTTCCAGGATCGGGCAATCACCACCGTGCGTGGAGCGGACGGGGTCGAGGTGATCCTCGCCGGCCATCGCGTCGCAACCTTCAACAGTGAGGGGGGCCTGGGTCTGGACGTCGCATACCGCCCTGGATCGCTGAAAGAGATGCTGAGGCAGATGGGATCCGGCAACCCGGAGGAGTCCTACGAGCCGCAGCCCATGCAGCCCGAGTACATCGAGCGTTCGGCACGGCTCGCGGTGATGGAGAAGCAGAACGTCGAGCGGATGGTCATCTATCCGAGCGGCATGGCCCTGTCCGCCGAGCACTACGTTGATGACACTCCCGCGCTATACGCGAATCTACGGTCGTTCAACCGATGGTTCGACGAGGAATGGGGTTTCAACTACCAGGACCGCATATACGCGACCGGGCTGCTTTCACTTCGCGACCTCGACTCGGCCGTCGCCGAAACCGACGCATTGATCGCGCAGGGTGCGAAGTTCGTCCTGCTGCCGACGGGCCCGGCATACGGCCGATCTCCTGGCGACCCCTACTTTGATCCGATTTACGCTCGACTTCAGGAAGCCGGCTGTGTCCTCGTATTCCACATCATGCCCTTCTGGTACTTCGACACGATCTCACCCGCCTGGGGGCACTGCGCAGATCCTGCCTCGTGGCACATGTCGGCATGGCAGTGGATGAACGTCTACGGCCAACGCCCGATCGAGGACACCCTCTCGGCGCTGATCTTCGACAACCTCTTCGGCCGCTTTCCCGGGTTGAACGTGCTTGTCGCCGAGCACGGTGCAGAGTGGGTGCCCTTCTTCACGAAACACATGGACAAGAGCCGCGGCATGGGCCGAAATGGTCCGTGGATCGGCGGGAAACTGACGGAAAAGCCTTCCGCCATCTTCCGGCAGCATGTTCGGGTGGTGCCGTACCCCGAGGATGACACGCCCGCGATCGTCAGCAGCTTGGGCTACGACGACTGTCTGGTGATGGGCTCCGACTACCCGCATGCAGAAGGGCTGGCCGAGCCTGCTGACTTCATCAAGTTGCTCGATCCGCTCGACGACGCTGCCAAGAAACGAATCATGCGCGACAATGCGGATCAGTTGATAGGGCGGAGCTAGGACTCAATGGGTGATGCCGATGGCGTCGACCTCGATCTGTTGCGCGAAGCGGCGCGCGATTTTCTGAGCGGACGGGTCGCGCAGGATTCCGTCAAAGAGCTCGCGGCCATGGATTGGACGGGGCTGCTCGTCGAGGAGAACCTTGGCGGCAGCGGATGGCGTCCTGTGGAGACGACCGTCATCGCCGAGGAGCTCGGCCGCGCACTGAACTCTTCGACGTGGTTCGGTTGCGTTCTGTCTGCAGCGGCGTTGGCCTCGGCACCGGGCGAGCTGCGCGATCGATGGTTGCACGCGATGCTCGACGGGACCGCGACGGCAGGCTGCGCGCTGGCAAGCGACACGGTCCGGGTTGCGAGGGGCGATGTCATCGACATCTTGGTCACGCTGGGGCGCAACGGAATCCATCTGTTTGAGATGTCGGACGCAATGCCGAGAAGCCGAGATGACGAGTTGTTGGATGTCAGCCGCCCGGCATGGCGCGTTGACCTCTCCGGGGCCGCGAGCGTCCTGGTCGGTGGGCCCGACCAAGCGGATCGGTTGCTCGCGGTCGCGAGGGTTCTGCTCAGCGCGGATTCGCTGGGAGCCTTGTCGACCACGTTCGAGCGGCTGGTCTGCTATCTGAAGGAGCGCATCGCCTTCGGTGTGCCGATCGCGAGTTTCCAAGCGGTGCAACACCGGCTGGTGGATCTGTTGGTCTTCGAGGCGAAGGCACGCGCGGTCATCATGAAGGCCGCCCGTGCCCTGGAGGCCGACGAAATCTCGGACGACGCCATCGTGTTGTCCGCCGCGGCGCACGCATTCGTCGCTGCGAAAGCAACCGCTGCCGTCGACGAGTGCATGCAGCTCTCGGGCGGTATCGGATTCACCTGGGAGTACCCCTTGCACCACGAGCTGCGCCGGGTGTTCATGAACGACTATCTGCTCGGCACCGCCCGCTCCAGTCGTGCGCTTCTCGCGGAAAGGTCGGGTTGGTGAGCGCCGCACCCACTCGGCCCAGCGAAGTGCAGCTGACCGAGTTCAGACATCGTGTCAGGGCGCATATCGCCGAACACGCACCCCCATTCGACGCGCGGGAAGGGCACCGTGCGCCGGAAAACCCTGAGCAGGAAGCGCAATTGCGCGGCTGGTTCGCCACGTTGTTTGACGCGGGTTTCGTCGGCGCAGACTGGCCCGTCGAGCACGGCGGACGCGCCGATCATCACCCGCTGCACGACCGCATCCTCAGCGAGGAGATCCTGCGTGCCCGTGCTCCGCGGCCCATCGATCAGGTCAACCTTGCGGCCCATGTGCTGCTGCACTTCGGGTCGGACGAGCAGAGGGCCGAACTGCTTCCGCCGATACGCCGCAGCGAGCACATATGGTGTCAGTTGCTCAGCGAGCCCGATGCCGGTAGCGATATCGCCGCCGTCCGCAGCAAAGCTGTCGAGCAACCTGATGGCACGTGGGTGATCGACGGCCAGAAGACCTGGATCACTGACGGGCACTGGGCCGACATGGGGCTAGCGCTCATCCGCACCGACCCGACTTCATCGCGCCACCACGGCCTTTCGGTGTTCGCCGTGCCAATGTCGGCACCCGGCGTCGAGATTCGTCCGATCCGCACGATCAACGAGGCGATCGAAGTGAACGAAGTTTTTCTCGACGCCGCGACGGTGCCCGCGAGAAGCCTGATCGGCGAGGTCGGCCAGGGCTGGTCAATCATCATGGCGGGCTTGGACTTCGAGCGTTTCGGAATCGGCGGCAACGTCATCTTGCTCGAGCTGCTGATCGATGATCTGGTGATGGTGGCGCGCAAAGCGATCATTGAAGGCACCCCGGCCCTCGAACATGATGACATCCGGCAGGCGGTCGCCGAGCTGGCCGTCGAAGTCGAGGTGGCGAAGTCCTTCATCGACGATCACGTTGAACGGCTCATCATCGGTGCGGATCAACCGGGCGACGGTTCGATCGCCAAGCTCAGCTTCTCCGAGACGTATCATCGGGTTTCGGCCTACGGCAGCGAACTCGCCGCCACCGTGTGCACCGTGGCCGCGGATCCGAGCGTCGAGCTGGCGAAACAGCGTCTGCGAGAATGCTGGCTGTGGTCGCGTGCTTATACGATTTCCGGCGGAAGCAATGAGATGATGCGCAACATCCTCGCCAAACGTCGGCTGTTATTGCCGAGCCGGTGATGTCCGAAACTTACTGGGGTCTCGTCGAAGCGGTTGCTCAAGAACATCCGGACCGAGTGGTTCTCGCCGATGACTTCGGTCGCAGCCTCACCTGCGCAGCCCTTTGCGACGAGGCGTTGCGGACGGCGGCAGCGCTGTCGGATTCCGGAGTAGGCGAGGGCACCGTGGTGTCGTGGCAATTGCCGACCACGTTGGAAACGATGGTGGTGATGGTGGCGCTCACCCGATTGGGCGCCGTGCAGAATCCCATCCTGCCCATTTGGCGCGAACGCGAAGTTCGCTTCGCGACCGAACAACTCGCGACCGAGGTCCTGGTCGTACCCGGTCACTGGCGCGGTTTCGACCACACTGCGCTCGCCCGCGAACTGGCGGAGCAACGGCCCATGTCCGTCCTCGTGATCGATCACGACGCGCCGATCACCGAAGCCCTCCGCCTGCCTGCCGGCGACCCGGCCGCGCTGCCTGCGCCGCCGGGATCCGCGGAGGACCCCCGCTGGGTCTACTACTCCTCGGGTACAACGGCGGCGCCGAAAGGCGCTCGGCATTGCGACCGTTCGGTCATCGCGGGTTCCGCCGGGGTGGTCGGTATCGTGGGGGCATCGAGCAGTGACGTCAACCCGATCGCCTTCCCGGTCTCGCACATCGGTGGTGCCGCCATGCTTGCGGCGAGCCTGCGCACCGGCATGCGCTTGGTGCTGTTCGACTCATTCGATCCGGCGACCTCACCGCAAGCAATCGCCGCACACCGACCAACGCTGTTGGGCACCGCGACGCCGTTCCTAGTGGCGTTCATGGCCGCGCAGCGTGCGCACGGGACGCAACCGCTCTATCCCGATCTACGTGGCTGTGTGGGCGGTGGCGCACCGATCACTGCCGAGTTGGGACGCCAAGTGCGGGAGACGTTTTCGGTCAACGGTGTCGCCAACTCCTGGGGCCTGACCGAGTTCCCGGTCGCGACGTCGCAGCGGCCGGAGGCCGCCCCGGATCTCCTCGATCGGACTGTGGGGCGCCCGGTCGCCGGAGTGTCTGTGCGGGCCGTCGACGACAGCGAGCGCGAGGTCGGCGCCGGCGAAGAAGGTGAACTTCGGCTCAAGGGACCCCAGTGCTTCCTGGGGTATGTCGACAGCTCGCTGGACGCCGACGCATTCGACGACGACGGCTGGTTCCGCACCGGGGACCGGGGGCGCATCGACGGCGACGGCAACGTCGTCGTCACCGGGCGCATCAAGGACGCGATCATTCGCAATGCCGAGAATATCTCGGCGCTCGAGGTCGAGGGTGTGTTGGCGACCCACCCGGCCGTCGCGGACGTCGCGGTCATCGGAGTACCGGATTCCCGCACAGGCGAACGGGTTTGCGCCGTTGTGGTTGCCCAACCTGGTAGCGACATCACGCTCGGCGCGTTGGCCGAACATTGCCACGCCCAAGGTCTGAGCCGTCATAAGTCCCCGGAGCGGCTCGAAATCATCGAGGCGTTGCCACGGAATCTCACTGGCAAGGTGCTGAAAAACGAACTTCGCGCGCGGTTCAATCGGTGATGGCGAGTTGCTGTACCTCTTTTAGCAGGGGTCGCGCAACAGAGCGGATCTCGGACATGGTCATCGGCCGCACGGGGTGGATGCCCAAGACCAGTTGGATATGGCCGGCACTGTCGAGCACCGGGGCCGAGATCGTCGCGACGGGACGCCGGGTGCGGGTGCCTCTGTCCGCCGCCAATGCGGCCGAGGTGAATTCGAGGCGCAACTGTTCGATGATCGACCGCATGCTGACCGGCAGCGCATGGTCGGACAGCGAACCAATGGCCTGCGCTGCTTGTGCGAGCGCCGGCGTCATCCAGTCGACGTCGTAGCCCCGCGCGCGTGTCTGGGCAAGAACGTCGTACAGCTGACGGGTGAGTGCCGAGCCGTCGGCTGCCGCCCGTTGTATCCACGCCCGCTGTGCGTCCGGGGTATCCCAGGCCGCGAAGGCAACGCCGAACGGTGCTGTGTAGGGAATGCGTTCGTTCGGCGACGCCGAGATCGCGCCACCCTTCGGCTGTTCGAACGCCGTGATGACGAGATCGTCGCCAGCGCGCTCGATGACCGAGGCGGGTACGTTGACGACGGTCGCGAGGCGTCGGGCCGCATCGCGTGCGCGGTGAGACATCGGACGGGCAATGTCGAGACGGGCTGCGATGACCGAGAGCGCCGGACCGAGGCTGAACGTCTTCGTGACGGGATCGCGGTTCACCCATCCGCGGTCGGTGAGCGTTTTGAGGATCGCGTGTGCGGTGCCTTGTGAGAGCTCGAGTTCGCGCACGACGTCGGAGAACCGCGTCTGCCGGTTGTCGGGCCGGCTCAGCAACTCGACGACGTCGAGAACGCGTTCAGTCGGTGCCGAGCTCGCTCCGCGCAACCTTGACTCCCAGTAGTACGCCTTCTACCGTCATTTCAGGACCTCGAGAATTATATCTCGAATATTAGAGAAATGGGTAGCCTTGCGCGCAGTGGTGTTGAGGGGCGGCGAACTGACGGTGCGGGAGACGGCCGACCCTTTGCCTGGTCAAGGCGAACTGCTGCTGAAGACACTGAGTACCGCGATCTGCGCGTCGGATGTCCATTTCATGGACCACCCGGAACTCGCGATCGACGATCCGACGGGTCGCTCACTCTACGACGCCGACAAAGACATCGTCATGGGTCATGAGTTTGTGGGCGAGGTGATCGGTCACGGCCCGGGATGCAGCGATGCGTTCCCTATTGGCGCAAGGGTGACATCGATGCCGATTCGGCTGGTCGATGGGGGCGCCGGCGGGCTGCGCATCATCGGTCAGCATCCCGAAGCCCAAGGCAGCTTCGGCGAACTACTCGTCGTGCCTGAGGCGACCGCGAAGGTGGTCGAGGGTTCGGTGTCCAGCGATGCGGTTGCCGTGGTCGACGCCTTCGCAGTGGGCGAGTATTACGTCCGCGTCGCCGAACTCCAACCCGGTGAGGTACCGATCGTCGTCGGGGCCGGCGCCATCGGCTTGTCCGCTGTGGCGGCGTTGTCTGCCCGCGGTATCGAGCCGATCATCGTGTCCGACTTCAGGGCGGAGCGCCGCGAACTCGCGCGCTCGGGTTTCGGCGCGCACGTATTGCACGATCCCGCCGAAGGATCGGTGTTCGATGTCTTCCGCGAAACGCGCCTAGAACACAAATTGTCCGGAACGGCGGTGGTGTTCGAATGTGTCGGAGCGCCGGGCCGCATCAACTCGATCGTCAAAGAGGCGGATTTCTACACCCGCATCTACTGCGCTGGTGGCTGGTACACGGGGGACACGCTGGACATCACCGAGGCGACCCGCCAAGGATTGACCCTACGGTTCGGCGGCGGCCCGATGCCGGCGGACTGGTACGGCGTGCTCGACGCGGTGGTGGAAGGACGCCTCGACCCGATGCCGAGCGTCGGCAGGATCATCGGTCTCGATGAGGTGCCTGAGGCGCTCGACGAGGCTCGCAGATCGGATGGACCCCCGCGCATTGTGGTGCACCCGAACGGAGACATTGAATGAGTGACCGAGACGACCTCGTCGAGCTGACGATTCGCTATGCGACCGCGATCGACACCGAACGGTACTCGCTGCTGAAAAAGGTCTTCACCGACGACGCGCAGGTGGACTACGGCGAGGTTGGCCAGTGGACCGGCGGCGCCGAGATCGCCGAGTTCATGAAGGCGGCTCACGTCGTGGCGGCCCACACGATGCATCGCATGTCCAATCAGGCTGTAGACATCGATGGCGACAAAGCCACGATGCGTACCTACGTCGATGCGCTGATCCTGCTCGAGGACGGATCGGGCGCGAATCCCGTTGGTTACTACGACGACTACGCGGTGCGAACGACGGACGGCTGGCGAATTGCACGTCGCTCCTACACCTCGGTTCGCCTCGTCGCGGTGCCGGCACCATGACAGACATCGCTGAGAAGTATGGGCCGTGGGCCCTGGTAGTCGGCGCGTCCGACGGAGTCGGGGCGCTGTTCGCTGAGCGCCTTGCTGACGAGGGTGTGAACGTCGCGCTCGTGGCCCGTCGACAACCCGTGCTCGACGGGGTGGCCAAGGGAATCCGCGAGCACAGCGGTGCCGAGACGCGGACACTTGCCATCGACCTCACCGAACCTGACGCTTCGCAACGAATCGTCGAGGCGACTGATGACCTCGACGTCGGCATGCTCGTGTACTGCGCGGGCGGTGATCCGAATTATCAACCCTTCCTTGCCAATCCGGTGTCGGCAGCGGAAGACCTGTTGCAACGCAACTGTTTGGTATTGATGCGATTGTGTCACCATTTCGCCGGCCAAATGGTCGAGCGGAAGAGAGGTGGCATCGTGAACTTCACGTCGGGGGCCGCGTTGGCTGGTGGCCGAAACATGGTGGCTTACGGTGGGACCAAGGCCTTCGACATGGTGTTCACCGAGGGCTTGTGGGCGGAGCTGCACGACAAAGGTGTGGATGTGCTTGGCCTGGTCCTTGGCATGACAGACACCCCGGCGTTGCGAAAGTTGGAGTTCGAGCGCGGGCGCCTGGCGTCTGTCGATGAGGTTCCCGAGGGTGCGGTCCCCGCCGCGAGCGTGGTCGAAGAGGCGTTCGCCAACCTCGGTAACGGACCGACGATCGCCACCGGCGATGATGTCCGGATGGCCCTTGAGCTCTTTAAGTCCATGTCACGCAACGAGGTTGTCCGACTGATCATGCAGATGTCCACCGAAGTCATGGGTACCGACGAACGCGAGGGAGGCTAGGCATCGCGATGTTCACCCTTCGCTTCGACATGCGCGCGCCGTCGATCGGTGCACCGCCGACCGAGTTGTACGCGGCCGCGAGCGACATGGCTGCGTGGGCTGAGACGCGGGGTTGCGTCGCGGCGGTCTTGTGTGAGCACCATTGCGCCGACGACGGTTACCTCCCGTCGCCGCTGCTACTGGGTGCCGCGATCGCCGCGCGCACAAAGCAGCTAATGCTGAACCTCGTCATCATTCTGCCGTTCTATGATCCCGCTCGCCTAGCAGAAGACATCGCCGTGTTGGACCACATCAGCGCGGGCAGAGCGACCTATGTCTTCGGGATCGGTTACCGCGCTGAGGAATACGCGCACTTCGGCTTGTCGCTTTCGGATCGCGGCCGCCTGGCCGATGAGAAGTTGGGGCTGCTTCGGCGCCTGCTGGCGGGAGAAGAGGTTATCCACGCGGGCCGGCGGATGAGGGTGACTCCGCTGCCACGCACCCCGGAGGGTCCGATGATGAGTTGGGGCGGTGCCAGCCTCGCCGCCGCCCGACGTGCTGGTCGCAACGGTCTTGGGCTCCTTGCCAACGGAGGGGTGCCCGGGATGCAGGAGGCGTACGAGAAAGCTTGCCGGGAGAATGGTTTCGAACCGGGTTTCATGCTGATACCCGAGAAGGACGCGGCTACCAATTGCTTTGTCGCCGATGATGTTGACGCGGCATGGGACGAGATCGGCCAGTATCTGCTGCACGACGCGATGGCCTACTCGGAATGGAATCCCGGCAACACCGTCTCGGCGAATATCACCACAGCCAAGACTGTCGATGAGTTGCGGCACGAATCAACGTCTCACGTGATCCTGCCAGTCGACGAAGCGCGAAAGCGCGTCGTCGCAGGCGAGGTGTTCAACATCAATCCGTTGTGCGGAGGAATACCCCCGGCGATCGCGTGGCCGTACCTGAAGACATTCGCCGAGCTGGGCTAGTGGAGAGGAAGACATGAGCAGCGATCGCGTGGCCCTGAACGAAGAGATTGCCTTCCAGAAATGGGAGGGTTATGCGAAACCCATCGACCGCGGCCGCCACGTGAATTTTGGTGAGAAGTTTGTCTTCGCAACCGATTACGTGATGATGAGCCCGCATTTCAACGATGGTGTCCCACAGTCGGCGGCCGAAATGTTCTCCGACGAGGTGGCGGCGGCCATGGCCAAGTACGCGCCCGACGGCGATATGCTCACCGCGGAATGGCGAATGTGGTGGAAGCACATGCCGGACTATCGCCTCATCAGTCCGTTCGAATGTGTTGCCGGAGACTGGGGCTTCTCGTCCTGCGACACCTACGCGGGGACGCTCGCCGACGGCACGGTGTTGGAACTGCGGGAATGGGACTACATTTGGGTCAACGAGCACGGCAAGGTCACGCGTTGGGACTGGTTCGTCGACCCCGATAAGTGGGAACAGTTGCTGTCACTCATCGGGCTGGATCCGAAAGGGTTGACGAGCCAGGAATACACCATCAATTTCTTGCGAGAGGGCGGCGCACAAAGCTGACGACGAACGAAGAAGATGTGGAGTAGGCCACGGCCTCTTTCTAAATGCCGATGAGCTCTTTGAGGTTGCCGCCCATCACACGGGCGGTGGTGTCGGCAGGCAGGTGGGCGAGTTCCTGCACGAAGTCCACCGGGTCGGCCAGTCCCTCGGGATGCGGGTAATCCGAACCGAACATCACGCGATCCGCACCGAGGAGCTCGACGAGCGCAGACATGTCCTCCTCGTGGAACGGATTGATCCACACGTGTCTGCGGAACACATCGCTCGGATGCTCACTGAAGTCATACGGCCTTTTGCGGTACACGCGGTCGAACACGTCAAGCAGACGGTGCGCCCATGAGCCGCCGTTCTCGACCACACCGATCCGTACGCCGGGAAAACGCTCGAACACCCCGTGCGCGATGAACGCTGCGAGCGTGTCGAAGATGTTGCGGCTCTCCTCGTAGATGAATCCCCGCAGCTTGCTCAGCGCGAATCCATTGAACTCCGCAGCGTCCTCCCAGTCGTCGACGTAGCGCTCATAGCCGGAATCCGAGTTGTGCATCTGCACCGAAATACCCGACGACTGGACCAGCCGCCAGAAATCGTCGAATTCGGGCAGCGCTGCCGACCGCGAGGTGCCGTCCTCACGCGGTACCGGCGCCGGCCGGATCAGGACCGTCTTGGCCCCGTTCTCCAGACACCATTCGAGCTCCTGAACGCCTAGCGCCGGATCGTTGAGCGAGATAGCGGGCACGGGAAGGATCCGGTTCTGATAGTTGAAGGTCCAGTCGTCGAGCAGCCAGCGATTGAACGCATGCGTGACGGCGTGCGTGAGCTCGGTGTCGGATTTGGTCCGTTCCTCGAGCATGCCCGCCGTCGTCGGGAACATCACCGCACCGTTGACGCCTTGGCGGTCCATCAATGCAAGGCGCAGATCGGGACGCCGGAACTCATCGGGGCAGCGGATCGGCTCCGCCAATTCGCGCAGCGTCTTGCCTTCCGGGTTTATGCCACGGAAGTAGTCGGACCACGCACCCGGTGTGGGAATCACCTCATATGTCGGGTTGGGGATGCACTCGGTGATAGTGCCCAGGATCTGCAGCTTCTTGCGCCCATTGATGTCGACGAACTTGAGGGCTTCGGAGTACTTCTCCGGGAGGTACCGTGTGTACGCGTCGATGGTCTCGTACATGTGGTTGTCGGCATCCCAGACCTCGAATGCTTTGGTGTCGTCCACGTGCGCCTCCAACAGGTTGAGAATGCTGATTCTCAACATAGCAAACGGCCGTATCCGGCGAGCACATGGTCACAGATTCGTGAAATGCCCGCCGTCGACACCGAGTGTCTGTCCGGTGACGTACCGAGCGGACGGGCCGACCAGGAACGCGACGGCCGGACCGATATCGCGCTCCGGATCGCCGATCCAGCCGAGGGGAATCCTGCTGGACAGGCGCCCCTCCATCGCCGGGTCCGCTTCGATCGCGGCAGTCATCGCAGGCGAATAGGCGAGCGGCGAAACCACGTTGACCGTGATTCGGTAGGGCGCCCAGTCGCGGGCCAAACTCTTGGCGAAGCCGCGCAGTGCGCCCTTCATCGTGGCGTAGAGCGGAAGCGTCGCGCTGCCCTCCATCCCGGCGGGTGAGGTGAACACCAGGAACGTGCCGCCACGCTGCCGGAGCGCCTCGAACGCCGCGGTGGCGCAGTGCCGGGCTCCGGCAACGGAGACCGAGTAGTGGTCGTCGAACAGCTGCCTGTCCACGTCCACCAGCCGATGCGGCTGACTGGACCTGTTGCTCGTGGCGTTGTGCACGACGGCGTCGAGCCGTCCGGTGACCGCGATGGCCGTATCCACCGCCTGGGCAACCTGGTCAGTTGCGGTGACATCGCACGAAGTCCAGGTCGCGCGGTGTCCGCGATCGGTGATCTCGGTGGCGACACCGGTGTCCGAGCGCGCCGCTACGACGACGTGTGCACCTTCGGACGCGAGGGCCATCGCGATACCGCGGCCCACCCCTGCGCCCGATCCGGTGACGATGACCGTCTGACCGTCAAGACTCACGGCAGCATCACCGAACCTCCGTCGATGACGATCGTGTCGCCGGTCAGATGGTCGACGTCGTGCCGCAGCAGGAACTTTGCGGTCTCGAGAATGGAGTGGATCAGCGTTTCGTCGTGCTGCACTGCCGCGGCGGTGAGATGGGACGCGTCACCGTCGGTCGCGAACAGGGCAAGGGGTGCAGCAATCATGTTGACCGTGGTCCCATCGGAAGCCCATTGCCGCGCAGCTGATTTCGCCAACGCTCTGATGCCCTCGACAGCAGTGGTGTAGTCCACCAGTCCGGCGGCACCCGTCATACCAATGGTCGGGAGAATTAGAACGATGCGACCACCCCGTGCCATCGACGCGTGCGCCGTCTGCAGGGCGGCCAGTGTCTGCCAGATCGTGTCGTCGACCGCGTCTTGGCCGTCGATGACGACGGCATCAGCGAATGAGTCGGCGAGTGCCCTCGACAGCGTTTGACCGGCCGCGAGGACGACAACCGTCATGCGCCCGCCATTGCGGCGAGTTCGCCTTTGACGACCTTGCCGACGTCATTGCGTGGCAACTGGTCGACGAATATCACTCGGACCGGGACGCGGTACGGCGTGAGGCGCTCGCGGCACCACGCGATGAGATCTGGTTCGGATAGCTCGTCGGTGTGACGCGCGACGAACGCCCACGGCACCTCGCCGAGCCTCTCGTCTGGAATCCCGACCACCGCCGCTTCGCGCACCCCCTCGGCGGCGAGAAGGACGTCCTCCACCGTGCCCGGGAACACCTTCAGCCCGCCGCGGTTGATCATGTCCGACACTCGGCCGTCCAACCACAGGAATCCGTCGTCGTCGAACCACCCGAGGTCGCCGGTGTGAAACCAGCCGTCATCGGTGAGCCTGTCGAGGAAGGCCGGGTCGATCTTGCGAGCCGCCGTCGTCGGCGTGCGGACCATCACCTCGTCGTCGGCGATCGTGACATCAATGCCGGGCAGGGGGCGTCCGACCGAGCCGAGCTTGGTCTCGCCCCATTCCCGCGCGTCGGCGGCCGACCATCCGACGACTTCGCCACCGAGTTCGGTTTGGCCGTAGGAGTTGAGCACGATCACGCCGAACTTGTCCCGGAACCGACCTGCTTGCACGGGGGAAAGGGGAGCGGTGATCGATCGCACGATCTTGAGCGGCGCCAGGTCGGTGACTGACTCGTCGTGCAGGACCATCGTCAAGGCCGCGGGGGGCAAAACCGTGGAGCGCAGCCGGTGCCGCTTGACCAGTGCGGCGAACTCGGCAGGCGAGAACTTGTCCATCAGCACCACCCCCGAGCCTGCCCGAAACGCGAACAGCACCTGGTAGATGCCGGCCCATAAGGACAGCGAGAGCGGAACGAGGTTCGGCATCGGTGTCCGCTTCGCTTGGGCCGCCGCCGGTTTTGCGCCGCGGAGCTTGGCCAACAGCCGGTCGATCAGATCGAGCACGGTCGCATGACGCAGCGGCACCGGCTTGGGTGGCCCGGTGGTTCCCGACGTGAACTGCAGCAGTGCTACATCCGAGTCGTATCGCCGAGGTTGGTGCGGCTGGACGGATGTTCGCGAGAGCGACCACACCAAGTGCGATCCGGCTACCACCGGCAGCGTGTATTCCGAGAACCGTTGGGAGAGATCAGGAGTGGTGATTATTGCGACTGGCCGCAATATTGCGAGTTGTGACGCCAGCTCCGCATCAGCGGCGCGCGGGTTCAGCGGCGTGTAGACCCCACCGGCACGCCACGTCCCGAATAGGGCGGCCACGGTGGTGGCGTCATTGGGCAGCATGGAGGCGACGACTTGTCCGGTCACCAAACCGGTTTCGGCGAGTGTCGCGGCCAGGCGGTCCGCGCTGACGGTGAGGTCGTCGCGCGAGACATCGACGGTCAACGTGTGCACGGCGGTGTCGGGCAGGTCGGCCAACAGTTCGCCCAGACTCACGAGTCCGCCTCCAGCGGTTGCCAAACGGGCGTGCGCTTGTCGGCGAATGCCTGCGGTCCTTCGTTCTGGTCGGGATGGCCCCACATCGACGTCAGGTGCTTGGCGCCCGCTCGGCACGCATCCGTCAAGCCATATTCGAGCGCGCCCCATAACGCTCGCTTGGTCGCCCGCATCGCGGCGGGCGAGTTCAATGCGATCTTCTCGGCGAGTTCCTGCGCTACCTCGCGCAGCTTGTCGGGCGGGTCGACGATCTGGCTGATCATGCCGAGCTCGTACGCGCGTTGGGCGGTCAGACGTTCGTGGCTGCCGACGAGCGCCATCCTCAACACCGCCTCGGCGGGCATCTTTCGCATCAGGGCGATCGTCTCCAAAGCGCTGACCTGGCCGATGGAGACGTGTGGGTCAACGAAGGTCGCGTCGGACGAAGCGATGACGATGTCGGCGTCGGCGACCCAATGCAGTCCGCCGCCCGCGCACACCCCGTTGACGGCCGTGATGACGGGCTTTCCCACGTTGCAATGCCAGCCCGTCAACTTCAGGTCGAGCGTGCGCATCGACTCCTGGAACTGCTGCACCGCCTCGCCGTCTAGGTCCTCGACGTCGGCACCCACCTGAAACGCCCTGCCATTGCCGGTATGCACGATGACACGCACACCGGGGTCCGCGCCCAATTCCGCCCATGCCCTTGGGAACTCCGTGCGCATCGTCGCGTCGTACGCGTTGAGTCTTTCTGGTCGGTTGTTGATGATCCAGCCGACCGGGCCGCGCCGCTCGACGATCAACCTTTGATAGCTCACGAAACCTCCGCGGGGTCAAGCGGCTGCCAACGCGCGGATCGCTTGTCGCGCCAGGCGCGCACGCCCTCGGTATGGTCGGGGTGATTGCGCAACCGCCAAATCTCTTCGCTGGCAGCACGTTTGGCTGCGGACAGGCCGACTTCGAGGGAATGCCACAATGCCTTCTTGGTGGCGCGCATCGCGGTGGGGGAGTTGGTTGCGACAGCGGCGGCCAACCGGCCGGCGGTCGCCCGAAGCTGATCCGCTGGCACGACATCCGAGACGATGCCCAATTCGTATGCCCGTTGCGCCGAGATGCGCTCGCCCCTACCGCTCAACGTCATTCGGGTGATCGCCTCCATCGGAGACTTACGCAGCAGTGTGATTGCCTCGTATGCGACGGCCTGCCCCACCGAGACATGCGGGTCGACGAACGTAGCCTCCTCGGCGGCGACGACGATGTCGGCGTCGGCGACCAAGTGCAGACCCCCGCCCGCGCACACCCCATTGACCGCCGCGATCACCGGCTTCCACACCTCGCAGTGCCATGAAGAAATCTTCAACTCGGCGTCCCTTGTCCGGCGCGAGTGCCGCCGCATGGCCTCCTTGTCGCGAGCCACCTGCACGACGTCCATACCGGTGCAGAATGCCTTGCCGTTGGCGGCGTTGACGATCACATGCACGTCGCGGTCGGCATCCAACTCGGCCCACGCGGTCTCGAGTTCGTCGAGCATCAGTGCATCGAACGCGTTGCCGGCATCTGGCCGGTTCAGGATCAGCCAGCCGACGCCGTCGGACTTCTCGACGATCAACCGCTCGTAGCCGGTCACGAGCGTGGAACTTCCTTCCAGGGCTTACCCTTCCACGGATCCGGCTCCCTGGGCAGACCGAGCACGCGCTCGCCGAGGATGTTTTTGTTGATGTCGGTCGTGCCGCCCTCGGTCGCGTTGGCCAGGCTGCGCAGCATGCCCTGCACCTCCCGGGGCAACGTGTCAGGATCGCCGGTCGTCGGCCACGCCACCGCAGCGGTGCCCAGCAAATCGACCATCAGGTCCTGGATCTGCTGATTGAGCGTGGCCTGATGCACCTTGCCGATCGAGGACGCCGCACCGGGCGACTGGCCGGCCGAAAGTGCGGCACGCACACGCGCATTCGTCCAGCCGCGGATCTGCTCCTGCGCCCACAGTCGCATGATTTTGCTTCGCACCACGGGGTCGTCCCAACGCCCGGTTTCTCGGGCCAGCGAGATCAAACGCTGAGCGCCTGAACCACCGAGGCGGCCCATACCGCCGGATCCCGATCCGGAAACCATCTGCCGCTCACTGGACAGGGTCGACGCGCTCACTCGCCAGCCGTCATTCATCTCCCCGACCCGATGTTCGTCGGGCACCCGCGCGCCATCGAGGAAGACTTCGTTGAACTCCGCTTCGCCGGTGATCTGGCGCAGCGGTCGCACTTCGACGCCCGGTTGGTGCATGTTGAGCAGGAAGTACGTGATGCCCTGGTGCTTGGGCTGGTCCGGATCGGTGCGCGCCAGCAGGATCGCGAAGTCCGCCTCGTCGGCCCAGGTTGTCCACACCTTCTGTCCGGAGATCACCCAGTGATCGCCGTCGCGTAAGGCCCGGGTTGCCAACGAGGCGAGATCGGAACCGGCGCCGGGTTCGCTGAAGAGCTGACACCACTTCTCTTCGTTGCGGACGATGGGCGGCAGGAAGCGCCGCCGCTGCTCCTCGGTGCCGTGACTGAACAATGCCGCCGCGGCGTTGTTGAGCCCCAAGGGATTCAGGCGGGTGAGCCGGAGCGGGGCGAGAACCGCCTCAATCGCACGTGCAATGTCGTTGCCGACGCCGAGGCCACCGTGCTCCGGGAGCCAGGTCGGTGCGACCAGCCCCGAGTCGCCGAATGCCGGATACCAATCCCGGTAATCGGCCGCGGTGCGGACAGCCCGCAAGGCTGCGGGCCCCTCGGCGGCGGCCGAGCGCCACGCCGCGGGCACCTCCGTAGCGATCCACTGCCGCACCGTGTCGACGGCGTCGGCTGCGGAGGAGTGGGGGGTGATCGGCAACCGGGTCATGATCCCGTCAACGGCCCTGGAACTTCGCGTCGCGTTTGTCACGGAAGGCTGCCAGGCCCTCCTTGAAATCGTCGCTGCGACTCGATAATTCCAGCGCCAGGGCCTCGTTCTGGAGATGGCGGTCGAGATCGAGTCCGTTGCCGCTGTGCAGCAGCCACTTGGTGAGCCCGAGGGCAACCGTGGGCGCCTCACCGAGTTTGGACACAAGCTCCTTTGCGGCAGAGGCCAATTGCTCGGGTGCGCAAGCGCGGTGGATGATGCCCCAGTCGGCCGCGGTGGCCCCGGAGATCTCGGCGCCGAGCATCAGTAGCTGTCTGGTGCGCACCATCCCGATTACGCGTGGCAGCAACCATGCGGCGCCGCTGTCCGGCGTGAAGCCGCGGGCCATGAATGGTTCCCAGAACCGAGCGTCGTCTGCGGCCAGGCAGAAGTCGGACGCCAAGGCGATGTGGAACCCCAAGCCGGCCGCCCAGCCCCGGACCACCGCGACGATCGGCACCTGCGTCTCCAGCATCAACGGGATGAGCCGGTTGGCCTTGTTCGGTAGCCGGCGCTGAGTAGTGCCCACCCGCGGCTTTCGCTCCGACTTCGCGTTATTCGCGATGAGATCGGATCCCGCGCAAAAGTCCGGTCCGTCGGCGTCGATGCGGATGACACGCACCGCCTCATCGACGCCTGCGGTGGCGAGATATTCGATCAATGCGTCGAGCATCGTGTCATCGACGGCGTTGCGGCGCTCAGTGCGGTCCAGGGTGAGGCACAAAACCGGGCCTTGCCGTTCGGCCCGAAGCCCGGGAACGCTCGCATATGTCACGGCACTGTCACCGTTCTGCGAATTCAGCCGATACGGCGGCGAGCAGATCCGTCAGGTTCGTCGCTCCGCCGGGCGGATCCGGCAGCCGGACCGGGCCGCGGTCCCGGCTGGGTAACAGGATGGTCGCGTGTCCCGGTGTGGTGATCTCGTTGCGGTGGTTGGTCGCCGCGAGTTCGACATCGACCGCGGGGCGCTCGCCTTCGACAAGGTACTTTCGAGTCACGGTGCCGGTGATTGTGTGCAGATCACCCACGTAGTTGAACAACCGGAACTCACAGTCCAGCTTCCACAACCAGGCGTCGTCCCCCATCCAGTCCGTACACAGATGGATCAACCACGTCTCACGCATCCGGCCGTAATCGAAAGTGGTGGGGTTGCCGGCATTTCGGGCCGCGTCCGGTTCCCAGTGCACGCGCTGCTGCGCATCGGGTACGCCGTGGTCGTTCCGGGTGTAGAAGCGGGGAATGCGTTGGCGGTTGCGCCACGCCAACCGCAGGGGACGCACCCCGTACATACCGGTGCCCATGCCGACATGCCAGCAGACCATGTCGGTGACGGTGAGCGGCCCTTTGGTCAACGTGCCGATTGCATCGCCCTCGTTGACGTCTTCCCACCACTGCGGTTCAGCACCACGCGGGGATTCCCGCGCGTAGCGTTCGTCGATCTCGGCGATCTCCTCGGCTGTCCAGGTCTTGAGTTCGATCGATTCGTATTTCTTGCGGCCGCGAGCCTTGCTGCGCTCGGTGCGGATCATGTTGCGGTACTGGCCGCCGAGAATGGTGCCCTCGTCGTCTCGGAAGACTTGCGCCGACCACTCGTGAATCGCCCGACCGGCGAACTCACTGCTTTTGTCGAGCGCGGCGACGAGTGCGTTGCGCCTGAATACTCGGTGGTTGGCCCGCAGCGGAGCCCACCACTCTCGTGCGGAGGACGCGTAAAACGCATGCACCCCGCGCAGCGGGTCGCCCTTGGTCAGTGCCCGATCCTTCTCGGAGAGCTCGGTGACTTCGTCTTCGCCTATCAACGTGTCACCACCGACCAGTGCCGGCGGCGCGATCGATTCACCCCACACCGACTTTGCGGCGTAGTCCGGATCGGTCCACATGGGATTGGCGTCACCGTAGGCTTCGGCGACGTGGCGGAAAGTGTCCTCGTTGGGGCGGAAGTAGTGCGGTGGCTGAGTGTGCGGAACGGCGATGCCGATGGTGCCCCGCAACCTGGCCAGCCCCTCATCGGTGATTTGGCCCGATTGAGAGGAGCGGGTCATGGCGCGCCTCCTCAGTTCTGGCAGATATCGTGGCCCGGACAACTGTGGAAATTAAGATACCCGAAAACCGGAAACGCCGTTAACGGCAGGGGTGAGTGAGTTGAGCGAAGAGCAGCCAGGGATCCTGGAGGCCGTTGGTGCAGACGGTGTTTGCCGCATCACCATCGATCGCCCCCGCGTGGGAAATTCGTTGTCACCGTTGGCTCGTGACGCGCTGACCGAGGCTTTTCAACGCGCTGGCGACGACCCAGCGGTGCGCGCGGTGCTACTAGGCGCGACTGGGCAGCGGCACTTCTGCGCGGGGGCCGGCTTGCCCGCCGGAACAGCGCCCCAGCCACCGGTTGCCGACAAGCGGTCAGGGGACGTTGCTCGCATGCTGCAGAACGGATGGCAGAGGTTGGTCGCATCGATCCTCGACTGCGATAAGCCGGTGGTCGCTGCGGTGACGGGTACCGCGGCCGGTGCAGGAATCAGCCTGGTGCTCGCTTGCGATCTCGTCGTCATGTCCACGGAGGCAAAGCTTGTCGCGGCGTTCGTGCATCGCGGGGTGCTGCCTGATTCCGGCGCCATTCATCTGCTGACGAGGATCGTGGGGCTGCGTAAGGCCACCGAGCTGCTGATGCTGGGCGAACCCGTCGACGCCGCGACCTGTGAGCGGCTGGGCCTGGTCAACCGCGTGGCCGCACCGGACGTTACGGGCGTGGAGGCAGAGAAGCTGGTCAGCCGGCTTGCCGCCGGCCCGACGGTGATGCTCGGGCACACCAAGCGACTGCTCTTGGTGTCCTCGGAGTCGGGCCGTGATCGAGCCTTCCAGCAGGAGGCGTGGGCACAGGAGGCGGTGTCGCGCACCACCGATCTCCAGGAGGGCCTGCGGTCGTTCGCGGAGCACCGCGAACCGCGATTCCTGGGTCGTTGACCCTCATTCTTTGGTTGGCCCACCGCGGATCGTGAACGTCGCGGCGTCATCGATCTCGTCGATCGCCTCAGCGACGGATTCCGCTGTGAGCGAGGTGTTCTCGATCCCTTTGGTCACGCCGATGAATACCCGTGACACCCTGCCCGCTCCCACCGAATAAATGTGGGCAGTGCGGTCGCAGTCGCGATGCGACAGGTAAACCACGACCGGAGTCACCAACTCAGGGTCCATCGCCTTACCGGCTTCGCCCATGATGGTCTCGGTCATGCGCGTTCTTGCGATGGGGGCGACCGCGTTGATGGCGATGCCGTTTCGTGCTCCCTCGATGGCGAGCACGTGCATCATGCCGACGAGCCCCATCTTGGCCGCGCCGTAATTGGCCTGCCCGAAGTTTCCGAACAAGCCGGTACCCGAGGTCGTTTGGACTATCCGGCCATAGTTTCGCTCGCGCATGACCGGCCATACGGCGCGGGTGACGTGGAACGCCCCGGACAGGTGAACCGAAATGACCGCATCCACCTGTTCGGCGGTCATGTTCTTGAATGCCGCGTCACGCAGGATTCCCGCGTTGTTGATGAGAATGTCGGCCTGTCCGAATGCGTCCATGGCCGCCGCCACAATGGCCGCGCCGCCTTCCTCGGTAGCGACCGAGTCGCCGTTGGCGATCGCCGTGCCGCCCGCCGACGTGATCTCGTCAACTACTGCCTGCGCGGCCGATATTGATGCACCGGTGCCGTCCACTGCGCTGCCCAGGTCGTTGACCACTACGCGCGCGCCCCGGCGAGCGAGTTCGAGGGCATGACAGCGGCCGAGGCCACCGCCTGCACCGGTGACAATGGCGACCTGATTATCGAAATTCATTGACGGCATGGTGAGAGGTTACATTTACTCCTAATGAGAACCATCATTTGCATCGGAGGGCATCCATGAGGGGCGCGCCGGCGCTGTTGCAGTGTGCGCAGCGGCGCGCCGCGGCATTGCGGGACCGATACCGCGAGGCGGGGTTCTGGTCGGGCCAGCCCGCCGACGTCGTTCGTGCCGCCGCGGCGCTGCATCCGGAGAAGGTGGCTCTGTGCGCCAGGGGGGCGGAGCTCAGCTATGCCGAACTCGACGCGCGCATCGATGCGGCTTGTGGGGCCTTGGCGGCTTCGGGCGTCGGAGCGTCGATACCGACCGTTGTGGTCGTGGGTAACGACGTGGATTCAGTCGTTGCAGTCCATGCAACGTTGCGCCTCGATGCCGTGGTCCTGCTGGTCCCACGCAGCGCCGGCGAGGCACAGGTGGCCGACATCATCGCGCGCACTGGAGCTGAGTTCGGCGTCGCCCCGAATTGGCCTGCGGCCCCGCTGAAAGGGGTGTCCGCGCAATTGGCATGGATCGCTATGGACGCCGATTGCGTGCCGCAGACTGCACACCGATCCCAGCGTGCGGCCGACGAGCCCTGCCTCGTGCTCTACACCTCGGGAACCACCTCGGCGCCCAAGGGAGTCATCCACTCGCAGAGCACGCTGATCAAGGCGTCGTCAAATTACATCGCGGCGGCCGGACTCGGACCGACAGACCGGATTTTTCTCATCAGTCCGCTCGCGTCGGTGACTGGAGTGCTGCAGGCGTTGGTCATTGCGCCGATGCTCTGCGCGCCCGTCATCCTCGAGGACAACTGGGATGCCGCCGAAACCTGTGAGTTGCTGGTCTCGGCGGGTGCGACTTGGTACGGCGGACCAGATCGCTTGCTGGACAGGCTGCTCGACGAGGCGGTGGCGCGCGGGCTGGACGTGCCGCTGCAAGCGGTCTATTTGGGCGGGACCATGCTGGACCGGCGCATCGTCACTCGCATCGAAGACGATTTCGGGATCATTGTGATGCGCGCCTACGGTTCGTCCGAAGCACCAGTGAGCACGTCAGGTCTGCGGTCGGAGTCCGCGGAGGCACGTCACGCCGACGACGGTGTCGCATTGGAGGATGTCGAGGTGAAAGTCGGATCCGCAGCGGATCCGACCGAGTGCTGCATACGAGGGCCGCATACGTTCCTCGGGTACACCGACGCCGATGACGACGCGCAGGCGTTCGATGGGGACTGGTTTCGCACCGGCGACGTGGCCGAAATGTCGCAAGGCCGGGTGCGCATCGTCGGGCGCCTGAAGGACATCATCATTCGCAACGGACTGAAGATCGCGGTTGTCGAGGTGGAGGAGGCCGTCGCCAAGATCGCCGGGGTGCGCAACTGCGCGGCCTACTCGGTGGCCGACGCCACGACCGGCGAACGACTGGCCGTTGCCATGGTGCTGGACGCCGACGTCGACATGTCGCTCGCGAAGGTCACCGACGCGCTCATCTCGGCGGGACTGCCCAAGTACAAGTTGCCCGAGGAACTGGTGTTCTGGAACGAGCCGCTGCCTGTCAATGACAACGGCAAGGTAGAGCGCAACAAGCTCGCTGCGCGCTCGGCGGGGCGGCCGCGGGCGCTTGCTGACCGCCTCGCCGCAACTGGTTGAGCGTCAGTCCTCTGATTTGCCAGTCGTATTCATGGTCAGCTTGCTCAGTTGCTCCTGCCAACCGGAGCCCTTGCCGTGGTCGTGCTTGGACAGCGCCTGGATGGAGACGTCGTGCCCCTCGGCGGCCTTACGCAGCGCGCCGACGGTGGCCTGTTCTTTGGCGATGTGAGAGCTGAACGGATCCCAGTGATACCAGCGCATCGCGTTCTGGTGGGTCATCTTGTTGACGTCGTCATCGGGCACGTTGTACTGCTGGAGCACCTCGTGCAGCTGCTCGGGGGCACCGGGCCACATGCTGTCGCTATGCGGGTAATCGGCTTCCCAGCAGATGTTGTCGATGCCGATCTCGTGGCGCAGCGCCACTCCGGTGTGGTCGGAGATGAAACAGGTCAGGAAGTGATCGCGGAAGACCTCGGATGGCTTCTGCTTGCCGAAGTCTTGACCGGTCCATGTGGAGTGCATCTCGTAGGTGCGGTCGGCACGCTCAAGGAAGTACGGGATCCATCCCGTTCCGCCCTCCGAGAGCGCGATCTTGAGGTCCTTGTACTTCTTGATCGGCTTGGACCACAACAGATCCGCCGCGGCCTGCACGATGTTCATCGGCTGCAACGTGATCATTACATCCATCGGCGCATCCGGGGCGGTGATCGCCAACTTGCCGGATGACCCGATGTGAACGTTCATCACGGTGTCGGTGTCGACCAGCGCTTCCCACATCGGTGCCCAGTAGTCGTCGTGGAAGCTCGGATACCCCATGGCCGCCGGGTTTTCGGTGAATGTCAGTGCGTGCACGCCGCGTTCGGCGTTGCGGCGGATCTCTTTGGCGCATAGTTCGGCGTCCCAAATCACCGGCAGCGTCATCGGAATGAAGCGAGCCGGGTAGGCCGCGCACCACTCCTCGACGTGCCAGTCGTTATATGCCTGAAGGAGGGCCAGGCTGAATTCGGGATCCTCGGTGACGAACAGTCGGCCGGCGAATCCGGGGAACGACGGGAAGCAGATCGAGCCGAGGATGCCGCCGGCGTTCATATCTTTGATGCGCTCGTCGACTTGCCAGCAGCCTGGTCGAATCTCATCGAGACCCTGCGGTTCGATTCCGTATTCCTCTTTGGGCCTGCCCGCCACGGCGTTGAGCGCCACGTTGGGGATCACCACGTCGCGGAATCGCCAGGTGTCTGAGCCATCGGGATTGTGCACCAACCGCGGCGCCTCGGCTAGATACTTCTGAGGCAGATGGTTGTTGAACATGTCGGGTGGCTCGACGATGTGGTCGTCGACGCTGACCAGGATCATGTCTTCTTTGTTCATCCCTATTCCTTCCCAACATCTGCTGCGACCGGCCGGAAAACCGGGACAACAAAGCCGTCATCGTCATCGCGAAAGGCAATGGTGAGTTCCATCTCGGCACAAAGGGTTTCGGCCGGGCAGTCTTCCAGAACCGTCATCAGGCGGGGACCCTCGTCGAGATCCACCATTGCCACCACATACGGCGTGCACGTATCGAAGGGTGCCGCATTCTGGTGCACCACGGTCCACGTGTAGAGCCGCGCCCGCCCGGACGCCGGTGCCGGGGCGACGTCCTCGCTCCAGCAGTGCGGACAGAACGGACGTACGTACAGCGAGTTCTTGCCACACTCCGAACAGGTGTTGATCATCAGTCGGCGATCCTGGATGGACTGCCACCACGATTCGCTGTCGCAATCGATGGTGGGCCGGTTCGCGGCCACCGGCACGTCCATCACTGCCTCCCGAGGATCATCGTGGCGCTGTGCGTGAAAAACCCGCCCATCGCATGTACGCATGCCAGACTCGCGTCGTCAACCTGTCTGGGCCCGCATTCGCCGCGAAGCTGCCGGGTCGCCTCGACCATGAGGAACATGCCGCGCATCCCTGGATGGCAGGAGGCCAGACCGCCGCCGTCGGTGTTGGTCGGTAACGCCCCACCCGGACGCAGCGCGCCCGACGCGATGAACGGTCCGCCCTCGCCCTTGGCGCAGAAGCCTAAGTCTTCCACCGTGAGCAACACGGTGGAGGTGAACGAGTCATAGAGCTGACACACATCGATGTCGGCTGGGGCGACGCCGGCTTGCGCGAACGCGCGGGGGCCAGACAGCGCTGCGGCCGACGTGGTGAAGTCGGCCCACTCGCTCATGCTGACATGCGATGTCGAGTCGGCTGCACCGAGAATCCAGATGGGCTCCTTGGCGCAATTCTTGGCCACTCGCTCGCTGGCCAGCACCACCGCGCCGCCGCCGTCGGTGCGCAGGCACACGTGCTTGGAGGTGAAAGGATCAGCGAGCATCGGTGCAGCGGCGACCTCGGCGGCGGTTATCCGGTCTCGCTCGAATGCGTTGTCGTTCATCGCCGCCCACTCGTGGGCCGCGACCGCGACTTCGGCCAATTGCTCTGCGGTGGTGGCGTATTCGATCATGTGACGCCTGGCGACCATCGCATACTTTGCGATCAGGGTCGCGCCGTATGGCGCCTCGTACTGCATGGCGCCGCCGGTGCTCATCGCCGCCGCCGATGCGCGCACGCGGCGCTTGACGTCCGAGCGTGCCGTTGATCCGTATGTCAGCAGTGCCACGTCGATCGCGCCGGCGGCGATGGCGTCGGCGGCGTGCCCCGCCATCACCTCCCAGGACGATCCGCCGACGTTGGTCGCGTCGACCCAGGACGGTCGCAGGCCGAGGTATTCGCTCACCTCGACGGGTGGCAGCAGGGTCCCGTGACCGCCGAAACCGTCGACGTCATCCTTCGTCAGACCGGCGTCGGCAATGGCGCGGCGTGCGGACTGGGCCATCAGCGCCAGCGCGGTCTTGTCCGGCACCCGTCCACAATCCGACAGGCCTGCTCCCACGATAGCCACCCGGTTCGCTGGCATACGTAATGGTTACCACATTGATAATGCCGTTAACGACTTGGTGGAATGAACGTTCTCAGTGGGCTACCGTGAGCGTGTGCGTAAACCACTGCGCGAGGCATTGCGCGGCGACGAGCTGGTGCTGTGTCTGGCGCTGATGAGCGCTCGCACTCCCGATGTCCCCGCGATCGCAGCAGCCTGCGGATACGACGCGGTCTACGTCGACCTCGAGCACACTTCCACGTCGCTGGAGACGGCGGCGATGCTTTGCGCGAGCGCATTGGGCGCAGGAATCTCGGCGTTGGTCCGCGTGCCGTCTCATGAGCCGAGTGTCATTGCTCGTGTCATCGACAACGGCGCAACTGGAGTCATTGTGCCGCACGTGAATTCGAAAGAAGAAGCAGCAGCTGTCGTCGATGCCGCGCGGTTCCCTCCGATCGGACACCGCTCCATTTCCGGGCCCAATGCGGTCAGCGGTTACCAGCCAAGGTCACCGGCCGAACTCACCGCGGTCCTCGAGCGTCGTACGGTGGTCGCGGTGATGATCGAGACGCCGCAAGCGGTCGACGCCGCAGACGCCATCGCGGCTGTCGAGGGTATCGACATGATCCTTCTCGGCCCCAGCGATCTAACCGCCGAAATGGGCATCCACGGCGAGTATGAGAATGACCATTTCCGCCATGCAGTAGAATCGGTCGCGGCGGCTTGTCGTGCACACGGCGTGGCGCTGGGAATAGCCGGCATTAAGTCCGTTGACCTGCTGAAACGCTTCACAGATCTGGGTCTGCGTTTCATATCGGCAGGTACGGACATCGGGATGATGACCGAGGCGGCGATCGCCCGCGCAGACGCATTGCGAGAGCTCGGCGGCCGCCGCACAAGTAGTACCGACGGACTACCCGGATAGCCGAAAGCCTCGCCGCCACAACAGGAGGACGGATGCCCACCGCGATCTACACCGAGCAAGTCGCCGATTCGATGGCCTGGACCGGCGCCGATTTCTCGAGCAAGGACGATTTCGCTTTCGACCTTTCAGCTCGCAATGTGGCTGCCCTGGAGTCGATCCTGGCCAAGACGTCGAACAAGGACCGCGACGACATCACCCCCGAGGATGCCCGCCACCCCGATCTTGACGACGATCTGGCGAGGCTGTACCGGGGCCTGATGTTCGGTAAAGGCCTGGCGTGTGTGCGCGGATTTCCGGTCGAACAACACTCGATCGACGAGCTCGAGCGCATCTACTGGGCGTTCTGCACCCACCTCGGCTACCTGGTATCCAACAACTCGTTCGGCCACCGAATGGTTCGGGTCCAGGAGGAGATACTGCCGAACGGCGTCCAGCCCGCACGTGGCACCAAGTCGCGCGCGGAGCTGGCCATGCACAACGACGCCGCCGACATCCTGTCGCTGCTGTGCGTCTACCCAGCGGCCACCGGAGGCGAAAGCCAATTCGCGAGCGGGCCGGCGGCGCACAATCGGATTCTCAACGATCGGCCCGATCTGCTTCCCGTGCTGTACCAGGGGTTTCCGCACCACCGGCGCAGCGAGCAACCCGATGACCAGCCGGACGTGACGCCGTACGACGTCCCGGTGTTCTCGCAGATCGATGGCAGGATCTGCATCAACTTCACCTACAGCAGCATCCTGCCGGCGATGCGCACCCTCGGCCGGGAGTTCACACCCGAACAGACCGAGGCGATCGAGTTGCTCCGAACCATCCTCGTCGAGCAGCAGGTCGAGTTCCGGCTCGAGTCGGGCGAGGCGGCCGTCGCCAACAACTTCGCGATGTGCCATTCGCGTTCCGACTTCGTCAGCAGCAACGATCCGAAGAAGGCTCGCTGCTTCCTGCGCGCATGGATGGAGGTGCCGCGCGAAGACCGGCGACTGCCGATCGGCCGTGAGTACTTCCACATGGAGAACAAGGACCTGCGCCTGGGATATGACATAGTCCCGGGCCGGGACGGCTCGATCGCGCGCAACGACTACAAGAACGTCAACGCCGAACTCGCCGACATGTTCAAGGCGGCACAGGCGAAGCCCAAACTCAAGCGATGAGCCAAAGCCCGAGCCCGAGGCTCGTCTACGAACGATGGACCGACCCTGTCGCGGGGGGCATTCTCGAGGCGGCCGACATCGACGTCGTCAAACTCGACCTGACGGCTCCGGCTGAAGATGGTTGGGCGGTAATGGAATCTGCCCATGGATACCAGGTCGCCACGCGCACCGATGTGGCGTCGCTCCCCGACGGCGAACAGTGGTTGGTGGGGCCTGCGCTGGTCCAACGCTGCGATCAGCTGTTGGCCGTCTGTTCGGCGGGTGCCGGCTATGACGTCATCGACGTCGAGGCGTGCACACGGGCCGGAATCGCCGTGTGCAACAACTCCGGTCCGGGCGCGGAGGCCGTCGCCGAACACGCGTTGGGCTTCATGCTCGATCTTGCCAAAAAGATTACAATCGCCGACCGTGCGCTACGCAGCGGACCGCTCGGCGACCGCCTGGCCTTGCGGGGGAGTCAGTTGCTCGGCAAAACGCTGGGGGTGGTCGGTCTCGGCGCCATCGGCAGGCGCCTTGTGCAGTTGTGCGCGCCGTTCGGGATGGAAATCCTGGCCCACGATCCGTATGTCGACGAAGCAAGCGCTGCCCAGCGCGGTGTGAGCCTAGTCGAGCTCGGCGAGCTGGTCGAGCGGTCGGATTTCATTCAGGTCACCTGCCCACTAACGGCCGAGACACGCGACCTATTCGGTTCCGCACAATTCACCGCGATGAAGCCGTCGGCGTTCTTCATCACCACCGCCCGCGGTCCCGTCCACGACGAAGCCGCGCTCTACGACGCGCTGGTCGCCCGCGACATCGCCGGAGCGGGCCTTGATGTGTTCCACGAAGAGCCGCCGCGGCCCGAAAATCCGTTGCTTGCACTCGACAACGTGGTCGCAACGCCCCACGTCGCGGGCATCACCGTGGAAGCCGCCCGCGACCTCGCCGTCGCCACCGCGACCCAATGGCAGGTGATCTTCGGCGGCCGGATGCCGCCCCGCTTGCTGAATCCGGATGTATGGCCGAGCTACTGTGAGAGATTCAACGAGATCTTCGGATTTCGTCCCAGCGCCGCAACGGCTTTGGAGAAAGAGAGCCACAGCAGGTGACGGAGTACGACACCCTCGAATTCGAGATGCGCGGCCACACGGCGTGCGTGACGCTGAACCGACCCGAGGTACTCAACGCGATCAATGACGAGATGATCGCGGAGCTCGCCCAGGTGTACGCCGAAATCGAACGCTCCCAGGAGATCTGGACGGTAATCATTACCGGCGCCGGACGCGCGCTGTGCGTCGGGGCTGACGTCAACAAGGCTGCCGACCACGACATGGAGAACGCGGCTGGCATCGATAACCAGGGGGAGCCCATACTCAGCTCGATGCGGCAGTGGGATGCGCCGCAGGAGGCGACGCCGCCCTGGCTTCAGATGACCAAGCCGATCATCTGTGCGGTGAACGGGATCGCCTGTGGCGCCGGAATGGACTTGGTTACCACCGCCGACATCACGATCGCGTCCGAGCGCGCTACGTTGATGGATCCCCATGTCAGCATCGGCGTGAGCTCCGGACGCGAAGGGGTCCGGCTCGCCCGGATCCTGCCGCTGCCGGTGGCGATGCGGCTGATCTTGATGGGCAAGCACGAGCGACTCGACGCCCAGCGGGCATACGACTTGGGAGTCTTCACTGAAGTGGTGGACCACGACACGCTCATGGATCGGGCGTGGGAGATCGCCGAGATCGTGAATGCGAATGCGCCACTGGCGGTGCGCGGTTCGCGCATGGCCGTTCGCAAGGGGCTGACACTGCCCATCTACGAAGCCGAACTGCTCGCCGAGAACTACCGGATGAAGGTGGCGCTGACCAAGGACGCCATCGAGGGCCCGCGCGCCTTTCTCGAGAAGCGTAAACCGGAGTGGAAGGCGCTGTAGCGCAACGACTCCAGAACGCTACGCCACACCGAAGAACGTCTTTGCGTTGGTCGACAGCACCTTGCGCTTGGTCTCCTCGTCCAGGCCCTCCGTCGCCTTATTGGCGACCTCCATGCTGTGCGGCCAGTTGGTGTCGTTGTGCGGGTAGTCGGTCTCGAACATGAGCTGGTCCTCGCCGACGAGGTCGAGGATGCGGAAGGCGACCGGATCGCCGAACGTGGAGAACCACACGCGGCCGGGCACTTGGGTGCTCGGTGGTTCGGTCAGCAGCGGGTGGATTCCGCCCCACGCCCGCCGGTCCTCCCAGACTTCGTCGACGCGCTGCAGGTAGTAGGGGATCCAGCCTGCTTGGGCCTCGGCGAACGCCAGCTTGAGATTCGGGAATTGCCTGAGCTTGCCGGAGAACAACCAGTCCACCATCGCGATGGTGCAGTTGACCGCCATCAGCGCGCTGGTGACGACATGCGGAGAGTCGGGCGAGGACTTCGTGAGCGATGAACTCGATCCGATGTGCAGCATGATGCCGACCTGGTTTCGCTCGCACGCCGCGAAAAACGGGTCCCAATAGCCGCTGTGAATGGACGGCAGATCCAGACGTGAAGGCAGCTCGGAGAAGCAGATCGCGTGCATGCCACGGGCGGCGACCCTGTCGACCTCCTTCGCCGCGAGCTCGACATCCCACAGCGGGATGATGCCAAGCGGGATCAGCCGACCGTTCGAGCTGCCGCCCCACTCATCGATCTGGAAGTCGTTGTAGGCCTCCACACACAGCTTGGCGAGCTCCTTGTCCCTGCCATACAGGAAGCGTTGGCCACAGAAGCGGACAAGCGTGTTGGGGAAGCATGCCGAAGCCTCGATGCCCGCGATGTCCATGTCGGCGAGCCGGTCTGCCGGGCGAAAGCAACCCGGGCGCATCTCGTCGTAGGTGATCGGGTCGGTGGTGAGCTCGTCCAACTCGTAGCCGGCCGCCGCGCTGATGAGCGGGATCGGGATGACCGCATCCTCGTAGTGCCAGATGTCCGCGTCGCGGCCTTCGTCGTCCTCGACGAAAGCGACATCGGAAGTGACGGACGGATCCATCCGCCCGCGGGTGCGAACGATCCGCGGTCCGATGTCGCGATATCGCTCGGGCAGCCGGCTGGTCCACAGGTCGGCAGGCTCTACCAAATGGTCGTCCGGCGAGACGATTCGGATGTCTGTGCTCAACGCTGACTCCTTCGAGGGGAGGGACTTCAACTCCGAAACCCTGATTCCCGCAGACGAGAATAACCGTTTCCACAATATCGCATGGCCGTGCGTTCGCCAGCCCCGCACCGGCACGCTTCGGGAGGCCAGCCAACATACCGGTGTAGGTTGATTGGGCGAATCCGCCTGGTAACGCGTATTCTCAAGCAATCATGACTGCGAAGAAGCGCCCCGGACAGGACAGCGAAGCCAGCCTCGAGATCGTTGACGCCGACCTCGACGAGATGCCGACGAGCTGGCAGGAACGAACGATAGAGCGGCGTCTTTCCGCCGCGCGGGCCCGTGCGCTGGCACGCAGCTCGAGATTCCTTGCCACTGCGCTGGAGTTGGTCGAGGAGTCTGGACGCGCCGATTTCACCATCCAGACTCTCATCGACCGGTCGAACCTGAGCCTGCGCGCGTTCTATCAACACTTCGCGGGCAAGGAAGAGCTTCTGCTCGCGCTTTACGAGAACGCCACGAGTCAGTTCATCGAAGCGATCCGCCACGAGGTCGCAATGGCGGATGGTCCGATGGAACAACTCGAGGCGTTCTGTCGGGGATTTCTCTCCCGGGCGGAGTCATCCGAGGCGATCGGCGGACGGGTGATGACGATCTACAACTTGAGCTTGGAGATTGAGCGGCCTGCCGACTTCGCCAAGATCTGGGAGCCGCATCAGAAGCTGCTCACCAAGATCCTCACCGCCTGCTCGCGTGCCGGGTTGATTCGAAAAGATTTGACACCAGCGCAGTTGACGACGCTGCTGAACTCAACGCTCATTGCCCTCGCCCAAATCGGGGTGTTCCACCTGGGGGTCAAGGGAGCAGAGCTTGCCGAGGACCAGTTATGGGCCTGGTGCAAGCAAGCCCTCACACCGCCGGTGGATTCGGCCAAGGCCAAGCCCAAGGCGGTGGCCGCCAAGACTCCGGCGAAGCGAACCACTGCTCGCAAGCCTCGCAAGCTAACGGGGTAGCCCCAGCCCGCGCTGGGCGATTATGGAGCGCTGAACTTCGCTTGTGCCCGCGTAGATCGTGGTGCCCAACGCGAACCGCATGAGATATTCGAAGCGGCCTTGCTCCCGGGCCGTCGGCTCGAAGTAGCTTCGCGCCGCGTCCGGCCCTACCAGTTCCATGACGTCCTGGCTGGCCCGCACGAGTGCTTCGGTGCTGAAAACCTTCGACATCGGTCCCTCCGCTACCGGGTTCTGGCCGGTCTCGGTCATCCAGACGCAGCGATGCAGGAGCAGCCTCGAAACCTCGTCTTCCATTGCCACCCTGGCGATTCGCCGCCGAACGTCTGTGTTGGCGAGCTGAAGCGAACCGTCGTCGGCTTCAGTGGTCGCGGCCCAATGCTCGACGTGCTGCAGCAGCCGAGAAATATGCGGCCCCCATCCGGATGCGTGTTCGTCTTGCAGCGACAACCCCATCACCTGCCAGCCGGCGTCGACATCGCCGACGCGCCACTCGTCTGAAACGCGGACGTCGCTGTAGAACGTGATGTTGGTGCGTTCGCCAGAGAGCGTCCATACGGCCTGGGCTTCGAATCCCTCGGAATCGAGCGGGACGAGGAACATGGTGAGTCCCTTGTGCTTGGGCTTGTCGGGACTCGTGCGTGCCAGCAGGAACACGTAATCGGCGATGTGACCGTTTGTGGTGAACATTTTGGAGCCGTTGATAACCCATTCGTCGCCCTCGCGCACGGCCCTTGTGGTCGCCGCCGCGACATCCGAGCCGCATTCGGGTTCGGTGAACCCCAGTGCGATGGTGATATCGCCTTTCATCGCACCGCCGAGAATGCGGTCCTTCATCTTCGGCGTGCCAACGGCTCGGATGATCGACGCCACCATTCGAGTGGTCTCCGACAGGTACATGGGCGCTTCCGCTCGCATGAGTTCCTCTCGAAGGACCTGCTCGTCCCATGCATCGCGGTTCTGGCCGCCGAATTCGGTAGGCCAGCTCGGGGCGAAATAACCTTCGTCCACCAGCCCCTTGGCGAAATCGTCGTCGTGGGAAACGCCGCTGCGGTAGATCCGCTCCTCGGACTCGGACGTGATCACTTTCGCAAGGTAGCCGCGTACTCCGTCGCGGTATGCCGCGGTGTTGGCGTCGAGCTGAAAGTGCATGGATCAGAACCAATCTGTCTCACAGCGGGGCCGGGGGCGGCATGCGCGATAATGCTACTCTCATTTGTGAGAGTAACCATATCCGCATGTGATAGGACCTGAGTGTGGACTTGAGCCTTTCGGGCGAACAGGGTCAGCTCGTCGACTCCTTTGCCGCGATGTATGCGCGCGAGTCGACGTCTGAGCGGGTGCGGGCCGCGGAGCCCTTGGGTTTCGATTCCCGGCTGTGGAAGGCACTGCTGGAGACCGGTGTGGTGCAGATGGCCGTCGGCGAAGCCGCCGACGGATGGGGTGCAACCGAGCTCGAATTGGCCTTGATCGCTGAGCAGTACGGTCGGGCGGTCGCCTCCGCCCCCGTCATCGAGGCCCAAGTCGCAGCCAGGCTGCTCGCCGGGTCTGGTAACACCGGCGCGGGTCTGCTGGCCGATGCGATGGCGGGTTACAAGCTCGTCAGCTTTGCGCCGCGCGTCGCGCGTGACCGCGTACTCGGGCTCGTACCCGCCGGGGCCGTGGCGGATGCGGTGGTGGCGCTGTTGGGCGAGCGGCTGATCGCGGTGCCGCTCGGCGAGAACCGTCGCCTTGTGCAGAATCTCGGGTCGCTTCCGCTGGCCGACATCACGGTCGACGACGACGTCGTGGTTCTTGCCGAGGGAGACGATGCGAGGCGGATGTTCTCCGATGCACTGGATCTGTGGCTCACGCTGACCGCTTCGGCTCTCGCGGGCGCGGCGAAGAAGGCCGTCGAACTGGGTGTGGACTACGCCAAGCAACGACATGCGTTCGGGAACCCGATCGGATCTTTTCAGGCGGTGTCTCATCCGTTGGCGGACAGCGCCACTGCGGCCGACGGCGCGCTGTTGCTGGCGTTCGAGGCGGCGTGCGCGTTCGCCGACGAGCCCCAGCGCGTCACTGAGTTGGCAGCCATGGCATTTGCGTTCGCATACGAGACGGCGCGCGACGCGACACAGCGCAGCCTGCATATCCATGGTGGCTACGGATTCTCCATGGAAGGTGACATCCAGCTGTACTACCGCCGGGTCCGGGGGTGGGCGATGGTGTATGGCGAATCGGCCGTTGCCCTCGACCGCCTCGCGGACGCGCGCTACGGAGCCGTGGCGAATTGAACGGCTATTGCGCCTCGGCACGCACTCGGTCTTTGACCGAAAGGACTATCGGGGGAGCGGCTCGCCAATTCGGCACTCCCTGCTCCTCGCCGGCGGTGGCACGCTTGTCATCCCGTACGCCGACCCAGTGTGAGTGGTTCAGCTGGTGCAGGGTGAAGCAGGACTGCAGGGCGTTGTAGAAACCCATGTTGTCCACGGACTGGTTGACCGACTCCTTGATGAGCAGAGCGGCCATCGTCGGCACCGTGGCGATGCGCCGCGCCATTTCGAGTGTGCGGTCGGATAACTCCTCTCTTTTGAAGATCTTGCTGACCATGCCGAGTCGGTAAGCCTCCTCGATGTCGATCGCATCGCCGGTCAGCATCAGTTCCTTGGTGCGACGGGGGCCGAACTCCCATGGGTGCCCGAAGTACTCCATGCCACACATTCCGAGCCGGGTGCCGACGACGTCGGCGAAGCGCACCTCTTCACTTCCCACGATCAAGTCGCATGCCCAGATCAGCATCAGGCCTGCAGAGAACACATCTCCGTGGACCTGCGCGATCGTGATCTTGCGCAGGTTTCGCCAGCGCAGGTTGTTCTGGAAGAAGTAGTGCCACTCCTGCAGCATGATCTTCTCCGCGCCCTCGCGGGTCCCGCCGTTGATGGCCGCTGTCGGGTGCTGGCCCGGTCCGGGGGTGAACTCGGCGCGGGCCTGCTTGGAGCCGATGTCATGGCCAGAGGAGAACATGGGACCCTCGCCGGCGAGGATGACGACGCGGACGGTGTCGTCGGCCTCAGCGCGGGTGAAGGCATCGTCGAGTTCGACCAACATGCCGCGGTTTTGCGCGTTGCGTTGCTCCGGTCGGTTCAACGAGATTCGGACGATCTGGCCGTCGTCGAACGTCTCCCACTTCAAGAACTCGTAATCGCTCATTGTCTCCTCCAAGGTTCTTCTGATGCGGCAATGGTGTTATCAATATCTGAGAAGGTATGTTCTCACAGATCAGGGTGGGTCAATCGGGAAGGGCGTGGATGACGGACTGCCAACGTAGACCGCGGGTGATTCTCTGGGGTCCCGGTCAAGTCGGGGTAGGCGCTTTGCGCGCGCTGATCGCCCATCCGGGGTTGGACCTCGTGGGCGTCGTCGTGCACGCCAAGGCCAAAGAGGGCAAGGATGCGGGCGATCTGTGCGGAATGCCGGTGACCGGCGTCATCGCCACCCGTGAGGTCGATGCCGCACTGGCTCTCGACGCCGACGTGGTCGCCTACTTTGCGTCTGGGGACTACCGGTATCACGAGGCTGCGCAGGACATCGCCCGCTGCCTGCGCGCAGGGAAGAACGTCGTATGTACGTCGCTGGTGCCGATGTGTTATCCACCCGCCGCCGACAAGCAGACCGTCGATCTCATTTCGGCGGCGTGCGAGGAGGGCGGCACGAGTTTCTTCAACAGTGGCGTTGATCCCGGCTGGGCCAACGATGTTATCGCGTTGACGATGACGGGATTCAGCAGCCGAGTCGACACCATCACCATGCTCGAGATACTCGATTACGGCCCCATCAACCAACCCGACATCATGTTCGACTTCATGGGATTCGGCCACCCGCCAGACCATCCGGCGCCGTTGTTCGACACCGCGCGCCTCGCCGCGTTGTGGGCGCCGATCGTACATCTGGTAGCCGACGGCGTCGGCTTGCCGCTCGACCGCGTCGACACCACCATCGAAAAGTGGCTGGCGACAGAGCGGTACGAAGTGGCGTCGGGATGGGTCGAGCCAGGCACGATGGGCGGGATGCGATTCAAGCTCGCAGGAACGGTCGACGATGAGGAGCGGGTGGTGCTAGAGCACATCACCCGCATGGGCGAAGGGTCGGCTCCGGAGTGGCCGCGGCATCCGTCGCCGCACGGTGGTTACCGCGTAATTGTCGACGGCCTACCCACATACACGGTTGACGTTGAAATGCACGGACGGGGAAACAATATGCGGGGGCTGACGTATGCGACTGTGATGCGGGAACTCAATGCGATTCCGGCAGTCATCGCAGCGCCACCGGGTCTCCTGTCGACGCTGGATCTACCGCTTATCACCGGCCCGGTCCGCGGCGGGACTTGGCAGGGCGTGCTGCCCGCGACGGCGAAGTCATGAGCGAGCAAGCTGTCCCCCGGACATCGGCCGACCTGTGGGAGGTCATGCACACCGCGTCCAGCGTGCGGCGGTATCGCGACGAACCCGTCTCCGACGAGCTCATCGACACATGTCTCCGTGCGGCGAGCTGGGCTCCGTCCGGAGGCAATCAGCAGCCATGGAAGTTCGTGGTCCTGCGATCGGCGAACTTGCGCGACGTGATCACGGCCGCGGCCCACAAGACATGGGACGTGATGACCGAGTTCTACTCGATCTCGCTGCCTGACAACGACACTGACGACCCCAAATCGCGCGTACTGCGAACAATGGCCGAACACATGAGAGTTGGTGGCGCGGCGCCCGTCCTGGTGCTGTTCTGCGTCCAGCCGCAACGAGGCACCACCGAACTACAGCAGGGCGGCTCGATCTTTCCGGCGGTGCAGAACTTCCTTCTGGCCGCCCGCGCGCAAGGACTTGGCGCGGCGATCACCCTGTGGCACGGGTCCTGCGAGAACGAGCTGCGGTCGATGGTCGGAATTCCTGACGACTGGAAGATCGCGACCCTGCTGACGGTGGGCTGGCCGCGCGGCCGGCACCACGCCGTGCGCCGCAAGCCGCTATCCGAGGTGGCGACGATAGATCGCTGGGACTCGCCCTGGCAGACCGGGTGAATGACGCACGGATGGACCTCCGCGATCACGCCGCGTCGACGAAACCCGCTGTAATACTTCACCCTTCTGGGGTGACGGTGAGTTTCGACGAACTCGAGGCCAGCGCGAATCGGCTGGCCCATTATTTGCGCCGGCAAGGTCTTGCGGCGGGAGACACGATTGCCGTCGCGATGGAGAACAACGAGCACATCCATGCGGTGATGTGGGCTGCGAGGAGAAGCGGTCTGTACTACACGTTGATCAATACGCAACTGAGCGCCGCCGAAATCTCCTACATTGTGGGTGACAGCGGAGCGAAGGCGATCATTTCGTCAGTGGCGATGCGCGCTGTGTGCCAACAGCTGTCGGAATCACTCCCGCGTGGATTGCCATCCGTGGCGCTTATCGCCGACGGTGAACTTGAAGGGTGGCGACGCTATCCGGACTGCGTGGCCGCCATGCCAGCGACATCCCTTGCGGGTGAATGCGACGGGCGGCTTCTCCAGTACTCGGCCGGAAGTACCGGACGTCCGAAGGGGATTCGCCGCGCATTGGAGGCCGCCAGCTCTGTTCGAACGAGTTTGTCGACGCCCGTCTTCGAAGCACTCGGTGTGACAAGCGATTCCGTGTACATGAGTCCAGCGCCGACGTATCACACCGCACCGGCGATGTGGACGATGGCTGCCCAGGCCGTTGGCGCCACCACCGTCATGATGGAAGCGTTCGATGCCGAGGGCGCGCTGGACTGCATCGAGCGGTACGGCATCACCCATGCGCAGTTCGTCCCGACGATGTTCGTCAGGATGCTCCGGCTTCCCAAGGCGACGCGAATGCGGTTCGACCTGTCGACGCTTGAGCGTGTGGTTCATGCCGCCGCGCCGTGTCCACCCGAGATCAAGCGGCAGATGATCGAGTGGTGGGGTCCGATCGTCGATGAGTACTACGGCTCCTCAGAAGGCGCGGGTATCTCATTCATCCGCGCCGAAGACTGGCTGCGCCACCCGGGTTCGGTGGGCAAGCCAATGCTGGGAGTGCCGCACATCCTCGACGAGGACGGCAACGAGCTCGCAGCGGGACAGGTCGGCGACATCTATTACGAAGGCGGCTATCCATTCGAATACCTCAACGATGCAGAAAAGACCGCTGCGGCACGCAATTCAAAAGGCTGGGCGACCGTCGGCGACGTCGGCTACCTGGACGACGACGGCTACCTGTACCTCACTGACCGTCGTCATCACATGATCATCTCGGGAGGCGTCAACATCTATCCGCAGGAGACCGAGGATGCCCTGGTGTGCCATCCGCTGGTGGTCGACGCCGCGGTGTTCGGCGTATCGGACGAGGTGATGGGGCAGTCAGTCACGGCGGTAGTTCAACTAGTCGATCCGGCGCAGGCCACGCCGCAGCTCGCCGACGAGTTGGTGGGGTGGCTGCGAAATCGGCTAGCTCACTACAAGTGCCCGCGATCGCTGTACTTCGAACCGCGGTTGCCACGCAGCGACGCCGGAAAGTTGTACAAACAAAACCTGATCAGCAAGTACTCGCGGCGCTGAGCTCGGCCTGGCCTGACTTCGGCGAGCGGAAAGGCCTCGTCACAGATTTGTTCGACGGCCGGCTCTAGCACCGCCCTGGGTAGTGATGTTTGGGCATGTAGCACAACGCCTTTCAGCCATAACGACAACGAAATTGGTGGTTCGTTATCGCTGCGCGCTGCCGAGTTGGCTCGCTGGGGTGTTCAGCCGAGGGCTGTAGCAGACCCGCCCGTGAGCAATGGGTAAGTGCTACCCAAGATAATTACACAGTTGTTATTTGCACAAGGGAGAACGTGGAGCGGTTAGATCGACAATTCTCGCCGCAGCTTGGCGACGTGGCCGGTGGCCTTGACGTTGTACTGCGCGACGGCGATCTTGCCCTTCTCGTCGACCACGAACGTCGAACGGATGACGCCGGTGACCGTCTTGCCGTACATCTGCTTTTCGCCGTACGCGCCATAGTTGGTCAGGACCTTGCGCTCGGGGTCGGACAGCAGCGGGAACGTCAGTTTCTCGGCGTCGCGGAACTTGGCGAGCTTCTCCGGCTGGTCGGGGGAGATCCCGATGACCGCGAGGCCGGCCCCGTTGAGCTCGGCCAGACTGTCCCGAAAGTCGCACGCCTGCTTGGTGCAGCCGGGCGTCGACGCGGCCGGGTAGAAGTACACGACGACGCGACGCCCCTTGTAGTCGGCCAGGGATACCTTGTTGCCGTCGGCGTCGGGCAGGCTGAAGGGGGGCGCTTTGTCGCCCGGTGCAAGCCGCGTGGTCTCGGTCAAGGTGGGTCCCTTTCTGTTCACCGGAGCGTTGGGGTTACCGCCAGCTGATCTAGGGTAGTTCGGGCAGGTGCATGTGCCGGATAGTGGGCGACTTGGAGGACACAGTGGCGGACCGGGATCCCGAAGCCATCAAGCAGGACATCGACGTCGCCCGTGACCAGCTGGCGGCCACCGTCGACTCGCTTGCCGAGCGGGCCAATCCTCGGCGGCTCGCCGACGACCTCAAGATCCGGGTGATCGGATTCGTGCAGAAGCCGGCGGTGCTGGCGTCGCTGGCCGGGGTCGGGGCCATCGTCGTGGTGGTGGTTGTGCGCCGTGTCAGGAATCGGTGACGCGGCCGGCCTGAACGTACACCGGAATGTCGTCGGCCCAGGGCTGATTGGTGGCCATGTCGTTGACGTGGCAGTAGCCGCGCTCGAATTCGCCCGTCGCCGCGTCGACCAGGCGGTATTCCTGCCGCTGGTGGTGGATGGGCTGGGCGTCCAGGATGACGACCCGCACCTCGCCCGGCTCGAACCCGCACCGCTGCTGCAGCGCCTCGATCAGGCACTCGTTGTGCATGTGCCCGTCGCCGAAGTTCCAGCCGAGAACCATTGAGCACAGGACCTCGCCCTCACACAGGTTGTAATCGTCCTCGTCGTAGTCGGCCATGGCCCGGTGCGCCAGGGTGAGCAGCGCGCGTCCGTGCGTGTTCATGCCGCGGAACGCCAGGGCGAGGTGCAGCGGGATCAGGGTCTCCTCTTTGCTGCCGTACAACCGCTCGAGCTGCAGGTGCTGCATCGGGCCCAGGGCGCGGGAGCCGACGCGGAACTTCTCGTCGGCCGACGGCCGCACGCACCACAGTGTGGTGTCCCAGTTGCCGGCGTAGTACCGCATGCCGGGCAGGAACGAGACCTTGCGCGGGTAGAGGTTGCCGAGGGCGACGGTGCCGGCGATGACCGCGAACAGGACGGCGATCGGCAGCGGGTGGGCGATGTCCGACAGCCCCAGGGGCGCGTGCGCGACGAACAGCCACAGCACCCCGAAGATCATGAACACGTTCCACTCCAGCGGGACGCCCATCGGGAAGGCCAGCAGGATGTTGAGGTGGAACACGATCATCACGAAGGCTGCCAGCGTCGTCGGCCACCCGCCGTGTGAGAAGAGCAGCACCAGCGGTACCAGACCCTCCACCGCGGTCGAGAAGTGCGCGATGAAGCCCGCCAATGCGCTGGGCCGCAGGTCGTCCGGATGGTGCTTGAACATCGACCGCTTGAGCGGGCCCGAGGGGATGAACGGATTGTTCGCCAGCATGGTCGAGATCACGAACGGGAAGTGCTTGTTCAGCTTCGAGGTCGCCGCGCCCAGCCAGATGACCATGAACACGACCTTGGCGCCGACGACGATGTCGGACCCGGCGAACAGAAACGTCAGCGCCAGCGGCGCGTAGACCTCGCCCCGCGCGGCCAGAAAGATCACCTTGTCGCGCAGGCTGAGCACGGCCAGCACCGCCAGAATCGCAACGGTCCGCCACCCCGGCAGCACGCCGATCTCCGTGTGCAGAGCGGGAATTGGCCCGCTGCCGTCGGCCAGCAGCGCGGACACGAGCAGCACCAGCAGCATGCCGTACAGCAACGCGTCCAACGGAGTCCGGTTGCTGCCGTTGGTCAACGGCACCCGCGTCGGCCAGGGCGGCAACCGGATAGTGCCGGGCCGCAGCCAGTACAGGATCGACCCCATCGGGGGGAAGTAGCGCCCGGCCAACGGGCCGAAGCAGCAACCGAGGCCGATGACTTCGAACAGCATCGTGTAGAGCACGGCCTTCTGAAACACGATCGGCTCCGACCACCACGCGCCGACCTGTGTGAAGCCGCCGATGCCGGACGTCGACCAGGCGAACAGCCATGCGCCGAGGATGTACAGCGCGATCTTCACGCCGTACATCACATGCATCACCAGTGGGGTGCCGAAGCCGTGCTCGGCGATGTGGCGCGCCATCGGCACAATCCGCTCGGCGCGCGGGCGGGCGCTCCACTCGGTCATGTCGACGACGGGCAGGTTGGGCCGGATGAACCCCATTGCAGCTCCTTCGGCGCAGCGTGTCTCAAGGGGGCCTATCGGCGCTTCTGGCGCCAATCGGTGCCAGCAAGAAATTACCTGCAGGAGGGGCTTTTGCGATGCGATACGACGGCAAACGGGTAGGGGCCCGGCGTCGCCGTGGCGACGGTGGTTCGGCCTACTCCCAGCCTGGCGGGTCGTTCTCGGCCATGTAGGCCTCCCATGCGGCGCGCCGCAGGGTCCGGGTGTGCAAGTCCTGGCAGATCGCCTGCGCCTCGGCGGCGGTGATGGCCCGGCCCAGGTCGTGGTGCACAAAGCCGTCGTCGACGCGCTCGGCGCGGAAGCCGCCGGTCGAGACCGCATGGACTCGATATTCGCTGCGGTCGTCGATGTTGGCATGGAAGTGGCCGTCGTAGGGTTCGACCCACTTCAACTCAGTTTTCACAAGTCCCCTCTGAAAAACCCCGTCGCAGAGATGGTAGGGCTCGCAGGGGAGCTGGGAAAAGGATTTCTCGGAGATTGTTACCCAACGGGCCAGCCCCGATAGAGGTAAAGAAGCCCCCAATATGTGGTGGGCTGGTGCGCCGTCAGGGTTTCGAACCCCGGACCCGCTGATTAAGAGTCAGCTGCTCTACCAACTGAGCTAACGGCGCATGTGGTCGGCCGAGACCGCGTAGGCGACAATAACAGGCGTTGCGCCACGGAGTGAAATCCCGACCTCGTTCCAGGATAGCTGCCCGGGGGTGGGCAAGCCGGGAAACGTCCGGGCTCGCGCTCGCCAGCCGTGGCCCCGGCCGCCGTCGACTTGTCGCCGCCAAATCCCCTGTTGTGGTGAAAGACACTGTCGTGTAACGAATTACGTCTACAACACCGTGCCGGTGTACGGTGCCCGGTCGGTGCTGAAGGCCGCGTCAAGCTCGCCCAGCGCTCCCTGGCGAACTTCGGTGATGCGGTTGGCGCGGGCCAGTTGGGAAGCCCGATGAGCCCCCATGTAGATGGTGGCCAAGTCGGCCAGCCCGATCTCGATGTGGGGGGACCCGTCGTGGGGCGTGCACTTCCCGGCGCCGCCGCGGATCTGTAGCTGGAAGCGCCCGCCCGCCAGCTCGAGCGGGTCTGTGACTTCCAGCACGATGTCAGCGTCGGCGCCGTAGGTTCGGGCCCCGAGCGCTTCGGGGACGTCGTTGATGCGCACCCATAGGAAGTCGCTCACGCCCTTGGTTTCGGCGGCGCGCTGGTCGACGAGTTTGAGCGGCAGCGGATCGTCGGGGGGCACGTCGATCTCGATGCGATAGAACATCTCCAAGACCAGGAGAGTCTGCAACAGCTCGGTGTGCGCTTCATCGGTGATGGGGCAGAAGTCCTCGACGACCACGGTGCCCAGCGGCGGGCGGAACGCGTGCTGGTGCGAGCCGACGACCCGGTAGGTCAAGAAGCCGTCGGGGTGGATCGTGTAATGCAGCGCAGATCCGTTGCCGCGCTGGGTCGGTCGGTCGTCCAGCGAGTCCGCCCACCACGCGTCGTCCCGGGATATCGCGCCATTGGTTGCGGCACACCATCGTTCGTAGAGCCCGGGCAGATGCCGTCGTGCCTCGGCTGCGTTGACCTCGCGCGCCCGAATCCGGCTGGGCTTGTCGCGCAACTTCGCGAAGCGGCGGTCGATCGCATAGGTGTGGCTGTAGCTCGAGACGCCGGCACCGAAGCCGTCGTACATCGCGGTCTGCGTCGGAACGCCACACACGATCGGATAGCCGCGGTCCAGCAGTATTCCAAGTCCCTTGGCGCTGAGCTGCGCCCAAAGTCCCTCGCCCTGATGCGTTGACGCGACGGCGATCATCGTCAGCCACGCGGCCCGCAGATTTTCACCACCCGGCACGGTGAGCCGCGAACGGTAGATGATGGACGTTCCCACCAGATTGGGATGGTCCGGATCGGAGACGTCCTCGGCAATGAGAATGTCCTCGAGGCTGACTCGGCGTTTCCACGCCTCGAAGTCTTCGGGCCCCACGGGGTCGCCGAATGTCCGGGCCTGGTTCTCAAAAACCGCCTGCCAGTCGTCTTCGGTGGGATGCCGGATATTCGTGCCGTCGTCCGTGTCGTCCATTGCGCATCCAATCTGGTTGTAGCCCAGGCAAACCGGCACTGCGCGCAAGTACCGAGTGCGCTTCTACGTTCGATACCCGAGTGCCCGAGCGTCAAACCTCGATCCGAACATCGGGAGCGCGCGCCACGAATAGGCGCTGATGTGAGCAATTCAATACCGGACGGATCAAATGGCGCGGTTTCGGGTAGGCGGTAGGCCATGCTGCAAGTAATCACCCGGCTTGCCATCGCTGCGCCGCGCCGCCTCATCGCGATCGCGGTGCTGGTGTTTTTGGGCGCCGCGATCTTCGGGCTTCCGGTGGTCAACGGCCTTTCCGGCGGTGGTTTTCAGGACCCGACGTCGGAGTCATCGCGGGCGACCGGCACCCTTCGGGACAAGTTCAACCAGACGGATCAGCAGATGCTGATCGTCGTCACCGCCCCGACGGGCGCCCGCGGCGAGCAGGCCCACCGGGTCGGCACCGAGATCGTCGACCAGCTGAAACGTTCGCCGTGGGTGCTGAACGTGTCGTCGGCGTGGACGTCGCCGCCGGCGGCCGCCGCCCAGCTGATCAGCAAGGACGACAAGTCCGGAATGATCGTGGCCGGCCTGAAGGGCGGGGAGAACGACGCGCAGCGATACGCCAGCACGCTGACCAAGGACCTGGTGCATGACCGCGACGGCGTCACCGTGCGCGCCGGCGGGATGGCGGTGGCGTATGCGCAGATCAACGACCAGAACCAGCGTGACCTGCTGCTGATGGAGTCGATCGCGATTCCGCTGAGCTTCGCGGTGCTGGTGTGGGTGCTCGGTGGTTTGGTGGCCGCGGTAATGCCGATCGTCTTGGGCGCATTGGCCATCGTGTGCACCATGTCGGTGTTGCGGCTGATCAGTTTCGCCACCGACGTGTCGACGTACGCCCTGGACCTCAGCATCGCGATGGGCCTCGCCCTGGCGATCGACTACAACCTGCTGATCATCACCCGCTACCGCGAGGAACTGGCCCGCACCGAGGACCGCAACCGCAACCAGGAGCTGATGCGGCAGATGGCCCGAAACCAGGCACTGATGCGGACCATGGCCACCGCGGGCAGGACGGTGTTGTTCTCTGCCACCACGGTCGGGTTGTCGATGGCGGTGATGGCGCTGTTCCCGACGAATTTTCTGAAGTCGTCCGCCTACACCATCGTGGCCACCGCGGCCATCGTCGCGATTGCGACCGTGGTCGTCACCCCGGCCGCAATCGTGCTGCTGGGGCCGCGTTTGGACACGATGGACGCCCGCCGAGTGCTGCACCGCATCCTGCACGGGCAGCGGCCGTTCCGCGATCACGCGCACCAGCCGCTCGTGGCGCAGTTCTGGTACCGCTCGACCAAGTTCGTGCTGCGCCGCGCCCTGCCGACCGGCCTGAGCGTCGTCGCGCTGCTGTTGTTGCTGGGGGTGCCGTTTCTGGGCGTGAAGTGGGGCTTTCCCGACGAGCGCGTGCTTCCTCGATCGGCGTCGGCGCGCCAGGTGGCCGACATGCTGGACACCGATTTCGCCAGCGGGTTGGGGAACGCGGTGTCGGTCGTCGTCCCCGACGCCCACGGCGTGACCCCCGGTGACCTGCAGCGCTACGCCGCCGAGCTGTCCCGGGTGCCCGACGTCTCCGGGGTCAGCGCACCGACCGGGACGTTCGTGGCCGGAAACCGGGTGGGGCCGCCCGCAGCGGCCACCGGCATGGCCAACGGCGGCGCGTTCCTCACCGTGGACAGCACGGCGCCGCTGTATTCGCCGGCCTCGAACACCCAGCTGGATCGACTGCATCAGGTCGGCGGGCCGGCGGGACGGTCGGTGCAGATGACCGGCCTGGCCCAGATCAACCGCGACAGCGTCGATGCGATCACCACGCGACTGCCGCTCGTGTTCGGCCTGATCGCCCTGATCACCTTCGCGCTGCTGTTCTTGCTCACCGGCAGCGCGGTGCTGCCGCTGCAGGCGCTGGTGTGCAACGTGCTGTCACTGACGGCGGCATTCGGGGCGATGGTGTGGATCTTCCAGGACGGCAACCTGGGTGCGCTGGGTACCACGCCCAACGGAACACTGAACGCCAACATCCCAGTGTTGTTGTTCTGCATCGCTTTTGGGCTTGCCATGGACTACGAGGTGTTCCTGGTCTCGCGCATCCACGAGTACTGGCTGGCCTCGCAAGCCGGTCGGGAGAAGACGCCGACCGACGCGGAGGCGCGCGCGGCCACCGACGAGAGCACCGCGCTGGGCATCGCCGGCATCGGCCGGGTGGTCACCACCGCCGCGGTGGTGATGTCGATTTCCTTCGCCGCGTTGATCCCCGCGCACGTGTCGTTCATGCGAATGCTGGGTCTGGGCCTCACGCTCGGTGTGCTCGTCGACGCCACCTTGGTGCGAATGGTGTTGGTGCCGGCCTTCATTCACCTGCTTGGCCGCTGGACGTGGTGGGCTCCACGTTGGTCGGCGTTGTTGCGGGACCGGTCCGCGACGGGGGAGGGCGAGGCCGTCGCGGTGGGCCGGCGTCGCTGGGCCGCCGACGCGCCAAGGGTGCCCATGACCAGAAGGTGGCCCACCAGAGCCGCACCCGGTCGAAGTTGATACGGAAACCCTGATGGCTCATGCGAATATCGCCGCACTGCTGGCATTGAGCTCCGCGCTGTGCGTGGCGAGCGGCGACGTGCTGCAGCAGCGCGCCGCGCACTGCATCGCCGACCGGTCGGTCGGCACCGTCGAACTGTTCGCCGGCCTGCTGCGCAATGCGCGGTGGTGGTGGGGCGCACTGCTTTTGGTGGCGAGCATCGCGCTACAGGCCGCGGCGCTGGGTGAGGGCTCGGTGCTGATGGTGCAGGCGCTGTTGATGTCCTCGGTGCTGTTCGCGCTGCCCATCAACGCCTGGTGTTCGCACCGCACCGTGACCGGCGGCGAATGGGTGTGGGCGGCTCTGCTGACGGCGGCGGTGGTCGTGGTCGTGGTGGTGGGCAACCCGGAGGCCGGTCATGCGGGCGCCTCGCTGCGAACCTGGGCCGTCGTGGCCGTCGTCCTCGGGCCGCTGCTCGTCGGCTGCGTGGTGGCCGGCCGGATCTGGGGCGGCTCGGCGGCCGCGGCGCTGTTCGCCTTCGCGTCGGGGTCGCTGTGGGGCGTCTTCGCGGTGCTCGCCAAGGAGGTCGTCGCCCGGCTGGGCGACGGTGCGGGCGCGGTGGCCCGGACCCCGGAGCTGTACGCGTGCATTCTGGTCGCGGTGGGAGGCGTCGCGTGGAGCCAGTCGGCGTTTCGGGCGGGTCCGCTGACCGCGTCGATGCCGACCCTGCAGATGTCGCAGCCCGTGGTGGCGGCGGTGCTAGGCGTCGTCGTGCTCGGCGAGACGCTGAACACGGGGCGCGCCGGGATGATCGGCCTGGCGGCGGCCGCGTTGGTGATGACGGCGGCCATCGTCAAACTCGCGCGCGTCGAGGCCGTCAGCACCCGCGACATGGTCGACGCAGAGCTGCACGACGAGGTCGGCTCGCCGGCCTGATCGGGCCGCGGCAGGCCCTGACGCGGTCCGAATGACGAATTCATTGCGGTGGTGACACCGATCGGCAGTCCCGCCTCGCATACGCGTAGGAGTGTCGGCAAAAGCCATTAGAATGCCTGCAGCTACCTCGCTGGTCAGCGGTGACCAACTGGAGATTCATACGGAAGGTCACTGGATGGCGCATTTGCGGAGACGACGATCGTGGCTGGTAGCCGCGATGGTTCCGATTGCTGTCTTTGCCGCCGCCTGCAATGGCAACCACGCGGCTGCACCGGTGAAGGTCATCTTCGACAAGGGCACCCCGCTGGCCGACCTGCTGGTCCCCAAGCTCGCCGCCTCGGTGACCGACGGCGCCGTCGGTGTGACCGTGGACGCGCCGGTCACGGTGACCGTCGCCGACGGCGTGCTCGCGTCGGTCACCATGGTCAACGAGAACGGAAAGTCGATCAGTGGGCAGCTCAGTCCCGACGGGCTGCGCTGGTCGACCACCGAACAGCTCGGCTACAACCGGCGCTACACGCTGAACGCGAAGGCGACCGGCCTGGGCGGCGCGGCCAGCAAGCAGATGACCTTCGAGACCAGTTCACCGGCGCACCTGACCATGCCCTACATCAGCCCGGCCGACGGCGACGTGGTGGGCATCGGTGAGCCGGTGGCCATCCGCTTCGACGAGAACATCGCGAACCGCGCGGCCGCCCAGAAGGCCATCAACATCACCACCAACCCTCCGGTCGAGGGCGCGTTCTATTGGCTCAACAACCGCGAAGTGCGTTGGCGCCCAGAGCGTTTCTGGAAATCGGGAACAGCGATCGATGTGGCGGTCAACACGTACGGGGTGGACCTGGGCGACGGGATGTTCGGCGAGGACAACGTCAAGACGCACTTCACCATTGGTGACGAGGTGATCTCGACGGCCGACGACACCACGAAGACGGTGACGGTGCGGGTCAACGGTGATGTCGTCAAGACCATGCCGACGTCGATGGGCAAGGACAGCACCCCAACGGCCAACGGCGTCTACATCATTGGTGGGCGGTTCAAGCACATCATCATGGATTCCTCGACCTACGGTGTTCCGGTCAACTCGCCCAACGGATATCGCACCGAAGTCGACTGGGCCACCCAGATGTCCTACAGCGGCGTCTTTGTGCACTCCGCGCCGTGGTCGGTGGGCGCCCAGGGCCACACCAATACCAGCCACGGGTGCCTGAACGTGAGCCCGAGCAACGCCGAGTGGTTCTACGACCACAGCAAGAGTGGCGACATCGTCGAGGTGGTGCACACGGTCGGGCCGACGCTGCCGGGTATCGAGGGGCTGGGCGACTGGAACATCCCGTGGTCGCAGTGGAAAGCGGGTAACGCCAACACCTGAGGCGCGTCAGTCGATCTTCTGCCAGGTCCCGCAACTGCGCGTCATGAACGCGGCGTCGGTCGGCAAGATCCGGACCACCTGCTGGCCGTCGCCGACGTTGTTGTCGATGACGTCGTTGGTGTTGAAACTGCGCAGCCTGGCCCAGTAGCACCCCGACTTGCCGCCATCGGTGCGGTAGGTGCCCGCGGCGATGTCCTTGTTGACGATGAAGGTGCCGTTGTTCTCGATCGAGGTCTTGGGCCCCGGCGGGGGTGGCGGGGCGACGGTCTTCGTCACCGTTTTGGTCTCGGCCGGCACCGTCGACGTGACGGTCATCGTGGTCTGAGTCGACCCGCCGCAACCCGCGAGGGATAGCGCGACCGCCGCGACAGCCGCTGCCCCCGGGCGCATGCGCCGGGGTTGGGACAGGGCGGGACGTTGGCTGTTCACTGCTTTCCACTCACGGGTGCGTTTGCGCGGAGACGTTAGCACCATAAAAAGGTCAGGGAGCGGTGATGCTCCCTGACCTGTGGGGTGAGTGACGGGACTCGAACCCGCGACATTCAGGATCACAACCTGACGCTCTACCAACTGAACTACACCCACCACGGCCGCAAGCCGACCCTCGCACGATGACGGTCAACGAGCGGCGACGTCGATACTAGCCGGTTGGCGGCGCGCTGGCCGAATCGCTTGGCCCCGGTGCGTCTTTTCCGTCGCCGAGGGCGGTGGCTACGGCCTCGATTTCGCTGGTAGACGGCCCCGGCGGCACGACGAACGCGGTTCGCCGGTAGAACTGCAGCTCGCGGATGGATTCGTGGATGTCGGCCAGGGCCCGGTGGGCCAGCCCCTTGACGGGCTGACCGAAGTAAATCCGCGGATACCAGCGCCGGCACAGCTCTTTGATCGAGCTCACATCGATCATGCGGTAGTGCAGGAACGAGTCCAGGGCGGGCATGTCGCGCATGAGGAAGGCGCGGTCGGTGGCGATGGAGTTGCCGGCCAGCGGCGCCGTCTTGGGCTGCTTGACGTGTTCGCCGATGTAGTCCAGCACCATCGCCTCGGCGGTCGCCAGGTCGACGGTCGATGTCCGCACCTCGTCGGTCAGCCCGGAGCGCGAGTGCATTTCGCTGACCACGTCGCCCATCGCGGCGAGCGCGGCATCGTCGGCGTGGATCACCACGTCGACTCCCTCGCCGAGAATGTTCAAGTCGGCGTCGGTCACCAGCGCCGCGATCTCAATCAGCTTGTCCGAGCCCAGATCAAGCCCGGTCATCTCGCAGTCGATCCACACCAATTCGTCTCGCACAGCGCTCAGACTAGTGGCGATCGCAAGTGCGGCGGAGCCGGGCGCCGCGGGGCGCCACCATCGGACTAGGCCCAGCTGACGCCCGCGCCGGACCTCGCCCCCGGATGAGCTGGAGAAGTAGGGTGAGCGTTGTCGAACTGCATGCCGAATCATCGCCGGAAGAGGGGCGCAGCACGATGAGCACTGATTCAGCGGCCACGGCCGCGACGCGGATCGCGGACGGCTACGCCGTCGACGGCCAGGCACTGGAATTGGGCACGGTAGTCATCGACGGCGCGGCCGATCCGACGGCGCAGATCCGTATCCCGTTGGCCACCATCAACAGGCACGGCCTGGTGGCCGGGGCCACCGGAACGGGCAAGACCAAGACGCTGCAACTGATCGCCGAGCAACTCAGCGCCGCGGGCGTTCCCGTGCTGATGGCCGACGTGAAGGGCGACCTGTCCGGGCTGGCCCGGCCCGGAGAGGGCAACGACAAGACCGCCGCGCGGGCCAAGGACACCGGCGACGACTGGCAGCCGACCGGGTTTCCGGTCGAGTTCTTGTCGTTGGGCACCAAGGGAATCGGTGTGCCGATACGCGCGACCGTCGACAGCTTCGGCCCCGTGCTGCTGTCAAAAGTTCTGGGACTCAACGCTACTCAAGAGTCGACGCTGGGGCTAATCTTCCATTGGGCCAAGGATCAAAACCGCCGGCTGGTCACCACGGACGATCTTCGCGGTGCCATCGGCTACCTCACCAGCGACGCGGGCAAGGAAGACCTGAAATCCCTGGGCGGCGTGTCGGCGACGACGGCGGGCGTCATCCTGCGCGCGCTGGTGAACCTCGATGCCGAGGGCGGCGACACCTTCTTCGGTGAGCCCAAGCTCGACCCGAACGATCTGCTGCGCGCCAACGACCAAGGCCAGGGCATCATCTCGCTGCTGGAGTTCACCGGTCAGTCCGTGCGTCCCGTCATCTTCTCCACCTTCCTGATGTGGCTGCTCGCCGACCTGTACACCCAACTGCCCGAGGTCGGCGACGTGGACAGGCCGAAGCTGGTCTTCTTCTTCGACGAGGCGCACCTGTTGTTCGCCGACGCGTCCAAGGCCTTCCTCGAACAGGTCGAGCAGACCGTCAAGCTGATCCGGTCGAAGGGCGTCGGGGTGTTCTTCTGCACCCAGCTGCCCACGGACATCCCCAACGACATCCTCTCCCAGTTGGGCGCCCGCGTTCAGCACGCGTTGCGGGCGTTCACGCCCGACGACCAGAAGGCGCTCAGCAAGACCGTCCGCACCTACCCGAAAACCGATGTCTACGACCTGGAGTCGGCGTTGACGTCGCTGGGCATCGGCGAGGCGGTGGTCACCGTGCTGTCCGAGAGGGGCGCGCCGACGCCGGTCGCGTGGACCCGGATGCGGGTGCCGCGCTCGCTGATGGCGTCGATCGGCACCGGGGACATCGAGGCGGCGGCGAAAAAGAGTCCGCTGCAGGCGAAGTATGGCCAGACGGCTCCCCAGCCCGCGCAGCCCCAGGCCGCGCCGCAGCCGCCGCAGACCCGACCCGCGCCGCAGCCGCCGCAGACCCAGTCCGGCTACCCGCCCGTCCCGGCGAACGAGCCGGTACCGCCGATGCCGCAGCCGGCGGAGCCGAAGGGCCCGAAGGGGCCCGCCATGTGGGAGGAAGTGCTGCAGAACCCGACGGTGAAAAGCGGGATCAACACCGCGATACGCGAAGCGGTCAAAAGCATCTTCGGTACCGGCCGGCGCCGGAAGTAGCCCTACCCGCCGCCCAGCTTCTTGTAGAACGCGCCGACGATGGGCGCCACGATGGCGCGCGGGCCGTACCCGCTGGCCACCGACATGGCCTTCGACGTCAGGCCCGGAACGACGCGCATCTTGTTGCGCGCCAACGCATCCAGCGACACCCGCGCGGTGTGCTCGGTAGAGATCCACAGGAAGTCCGGAACCAGCCGCTCGACGATCGAGGCCTCGGTGTCGTCGGGCAGGTCGGTCCGCACCGGGCCGGGGGCCAGCAGCGTCACGTTGACACCGGATCCGCGCAGCTCGCCGCGCAGCGATTCGCTAAAGGTGTTCGCGAACGCCTTGGTGGCCGCGTAGGTGGCGTTGTAGGGAATCGGCGAATTGCCCGCCGCCGAACCGGAAATCAGGATCCCGCCGGATTTGCGCTCGACCATTCCCGGCAGCACCGCCAATGTAAGGTCGTGCACCCCAAGGACATTCAGCTGTAGTTGGGCTTTTTCGCCGGCCGGATCGAGCGTGGCGACCGGACCGAAGGTCGCGGTGCCCGCGTTGGCGCACAGGATCGAGATCGGGCGGGCGGCCAGCTCGTCGCACAGCTTCGCGCGTTGGCCGGGGTCGGCCAGGTCGGCGGGGCGGACGTCGACGATGACGCCGTACTTGCCGGTCAGGCGGGCGGCCAGGTCCTTGAGCAGGTCTTCGCGGCGCGCGGTGACGATCAGGTGGTGTCCGCGTGCGGCGAGTTCGGTGGCCAGCGCTTCACCGATGTTCTGCGAAGCTCCGGTCACAACGGCGCGCGCCTCGGGGCTTGGAGCGGGTAGCGGCATGCGCCAATCGTAGACAGCGGTCGAAATGGCGCCCGCAGCCGATCGCGAGCGCCTATAGAGTGCCGGGAATGAGCCAGCCGGAGTCGCGTTACGCCAGCCCCGCGCGATCGCGGGTGGTGGCGTGGGCGCTCTGGGACTGCGGCTCGACCGGTCTGAACGCGATCGTGGCGACCTTCGTCTTCGCCGTCTACCTGACCAGCAGCGTCGGGGTGGGGATATCCGGCGCCACCACGCCGGCGAGCTGGTTGGGCCGCGCCGCGGCCGTCGCCGGGCTGACCGTCGCCGTGCTCGCGCCCGCCGTCGGCGTGTGGGTGGAGTCGCCGCACCGCAGGCGGGTGGCGCTGAGTGTGCTGACCGCCACAGCGGTGACGCTGACCTGCTTGATGTTCTTCATCCGCGACAGCCCCGGCTACCTGTGGGCCGGTCTGGTGCTGCTCGGGGCGACGGCGGCCTGCGGCGATTTGGCCAGCGTCCCGTACAACGCCATGCTGCGTCAGCTCTCGACGCCGCAGACGGCCGGGCGGATATCCGGATTCGGCTGGGCGGCCGGTTATGTCGGAAGCGTTCTGCTCCTACTGGTGATCTACACCGGCTTCATCTCCGGATCCGGCAAAGGGCCCGACGCGACACGTGGCCTGCTGCGAATTCCCTTGCGGGACGGGCTTTATGTCCGCGAGGCGATGGTGGTGGCAGCGATCTGGTTCGCGGTGCTGGCGCTTCCCCTCCTGTTCGTCGCGCACCGGTTGACCGAGTCGTCGGACGGCTACCGCCCGACGAGCATGCTGGGCGGGTACCGCAAGCTGTGGACCGAGGTCGCCGCGGAATGGCGGCGCGACCGCAACCTGGTGTACTTCCTGTTCGCCAGCGCGCTCTTCCGGGATGGGCTGGCGGCGATCTTCGCGTTCGGCGCGGTGCTCGGCGTCAACGTGTACGGCATCTCACAGGCCAACGTGCTGATCTTCGGGGTGGCGGCCAGCGTGGTCGCCGCGGTGGGTGCGGTGCTGGGTGGGTTCGTCGACCACCGCGTCGGATCGAAGCCCGTCATCGTGGCGTCGCTGTTCGCGATCGTCGTCCTGGGGCTGACCCTGATGGCGCTGTCCGGGCCGGTGGCGTTCTGGGTGTGCGGGCTGCTGCTGTGCATGTTCATCGGGCCGTCGCAGTCGTCGTCGCGTGCCTTGCTGCTGCAGATGGCCAAGCACGGCCGGGAAGGCGTCGCGTTCGGCCTCTACACCATGACCGGGCGGGCGGTGGCGTTCGTGGCGCCGTGGCTGTTCTCGGTGTTCGTCGACGTCTTCGGTGCCGTGCGGGCCGGCCTGGGCGGAATTTCGCTCGTGCTGATCGCCGGACTGCTGGCGATGCTGGTGGTGCGGGTTCCGGCGCGCGGCGCCGCGCTGGCCGAACCGGCGGCCGAGCCGTCCTAGCCGGCCGGGGGTAGCGGCTAGCCGCGGGCGTCGCAGATCGTCAGGCCGCCGCCGACGCGCTTGCTGACCTGAACCCCGTCGACGGTGAGCGTGCAGGTGACGCTGTGGCCGATGTTGACGATCGTGACGTTGGGCGGGTGGTTAGCCGACTTCGACAGGCTGACCTCCTTGCTCCACGGCAGCGCGACGTTGAATTCGGTCTGGACGAGGCCGCCGGTGTCGATGTACATGATGCTGATCGCGCGTCCCTCACCCGAGACGGTGTAGACGACATCTTGCATCGTGGCCGGCCCGGTCGTCTCGGGGGGCAGCTCGGGGCCGCTGGTCGGCGGTATCGGGGCCGGGATGAGCGACGGCGACCGGTGGGGCGATGTTGTCGTCGTCGTTTCCGGGGTCGTCTCCGGCATCGCCGGCAGCGGCGGGACGGCGGTCTGGGTCTTGATCGCGTCGTTCGCCAGCACCAGGGCAATCACCAATGCGACGACCAGCAATACCGCCGCGCCGGCGCCGAGCCACAACCATCGCGACGATTTCGGGCCCTCGGGCGGCGGGGGAGCCATGCCCGTCGGTAGGTCGCCCGACGGGGGCTGGTCCTGCTGCCAGTACGCCGGCAGCTCCTTGGTGGTGTTCGCCTCGTTCGGGGTGGGCGCCCAGGGCGACGCCGCCCCGCCATAGCTCTGCGCGTACGGCATCTGGTCGGCGTACGCGGGATCAGCGGGCGGCGCATACCTCGGTTGCTGTGGCCCCGGCCGCGATGTAGGAAACCGCTCGGTGGGACGTGAATCGTTCATGTCCACCTCATGGCTTGCAGGGTACCTGGGCTCGGTGTTAAAACCCTGAGTCACCTTACGACGGACTGCTCAGCGGCACTGAATTTCCGGCCGCGAGCGCGGCCACCGTCATTGCGCGCATGACGGCTCGCGACCTCGCCGCGCGGACGGTCTTGGTGCGCGAAGTATCGGGGGACTTCATGCTGTGCGGTGTCGAATTCAGCAGACCGAACACGGCGTGCGCGGCCAGCCGGGCATCGGCCTCGGCCAGCTCGGGGTTCAGCTCCCGCAGCACCCCCACCCAGACCTCGACGTATTGACGCTGGGACTTGCGCACCTGCTTTTCGGCGGCCGGGGGCAGGTACGCGAGGTCGCGGTCCTGGATGCGAATCAGGTCGGGCTCGTTGAACACGAAGTCCAGATGGAAGTCGATCAGCCCGTCCAGCGTTGCGGCCGCGTCGGCGCCGTCGGCCTGCACCTGCCGGGCGCCGGCGAGCAGCCGGGTGCTGATGCCCACCAGCAACTCGACCAGCAGCGACTCCTTGTTCGGAAAATGCCGGTAGATGGCCGGACCGCTGACCCCGGCGGCCGCACCGATGTCCTCCAGCCGCACCGCGAGGAACCCGCGCTCGGCGAACAACCGCTCGGCGGCGGACAGCAGTTGTAGCCGGCGGTCGGACTTCAACTGGCTCCGGCGATTTGGAGCGTCGGCGGGACCGGCCTGGCCCTCGGAGGCGGACGCTGTCATGACGGACCTCCGTCTGGTCAACTGGCCCTAACGTAGCACGAGTTATTCGCGATTAACTCGCGCTTCGCGCCGACTGTGGTCCTCCCTGGACCGGCAACGACGGCAATGGTATTCTCGGCCCTTGAGTTAATGAGCATTAACTCAAAAAGCCCGACCGCACGACGGCAAGGAGGCTGCTGCGGCGATGGACAACGTGGTGACCTCACCCGCCAAGGCCGAGGCGTCGTTCTCCGATGAGCACCGCCGGCTGGTGGGCGAGTTGAACGCCAAGCTCGCGGCGGCGGCGTTGGGCGGAAACGAACGCGCACGGGAACGTCACGTCAGCCGCGGCAAGCTGCTGCCCCGCGAACGGGTGGACCGCCTGCTCGACCCGGGCAGCCCGTTTCTGGAGCTCTCCCCGCTGGCCGCGGACGGCATGTACGGCGACGAATCTCCCGGAGCCGGGATCATCACCGGCATCGGGCGCGTGTCGGATCGCGAGTGCGTAATCGTCGCCAACGACGCGACGGTCAAGGGCGGCACCTACTACCCGATGACGGTCAAAAAGCATCTGCGCGCCCAAGAGGTGGCACTGCAGAATCGGCTGCCGTGCATCTACCTGGTGGACTCCGGCGGTGCGTTCCTGCCCCGCCAGGACGAGGTCTTCCCCGACCGCGAGCACTTCGGGCGCATCTTCTACAACCAGGCGACCATGAGCGCCAAGGAGATTCCGCAAGTGGCCGCCGTGCTCGGTTCATGCACGGCCGGCGGCGCCTACGTGCCCGCCATGAGCGACGAGGCCGTCATCGTGCGCGAGCAGGGCACGATCTTTTTGGGAGGCCCGCCCCTGGTCAAGGCCGCGACCGGGGAGATCGTGTCGGCCGAAGACCTCGGCGGCGGCGACCTGCATTCCCGGGTCTCGGGTGTCACCGACCACCTCGCCGAAGACGACGAGCACGCCCTGCGGATCGTCCGCGCGATCACGGCCACGTTCGGCCCGCGCGCGCCCAGCCCGTGGGAGGTGCGATCTCCGGTCGCGCCCACCTGCGCCCAGACCGAGCTCTACGACGTGGTGCCGCCCGACCCACGGGTGCCCTACGACGTGCACGAGGTGATCGTGCGGCTGGTCGACGGCGGCGAATTCAGCGAGTTCAAGGCCAATTACGGCAAGACGCTGGTGACGGCGTTCGCCCACATTCACGGCCACCCGGTGGGCATCGTGGCCAACAACGGCGTGCTGTTCAGCGAATCCGCTTTGAAGGGTGCGCATTTCATCGAGCTGTGTGACAAGCGCAAGATCCCGCTGCTTTTCCTGCAGAACATCGCGGGCTTCATGGTCGGCCGCGACTACGAGGCCGGCGGTATCGCCAAGCACGGCGCCAAGATGGTCACGGCCGTCGCCTGCGCGCGGGTGCCGAAGCTGACCGTCGTGATCGGTGGATCCTATGGGGCGGGCAACTATTCGATGTGCGGCCGGGCGTATTCGCCGCGCTTCCTGTGGATGTGGCCCAACGCCCGCATCTCGGTGATGGGCGGCGAACAGGCCGCGTCGGTGCTGGCCACCGTGCGCGGCGAGCAGCTCGCCGGCGCGGGCAAACCGTGGTCGGCCGACGAGGAAGAGGCGTTCAAGGCGCCCATTCGCGACCAGTACGAAAGTCAGGGCAACCCCTACTATTCCACGGCCCGGCTGTGGGACGACGGGATCATCGACCCCGCTGACACCAGAACCTTTGTCGGGCTGGCTCTTTCGGTGTGCGCCCAAGCACCACTGGAACCCGTCTCCTACGGCGTCTTTCGGATGTGAGTGCAGTGTTCGAAACCGTACTAGTGGCCAACCGCGGCGAGATCGCGGTGCGCGTGATCCGGACCCTGCGCCGGCTCGGCATCCGCTCGGTCGCCGTCTACAGCGACCCCGACTACGGCGCGCGCCACGTGCTCGAGGCCGACGAAGCGGTGCGCCTGGGGCCGGCCGCGGCGCGCGAGAGCTACCTGAACATCGACAAGGTTGTCCAGGCGGCCACGCGCACCGGAGCTCAAGCGATCCACCCCGGCTACGGATTCCTTTCCGAGAACGCCTATTTCGCCGTGGCCTGCGAGCGTGCCGGGATCGTGTTCCTGGGCCCGCCGGCCCAGGCGATCCAGGTGATGGGCGACAAGATCACCGCCAAGAACGCCGTGGCCGCCTTCGACGTCCCCGTGGTGCCCGGTGTCGCCAAGCCCGGGCTACGCGATGACGAGCTGGTCGCGGCCGCGGAGGAGGTCGGATACCCGGTGCTGATCAAGCCGTCGGCGGGCGGCGGCGGCAAGGGCATGCGGTTGGTGGAAGAACCGGGCAAGCTGCGCGAAGCGCTGGTGGGCGCGCGGCGCGAGGCGGCCTCGTCGTTCGGCGACGACACCCTTTTTCTGGAGCGATTCGTGTTGCGGCCCAGGCACATCGAGGTTCAGGTGCTCGCCGACACACACGGCAACATCGTGCACCTCGGCGAGCGCGAGTGCAGCCTGCAGCGCCGTCACCAGAAGGTCATTGAGGAGGCGCCGTCGCCGCTGCTCGACGAGGTGACGCGGGCGCGCATCGGCGCGGCCGCCTGCAACACCGCGCGCAGCGTCGACTATGTCGGCGCGGGCACCGTCGAGTTCATCGTCTCCGCGGACCGGCCCGACGAATTCTTCTTCATGGAGATGAACACCCGCCTCCAGGTTGAGCATCCGGTCACCGAGGCGGTCACCGGGCTGGACCTGGTCGAGTGGCAGCTGCGGGTGGCCGCCGGCGAGAAGCTGGGGTTCGCCCAGGACGACATCGAACTGCGCGGCCACGCCATCGAGGCCCGGGTGTACGCCGAGGATCCGGCGCGGGGCTTCCTGCCGACCGGTGGGCGGGTGCTGCACGTGTCCGAGCCGTCCGGTGACGGTGTGCGGGTCGACTCGTCGCTGCTGCCGGGGACGCTGGTCGGCAGCGACTACGACCCGATGCTGAGCAAGGTGATCGCCCACGGGAGCGACCGCGCCGAGGCGCTGGCGAAACTCGACCGGGCACTGAGCCGAACCGCGATCCTGGGCGTCCAGACCAACATCGAATTCCTCCGGTTCCTGCTCGCCGACGAGCGCGTGCAGGCCGGCGACCTGGACACCGCGCTGTTGGACGAGCGGCTGGCGGACTTCGCCCCGCTGCCGGCCCCCGATGACGTGCTGGCGGCGGCCGGCCTTTATCGGCAATCGGCCCTGGCCTTCCGGGCGCGCCGCTTCGCGGGCAACCCCTGGGCGGCGCCGACGGGCTGGCGCGTCGGCGGTAGCCCGGCCCCGGTCCGCACCGACATGCGCACCCCACTGCGCAGTGAGACGGTCTCGGTGCGGGGGTTGCCCGATGCGGCGATCGTGCAGGTCGGCGAGGGTGAAAAGCTGTCCGCCGCAGCGCAAGTCGAGCCGATGCGGATGAGCGTCACACTGGACGGGGTACGCCGGGACTACCACTGGGCCGAGGCCGACCGGCACCTGTGGATCGCCGACGAGCGAGGAACCTGGCACCTGCGTGAGGCGGAGGAGAACAAGATCCACCGCGCCGCGGGCGCGCAGCGGGCCGAGATCGTCAGCCCGATGCCCGGCAGCGTGATCGCGGTTCAGGCATCCTCGGGCACCGACGTTTCCGAGGGCGACGTGGTGGTCGTCGTCGAGGCGATGAAAATGGAACATTCGCTTGCCGCACCGGTTTCCGGACAGGTGGAGGTGCTGGTCTCCGTCGGTGATCAGGTGACGGTCGATCAGGTGCTGGCCCGGCTGGTACCCGAAGAATCCAGCGCGGCAGCCGATTCGAGTAAGGACGCATCATGACCACATCCATTACCGCGGGGGCGTTACCCAAGGAGTATCAGGATCTTCGCGATACGGTTGCCGAGTTCGCGCGCACCGTGGTCGCTCCGGTGTCGGCCAAACACGATGAGGAGCACAGCTTCCCGTACGAAGTCGTGGCGAAGATGGGGGAGATGGGCCTGTTCGGCCTGCCGTTCCCCGAGGAATACGGCGGCATGGGCGGCGACTACTTCGCGCTGTCGCTGGCGCTCGAGGAACTCGGCAAGGTCGACCAGTCGGTGGCGATCACCCTCGAGGCCGGCGCCAGCCTCGGCGCGATGCCCATCTACCGGTTCGGCACCGAAGAGCAAAAGCAGAAGTGGCTGCCCGACCTCACCGCCGGCCGCGCGCTCGCCGGCTTCGGGCTCACCGAACCCGGGGCCGGTTCGGACGCCGGGGGAACGCGCACCACGGCCCGGCTCGACAACGGCGACTGGGTGATCAACGGCAGCAAGCAATTCATCACCAACTCCGGCACCGACATCACCTCGCTGGTCACCGTCACCGCCGTCACCGGAACCGCTGCGAACGGCAAGAAAGAGATCTCCTCGATCATCGTGCCCAGCGGCACACCGGGATTCACGGTCGAGCCGGTGTACAGCAAGGTCGGCTGGAACGCGTCGGACACCCACCCGCTGAGCTTCGACGACGTCCGCGTCCCGCAGGAGAACCTGCTGGGTGCCCGGGGCACCGGCTACTCGGGCTTCCTGTCGATCCTGGACGAGGGCCGCATCGCGATCGCCGCGCTGGCGACCGGGGCGGCGCAGGGCTGCGTCGACGAAAGCGTCAAGTACGCCAAGGAACGCCAGGCGTTCGGCCAGCCGATCGGCGCCTACCAGGCGATCAGCTTCAAGATCGCGCGGATGGAGGCGCGCGCCCATGTGGCCCGTACCGCCTACTACGATGCGGCGGCAAAGATGTTGGCGGGCAAGCCCTTCAAGAAGGAAGCGGCAATAGCGAAGATGATCTCCTCGGAAGCGGCGATGGACAACGCCCGCGACGCGACCCAGATTCACGGGGGCTACGGCTTCATGAACGAATATCCGGTGGCGCGGCACTACCGCGACAGCAAGATCCTCGAAATCGGCGAAGGGACGACCGAAGTGCAGTTGATGCTGATCGCGCGGTCGCTGGGACTGTCATGACGGAACAAGTCGGTAAGTCAGTTGTCCAGCGCGGTTTGTGGTTTGAGGAATTCGAAATCGGTACCACCTACCTGCACCGGCCCGGCCGGACGGTCACCGAGGCGGACAACGTCTTGTTCACAACGCTCACCATGAACACCCAGTCGCTGCACCTCGACGCGGCGTGGGCCGCCGAGCAACCCGGCTTTCGCGGCGAGCGGTTGGTGAACTCCATGTTCACCCTCTCCACGCTGGTCGGGCTGTCGGTGTCGCAGCTGACGCTCGGCACCATCGTGGCCAACCTGGGCTTCTCCGAGGTGTCCTTCCCCAAGCCGGTGTTCCACGGCGACACCCTGTACGCGGAGACGGTGTGCACGGGCAAGCGCGAATCGAAGAGCCGGCCCGGCGAAGGCATCGTCACCCTCGAGCACACGGGGCGCAACCAGCACGGCGACGTGATCGCGCGTGCCGTGCGCACCACGCTGGTGCAGAAGCGCCCGACCGACGAGGAGACCACGTGAACCTGCAAGCCGCCGGTCCCGGCTGGCTGTTCTGCCCGGCCGACCGTCCCGAACGTTTCGCCAAGGCCGCCGCTGCCGCCGACGTGGTAATCCTCGACCTCGAGGACGGCGTGGCCGAGGCGGACAAGCCCGCGGCGCGCAAGGCGTTGCAGGAGACACCGCTGGATCCCGAGCGCACCGTGGTGCGGATCAACGCCGCCGACACCGCGGAATACCCCCTCGACCTCGAGGCCCTGGCCGGCACCGCGTACACGACGGTGATGCTGTCCAAGACCGAATCGGCCGCACAGGTGACGGCGCTGGCGCCGCGCGATGTGATCGCGTTGCTGGAGACGCCGCGCGGTGCGGTGTTCGCCACCGAAATCGCGGCGGCACGGGGCACCGTGGCGCTGATGTGGGGCGCCGAGGACCTGGTCGCCACGCTCGGCGGTAGCTCCAGCCGCAAGGCCGACGGCAGCTACCGCGACGTCGCCCATCACGTCCGGTCGACGGCCCTGCTCACGGCGTCCACCTTCGGTCGGGTTGCGCTCGACGCGGTGCACCTGGACATCCGGGACCTCGACGGCCTGCGGGACGAGGCTGAGGACGCCGTCGCGCTGGGCTTCGCCGGAACGGTGTGTATCCACCCGAGCCAGATCGCGGTGGTGCGCGAGGCGTACCGCCCCAGCGAGGAGCGCCTGGACTGGGCACGACGGGTGCTGACGGCGGCGCGGTCAGAGCGCGGCGTCTTCGCGTTCGAAGGTCAGATGGTCGACTCGCCGGTGCTCAAGCACGCGCAGATGACGTTGCGCAGGGCGGGCGAAACCGTCCCCGAGTGAAGCCGGGGCGAGGCATGCGCGGCGAAACGCGACACGCTGCGCCGTCGTCGCAATCAGCGCGGTCACTTCTCATTTGAGCGCATAATGGTGAGTACGTCAGTGTCGCGGCGAGCGAAGCCTTTCGTGTGACTGACGATTGGTCTCCGCTCGCGGTAGGTCTCGGCTGACCGTGCCGGGATCCGCTGTGGCTCACCGTGCCACGCGGCACCCCGGCGAGGGAGGCGGTGGCGCAGGTGTCTTCGGTGCCGATGACTGTCGATCTCGAGCCGGTGCAGCTCGTCGCGCCCGATGGCTCGCCGACGCCCGAAGACCGGTACAGCCGTGAGCTTCCCGCGGAGACGCTGAGCTGGCTCTACGAGATGATGGTGGTCACCCGCGAGCTGGATGGCGAATTCGTCAACCTCAAGCGGCAAGGGGAGCTGGGGCTGTTCGCCTCCTGCCACGGTCAGGAAGCCGCTCAGGTCGGTGCCGTGGCGTGCCTGCGTAAGACGGACTGGTTGTTTCCCCAATACCGGGAGCTCGGCGCATTTTTGGTGCGCGGCATCCCGCCCGGACACGTGGGGGCCGCGTGGCGCGGAACCTGGCATGGCGGCCTGGACTTCACCAAGAAGTGCTGCGCGCCGCTGTCGATTCCGATCGGCACCCAGACCCTGCACGCGGTGGGGGCGGCGATGGCTGCCCAACGGCTGGGCGAGGATTCGGTGACAATGGCGTTCCTCGGCGACGGCGCCACCAGCGTGGGAGACGTGCATGAGGCGTTGAACTTCGCGGCCGTGTTCACCGCGCCCTGCGTGTTCTTCGTGCAGAACAACCAATGGGCGATCTCGGTGCCGATATCCAAGCAGACCGCCGCACCGTCGCTGGCGCACAAGGCAATTGGCTACGGCATGCCGGGGATCCGGGTGGACGGCAACGACGTGTTGGCCTGCTATGCCGTGACGGCCGAGGCCGCCGCCCGAGCCCGCGCCGGCGGCGGCCCGACGTTGATCGAGGCGGTCACCTACCGCCTGGGCCCGCACACCACATCCGATGATCCGAGTCGCTACCGGACGCAAGACGAAGTCGACCACTGGTCCGCGCTGGAACCGATCGCGCGGTACCGCAGCTACCTGCAAGGCCAGGGCCTGTGGTCGGAACGGTTGGAGGAACGGGTTGCCGCCCGCGCGAATCGGATGCGGGCCGAATTGCGCGACGCGGTGTTCGACGCACCCGATTTCGACATCGACGAGGTGTTCACCTCGGTGTACGCCGAGATCACCCCGGGACTACAAGAGCAGCGGCGGCAGCTGCGGGCCGAACTCGACCGAAGTGATTGAGAGGCGTCCATGACTCAGCTCGCTGATCGCCCGGCCGGCCACGACGAAACACTCACCGCGGCAACCCAGGACGCCGCGCTCGGCGCGCAGTCGTTGACCATGGTGCAGGCGCTCAACCGCGCCCTGCACGACGCGATGGCCGCCTATGACCGGGTGCTGGTATTCGGCGAGGACGTCGCGGTCGAGGGCGGGGTGTTTCGGGTCACCGAGGGACTGGCCTCCGCGTTCGGCGAGAGCCGCTGCTTCGACACGCCCCTGGCCGAGTCCGCCATCATCGGGATCGCGGTGGGCCTGGCGCTGCGCGGCTTCGTGCCGGTACCCGAGATCCAGTTCGACGGGTTTTCCTATCCTGCCTTCGATCAGGTGGTCAGCCACCTGGCGAAGTACCGCTCCCGCACCCGCGGCGAAATCAACATGCCGGTGACGGTGCGCATCCCGTCGTTCGGGGGAATCGGTGCCGCCGAACATCATTCGGATTCCACCGAGTCGTACTGGGCCCACACCGCCGGCTTGAAGGTGGTGGTGCCGTCCAGCCCGGCGGACGCGTATTGGCTGCTGCGCCACGCGATCAGCTGCCCGGACCCCGTCATGTATCTGGAGCCAAAGCGCCGGTATCAGGGGCGCGGCCTGGTCGACGTCACCCGGCCCGAACCGCCGATCGGGCAGGCAATGGTCCGCCGACCGGGCACCGACGTGACCGTCGTGACCTACGGCAGCCTGGTCAGCACCGCGGTCGGCGCCGCCGAAGAGGCGCAGCGACAACGTGGTTGGAGCCTGGAGGTGATCGATCTGCGGTCCCTGGTGCCGCTGGATTTCGATACCGTCGCCTCGTCGATCCACCGGACCGGACGCTGCGTGGTGATGCACGAGGGCCCGCGCAGCCTGGGGTATGGAGCGGGTTTGGCCGCCCGAATTCAGGAGGAGTTGTTCTACGAGCTGGAGGCCCCGGTGTTGCGCGCGTGCGGGTTTGACACCCCGTATCCGCCGGCCCGGCTGGAGAAGTGGTGGCTGCCCGGGCCGGATCGGCTGCTGGATTGCGTCGAGCGCGTGTTGGCGCAGCCATGAGCGACGAGCGGGTCAAGTCGTTTCGGGTCCCCGACCTCGGCGAGGGACTGGAAGAAGTCACGGTGACCCAATGGCACGTGGCGGTGGGTGACGACGTCGAGCTCAATCAGGTGCTGTGCACGGTGGAGACCGCCAAGGCGGAAGTGGAGATCCCGAGCCCGTACGCCGGGCGGATCATCGAAAGGAACGGCGCCGAAGGCGATGTGATCGACGTGGGGGCGGTGCTGCTGCGCATCGACACGGCGCCGCTGGGCGGTGACCTACCGTCGGCCGAAACCGAAATGCCCACGCTGGTCGGTTATGGCGCCGACTCCGGTATCGACACCAGCCGGCGCACCACCCGCCCGCTCGCCGCCCCTCCGGTGCGCAAGCTGGCCAAGGAGCTGATGGTGGACCTCAACTCAGTGCCGCACGGCACCGGCGCCATCATCACCCGGGAGGACGTGCTGGCGGCGGCTCGCGGGAACGGCAATGGCGCCGATGTCCGGCCGGTTCGGGGTGTGCAGGCCCGGATGGCGGAGAAAATGACGCTGTCGCACAAGGAGATTCCCGCGGCCAAGGTCGGTGTCGAGGTCGACTGCGCCGAGCTGGTCCGGCTGTCCGACCGGTTCCGGCCGGCGGAGGAGATGATCACGCCGTTCGTGCTCGTGTTGCGCTTGCTCGTCATCGCGCTGCGCCACAACGAGATGTTGAACTCGACCTGGGTCGACTCCCCGCAGGGGCCGCAGGTGCGCGTCGAGCACCGGGTGCACCTGGGCATCGCCACGGCCACCGAACGTGGGCTGCTCGTCCCGGTCATCACCGACGCCCACGTCAAGACCACCCGCGAATTGGCCGGCCGCGCAGCCGAATTGATCGCAAATGCGCGTGCGGGCAGCCTGGGTCCGGGGGAGTTGCGGGGCTCGACGTTCACCGTGACGAATTTCGGGGCGCTGGGTGTGGACGACGGGGTTCCGGTGATCAACCATCCCGAAGCCGCCATCCTCGGCATGGGTGCGATCAGGCCGCGGGCCGTCGTCCGGGGCGCAGAGATCGTCGCGCGCCCGACGATGTCGCTGACTTGTGTGTTCGACCATCGCATCGCCGACGGTGCCCAGGCCGCCCAATTCGTCTGCGAGCTCAGGGATCTGATCGAATCGCCCGGAACCGCGCTGCTGGATCTGTAGCCTTCGCGTCGGGATCGCGCCGCGTTGCCGATCCTACCGGCGTTGCGCCGCGGCCAAACGCTGTGCGAATTCCGGTGATTGGATGGAATAGGACTGCGGCCCGAGCTCGGCGTGCATCGCGAGCTCGTGTTGTTCGTTGTCCAGCGACCCCGGACTGACGGTGGCGCGCATGGTGGCCTTGGTCGCCAGCACCACTTCCCGCGGAGCCGCCGCCGGACCGGCGGCCAGTTCCAGGGCCGCGGCGACCGGATCGTCGGCCACGCTCAACGCCAAGCCGTGCCGCACCGCGTCGTCGGCGTCGAAGCGCATCCCGAACAGCAGGGCCGCCCGAGCGACCTGCGGGCCGACCGCGCGCTGCAGCATCCACGTCGCACCCCCGCCGGGGTGAAGCCCCAACTTCTGGAATCGCGCGTCGAACATGGCGGCGGGACCGGCGATGCGCACGTCGGCCGCCAGGGCCAGATTCAGGCCCGCGCCCACGGCGGCACCGTTGACCGCGGCGATGGTGGGCAGCCGGCAACTGCCGACGGCCATGAAACCGTCATAAAGCTGCTGCAGGCCCGCCTCGGCCGCGCCGCCGCCGGCGGCGCCCAGGGCACTGAGGTCGGCGCCCGCGCAGAACGCCTTGCCCGCCCCGGTGATCACCACGGCGTGCACATCGGGGTCGGCTTCGGCCCGCTCGACGGCCTCGCGCAGGTGCCCGGACGACTCGGCCGTTATCGCGTTGCGGCGATCGGGATCGTTGACGGTGATGAGCGCGACGCGGCTGGTGACGTTGTAAAGGATGAGTTCGGACTGGGCCATCGGGCACCTCCGGCTTCGCGTATCGGCTGTGGATCCGCCCGACCTCACCGGTGGACCGGCGGCAGCGTCACGGGCGAGGTAAGACTACGTCGCGCCATCCGAGCGGGGTCGGCCGGTGTGAGCGTGATTAGCGAGAATCGGCAGGAAAAGGCGGGCATTGCACGCCGGCGCCCCCGTCATATCGACCCGCCCGATAGTCGAACGCCATTCACGGCCGGCTGATGTGGTTACCGGCTGGTAGCGCAAACGCGGCAATGTTTGCGGCCGGCGTGGCGGATATCGGAATCTACAAGTAATGCTGTGTTTATAGAATCGTTATCTGCCGCATTTAGCTTCTCCGGGTCAACGCCCGGGCCGACCTGGCGAAACGTGAGGTGAGACGCGGGCAAACCGGCCGGACGCCGCAGTCGCTCGCCGGCGCGGTCGAGCCGTCGAGATTTGTCCGGCCCGCTACAGCTCCGGTTTCGCTAACTTCCTCGCTAGCTCATCGAGTTCGGCCTGGCGCTCACGCACCGCGCACCCCCGCCGCTCGATGCGCGCGCCCTGCAGAACGGCCCCCGGCAGCGCGTCACTACGCAGCCTGCTGTTGGCGTAATGTATTGCGGCATCAATCATTTCGATGTACCGCTCCGCGTCATGCTCTGCGCAGGAGCCCTCGATGCGCTGGACTTCGTCCCAACAGGGATAGGAAGAATACCGGGCATCCAGTTGTTGCTGAGAGACCTGCGTTCCGAAGTAACACCGCCAGTCGCGGCTCAACCAACCCCTCGTCTTGACTTCGACTTTGATTCGATTGCCAACACCAGCTATGAACCTCGGCTCCCCGACGCGCACCACCGGCTGCCAGTCATTCGACGCCATATATCGCCAACCCCTCGAAGAGAAGACGCTCTAAGTAATGATCTCCCCGTAAGCGTCATCTGCCCGTTTTGACACGCATATGTTCCCACAAAGATTAAACCGCAAACATTTGGCATTGACTTCGATTTTTTCGGGTTCGTCAAAAAGTATGGAAACGACGCAGATGCATTACCCGCGGTTCTGCGTAGGCGCTTTGCTTGCCTGCCAAAATGTGGCCGTGACCTGCGTCACTGGCGCGACCTCACAGGCCCCGGTTCTCGGCTGCCGCATCCGCCGCTCGGGCACCGTCTGGTCATCGTGACCCGATCTTCACCAATCCGCCCGCGGCTTCGCGACGCTCGTAGTGGCCAAATCCGGCGGCCGGGCCCAAGGATCCGTAGAGGATCCGCCAAGGCGCGCTCCGCAAGCTCATGTCAGCTCGAAAGGGCATCCCACTCGGCATCGACGCTAGGAGCACCTCATGCGGACAACGGGGTACAGGACAACGCAGTCCGGGACCATGGCGTACCGGGCCTACGCACGGACCCGCAATCAAAAAATCGGATACGCCCGGCTGATGCTGGTCTCCGTCGCGACGGCCGGGCTGATCGGCCTCGGTGTCGGTGTCGCCAGCCTCGATCGACCGCTGGCCGGCCGGCATTGTTCCGTTCCAGACGTGACCACGCATGACGCAACCGGCCTCACATTGTCGTGCAGCCCGGTTTCGACGGGAAACCGTGAGCTGGTGTGGCAGTATGCTCCGGCGTCGTGACCTCGATAAGTCAAGTGGCGCAGTGTGTTTCGGTCAGGTCCAATGCGCCTGGGCTGTCCAACTGGGCAAGGACGAACGAGCGCCACCACCCGTCGATTGCTGCGGCGCCGCCGCGTTTGACCCCGGCCGCCGGATGGGCGACGCTTGACCGCATCCCCCTGCGGAGCGAACCAGGAGAAATGCGATGGCGAAGGTGCTGTTCGTGGTCACGGGAGCGAGCTATTGGACCCTGAAGGACGGCACCAGGCATCCGACGGGCTACTGGGCCGAGGAGTTCGCAGCGCCCTACCGCGAGCTCACCGGCGCCGGCCATGAGGTCGTCGTGGCCACGCCGAATGGTGTTGTGCCGCATGTGGATGTGATGAGCCTGCGGCCGTCGATGGCCGGTAGCGAGAAGATCGCTTTGGAGCTGGAGGAGATCCTGAAGTCAGCGGAGGAATTGCGCCGACCCATCGAACTGGCCGACGCCCGCCTCGAGGACTATGACGCCGTCTATTACCCGGGTGGGCACGGCCCGATGGAGGATCTGTGGCGCGACGCCGATTCCGGCCGGCTGCTGATCGCGGCTCTGGCGTCCGGTAAGCCGCTGGCCATCGTGTGCCACGCGCCGGTCGCCATGCTGGCGACCCGGCGAAACGGTGTCTCGCCGTTTGCCGGGTACAAGGTCACAGCCTTCACCAATGACGAAGAGGACGGGGTCGGGTTGCGGGAGAAGGCCCCTTGGACCGCGGAGGACGAACTGGTGAAGATGGGCGTCGAGTTCAGCAGCGGCGAGATGTGGAAGCCCTACACGCTCAAGGACCGCAATCTCTTCACCGGCCAGAACCCGGCCTCCGCCGGGCCGTTGGCGCGCGAGTTCATGAAGGAACTCAGTTAGGCGACCTCAGAGGTGGCCGGCCACGAAAGTGGCGGCCTGAGCGGGCATTCCGGAGCCTTGATAGGACAGGTCCGCTGCCGAGAACATCTCGTCGTGCGACGGCAGCGCCAGGGGCCCGCCCGGGGTGCACACCGGATCGCCGGGCGCACACAGGTCGATGGCCTTCGCGCCGTACCACGGGCTTACCACACTCACCGGCGCCCCGAGATACCGGGCCGACGGATTCCCGAACAGGGCCAGCGCCGCGACATGGTCGGCCTCGTCCGCCGTCAGGATCTGAGGATTCAAGCCCGCGATCGAGGCCTGGGCGATGGTGATCAGATCGATCACCATGGCGCCCTGCGAATAGCCGCCGAGCACCAATTTGGTGTGGGGGCAGTTCGCCACCATGGACTGAACGTGAGCGTGGGCGTCGCCGGCGCCGGCCGACGCTGACGGGGCGAAATCCTCGCCGGCGGGGTAGTTGACCGCGTACACCCCAAGCGACCGGCCCCCGATCTGGGAACGCAGCGAGTCGATGAATGCCTGTCCGACCCCGCCGACGCCTGGCGGCTCCGCGGTGCCGCGGGCGAACGTCACCTCGACGTCCGGACACGGCTCGGCGGACGCGGAAATCGGGGGACACAGCAGCGCCGTCCAGGTCGTCGCCACCGCGACACCCAGCAAACGCGCTAATCGGCGTGCGTTCACGCTCCAATGCTGACACATCGGGGCCGGAAAGACACCGCCTAATTCGACGCCTCGCCTCCGCCGGAGCCCCTGCCCCGGACCGCTTCTCGGATCAGCTGATCCTGTTGCCGGGGGTCCCGGTGTTCGCTGGTGTCGCCGACGCGGCGCGAATTGCATGGCCCGGCGAATTGATATCGAAAATTTCCATGGCTCTCGCCATTATCGCGAGTCGTCATGTTCGCAACGGTTCTCGATGTCCGGACGATGCCGGCGGTCGCGCACTCTGCGTGACGACCACTGGCGGGCAGGGCGTCTGGGTCTGAAGCCTTCTTCGCTAACTTCTTTGCCAGACGGACCAAGGCCGTCAGACATGACTTTTCGCCACGCCCTATGACTATTGGCAAACCGAGTTCGCTCTGTTCGCTTGGCAACGAACGCAATATTCGTCATCCTGATTCTGCGTTTCGTGGATCGAATTGCATTCAGGACACTCTTGAATGTATTTGTGTCGCGGATTCAAACAGGAAGCCATTGACGCTTGTTTTTGCCTGAATATACTTGTCGAACTTCTATTGGTACTAGACAACATTCCGATTGATTTCCCTGCTTAGTAAAGCGCATGCCTGGCTGCGTTTGCAGCTACGCCGCGTGTGTCACTATCAACCACTGTTCCCGAACGCGGACGGTTGAAACCCCGGCGGACAGATCACCCAAAACTTGCCCGCGGGGCCCGCGGGGCCGGCCGTAGGCAATCGTCCGCGCATCCGCAGAAATGGCGTAGCCGGCTACTCTAGACGGCTCGATCTGGCGCGCCGGAAACTATTGAAGTCCCGCCCCTCCAGCGAAAGGTTCAACCATGACCATCATCGCTACCACGATCGTCCATCCCAACCCTGGGGTCACCTGGGACGACATTCAGAAGCAGCTGAAGCGAGCGACCGGGCTTGCCCGCAAACATGGCGCGGAGAACGTCACCGCGTTGGTGAACATGGTCGGAGGTCAGGGCACCAACGCGATCGGCATGCTGACGACCGCGCAAGACTGGACCACTTACGGCCGGATCCAGCAGAGCCTCAGTGAAGACCCGGATTACCAAAGCCTCCTCGTCGACGCGGCCCAGATGGCCACCTGGGAGAACTACGTCAGCCAGACGATCGAGGTCTAGTACCGCGCCAAGTAATACGTGATCGACGAACCCTCGGCCGGCGTTTGGCGCCGTTGGTCGTCGATCCACCCAGCGAACGCCTAGGTAGTCGCCAGTAGCGACTACCTAGGCGTTCGGCGTTCGGCTCTCTACTGAACAGCAACTCCGTCATCTGGGGAGTTCCCAAGCATCAGCCGACGTCATACAGCGAGCCCGGTGCCCCTGTTCAGAGTCGGTTGATGGTTTACGTTTCTGTTTCGGTTGATCCTTGACACTCGGTGTTGTGGTTTAGGTCG
>NZ_MBEI01000007.1 GCF_001953985.1 Mycobacterium colombiense
ATCGCAACACCTTTGGGCACCCCGGTAGTGCCCGAGGTGTAAATCAGGTAAGCGACATCGTCGGGATCCGGCCCCGGTAGTGCGGTGTTGGGCTGGACGTCAACAGCGGGATCGTTGATATCGATGACCGCCACGCCATGCCCGTCGAGCCGCTCGGCCAGCCCCATGGTGGTGATCACGGCGATCGGCGCGGCATCGGCAAGCACGAACCCGATCCGCTCCGCCGGAAGCCCCGGGTCGATCGGCAGATACGCCGCCCCCGTCTTGAGCACCGCCATGATCGCCGCGACCGCCTCGGCCGACCGCGAAAACAGCAGCGCCACAGTCTGTCCCGGACCCGCGCCCTGTGCGGCCAGCAGGTGTGCCAGCCGGTTAGCGGCCTGCTCGACCTCGCGGTAACTCATTGAACGGGCCTCGCAGGTCACCGCCACGGCATCCGGTGTCCGGGCCACCCACTGAGCGAACAGCGCCGGAATCGACACCGGCGTGGTCACCGACTCGGTCAACGCAGCCCGGTTACCGAGCTCATCCAACCGGGCATGTTCACCCTCGCCGAGCAGATCCACCGACGAGAGCCGCCGGGTCGGCTCGGCGGTCATCGCCATCAACACCCGCTGCAACCGCGCGATCAACGCCCGGATGGTGTCCGCGTCGAACACGTCGGTGCGAAATTCCACGTGCCCGGAAATCCCGGCGGCCGCACCGGCCTCCGTCCAGCATTCTTTCAAGAAGAAGACCAAATCCATTTTCGCGGTCTGGGTATCCCCGAGCAGCGGAGTCACCTGAAGATCACCCAAAGTCAGCCCCGTCGCGGGGACGTTGACCTGGCCGGGGAAGTTGTTCCAGCCCAACATGACCTGCACCAGCGGGTGATGCGCCAACGACCGGGTCGGGTTGACCCGCTCCACGAGCACCTCGAACGGCACATCCTGGTGCTCATAGGCGGCCAGGCCCCGTGCCCGCACCTGGGCCAGCAACTCGGCCACAGTCGGATCGCCGGCCAGATCGACGCGCAACACCAAGGTGTTGACGAAGAACCCCACCAGTTCATCGAGTGCGGGATCGCGCCGCCCGGCGATCGCGAACCCCACCGCCACATCGCTGCTCGCACTGAGCTTCGACAGCATCACCGCCAGGGCGGCCTGCATCACCATGAAACCGGTCGCGTTGTGCTCGCGGCCCACGCGAGCAATTCGCTGCTGCAAGAGGGCTGGCCACTCCACCGCCACCCTGGCGCCGCGCTGATCGGCCACCGGCGGGTAGGGCCGATCCGCGGGCAACGCCAGCCGCTCGGGCATCCCGGCCAGCGCCTGCTCCCAGTAGGCCAGCTGCCCGGCGATGCGGCTCTGACTGTCGTCGAGATCGCCGAACTGCGCGCGCTGCCACAGGGTGTAGTCGACATACTGCACCGGCAATGGCGCCCAGTCGGGGGCGCGCCCCGCAGACCGGCTTGCATAGGCCACACTCATGTCACGCACCAGCCGGGTCGTCGACCACCCGTCGGCGGCGATTTCGTGTACGGCGGCCACCATCACGTGTTCGTCGTCGGCGACGCGGAAAAGCAGTGCCCGCAAAGGGATTTCGGCGGCCAGGTCAAACCGGTAGCCCACCACGGCGCCGACGGCTTCATTCAGCCGGTCCGCGGGCCAGCCGGTGGCATCAATGACATCCCAGCCGAAGTCGGCCTGTTCGGCGGGCACCACCACCTGCCGCGGTATCCCATCGACCGCCTGGAATAGGGTACGCAGGCTCTCGTGGCGGCCCACCACATCGACCAGCGCCGCAAACAGCGCGTCCGCATCCAGGTGGCCACTCAGCCGCAACGGCACCACCACGTTGTAAAGCGGTGACGGCCCCTGCAACTGGTCGATGAACCACAACCGGCTCTGGGCAAACGACAACGGCACCACCGCCGGCCGCTCGACCGGCTTCAACGGCTCCAGGCCCCCGCCCTTACCGATTCGCGGTGCCAACTGCGCAACCGTGGGCGCCTCGAACACCGCACGCACCGAAAGATCGGCGTCCAGACCGGCATTGACCGCCGCGATCAGACGCATCGCCGACAGCGAATCCCCACCCAGATCGAAGAACGAATCGTCGACACCGACCCGGTCCAGCCCCAGCACCTCGGCGAACACGCCGGCGACGATTTTTTCGGTCTCGGTCGAAGGCGCCCGGAAGGCGGTGGCGGCAAACACCGGTGCCGGCAAGGCTTTACGGTCAAGCTTGCCCGAGGACGTCATCGGGAACTCGTCGAGCGCCACGATGTGCGTCGGCACCATGTATTCGGGCAACCACGCACTCAACTGCTGACGCACCGCGGCGATCTTGGTGTTGGTCTGCGGGTCATTGGCGTGGGCGCCGCGTAGGTGAGCCCCATCGGACGGCAGATACAGATCGGTCAGCGGCGGGGTGGGGCGCTGGGAGTCGACGGGGGCGATGAAGACGGCATCCAGTGTGCCGGGTTGAGAGCCCCAGGTGACCGCGACGCGATATCCGGCGGTCTCACCAAGGCGGTGCAGTTGTTCGGGGACAACGGCATTGGTGTCGTCGGCCTGGGCCAAGGCGTCGGCTAAGGGTAGCCCGGCGGCCAGGCCGCGTTCGATGTCGACGTCGCTGATCAGTCCGGCGCGCGGGATCTCGGTGACGCGGACAGTGTTGGGACGTTGGGATATCAACCGGTCGCGCAGCCCGCCCAGGCCCGCGCACTGTGCCCACGCCCAGCTGTCCGCCGTGGCCAGTGAGCGAACCGGTGCGGGGGTTTTGTGGATGGTGACGTCGTAGCGGTACCGGTTGAGTTCGTTGTCGCCCACCCCGCGTTTCACTTCGATGTCGTGTCCGGCCACCGACGGCTGGTCGGCGGCCCAGGTGGTGAAAAACTCTGGGGCCAGCAGCAGTTCGGCTTCGCCGAGCATGGCGTGCTGAACTCGTTGACGAATCTCGGCGGCATCGGTGGCGGCGGTGCGGGCGAGCGCGACGCAGGTCTGAAACGCGCCCTGCAGACTGTGGTTACGCACGTCGCCGATGAACAATGCCCCGGCCGGTGCCAGCAATCGCATCGCCACGGACATCACGTCGCGCAGATACCCCGCACTCGGGAAGTACTGAACCACCGAGTTGAGCACCACCACATCGAAATGGCCCTCCGGCAACCCCTCGGCCACATCGGCCGGCTGCACCCGCAGCTGCACCCGATCCCCCCACGGCTGCGCGGCAACCGCCGCCTGCAGATTGCGGATCGTCGGGGCCGAAAAGTCCGTCGCCCAATACTCAGCGCAGACCGGCGCGATCTGGGACAACACCAGGCCCGAACCCACGCCGAGCTCCAACACCCGCTGCGGCTGCAATGCCAGGATCCGATTCACCGTGGCCGAACGCCACTCTTCCATCTCCTCAAGCGGAATCGGCTCACCGGTCAGGCTGCTGTTCCAGCCCCGGAAATCGCTGCCGAACTCCGGCGCATCGATTTCAGCGTCGTAGAGCTCGTCGTAGATCTGTTGCCACTGGTCGACGATTTCGGCATCGTCATCCACCGCGGCGGCGGCGGTGTGCTCGAGGGTCACATACGCGACGAGATGAGAGGCAGTGTCGCCGTGGTGGATAACGGCCGCGGCCTCGGTGACCTGCGGGCAGGCCAGCAGGGTGTTTTCGATCTCACCCAGCTCGATGCGCTGCCCGCGCAGTTTGATCTGGGTGTCGGCGCGGCCGAGATAGTCCAGCGTGCCCGCCGCGGTCCAGCGCACCAGATCCCCGGTGCGATACATACGGGTTCCCGGAACGCCGTGCGGGCCGCCAAAAGGATTGGCCACGAACCGTTCCGCGGTCAATCCGGCACGGCCCACATAGCCGTGCGCCACCGCGGGCCCGCTCAGATACAACTCGCCCACCACCCCGGGCGGGGCCGGGTTCAGCCGCGCATCCAGCACCAGCGCACACACCCCCGGGATCGGGACGCCGATGTGCACCGGCTGCCCCGCAACCAGCGGCGCAAGGGTGACCCAGATGGTGGCCTCGCTGGGCCCATAGGCGTTGAACATCGTCCGACCCGGTGCCCAGGCGGCAACCACCTCCCCCGGGCAGGCCTCCCCGGCGGTGATCAGCGTGCGAAGTTCGCCGAGCCGGGCCCGATCCAGCGACGACAACACCGTCGGGGTCAGAACCGCCACGTTGACCCGCTGGTCGTGCATCAACGCGGTCAACGCCTCCCCGGCATAGGCGTCCGGCGGCGCCACGACCAACGCCGCCCCCGGCGCCACCGCCAACAACCATTCGAAGGGCGACGCATCAAAGGTCGGCGCGGCCACCATCAACACCCGCGCATCCGCGCCCAACCCGAACATCGCGCGTTGCGCGGCGGCCACCCCTAGCAAACCGGCGTGGCTGACCGCCACCCCCTTGGGCACACCGGTGGACCCCGACGTGAAGATCACATACGCGGTGTTATCCACTCCCAGTGGAGCCAGCCGGTCGGCGTCGGTGACCGGATCCGCGCAGCGCCCGGACACATCCAGCTCATCGACGCGCAGCACCGGGCGCGCCCCGGCCATTGTGTCGGCGGTGCAGGTCAATACACACACGGCGTCCACCGCGTCGAGTACCGCCGCGATGCGCTCCACCGGGTGGGTCGGATCCACCGGCACATACGCTCCACCGGCCTTGAGCACCGCCCACCAGGCCACCACCAACTCAACACTGCGACCCATCGCCACGCCCACCGCGCGCTCCGGGCCCACTCCCGCCTCGATCAACACGCGCGCCAACCGCGTCGACCATTGATCAAGCTCGCCATACGAGACCGCCCGGCCACCGTCGATGACGGCCAGCGCGTCCGGGTCGGCGGCCACCGCCGCCGCCAACAATTGCGGCGCCAGCCCCACCGGCGCGGTCACTCCAGCACCCGACCAGCCCGACAGCACCAGATCACGCTCGCCGCGATCCAGCAGCGACACCTCGCCCACGATCACCGAGGCGTCGGCCACGACCGCCTCGATCACTCGGCCAAACCAGCCGACCAGCCGCTCGATGCTGGACCGGTCATACAGATCCGTGGCGTACGTCAACACGCCGGCGGCCATCGGGGCACCCGCATCCTCGCCGGGCACCTCGCTGAGCTGGATATCGATGTCGAATTTGGCGGTGCGGGTGCCCACCATCAGCGGCTCGACGCTGACCCCGTCCAGCGCGATCTCGGGCCGCGCATTGTTCTGAAGGACGGTGGCCACCTGAAACAGCGGATGATGCGACGCCGAGCGCACCGGGTTGAGCTGCTCGACCAGCAGCTCGAACGGCACATCCTGGTTGCTGTAGGCATCCAGCGCCTGCTGGCGCACCTGCTCGAGCACCTCGCTGAACCGCTGTGCAGAGTTGATACGCACCCGCAACACCCAGGTGTTGACGAAAAACCCGACCAGCTCATCGAGCGCCGCATCCATCCGCCCGGCGATCGCGGTGCCCATCGTGACGTCCTCGCCGGCCCCGGCCCGGTGCAACACCACCACCATGGCCGCCTGCAACACCATCGAGGCGGTCGCGTTATGGGCCGCCGCCAACGCCTTGATCCCTGCCCACAGCCGGGGGTCGAGGTGCACGCCCACCTCATCACCGCGGTAACTGGGTACCGGCGGGCGCGCCCGATCCGCCGGCAGCGACACCACCTCGGGCAGATCGGCCAGCTCCTGCCGCCAGTAGGCCAGCTGCCCGGCGATCACACTGTCGGGGTCAGACTCGGCCCCCAACCAATCCCGTTGCCACAGCGTGTAATCGGCATACTGCACCGGCAACGGCTCCCACTGCGGGGCCCGGCCCTGCCGCCGCGCGCGATACGCCTCGCCGATATCCCTGGCCATTGGAGCGAGCGACCAGCCATCAAAGGCGATGTGGTGCACCACAATTCCCACCACATGCTGCTCGGGGCCCACCGCATAGATCTGCGCCCGAATGGGGATCTCGGCCGACAAATCAAACCGGTACCCCGCCAACGCCGCCAACTCGCCGACCACATCCTGCTCGGCCAACGACACCACCGCGTCCCCGCGCCGCCACATCCCCGCCGCGGCCGGCAACACCTGCTGCAACGGCACACCGTCGACGTCGGGAAATATGGTGCGCAGCGACTCGTGACGGGCGATCACATCATCGATAGCCGCGCCCAACGCCTCGATATCGAGCGCTCCGTTGATCCGAAACGCGGTCGGCATGTTGTAGGTCGCCACCCCGCCCTCGAACCGGTCGAGGAACCACAACCGCTGCTGGGCAAACGACAACGGCACCGCGGCCGGTCGTGGGCCGGCCACCAACGGCTTACGCCCGGCCCCATCGCCGCCGATACGGGGCGCCAACTGGGCAACCGTGGGCGCCTCGAACACCGTACGCACCGCAAGGTGAGCATCCAGGGCGCTGTTGACCGCGGCGATCACCCGCATCGCCGACAGGGAATCCCCGCCCAGGTCAAAGAAGGAGTCGTCGACACCGACCCGCTCGAGCCCGAGGACCTGCGCATAAATGCCGGCCAGGGTCTCTTCGGTGGGGGTACTCGGGGCACGATAGGCATCGCCCGAGGTGTATTCGGGCGCCGGCAGGGCCCGGGTGTCCAGTTTTCCGTTGACCGTCAACGGCAGCGCGGCGATCACCACCACCGCGGCCGGGACCATGTAGGCCGGTAGCCGTTCGGCAAGCGCACTACGCAGTTCGGCCGGATCGGCGGTCCCGATGACATAGCCCACCAGCCGTTTGTCCCCGGGGCGGTCCTCGCGGGCGATCACCACCGCCTGCTCCACCCCGGCCAACCCGGCCAGTGCGGCCTGGATTTCGCCGAGTTCGATGCGATAGCCGCGGATCTTCACCTGCTCATCGGCGCGACCCAGATAATCCAGCTGCCCGTCGGTCCCCCAATACACCAGATCTCCGGTGCGATACATCCGTTGCCCCGGCGCTCCCGTGTCGGCGAACGGGCACGCCACAAACCGAGACGCCGTCAAAGCAGCCCGGCCCACGTAGCCGTAGGCCAGCCCGCCGCCGGCCACATACAACTCCCCGACCACCCCGGGCGGCACCGGACGCAACGACGCGTCCAGCACAAAAAAGCCAAGATGCGCCAACGGCACCCCGATGGGACTGACAGTGCGGTCGACATCGCCGGCGACGATCTCGCGGAACGAGGCATGCACCGTCGTCTCGGTGATCCCATACATGTTGATCAGCCGCGGTAGTCCGGGGTGCCTGCGCAGCCAGGTCCCAAGACGCTGGGGTTCTAGCGCCTCGCCGCCGAACACGACCGTCTGCAGCTTGAGCCGATCCTCGGACTCCGGTGCCCGCGCATCGACCGATTGCAGCGCATAAAACGCCGAGGGGGTCTGGCTCAATAACGCGACCTGTTCGGCAATCAGCAACGCGCGCAGGTCTTCCGGCGAGCGGACGACCTCGTCGGCCGCCACCACCAGGCGCCCGCCGTGCAGCAGCGCACCGAAGATCTCCCACACCGAAAAGTCAAAGGCCAACGAATGACACTGCGACCACGCCCCCGCGTCCCGCAGCTCTTGGTCGGCGTTCAAGGTTTCCAGCAGCCGGAGCACGTTCTGGTGCGCGACGGCCACGCCCTTGGGAACCCCGGTCGTGCCCGAGGTGTAAATCAGGTAGGCGATATTGTCCGGATCCGGTGCCGGTAGACCCGTGTCCGGACAGCCGGAGATGCGAGGGTCGTCGACATCAATGACCGGCAATTGGTGAGCGTCCAGGCGACCGGCCAACCCGGCAGTGGTGATGGCGGCGATCGGTGCGGCATCGGCGACCATGAACTCCATTCGCGCCGCGGGGTGCGCGGGATCGATCGCCAGATACGCCGCCCCCGTCTTGAGCACCGCCATTACCGCCACGACCGCCTTGGCCGACCGTGGCAACAGCAGCGCCACACACTCTCCCGGGCCGGCGCCCAGGGCGGCCAGCAGATGCGCCAACCGGTTCGACGCCTCATCAAGCTCCCGGTAGGTCATCGAGTGGCCGTCGAAGGTCACCGCCAGCGCTTCTGGCGCGCGCGTGACTTCGGCGGCGAACACAGCCGGAATCGACGCCGCGGTTGACACCGTTCGGGCCAACACAGCCCGGTTACCGATCTTGTTCAGGTGGGCGTGCTCATCGGCATCGAGCACATCCACCGACGACAACCGCTGGCTGGGGTCGGCGGTCATCGCCGCCAGCACCCGCCGGAAACGCTCGATCAGCGTTTCGATGCTTTGGCTGTCGAACACGTCGGTGCGGAACTCCACCGTCCCGCCGATCCCGGCGAGCTCACCGGCCTC
>NZ_MBEI01000008.1 GCF_001953985.1 Mycobacterium colombiense
GATGTGCTTGCTGCCGGCGACTTCTGGGGCGGTGCGGGTTCGGTGGCATGCCAGGAGTTCATCACCCAGTTGGGTCGCAACTTCCAGGTCATCTACGAGCAGGCCAACTCCCACGGACAGAAGGTCCAGTCCGCGGGCAGCAACATGGCCAGCACCGACAGCGCAGTTGGGTCCTCCTGGGCCTAACCCGCAACTTCAGGCGCGGCAGCACACCACCCGTCGGTGTGCTGCCGCGTCCTGCGGTTACCGTGCAGTTTGGCTTGAGGTAACTAGGGACCAAGTGGGGATTTGATGGACCAACAGAGCACCCGCACCGACATCACTGTCAACGTCGACGGCTTCTGGATGCTCCAGGCGTTGCTGGACATCCGGCACGTCGCGCCGGAGCTGCGCTGTCGGCCATATGTGTCTACCGACTCGAACGACTGGCTCAACGAGCATCCCGGAATGGCGGTGATGCGCGAGCAGGGCATCGTCGAGAACGACCAGGTGAACGAGCATGTGGCCGCGCGGATGAAAGTGCTCGCCGCGCCCGACCTCGAAGTTGTCGCCCTGTTGTCCCGAGGCAAGCTGGCCTACGGCGTCCTCGATGACGAAAACCAGCCCCCGGGCTCACGCGACATCCCCGACAACGAGTTTCGGGTGGTCCTGGCGCGGCGCGGCCAGCACTGGGTGTCGGCGGTCCGGGTTGGCGGCGAGATCACCGTCGACGACGTCGCCGTCGCGGACAGCGCCTCGATCGCTTCCCTGGTGATCGACGCGTTGGAGTCCATCCACCACGCCGAGCCCGCGGCGATCAACGCCGTCAACGTGCCGCTGGAGGAGATGCTGGAAGCGACGAAGTCCTGGCAGGAGTCGGGCTTCAACGTGTTCTCCGGGGGAGACCTGCGACGGATGGGAATCAGCGCCGCGACGGTGGCCGCGCTGGGTCAGGCGCTGTCCGACCCGGCCGCCGAGGTCGCGGTATACGCCCGCCAGTACCAGGACGACGCCAAGGGTCCGAGTGCGTCGGTGCTGTCACTCAAAGACGGCTCCGGCGGCCGCATCGCGCTCTACCAGCAGGCCCGCACCGCGGGTTCGGGGGAGGCGTGGCTGGCTATCTGTCCGGCCACCCCGCAGCTCGTACAGGTGGGCGTCAAAACGGTGCTGGACACGCTTCCCTATGGCGAGTGGAAAACGCACAGCCGGGTCTGACATTCGCGCGAAACGCAGAGTTCACCAATGTCTTTGCACTCAACATGCGCTTGAGCTGCGAACACGGCATACTTCTCTCAAGACATCAGCAAATCTCAAACCGGTGTCAACGACAACTCTTAATCGCAAGGCGAGGCAGATGGAATTCCAATTAGTCGGAATGCACTTCGCGGGGGGCCGCAGCAACTCGGCGAGTACACCGGCGCACGCCCGCGCGCGACTGGCGGCACGGGCTTTCAACACCTTCATCACGATAGGGAGTACAGGGCGATGACTGCGGTAGTTGAAGTACCACAGCCTGACGTAGAGGGAATCTCACAGCCTCAGGCAGTCGTCGTCGGCGTGATGGCCGGCGCGGGTGTCCAGATCGGCGTCCTGCTGGACGCCAACGCCCCCGTCTCGGTGATGACCGACCCGTTGCTGAAGGTGGTCAACAGCAGGCTGCGCGAGCTCGGTGAGACTCCGCTGGAGGCCTCGGGCCGGGGCCGCTGGGCGCTGTGCCTGGTGGACGGCTCGCCGCTGCGGGCCACCCAATCGTTGAGCGAGCAGGACGTCTACGACGGCGACCGGTTGTGGATCCGGTTCATCCCGGACACCGAGCATCGCTCACAGGTCATCGAGCACATCTCCACCGCTGTCGCGGCGGACCTCAGCAAGCGCTTCGCCGCCATCGACCCCGTCATCGCGGTGCAGGTCGGTGCGTCGATGGTGGCCATCGGCGTGACGACCGCGGCCGGCCTGCTCGGCTGGTGGCGGTGGCACCACAACTCGTGGCTTCCGACCGTGTACGCAGGCGTGATCGGCGCCGTGGCGCTGGGCGTTTCGCTTCTGTTGTTGATGCGGGCCCACACAGAGCAGGAACGGCGCGTCGCCGACACCATGCTGTTGAGCAGCCTCGCGCCGTTGGCGATCTCGGCGGCGTCGGCGCCGCCCGGCGGCGTCGGATCTCCGCACGCGGTGCTGGGATTCGGGGTCCTCACCATCGCGGCGATCCTCGCCCTCCGGTTCACCGGACGCCGACTGGCGATCTACACCGCGATCGTCACCGTCAGCCTGATCGCGTCGGTGGCCGCACTCGCGCGCATGGTCGCCATGACGAGCGCCGTCACGCTGTTCACCTGTGTCGTGCTGGTGTCCGTGATGATCTACCAGAGCGCGCCGGCGATCTCGCGGCGACTGGCCGGCATCCGTCTGCCCGTCTTCCCGTCGGCGACCAGCCGGTGGGTGTTCGAGGCCCGGCCCGACCTGCCCACCACGGTGGTGCGCTCCGACGGTGGCCCGCCGGTCCTGGAAGGGCCCGCCTCCGTCCGCGACGTGTTGACCCAGGCCGAGCGCGCCCGCTCCTTCCTGTCGGGTTTGCTGATCGGGCTCGGCGTGCTGATGATCGCCTCCCTCACCGCGCTGTCGGATCCGCACACCGGACAGCGCTGGCTGCCGCTCCTGCTGGCCGGCTTCAGCGCGGGATTCCTGATGCTGCGCGGCCGCTCCTACGTCGACCGCTGGCAGGCGATCACCCTGGCCGGGACGGCAGTGCTGATCGTCGGTGCGGTGGTGCTGCGCTACGCGCTGGTGCTGCAGTCGCCCCTCGCGGTCTCGATCAGCGCGGCGATCCTGGTTCTGCTGCCCGCGGCCGGGCTGACATCGGCAGCCGTCGTGCCGAACACCGTCTACAGCCCGCTATTCCGCAAATTCGTGGAATGGATTGAATACCTCTGCCTGATGCCAATTTTCCCGCTGGCATTGTGGTTGATGAATGTCTATGCAGCAATCCGCTATCGCTAACGGCAAGGTGTGGCGTGGTCGCGCGTCCGCCGCGACCATCGCCGCCACGCTCCTCGCGTCGGGCGCCTTAGCCGGCTTGCCGCCCGCGTACGCGATCTCGCCCCCGACGGTCGACGCCGGCGCGGTCCCGCCGGACGGTACGCCGGGACCGGGGGCCCCGATGAAGCAGAACTCGTACTGCACCGAGGTCGGTGTGCTGCCCGGGACGGATTTCCGGCTGCAGCCCAAGTACATGGACATGCTGAATCTGCAGGAGGCGTGGCAGTTCGGTCGGGGTGCCGGCGTGAAGGTGGCCGTCATCGACACCGGCGTGACGCCGCACCCCAGGTTTCCGCACCTGATTCCCGGCGGCGACTACATCATGTCCGGGGACGGCCTGTCCGACTGCGACGCGCACGGCACCATCGTGGCGTCGATGATCGGCGCGGCGTCGGCCAACGGCGCGGGCGTGCCGCCGGCGGCACCGCGCAAGCCGGTCACCATCCCCACCACCGAGCCACCGCCGAAAGCGCCACCGCCGCAGACGGTGACGCTGTCACCGCTGCCGCAGACCGTGACGATGGTTCCACCACCGCCGCAGTCTCAGGAACAGGCGCCGCCCCCGGGTCCCTTCGGCGCGCCACCGCCGCAACCGGCGGCTCCGCAGCCCGCGGGCCCGCCGCCGGGACCGTCGCAGGGTGGCCAAGGTCCCAATGGGCAAGCGCCGGCGTCCAGCCACGGCGGCGGCACCGTGACCATCCCCGGCTACGCCGGTGGCGGTCACGTGGCCAACGTCGACAACCTGCGCGGCCCGCGCCCGCTTGACCCGCCACCGCCACCACCACCGCCGCCCCCGCCGCCGAAGGCGGGCCCGGACGCGTTCAGCGGGGTGGCCCCGGATGTCGACATCATCGCGATCCGGCAGTCCAGCCAGGCCTTCGGCCTCAAGGACGCCTACACCGGTGACGAGGATCCGCAGACGTCGGCGAAGATCGACAACGTGCAGACGATGGCGCGGGCGATCGTGCACGCCGCCAACATGGGCGCTCAGGTCATCAACATCTCCGATGTGACGTGCATGAGCGCGCGCAACATCATCGACCAGCGTTCGCTCGGCGCGGCGGTGCGCTACGCGGCGGTCGACAAGAACGCCGTCATCGTGGCCGCCGCCGGCGACACCAGCAAGAAGGACTGCAAGCAGAACCCGCCCCATGATCCGTTGCAGCCCAACGATCCTCGCAACTGGAACGCGGTCACCACGGTCGTGACGCCGTCCTGGTTCAGCGACTACGTCCTGACGGTCGGCGCGGTCGACACCGAAGGCCGCCCGCTGAGCCAGGGCAACCAGGGCCAGGCGTCGACGAGCGTGGCCGGGCCGTGGGTCGGGATCGCCGCACCCGGAACCGACGTCATCGGACTGTCGCCGCGGGACGACGGCCTGATCAACGCGATCGACGGACCCGACAACACGCTGCTGGTTCCGTCCGGCACCAGCTTCTCGGCGGCGATCGTGTCCGGCGTTGCGGCACTCGTGCGGGCCAAGTTCCCGCAGCTATCGGCGTATCAGGTCATCAACCGGTTGACCCGGACCGCCCGCGCGCCGGCGCGCGGCGTGGACAACCAGGTCGGCCACGGCGTCGTCGACCCGGTGGCCGCACTGACCTGGGATGTACCCGACGGTCCGGTGAAACCGCCGCAGCAACTGTCGGCACCGCTGAACATTCCGAAACCCGCCCCGCCGCGCGATATGGTGCCAGTGTGGGTGGCCGCAGGCGGCTTGCTCGGGGCGCTGCTCATCGGCGGCGGAGTCTTCGGTACGGCGATGCTGATGAAGCGATCGCGGAAAGAGCAATAGGGGCGGAGCAGCTTTCATGAAGCGTCAGCGCAGGTTTGGGTTGTCCTTGTCGTGGCCGCGGCTGACCACCGTGTTCTTGGTCGACGTCGTGATCATGGTGGTGGCCAGCCACTGCCCCGAGTCCTGGCAGGGCACGTATCGCATCGCGTTCTGGGTGGGTGTCGCCCTGGCCTTGCTGGTGACGTTGCTGTCGCTGGTCACCTACCACGGCCTCACCGTCACGTCGGGGCTGGCCACGTGGCTGTGGGATTGGTCCGCCGACCCGGGCTCCGCGCTCGCCGCGGGCTGCACACCGGCCCTCGACTACCAGCGCAAGTACGGCCGCGACAAGGTCGGCGTGCGGCAGCACGACGGCCAACTGGTCACGGTGATCGCCATCAACGGGGGTGACGACGACTCGGCCTCGCGCCTTCGTCACCGGCACTCGGCGCCCACCCTGCTGGTATCGGCGGTCGCGTCGGGTCTGCGCCAGTTCGACGTCCACCTCGATCACGTCGACATCGTGTCGGTGAAGGTCCGCCGCGGCGGTAACGCCGCCGAGTTGTCCAAGCTGGACAAGTGGGGCCCCGAAGAGTGGGAGGTGGCCAACGACGAGCCCACCTCGTACATTCGCCGCACCTGGCTGGTGTTGCGGATGAACCCGCAGCGCAATGTCGCCGCCGTCGCGGCCCGCGATTCGCTGGCGTCGACCCTGGTGGCCGCCACCGAACGGCTCGCCCAGGATCTCGACGGGCTGACCTGTGCGGCCCGGCCGCTCACCGCGGAGGAGCTGGCCGAAGTCGACCGTGCGGTACTGGCCGATCTGGAACCGACCTGGAGCCGTCCCGGCTGGCGCCGCCTCAAGCACTTCAACGGGTTCGTCACCAGCCTGTGGTTGTCGCCGTCCGACATCACCACCGACAAGCTCGATGAGCTGTGGGACGACGAGACCGTCGCCACCGTGCTGACCATCCGGCTCACCTCGCGCGGCGGCCGCCCGCAGGTATCGGCCTGGGTGCGATACCACACCGAAAAGCGGTTGCGCAGAAACGTCTCGTCGGGTCTCAACCGTCTCACCGGACGCCAGCTGGCCGCGGTGCGAGCCAGCCTGCCCGCCCCGACGGCGCGCCCCCTGCTGGTCGTGCCGAGCCGTCCATTGCGCGCCGACGATGACGACCTCGCGCTATCCGTCGATCAGCGGCGAGGGAGCTCGGCGGGCGTACCTGTAGCGCAATGACGAGGCCGCAATCAACCGCTGAAGGTGCCCGTAACGCGATGGTTGCCGGCCTGCTGGCCTCGGGCGTCTCCGTCAATGGGCTGCAGCCCAGCCACAATCCCCAGGTTGCGTCGCAGATGTTCGGCACCGCCACCAACCTGGATCCGGGGATGTGCGACGCCTGGCTGGCGCGGATCCTGGCGGGGGAACAGAGCATCGATGTGCTGGCCGGTGCATGGTCGTCGATCCGGACCTTCGGTTGGGAGACCCGCCGCCTCGGGGTGACCGAGTTGCAGTTCCGGCCCGAGGTTTCCGACGGGTTGTTCCTGCGGCTGGCCGTCACCAGCGTGGAGACGTTGGCGTGTGCGTACGCCGCGGTCCTCGCCGAAGCGAAACGCTACGAGGAAGCCGCAAAACTGATCGACGGCGTCGAACCCCGTCAGCCGGTCGATGAGGAACTGGTCAGCTACGTGCGCGGCGTGCTGTACTTCCGCACGGCTCGGTGGCCGGATGTGCTGAATCAGTTCGCCGAGGGGAAGACCTGGCGGCAGCCCGAACTGAAGGCCGCCGGCGCGGCGATGGCCACCACGGCGCTGGCGTCGCTGGGTGTGTTCGAGGAGGCGTTGCGCCGGGGCCAGGAGGCCATCGAGGGCGACCGGGTGCCCGGCGCGGCCAACATCGCCCTGTACACCCAGGGCATGTGCTTGCGGCACCTGGGCCGCGAGGACGAGGCCGTCGAGCTGCTGCGCCGGGTGTACTCGCGGGACCCGAAGTTCACGCCGGCCCGCGAAGCGCTGGACAACCCGAACTTCCGCCTGGTCCTGACCGACCCGGAGACGATCGAGGCCCGGACCGACCCGTGGGATCCGGACAGCGCGCCGACCCGGGCCGAAACGGAGGCCGCCCGCCACGCCGAGGAGGCGGCGAAGTACCTGCAAGAAGGCGACGCCGAACTCAACGCCATGCTCGGCATGGAACGCGCCAAGCGCGAGATCAAGCTCATCAAGTCGACCACCAAGGTGAACCTGGCGCGCGCCAAGATGGGCCTACCCGTGCCGGTCACCTCGCGCCACACGTTGTTGCTCGGCCCGCCCGGGACCGGAAAGACCTCGGTGGCAAGAGCTTTCAGCAAGCAACTGTGCGGACTGACCGTGCTGCGCAAGCCCGTGGTGGTGGAAACCAGCCGCACCAAACTGCTGGGCCGCTACATGGCCGACGCGGAGAAGAACACCGAGGAGCTGCTGGAGGGCGCCCTGGGCGGCGCGGTCTTCTTCGATGAGATGCACACGCTGCACGAGAAGGGCTACCAGCAGGGCGACCCCTACGGCAACGCGATCATCAACACGTTGCTGCTGTACATGGAGAATCATCGCGACGAGCTGGTGGTCTTCGGCGCCGGCTACGCCAAGGCCATGGACAAGATGCTCGAGGTGAACCAGGGTCTGCGGCGGCGTTTTTCGACCGTCATCGAGTTCTTCAGCTACACCCCCGACGAGCTGGTGGCGCTGACCCGGTTGATGGGCCAGGAGAACGAAGACGTGATCACCGACGAATCGGCGCAGGCGCTGTTGCCGTCGTACACGAAGTTCTATCTCGACGAAAGTTATTCGGAGGACGGCGATCTCATCCGCGGCATCGATACGCTCGGCAACGCCGGTTTCGTGCGCAACGTGGTGGAGAAGGCCCGCGATCACCGCAGTTTCCGTCTGGACGACGAGGACCTGGATGCGGTGCTGTCCAGCGACGTGACCGAGTTCAGCGAGCGGCAACTGCTGCGTTTCAGGGAACTGACCCAGGAGGATCTCGCCGAGGGCCTCAGCGCGGCGGTCGCCGAGAAAAAGTCGGACTGACCCGCCGCGTGCACCCGGCACCGAGGCCCGCGCGGGTGCACTGACGGTGACGGCGGGGTGAACCGCTGGGAATGCGTTGTACGTCAGCTTGACTCAATGCAGGTCGAGTGCCACCATTGCCAATGCAAGCACCTCGCTAGGTGAGGCGTCTGCACGGACACAGGCCACTGACCTCGAACGTCGAAAGACGCCCAGGGTCAGGACAGCTCCTCCCGGATTAAGGGTTGAGCCCAAGTGGCTTCCGGCTTTGGTTGGCCGGATACGCCGTGTGGTGCCGAAGCTCTGACGAGAGGGGTGCCGCAACCGGCCTTTTCGCTGGTTGTTCCTCCCCATGTGCATTGTGTGGCACCCCCGCGTGCCCCGGCTTTGAGGAGGTGAGAGCGAATTAGTCCCGATGACAGTCCGTATGCCAGATCGTTGACCATTTCGCGTCGATCCGACCTCGGCATCGTATTTTCCTGAATTGGCTTGTATTTAGTCAATTTTCGTAGCACGCGCGCTCGCTGACGTGTGGCGTAGGCGCGCGCCCGCGGCCGGCCAGAACCCCTGGCATGCCGACTTCTTCGTGGGGAGATTTGTGATGAACTTTGTTACCGCACAGCCGGAATCGCTGGCCCTTGCCGCCGGCCAGCTGCAATTGATCGGTTCGGCCCTGACCGGCCAAAACTCGGCCACCGCCGCCCCGATGACGGGAGTGGTGCCCGCCGCCGCCGACGAGGTGTCGCTGCTGACCGCTGCGCAGTTCGCGCGGCACGCTCAGACATTTCAGGCGCTCAGCGCCCAAGCCGCGGCGATACACGAAAAGTTCGTGACCACCTTGCAGACCAGCGCCGGATCGTATGCGGCGACCGAGGCGGCCAACGCCGTTGCGGCCCGCTGAGCCCCAAAGGGGGGACCGTGTTGGACTTTGCGGCGCTGCCGCCGGAAATCAACTCGACCAGAATGTATTCCGGACCGGGATCGGGGCCGATGTTGGCCGCTGCTGCCGCCTGGAACACGATGGCCGCTGAATTGCGTTCCGCGGCAGCCTCTTACGGCTCAGTTGTCACTGAGCTCAGCAGTGAAGGCTGGCTGGGTCCGTCGTCGATGTCGATGTTGGCCGCGGCCGCACCCTATCTGGCCTGGCTGGACGGCACCGCCACCCAGGCCGAGGAGGTCGGCGGTCAGGCCTTCGCCGCCGCGACCGCTTACGAGTCGGCGTTTGCGATGACGGTGCCCCCGGCGGTCGTCGCGGCCAATCGCGCTCAGCTGGCGATGCTGGTGGCGACCAACGTGTTTGGCCAGAACACGCCCGCGATCGCGGCCACCGAGGCGCAGTATGCCGAAATGTGGGCTCAGGACGCGGGCGCGATGAACGGGTATGCCACTGCATCGAGTGCGGCGGCACAATTTACGCCGTTGGCCACGCCGCAGTCGAACACCAACCCCGACGGTGTGGCCGGCCAAACCAACGTGGTGGCTCAGGTGGCTCAAACGCCGGCCGGTGCCGTGCAGTCGAACCTGTCGTCGGCAGCAAGCGTTTCCACCTCCTCGTCCCCAGGGTCGGTGTCGTCGTATCTGGCGGGCCTGCTGAGCGGCTCGGACAATTCGGCCTTCGGAACCTTCACGAATGGCAACTTCTTCAGTACTGCGGTGGTGAACGGTGCTCTTGCCGGTGGCCCCTTCAACCCGCAATTCATCATCGCATCGCTCCAGAACGTCCTGGCAGCGCAGCACGCCACGACGCTGGCGGGTCTAGGAGACTTCGCCGCCGACGCCGAAGGCGCCGCCACTGCCGACCTGGCATCGAACACGGTAGGGTCAGCCGGCCTCGGCGGCGCCTCTGCGGGGGTAGGCAACGCGCATCTGGTGGGGTCGATGTCGGTGCCGCAAAGCTGGGCGTCCGCGGCCAACATCACCCCCGGTCAAACGGCCGTGCAGGCCACCGGCGTCACCGGTCTCACCGACACGGCGGCAGCCCCAGCGGCAGGCGGACCAGGAGGCGTTGCGGGGCCGATGGGCGGCACCGGCAGGCGACTACGCCGCGCCATCCCCAAATACGGCTTCCGACCCGTCGTCATGCCACATCCGCCGGCTGCCGGCTAAGAACTCTGGAGAAGATGTCATGACCCTTTATGCGGGATTGCCGCCGGAAATCAACTCGGCCAGAATGTATTCCGGCCCAGGCTCGGAATCTATGCTGGCCGCCGCGGCCGCGTGGAACGCCATTTCTACTGAAATGCGGTCCGCCGCAACCAGTTACGAATCGGTGATCGCAGCGCTTACCAGCGAAGGCTGGTTCGGACCGTCCTCGACGAAAATGTCGGCCGCGGTCGCACCTTTCGTCGAGTGGCTCAGCGCCACCGCTGCGCAGGCCGAGCAGGCCGGCGCACAAGCCAACGCGGCCGCCGCCGCCTACGAGGCCGCGTTTGCCGCAACCGTGCCCCCGGCCGTGGTCGCGGCCAATCGCACCCAGCTGACGAACCTGGTGGCGAGCAACCTTTTCGGCCAGAACACCGGATTGATTGCGGCCAACGAGGTCCAATACGGCGAGATGTGGGCGCAAGACGCCGCCGCGATGACCAGCTACAGCACCGCCTCGCGCGCGGCAACCGCAATGACGCCGTTCCAACAACCGCAATCCGACACCACCAGCGGCGGGACGGTCCAACAAGCCGCAGTCGTCAACGCCGCCTCGAGCAGCTCGAGCACCTCCTCGGGACAGAGTCTGCTGGAGTGGCTTGGCCTCGCGCCCAATACGAATACCTCCACCACCGGGCTTGCCGGGTTGATGAACTTCCTGGATGGGAGCAACGGGTCATTGCTGGGGAGCTTCCTCAACAACGCCTCGGTCGCCAACTTCTCCAACGCCTTTACCACCAGCGGGCTGCTGAACCCGACGTCGTTCATCGATGCGGCGGTCAACATGAACTCCATCGCCTCCTTGAACGCCGTCGACTCAAGCACGTCGGGACTGGGAGTTCTGGCCGCCGGACTTGGGGGTACCGCGAACCTGTCGTCGGTGACCGCGCCCGGCGCGGCAGCGGTGGCCGGTGTAGGGCAGGCGAGCCTGGTTGGGGCCCTGTCGGTTCCGCCGGCCTGGGGTGCAACCGGAGCGGCGATCACGCCACTCGCGGCGACGACTCAGGTCGGCCTGGGGGCGTACCACGGCTTCGGCGCCGCCACCCCGATGGTGATGGAAGAGGCTGGGGCAGTGGGCATGCCGGGTGTGCCCCTGGCGGGCATCCCCGGTGGGCACGAGGACGAGTTCTCCGAGCCGATGTACGGGTTCCGCCCCCGCATCATGGGTCGCCCGCCGGCCGCCGGCTAGGGACAGTGAGGTCGCGACATGAGGTTCCTACCGTTTCTGGCTTCCGCCGTTGCCTTAGCCGGCATGGCAGTACCGGCGCACGCCGACTCCGATGACGACGCGTTCCTCGCCGCCCTCAACAAGGCTGGTATCACCTATCAGAATCCCGACCGCGCCATAAAAGCGGGCCAAAAGGTGTGCGACTTGGCCAAGGCGGGCACCCATGAGCTCGACATCATCAGGGATGTCCACGAGCTCAACCCGGCATTCACCACCGCAAAAGCCGCCCTGTTCGTCCAGGCCGCCGCCAGCGTTTATTGCCCCGACCGTCTATCCACCGGCGATGGCGGAACAAGCCCGCAGAGCAGTAGCTAACGGCCATATCGGCGGCGAGACAACCGAGTCCGTACGGCGTGTCCACCCGTGGCCTAGCCCCCGACATGCGCCCCAACCTCTTCACAGGACGCGCTCGGCTCTTGTGAGAAGCCGGCGGCGTGGTTGGTCGACCCCTTCCTATCCACACGCATCCACGAATTCGGGCAATTCGGCAACGTCTCAGACCCCGTTATCGGCGTGGAGAGCGGACCCGGAAAGCGGCGTTGATCAGCAGAAATGGCCTTCCAGGAAACTGCCAGTAGCTAATCAGTGCCAGAGCAGAGTGTGCGCGTCTACTCGTATGAGGGAACCTGAGGAGAACGGTGTGACGATCAATTACCAGTTTGGTGATGTAGACGCCCGCGGTGCGCTGATCCGCGCTCGGGCCGCGCCCTCGGAGGCTGCACTTGAGGCCGTCGTTCGTGATGTGCCGGCTGCTGCTCTACGAGCGGGCCCACTCCTGCGGACACGACGTTCAGTTACATTCCGCAGCTGTGCCGAAATGCATCTAGTGAACTCGCAGGCGACGGCGTTACCAAGACCTGGATGTAATTCCGACGAACCGCAAAATATACGACTTAGTAATTAACTCAATCCGATATAGGGGGTTGCCAAAATTCGTAACCGAACCCAACGGCGGTAGCTGCTGAGCTAGTTTATAAAGTCGGCAACGGTGCCGATTTTAGTATTAGCATCCAACGAATTAACCAATCCACGGATTAATTGTGTTGATCCGTTGGTCAATGCTGCTCACATGCCGCTTGTGACGTGATTTGCACCACTAATTCAGCGGTTGCTATGTATTGTTCTCACACAGCTCAAGACGTTACGAAGATGTTTGTTTAACAAACGTTTACCTGACGGGAACGTCCGACGAAATAAGTGATCGGCAGCATCGTCAGTGCAAAGGCAGCGTGGCTTGACTAGTGGTTCGCACGCCATTTCGGCGCCGATTCAGAGCTAGGAGCAGGATGGTTTTGTTGTCTGCATCACATGGAATCTGTACATGTGTTCTATAACAGTCTCGGTGAATTCCCTGCGAGTTTCGACCACATTGTCGATACCCGGGTCGCGGGGCGGTGCGTGCGATAGCCGCCAGGTGAGGGACCGGAGGTTTTAGATGTTGGATTTCGGAGCTTATCCGCCGGAATACAACTCGGGGCGGATGTATGTCGGAGCGGGGTCGGGGCCGCTGCTGGCCGCGGCGGCGGCGTGGGACGAATTGGCCGCGGAGCTGCAAAGCACAGGGACGTCGTACAGCTCGACGATCGAAACTCTTGCCACGGGTCCGTGGACGGGTCCCTCGTCCATCGCGATGGCGGCCGCGGCAGCACCGTACGTGGCGTGGATCCACGCCACCGGCGCGCAAGCCGAGCAGGCTGGCGCCCAGGCCAAACTCGCCGCCGGCGCCTACGAGGCCGCGTTCGCGGCGACGGTTCCGCCGCCGGTGATCGCCGCCAACCGCTCGTTGCTCGCCACCCTGGTCGCCACCAACATCCTCGGCCAGAACACCCCGGCGATCGCCGCCACCGAGGCCCACTACATGGAGATGTGGGCGCAGGATGCCGCCGCCATGTACGCATACACGGCGGCGTCGGCCAGCGCCTCTCAGCTGCCCCCGTTCGCCGAGCCACCCCAGACCACCAACGACTCAGCCGGTCCGACGCAGGCCGCCGCGGTTGCCCAGAGCGCCGGGCAGTCCAGCGCGAACACCGTGAGCCACCTGTCCCAACTGAGCACCACGATGCAGCCGGCGGCACAGGCCGCGAGCAATGCCAGCACCACGACGACGGCGGCGTCCGGTTCGTCGCTCACCCTGCCGAGCGCGATAACCAACTGGAACGAGTTCTGGTCGGTCGCGACCGGGCCGTTCTCCCCGCAATCCTGGAGCTCCATCCCCGGTGGTCCGTTCCTGTCATTCGGCCAGGCCTACGCCTGGGGGCAGAACGGTCAGGGCGCGGCCGCGTATCTGGCGGGACCCAAAGCCATCTCGGGGGCGCTGGCGCCGCTGACCAGTGGCGCCAACGCCGTCCAGCCGATGCTCAGCTCCGCGGTCGGGGCGGGGCAGGCGTCGGGGTCCATGGGCAAAGCCGCTCTGGTGGGCGGCATGTCGGTGCCGCAGGGCTGGACGGAAGCCGCACCGGCGATCCGAACGCTCGCCCAGGGGCTGCCGGCCAACTTGGCGGCGGCGCCGGCCGCGATGGCCGGCGAGGAAGGCGTGTTCAACCAGATGGCCTTGTCCAGCCTGGCCGGTCGCGCCGTCGCCGCCGCCGCGACCCGGCCCGTAGGCGGCGCGGCCTCGGCGGCGTCCTCACTGGGCGGTGTCGCCGCCGAGGCGGACCCGGCCGCGGCCACCATCATCGTGATCCCGTGCATTGAGGAATGACAGCGATGACCAAACCGTTTGGCAGCCAAGCACTTTCCGCTAGAACACCCAGGTAAGGGGTACCAGAGATGTTTTACGGAGCCTTTCCGCCGGAGTTCAACTCGGGGCGGATGTACAGCGGCCCGGGTTCGGAATCATTCGTGGCCGCGGCGACGGCCTGGCAGAGCTTGGCCACCGAGCTGCAGTCCACGGCATCGTCGTATTCGTCGGTGCTCGCTAGCCTGACCGCCGGGCCCTGGGTGGGACCGTCGTCGGTCGCCATGGCGTCCGCAGCCGCCCCGTACGTGGCCTGGATGCAGCAAACCGCCGCCCAGGCCGCCCAAACCGCTACCCAGGCCACCGAAGCGGCCGCCGCTTACGAGACGGCGTTCGCCGCCCACGTGCCACCGGCGGTAATCGCGGAAAACCGCACCCTGCTAGCCCAACTGGTGGCGACGAACATCGTCGGGCAGAACACCGCGGCGATCGCCGCGAATGAGGCACAGTACAGCGAGTTTTGGGCTCAGGACGCCAGCGCGATGGACACCTACTTCGCCTCGTCGGCCACCGCGTCCAACAAGCTGACTCAGTTCAGCCCGGCGCCCAAGACCACCAATGAGGCTGCGGCGCCGATGCAAGCCGCCGCGGTGAGTTCGGCAGCCAGCACGCCGGCCGCCAATGTGGCGAACACCGCGGCGAGCGCGGCCACGACCACCCTGCCCTACAGCGGATTGTTCTCGGGCCCGGCGAACCTCGCCTATCTGTACAACCAGTTCGTCACCAATCTATTGAACGGACTGCCGGGTGGGTCGAGCTTTTACACCGGCTTATACAACGCGGTGAAGGTGCCGCTGGGGCTGACCACGCAGTTCAACGACATCGGATTGCTGATCAACTTCCCGTTGTCGCAGTGGCTCAAGTTCGCCCCACCCGTCGGTTATGGGGCGCTGCCGAAAGACGCGCTGGGCGCCGGCCTGGGGGCGCTGGGTTTCGGTCGCGGCACCTTGTACAGCTCGATCAGCCCGATCGCCGGCATGGGCAATGCGGGCACCCTGGTCGGAAAGCTGTCGATCCCGCCGAGCTGGGCGACGTCCACCCCGGCCATCAGGACCGTCGCCGCCGCGCTGTCGGGCGCCGGAACCGAGGCCGTGCCCGCGGCCGCGCTGGGCCAGGGGAGTCTGTTCAATTCGATGGGGCTGGCCGGGATGCTGGGTAGCGCTGCGGGCGCCGGCGGGCCCACCGTGGTGCGGGCGGGCGTACGCAACCGGATGACCCCGATCAAGGACCTCAAAGACAAGCAATCGCCGGAACAGCTGAAACGCCTTGTCGCACAGATCTCGGAGAAGCCCGAAACCGTGCAGCACCACAACGTCGATCAGGAGAACCTCGACGCGCTCCTCGAACAGCTGGCCAAGAAGCCGGGCATCCACGCGGTGCACTTGAAGAAGGGCGACAAGTCGAAAGTCATACCCGCCGATGCCCAGTTGGGCTGACGGCCAAGGTAACTGGCGCGACATCAATCGGAACCACCGACAGGGAGGCAGAGATGAAGACACTACTGGCACTGCTTGGCGCGTCGGCGATGATCGGCCTTGCCGCACCGGCGTACGCCGATCCTCCGCCTGTGCCGGACGGTGACGACGGCGGCTTCGTCGCCGCCCTGCAGCAAGCCGGGTTCAGCTTCAACAGCCCGGGCTCGGCCGTCGCCGCCGGCAGGGCGGTGTGTTCCTGCCTGAACAACGGCGAGTCGGGCCTGGAGGTGCTGCACGACGTGAAAATCCGCAACCCAGGGATGGACATGGAGATGGCCTCGAACTTCGCCATGCTTTCCGCGAAGTACTACTGCCCCCAGCAGCTCTCCAAGGCGTGAGCCGCGGCGGGCGGGTGGTGATCGCTCGGGCCGCCGATCTCGAATGCTCTGCCGCTCAATGGATCTGCGGAACACCGCCCGCCGCTGCGGACATCGCCGCGACATGGGACAATCACGGGTCATGAGACTGCTGCCGGCGCTGAGCGTCGGCGTTGCGGCCGCGATCGGAATGGCCCCGCTCGCGCACGGCGACCCCGGGACACCCGGCGTCGACGAGGCCGGTTTCCTTGCCTCGCTGCGGAGCGCTGGAGTCAACTACTCGACTCCAGAGGGCGCGATCAAGTTCGCCAAGGCGGTCTGCGTGTCAATGGCAAACGGCGAGGTCGGTCCCCAAATGGTCGACGAGCTGAAGAGCGAAAATCCCGGCCTCACCAACGATCACGCGACGTCGTTCTTGGCGATCGCGGCGAAATACTATTGCCCGCAACAACTTAACGGGAAAAGATAGCCGCGAGGAGCGCGGGGATCGTGTGTTCTGGCCGGTTGCGCGTCACGCGCCGCCGATAACTGACTCGCCACCTGCGCGACGACTTCGACAAAGGGTTTGCAAACCACTTCATCGTCAAATGGTGCGGCCCCCGACAAACTTTCGCTTCTGGCGACCGCCGCTCGGCGCCATCACGCCTCCCTATGCCAAAACGTCTTGACCAGGGAGTTCGCCGTGGCACGGTGCGCCTATGCCGCCGTCGATGCCGTGCTGAGAACGACGGGACGCTGAGGCGCAGCCCCGTAAACACATGAAACATAGATATGTTCCACCTGCGGATCTCATGAATTCCATTTGAGCCGGAGCTTGTTTGCCGGCTGGTCGCGTATTCGCCCATACCCTGGCGTCAGAGCAGGACGGGAGGCCAAGGGGTGGACTTTGGGGCGCTGCCACCAGAGGTCAATTCGGGACGGATGTACGTGGGCGCCGGATCGGGGCCCTTGCTGGCCGCCGCGGCGGCATGGGACGCGCTGGGAGCCGAACTGCATTCCTATGCGGCGGCTTACAGTTCGACGATCTCGGGCATGACCTTCGGCTCGTGGTTAGGACCGGCAGCGATGTCGATGAGCGCCGCGGTCGCGCCGTACGTGGCGTGGGCGACCGCGTCCGCTGCACAGGCGGAGCAGGCGGCGATGCAGGCCAGATTCGCTGCCGCGGCCTACGAGACGGCGTTCGCGGCGACCGTGCCCCCGCCGATGATCGCCGCCAACCGCAGCCTGTTGATGACGCTGATCGCCACGAACATCCTTGGCCAGAACACCGCGGCCATCGCGGCGACCGAAGCAGAGTATGCCGAAATGTGGGCCCAGGATGCCGCCGCGATGTATGCCTACGCCGCCTCCTCGGCAGCGGCCACGCAGCTGGCGCCCTTCACCGAGCCGCCGCAGACCACCGATCCGTCCGGGGCGGCAAGGCAATCCGCAGCGGTGGCTCAAAGTGCCGCTTCGGACGTCGCTTCCGAGCTGCCGGCGCTGATCAACGTGCTGCCCACGATGCTGCAAGGCCTCGCGACGACCCCTTCGGCTGCGGCGGCGACGCCGGCGGCATCGATCATCGAAGCCATCTACCCCATCACCGCCGCGCTCAGGCCATTCTTCGCCGCCGTCACCGGCGCTTACAGCCCCATCGGGGCGATCATCCTGCCCGGCGGCTGGTGGCTGCTGTCCCTGCAGGCCCTGGGCCTGGCGCAGAATGCACCGGGCGTCGCCGAACTGCTCGGCGGCGGGAAAGCCATCGCGGGAGGGTTGTCGCCGCTGGCGCCGCTGCGAGGCGGCTACGTCTCCGCGGTGACACCGGAGATGGGAGGCGTGGCGGGGTCGATGGGCCGCGCGACCATGGTCGGATCGCTGTCCGTCCCGCAAGGCTGGGCCGCTGCCGCCCCCGTGATGAAGACGGTCGCCTCGGTACTGCCGGGCGCGAGTCTGGGGGCCCTGCCGGCGATTCCCGCGACGTCGCAAGCGGCCATGTTCGGCGAGATGGCGATGGCGAGTGTGGCCGGACGCGCCCTGGCGGGCGCCGGTGTGCGCACCGTCAGCAATGGCACTACCGGCATCGCCGCAACGGCGGCCGATGGCGTTGCCACCACCGCCACGATCATCGTGGTGCCGGCGGATTGAGCGGGCCTTCGACATGACAGCTCACACTGCACAGCCGCACACGTCGCCGATCCGCGCGATGTCCGCCGGGGCGGGGAGGGCGCGGCGATGAACTTCGCGCTCCTGCCACCCGAAATCACCTCTGGCCAGATGTACATGGGTCCGGGGGCGGGACCGATGTTGACGGCCGCCACCGCGTGGGACGCGTTGGCCGCCGAACTACAGTCCGCGGCGTCGTCCTACAGCTCCATAGTCGAGGGCCTGGCCAACGAGGCGTGGGCCGGGCCGTCGGCGGTAGCCATGGCCGCCGCGGCAGCACCCTACGTGGCATGGATGTCGACGACCTCGGCGCAGGCCAAGACCGCGGCCATCCAAGCCACCGCCGCCGCGGACGCCTATGAGAGCGCCTTCGCGGCGGTGGTGCCGCCGACCGAGATCGCGGCCAATCGCACGCGGCTGGCGATGCTGTTGGCCACCAACGTTTTCGGGCAGAACACCACCGCGATCGCCGCCACCGAGGCCGAATACGGCGAAATGTGGGCGCAGGACGCCTCCGCGATGTTCGGCTACGCCAGCGCGTCTGCCGCCGCCACGCGGCTGGCCCCGTTCGACGAGCCGCCCCAAACCACCAATGCGACGGGAATCGCCGCCCAGTCGGCCGCGGTGGGCCAGGCCGGCGCTCTGGCAAGCGGTACCGGTGCGGCCGCCGAGGCCGCGTCCCCACCGTCCGGCATCATCAGCCAGCTGCTCGAGGCGCTCGGCAACGCGTCCCGCGGTTACATGGAGTTCTGGGACCAGGTGCTCAACACGCTCACGGGTTCCCCGTTGGCCGGGGCGACCTGGCAGAACACTTTCGGGATCCTCGCCGACATCGGCCGGTTCAGCACGGTCGCCAACGACAGCATGAGCCCGATCAACCTGGCCATGACCGAGTTCAAGATGTTCTACAAGGTCCCAGTCGAGGGCCTGGAAATTCCGAAGTCCGCGCTGGGTGCCGGGCTCGGTTTGCGTTCGCCGGGGGCGGGCCTGACCGGCGCGGTATCGGCGGGCGTCGGCGAGGCGAACGTGGTGGGCAAATTGTCGGTGCCGCCGGCCTGGGCGTCGGCGACCCCGGCGATCAGGTTGGCCAGCAGCCTCCCAGCGACCGCCAGTCTGGCCGCGGTCCCCACGGCCGGGATCCCAGGAAGCCTGCTCGGTCACATGGCGCTGGGAAGCCTGACCGGAGGCGCGCTCGGCGCCGTCACACCGCAGGTGGTGAGCGGGAGGGGTGTCCGGGCCCGGGCCGGCGGTGCGACGAAGACCACCGAGCCGGTCAAACTCGACGACGTCATCGCGAAGCTGCAAAAGCAGCCGGACGCGGTGCAGCACTGGAACGTCGACAAGGCCGGACTCGACGCTCTGCTCGACCAATTGTCGAAAAAGCCCGGCATCCACGCGGTGCACGTGTCCAGCGCAGACAAGCCCACGGTGACCTTGCCCGACGCCCGGCTCGGAAAGGCGGGGACGGTGTGAGAGTCCTGCTTGCGCTGCTCGGCGCTGTCGCCGCGATCGGTTTCGCGGCGCTCGCGCACGCCGAGCCGGAGGGCGACGATGCGGCGTTCCTGGCCAATCTCAGCAATTCCGGCATCACCTACAGCAGCCCCGGTCAAGTCATCGCGTCCGCCAAAGCGGTGTGTGGGCTGATGGGCCGGGGCGAGACGGGTTTGCAGGTCGTCAGCGACATCAAGGAGCAAAATCCCGGGATGACGCTGGACGCTGCGGCCACATTCGCGGCCCTCGCATCGAGCGCCTACTGCCCCCACCACCTGACGCCCAAGGCCGGTTAGCCGCAGACCCGCCCGGCGCGGGGGATACTCCCTGATGTCAGCGATTCGGTCGGGCTCCACTCGCCGTTAACACTTGCCGTTAACCCGGATTTGGTTTAGTTCCCTTCGCCGTCTTGCAACCGGGAAGGAGTGAATCGTTGGAGACGCTGAGCGCTCTCGATTTCGTGCTCCGGCTGGGCGTCGGCGTGGGCTGCGGCGCCCTCATCGGCCTGGAACGGCAATGGCGGGCGCGGCGGGCCGGCCTACGCACCAACGCACTCGTGGCCGGCGGCGCGACGCTGTTCGTGCTCTACGCGGCGGCCACCTCCGACACCAGCGCCACCCGGGTCGCTTCCTATGTCGTGTCCGGGATCGGGTTCCTCGGTGGTGGCGTGATCCTGCGGGAGGGCGTCAACGTCCGGGGCCTCAACACCGCTGCCACCCTGTGGTGCTCGGCGGCGATCGGCGTGCTGGCCGCTTCCGGGCACCTGGTGTTCGCGCTGATCGGCACCGGCACCGTCATCGGCATCCACCTGTTGGGGCGCCCGCTGGGCCGGCTGATCGACCGTGACGACAGTGCCGAAGAAGACGAGAGCCTGGTGCCTTACCTCGTGCAGGTGGTCTGCCGTCCGAAGCACGAGAAGTACGCGCGGGCCCAGATCGTCCAGCACGCCGGCAGCAACGACATCACGCTTCGCGGGATCCATACCGGCAACCCGGACGGCGACGAGGTCACCCTGACCGCCCACCTCCTGATGAACGGCGACGCCCCGGCCCGGCTGGAGCGGCTGGTGGCCGAACTGTCGCTGCTGCCCGGCGTCCGCGCGGTGCAGTGGTATGCCGGAGACGAAGCGCAGTCCGACGATCGTCGCTGAGGGCGGGACGGACACCGCCGCGGTCGTCGTAGTCTTACCTGTGTGAGTGCCCTGTCAGGCTTCCTGTCGGCCCTGCCTCCGCAGATGCGGGATCCGGTGCTGGTCGCCATCCCGTTCTTCCTGCTGCTGTTGACCCTCGAATGGACTGCGGCCCGGAAGCTGGAACACCTCACAGCCGAGGCCGCCGACACGGCGCGGCCGGCATCGGGGGCGCACCTGACCCGCGATTCGGTGGCGAGCATCTCGATGGGACTGGTGTCGGTGGCCACCACGGCCGGTTGGAAGACCCTGGCTCTGCTCGGCTATGCCGCGATCTATGCCTACGTGGCGCCCTGGCACCTGTCGCCGACGCATTGGTACACCTGGGTCGTCGCGATTCTCGGGGTGGACCTGCTCTATTACGCCTATCACCGGGTCGCGCACCGGGTGCGATTGATCTGGGCGACCCATCAGGCCCATCACTCCAGCGAGTACTACAACTTCGCCACGGCGCTGCGCCAGAAGTGGAACAACAGCGGCGAGATTCTGATGTGGATCCCGTTGCCGCTGTTGGGAATTCCACCGTGGATGGTGTTCTTCAGCTTCTCGGTGAACCTGATCTACCAGTTCTGGATTCACACCGAGCGGATCGGCAAGCTGCCGCGGCCGTTCGAGTTCCTGTTCAACACGCCGTCGCATCACCGGGTGCACCACGGGATGGACCAGGTCTACCTCGACAAGAACTACGGCGGCATCTTCATCGTCTGGGACCGGCTCTTCGGGACCTTCCAGGCCGAGCTGTTCCGGCCGCATTACGGCCTCACGAAGCGCGTGGACACGTTCAACATCTGGACGTTGCAGACCCGCGAATACGTCGCGATCGCCCGCGACTGGCGATCGGCGACGCGCCTGCGCGATCGGTTGGGTTACGTGTTCGGCCCGCCCGGCTGGTTACCGCGAGCGGCCCGTCCCGCCGAGGCCGGCACCCCGGCCGTGACCTCCCTGTAACATTTGCGCAGGCCGGCGCGAAAAGCTGAGCGTGGAGGAATGGTTACGCCGTAACCTCGCCCTCCCGCCGGTATCGGCCCGATGGATCGGAGTTCATGGTGCATCGTCTGGCAACGCGCACGTTCGCCGCGTCGGTTACGGTCGTGGCCCTCACCTGGTTTGTGCCGGCCGCGCCGGCCAAAGCCGACGTCGTGGTGTATCCGGGCATGGAAATTCGCCAGGACAACCGGGTTTGCACGCTGGGATACGTCGATCCCGGCCTGAAAATCGCGTTCACCGCGGGGCACTGCCGGGGCGGGGGCAGCGGTGTGGTGACGGACCGGGGCGGCGCCGTCATCGGCCGGATGGCGGCGTTTCGGGACAACACCCCCAGCGGGACGACAGTGTCCACGAGCCAGGTGATCAACGACTACGAAGCGATCGTGCTGGACAACAGCGTCATGGCGAACAACATCCTGCCGGGCGGCCGGCCATTGGTCTCGGATCCCGGCCTGACGCTTGCGCCCGGGCAGCCGGTCTGCCATTTCGGCGTGATCACCGGGGAAACCTGCGGGACGGTGGAGAGCGTGAACAACGGTTGGTTCACCATGTCGCACGGCGTGCAGAGCCATAACGGCGATTCGGGCGGACCGGTGTATCTGGCGCCCAGTGGCGGCCCCGGACAGATCGTCGGGATCTTCAACAGCGTGTGGGGTGACTTCCCGGCCGCGGTGTCGTGGGGGGCTACGTCGGAGGAGGTCCGCGAGGACCTCGGAGTGCGCGACAACGCGCACTAGGGGGTCGTCAGCCCGCCGGGGTCAGCGCGAACACCGGAATCGAGGGCGCGGCGGCGCGGAACTGTTCGTCGGTGCTGTCCGGGGTCAGCCCGGCGACATAGCCCTTGACCTGCCAATACCACCTGGCCAGGTAGCGCCGCAGCAGCTCGGGCTTGGCCGCGTCGTCGACCTCGTCGGCCCGTAGGCGTCGCCGGTGCCAGCGGGGACCCACCTCGACGACGGACGCCGCCCGGACATTGCGTGCCCACTGGGTATTGCCGCGCGGCGAGACCAGGTAGTCCACGCCGTCGACGGTCAGCAGGTTGATCACCACCGCGCGTTGCTTCCCGGATTTGCGGCCGCGGACGTGCAGCGCCCGGGTCCCGGCGATGCTGATTCCCGCCTCGGCAAGCCAGCGGATGACCCCGTTGGCGGCGCGGGCGGCCCGATTCGGTTCTTCATAGCGGGTGGACATGGTGCGGCCTCTCAGCGAATCCTGGTCAAACTTTTGAGAGCGGTGCTCTCTGATTCGAACACGCTGCCACAACCCGTCACGGAAAGCAAGAGCAGTGTTCTCGGTTGTGTCAGACTGGCCGCGTGGGCAAACGCCAGGAATCGCGGGAGCAGATCGAGGCACGCATCATCGAACTCGGTCACCGCCAGCTGGCGGAGCGCGGCGCGGCCGGGCTGTCGGTGCGGGCGATCGCTCGCGACCTGGGCATGGTGTCCTCGGCGGTGTACCGCTACGTGTCCAGCCGCGACGAACTACTCACCCTGCTGCTGGTCGACGCCTATTCCGACCTGGCCGACGCCGTGGATCGCGCACGCGAGAAGGTCGGCGACGTGTGGAGCGACGACGTCGTCGCCATCGCGCGGGCGACCCGGGGCTGGGCCGTCGCACACCCGGCGTGCTGGGCCCTGCTGTACGGCAGTCCCGTGCCCGGATATCACGCGCCACCCGAACGCACGGTCGCAGTGGGGACCCGGGTGGTCGCGGCGTTGTTCGACGCGGTGGCGGCCGGAATCGCCACTGGCGATATTCGGCTGACGAATGATCTTGCCCCGCAACCGATGTCATCCGACTTCGAACGGATTCGTCACGAGTTCGGGTTCCCCGGCGATGACCAGGTGGTCGCCAAGTGCTTTTTGCTGTGGGCGGGAGTGTTGGGTGCGATCAGCCTCGAGGTGTTCGGGCAGTACGGCGCCGACACGCTGACCGACCCGGAAACCGTCTTCGAAGCCCAGCTGCGGCTGCTGGTGGACGTCCTGAGCCAGCACTGATGGCTCGCGGCGGCCGCGTGCACGACCCGAATTAGAACGTGTTCACCCGGCGATTCGCCTGCCGGGAGTGCTCGTCATGGCAAAGTTATTCGGGCCCTTTCTGGAGGCCACGGGACTGGACTATTGTGCGAGGCGATGACGCTTCCCGTTCAATCACCGACGCAGATCGCCTGGGTCACCGCCGACCTTGATGCCACCGAAACGGCCCTCACCGGCCTGTTAGGTGTGCGGAAGTGGGTGCGCATACCCGATGTGCACTTTGCTCCGGACGCGTGCAGCTACCATGGCCGATCCGCCGACTTCTTTGCCAGCATCTCGTTGAGCTACCTCGGCGACATGCAATTGGAACTGATCCAACCGGTCCGCGGCGAGAACATCTATAGTGACTTTTTGTCCGAATGCGGGCCGGGTTTGCACCACATCTGCATGGAGGTCGAAAGCCCCGAGCGACTGGATGCAGCGGTGACCGGGGCCGCCGAGCGGGGCGCCGCGGTCGTGCAGCGAGGCGTGATGCCCGGCGGCATTCAATTCGTCTACCTATCAGCGCCGCAGGCGGGCGTGCCGTATGTGGAGCTTGCGTACGTTTCGCCCGAAATGAGGGCGTTTTACGACTACATCAAACAGGAGCAGCGGTGAGCCGCGTCGGCGACGACACGGAACGCGGCGATGAGGAGGAGTGGCGCCAATGGGCACGGAGATACCGGCAACAGTCAGTGCGGACGGCGTGACCACGTGGTCGGACGACGTCGACGTCGTGGTGATCGGGTTCGGCATCGCCGGCGGCTGCGCCGCGGTGGCGGCGGCGGCGGCCGGCGCTCGGGTGCTGGTGCTCGAACGTGCGGCCGCGGCCGGCGGCACCACTTCGCTTGCCGGGGGCCACTTTTACCTCGGTGGTGGCACGGCGGTGCAGCAGGCAACCGGTCAAGACGATTCCGTCGAGGAGATGTACAAGTATTTGGTCGAGGTGTCGCGTGAACCCGAACTCGACAAGATCCGCGCCTATTGCGACGGCAGCGTCGAGCATTTCAATTGGCTGGAAGACTTGGGTTTTCAGTTCGAGCGCAGCTATTACCCGGGCAAGGTCGTCGTCCCGCCGGGCACCGAGGGGCTGAGCTACACCGGCAACGAGAAGGTCTGGCCCTTCTGCGAGAAGGCCAAGCCGGCACCGCGTGGGCATTCGGTGCCGGTGCCCGGCGAATTGGGCGGCGCCAGCATGGTCGTCGACCTGCTGCTCAAGCGCGCCGACGCCCTGGGCGTGCAGATCCGCTACGAGACCGGGGTCACCAACCTGGTGACCGGCGACGACGGCGCCGTGGTCGGCGTCGCGTGGAAGCACTTCACCGACACCGGTGCCATCAAGGCCAAGTCCGTCATCATCGCGGCGGGTGGATTCGCGATGAACCCGGAGATGGTCGCCGAGCACACGCCCGCGCTGGGCCAGGAGCGACGCACCAAACATCACGGCATGGTGGCGCCCTACATCCTGGGCAACCCCAACGACGACGGACTGGGCATCCGGATGGGTGTGTCGGCGGGCGGCGCGACCAAGAACATGGACGAGCTGTTCATCACCGCCGCGGCCTATCCGCCCGAGGTTTTGCTGACCGGTGTGATCGTCAACAAGGATGGCCAGCGGTTCGTCACCGAGGACTCCTACCACTCGCGCACTTCGGCTTTCGTGTTGGAGCAGCCCGAGCAGACGGCGTACCTGATCGTCGACGAGGCGCACACCGAGATGCCGGCCATGCCGCTGATCCGGTTCCTCGACGGCTACGAGACGATCGCGGAAATGGAAGAGGCGCTTGGCATTCCGACGGGGAATCTCGCGGCCACGCTGGATCGCTACAACAAGCACGCCGCGGCGGGCGAGGATCCCGATTTCCACAAGCAGCCGGAATTCCTTGCGCCCCAAGACAATGGCCCCTGGGCGGTGTTCGACCTGTCGCTGGGACGGGCGATGTACTCGGGATTCACCATCGGTGGCCTGGCGGTGACGGTCGACGGCGAGGTGCAGCGGGCCGACGGCAGCGTGGTGCCCGGTTTGTACGCCGCGGGCGCGTGCGCTTCCAACCTCGCCCAGGACGGCAAGGGCTACGCGAGCGGAACGCAGCTGGGCGAGGGGTCGTTCTTCGGCCGCCGCGCCGGAGCGCACGCGGCCAAGCGGGCCGGGGGAGCGTAGCCGCTATACCTGCGCGGGTTCCTTCTCGACCGGGCCCAGTTGCCAGGGGCCGCCGCCGAGCAGGTGCAGCTGCTGCTCGTGGTGCTGCTCGACGGTGGGCCGGTGGCTCACGCTGACCATGACGCACTCCGGCAGCTCGGCCCGAACCAACTGATACAGCGCGAATTCCAGGCCTTCGTCCAGCGCGGAGGTGGCCTCGTCGAGGAAGACCGCCTTCGGCTTGGTCAGCAGGATGCGCGCGAAGGCGACGCGCTGCTGCTCGCCCGGCGACAGCACCTTGGCCCAATCGTGGTCTTCGTCCAGCCGGTTGATCAGCGGCGCCAGCGCCACTTTGGTGAGCACGCCGTGCAGCTGCTCATCGGAGACGTCGTCCGGCGAACTTGGGTAGCACACCACGGTGCGCAGGTTGCCGAGCGGCACATACGGCAGCTGCGACAGGAACATCGTGGCGTTGTCGCCGTCCGGTCGGCACAGGGTCCCCGAGGCGTACGGCCACAGTTCGGCCAGGCTACGCAGCAGCGTCGTCTTGCCTGCCCCGGACCGGCCGGTGATCACCAGCGTGTCGCCGTGGTCGAGCTGGATGTCCAGCGAGTCGACCAGCTGATCGCCCTCCGGTGTGCGCACCTCGATGCCGCGGAGTTCGACCGCCGACTCCTCGCTGGGCTTGACGAGAATTGCCGGCAGCGCGCGGCCCTTGCTGTTGGCATCCACCAGCCCGTGCAACCGGATGATCGCCGCGCGAAACGAAGCGAACGCGTCGTAGTTGTTACGGAAGAAGGACAGCGACTCCTCGATCTGGCCGAAGGCCACCGCGGTCTGGGTGACGTCACCGAAGTGGATCCGGCCGGCGAACAGCCGGGGCGCCTGGATGACCCAGGGCAGCGGAACGATCGCCTGGCTCATCGACCAGTTCCATCCGTTGAAGATGATGGTCCGGCGAACGAACTTGCGGTAGTTGCCGATGATCGGATCGAAGCGGCGCCACAGCTGTCGGCGCTCCACCCGCTCACCGCGGTAGAAGCCCACCGCCTCGGCCGCATCGCGCAAGCGGACCAGCGCGTAACGGAATGCCGCATTGAGCTTTTCATTGTTGAAGCTGAGCCAGATCAAGGGCCGTCCCAACCAGAACGCGACCACCGTGGCCACCAGCACGTAGACCAACACCACCCAGAACATGGCACGCGGCAGGTTGACGCCGGCAACGGTCAGGTCGCCGGACAGATTCCACAGGATCGCGGCGAACGAGATCACCGAGGCCATCGCGTTGACGGCCCCGAAGAGCAACGTGTTGGTCGTACCGTTGGTCGGGGCGTTCGGGGTGCCACCGGCGTTGGCGGTGAAGATGTCGATGTCCTGCTGGATGCGCTGGTCGGGGTTGTCGATGGTGTTGTCGATGAACAGGTCCCGGTAATACGCCCTGCCGGCAAGCCAGTCGTCGGTCAGGTTGCCGGTCAGCCAGACCCGCCAGGCGATGATGAAGCGCTGGGTCAGGTAGATGTCCGCCATGACTCGGATAACGAATATCGTCGCGAGCAGGATGAAGATTGCGATCGACACCCAAAAGCCATGAATTCCAGATTGTTTGATCTTGTCATTGTCCGCGGCCATGCCTTGCACCGCTATCTGCACCGCCGTGCTCAAGTCGTTGGACTGATAGCTGAGTAACACGTTGAGGCGCACGGACAGGACCACCGACAACAGCAGCACGCCGAGCATCAGCCAGACCTTGATGCTCGCCGAGCCGACGAAGTATCCCCGGGTGATCCGCCAGAACTGCCGGCCCCAGGGCGTGAGGTAGCGCAAGGCAACCAGCACAACCAGGAGGCAAACGGCGCCGATCACCCACGCGATGGCGAGCCACCGCAACGAATCCATGGTTGCCGTCGACCAGTCGATCGATGGCGTGAACGGCTTCGGGCCCACGGTCGGTCCCTCCTTAACGAGGCGGTGGTCGGACTTCAAATCCTTCGGCGAAAGTACCCGACGGATCTGGTTAGGCTGCGGTCATGACTACCGACGCCGTCCCCGCACAAACATTGCACGCCGGCCGGCTTATCGCGCGGCGCCTGCGGGCCAGCGGCGTCGACACCGTCTTCACGCTGTCCGGCGGCCACCTGTTCTCCATCTACGACGGATGCCGCGACGAGGGCATTCGGCTGATCGACACCCGTCACGAGCAGACGGCGACCTTCGCCGCCGAGGGGTGGTCGAAGGTGACGCGGTCGCCGGGCGTGGCCGCGCTGACGGCGGGGCCGGGCATCACCAACGGGATGAGCGCGATGGCGGCGGCGCAGCAGAACCAGTCGCCGCTGGTGGTGCTGGGCGGACGGGCGCCGGCGCAGCGCTGGGGTATGGGCTCGCTGCAGGAGATCGACCACGTGCCGTTCGTGGCGCCGCTGGCCCGCTTCGCCGCCACCGCACGGTCGGCCGACGATGCCGGCCGGCTCGTCGACGACGCGCTGCGCGCGGCCGTCGGTGCGCCGTCGGGCGTGGGGTTCGTCGACTTCCCGATGGACCACGCGTTCTCCATGTCCGACGACGACGGCCGGCCGGGCGCCCTCGTCGACCTGCCGCCGGGCCCGGCACCCGATGGCCAGGCGCTGGAGCGCGCCGCCGCGCTGCTGTCCGCGGCGCAGCGGCCGGTGATCATGGCGGGCACCAACGTGTGGTGGGGGCGCGGGGAAGCGGCCCTGCTGCGCCTTGCCGAGGAACTCCAGATCCCGGTGCTGATGAACGGGATGGCCCGCGGCGCCGTTCCCGCCGATCATCCGTTGGCGTTCTCCCGGGTTCGCGGAAAAGCGTTGGGGGAGTCCGACGTTGCGCTGATCGTCGGCGTGCCGATGGATTTCCGGCTCGGCTTCGGCGCGGTGTTCGGGGCGCAGACCCAGCTCATCGTGGCGGACCGGGTCGAGCCCGAACGCCGCCATCCGCGGCCGGTGCAGGCCGAGCTCTACGGCGACCTGTTGACGATCCTCGCGGGCCTCGCCCCCGCCACGGGGATCGACCACCGGGACTGGATCGGCGAACTGCGAACCGCCGAGATCGCGGCGCGCGCCAAGGAGGAGGCCGAGCTGGCCGATGACCGCATCCCGCTGCACCCGATGCGGGTGTACGCGGAGCTGGCACCCATGCTGGATCGCGACGCGATCATCGTCATCGACGCCGGCGATTTCGGGTCGTACGCCGGGCGGGTGATCGACAGCTACCGACCGGGGTGCTGGCTGGACAGCGGCCCCTTCGGCTGCCTGGGATCGGGCCCCGGCTACGCGCTGGCCGCCAAGCTGGCCCACCCCGACCGTCAGGTGGTGCTGCTGCAGGGCGACGGCGCGTTCGGCTTCAGCGGCATGGAATGGGACACCCTGGTCCGGCACAACGTGCCCGTCGTGTCCGTGATCGGCAACAACGGCATCTGGGGGCTCGAACACCACCCGATGAAAGCGCTCTACGGCTATTCGGTGGTGGCCGAGTTGCGTCCGGGGACGCGCTACGACGAGGTGGCGCGCGCCCTGGGCGGCCACGGCGAACTGGTCGCCGCACCCGGCGAACTGCGGCCCGCGCTGGAACGCGCCTTCGCCAGCGGGCTGCCCGCCGTCGTCAATGTGCTCACCGACCCCGACGTCGCGTATCCACGCCGCTCGAACCTCGCCTGAGTCGCGCGCGGCCTGCACTGTCGCCGACTGGCTTGAGCCCGCCCGGAAAGTCACCGCGTACCGTTGACCTGTGCCTAAGACGACCCGCGCTCAACCCGGCCGGCTGAGCAGCCGCTTTTGGAAGCTGCTCGGCGCCAGCACCGAGAAGGACCGCAGCCGCTCGCTCACCCAAGTCACCGACTCGTCGGAGTACGACGACGAGGCGTCCAAGCTGACCGACGAGCAGCTATGCAAGGCGGCCGGGCTGCTCAACCTCGAGGACCTCGCGGATTCCGAGGACATCCCGCAGTTCCTCGCCATCGCGCGCGAGGCGGGCGAGCGGGCCAGCGGGCTGCGGCCGTTTGATGTGCAGCTGCTGGGCGCGCTGCGCATGCTGGCCGGCGACGTCATCGAGATGGCCACCGGTGAGGGCAAGACGCTCGCGGGCGCGATCGCCGCGGCCGGGTACGCCCTGGCCGGGCGGCACGTGCACGTCGTGACCATCAACGACTACCTGGCCCGTCGCGATGCGGAATGGATGGGCCCCGTCATCGAGGCCATGGGCCTGACGGTCGGCTGGATCACCGCCGAGTCCACCAGCGAGGAACGCCGGGCCGCCTACGGCTGCGACGTCACCTACGCCTCGGTCAACGAGATCGGCTTCGACGTGCTGCGCGATCAGCTGGTGACCGACGTCGCCGACCTGGTCTCGCCCAACCCCGACGTGGCCCTGATCGACGAGGCCGACTCGGTGCTGGTCGACGAGGCGCTGGTGCCGCTGGTGCTGGCCGGGACCACGCACCGCGAGACGCCGCGGCTGGAGATCATCAAGCTGGCGGGCCAGCTGGAGGCCGGCACCGACTACGACACCGACGCCGACAGCCGCAACGTGCACCTGACCGAGGTCGGTGCCCGCAAGGTCGAGAAGGCGCTCGGCGGCATCGACCTGTACTCCGAGGAACACGTCGTCACCACCCTGACCGAGATCAACGTCGCGCTGCACGCGCACGTGCTGCTGCAGCGCGACGTGCACTACATCGTCCGCGACGACGCGGTGCACCTGATCAACGCCGCGCGCGGGCGCATCGCGCAACTGCAGCGCTGGCCCGACGGCCTGCAGGCCGCCGTGGAGGCGAAGGAGGGCATCGAGACCACCGAAACCGGTGAGGTGCTGGACACCATCACCGTGCAGGCGTTGATCAACCGCTACGCGACGGTGTGCGGCATGACCGGCACCGCCCTGGCCGCCGGCGAGCAGCTGCGCCAGTTCTACAAGCTCGGTGTGTCACCGATTCCACCGAATGAGCCCAACATTCGCGAAGACGAGTCCGACCGGGTCTACATCACCGCGGCGGCCAAAAACGACGCGATCGTCGCGCACATCGCCGAGGTGAACGAGACCGGGCAGCCGGTGCTGGTGGGTACCCGCGACGTGGCCGAATCCGAGGAGCTGCACGAGCGGTTGCTGCGCCGCGGCGTGCCCGCGGTGGTGCTGAACGCGAAAAACGACGCCGAGGAAGCCCAGGTGATCGCCGAGGCCGGCAAGTTCGGCGTGGTCACCGTCTCGACGCAGATGGCCGGGCGCGGCACCGACATCCGCCTCGGCGGTTCCGACGAAGCCGACCACGACCGCGTCGCCGAGCTGGGCGGCCTGCACGTCGTCGGAACCGGGCGGCACCACACCCAGCGCCTGGACAACCAGCTGCGCGGCCGCGCCGGCCGTCAGGGCGACCCGGGATCGTCCGTCTTCTTCTCCAGTTGGGAGGACGACGTCGTCGCCGCCAACCTCGACCACAACAAGTTGCCGACCCAGACCGACGAGGACGGCAAGATCGTCAGCCCGAAAGCGGCGGGCCTGCTCGACCACGCCCAGCGCGTGGCCGAGGGCCGCATGCTGGACGTGCACGCGAACACCTGGCGCTACAACCAGTTGATCGCCCAGCAGCGGGCCATCATCGTCGATCGGCGTAATACGTTGCTGCGCAACGCAACCGCGCGTGAGGAGCTCGCCGAGCTGGCGCCCAAGCGCTACGAGGAGCTGGCCGAGACCGAAGGAATCTCCGAAGAGCGCCTGGAGACGATCTGCCGGCAGATCATGCTGTATCACCTCGACCGGGGCTGGGCCGACCATCTGGCGTATCTGGCCGACATCCGCGAGAGCATCCACCTGCGGGCGCTGGGTCGGCAGAACCCGCTGGACGAATTTCACCGGTTGGCGGTCGACGCGTTCGCGTCGCTGGCCGCCGACGCGATCGAGGCCGCCCAGCAGACGTTCGAAACCGCGAACGTGCTCGAAGAGGAGCCCGGACTGGACCTGTCCAAGCTGGCGCGGCCGACGTCGACGTGGACGTACATGGTCAACGACAACCCGCTGTCCGACGACACGCTGTCCACCCTGAGCCTGCCCGGGGTCTTCCGCTGACCCGCAGTGCGCGGCCAGCCGCGCACCCGCCGTTCGGCTAATGTCACGGCTCATGGAGCCGGTGCTTCCACCCAACCGGGTGCTGACGGTGCCCAACGTGCTCAGCGCGGTGCGCCTGGCGCTGATCCCGGTGTTCGTCTACGCCCTGCTGGTCGCGCACGCCAACGGGTGGGCCGTCGCGATCCTGATGTTCAGCGGCGCCTCGGACTGGGCCGACGGCAAGATCGCCCGGCTACTGAATCAGTCCTCCCGGCTCGGTGTGCTGCTCGACCCCGCGGTCGACCGCCTCTACATGGTGGCGGTGCCCATCGTGCTGGCGTTCAGCGGAATCGTGCCGTGGTGGTTCGTCATCGTCCTGCTCGCGCGCGACGGACTGTTGGCGGCGACGCTGCCGCTGCTGTGGGGCCGCGGGCTGTCGGCGCTGCCGGTGACCTACATCGGCAAGGCCGCGACGTTCGCGCTGATGTCCGGCTTTCCGCTGGTGCTGCTGGGCACCTGGGACACGTTGTGGAGCCGCGTGATCGGCGCCTGTGGTTGGGCCTTCCTGATCTGGGGCATGTATGCCTACCTCTGGGCGTTCGTGCAGTATGCGGTGCAGATGATTCTCGTGCTGCGACGCATGCCCAAGGTCGACCGCGCTTTTCGGCCGTCGGCCGCGGCGAAGGTGGCTGACCATGGCTGACGTGGACCGCCTGCTGGGCGGCTATGACCCCAACGCCGGTCGCGGCGCGCATGTGGCGTCGCGGCCCGAACTCATCCCGGTGCCGTCGCTGTTGCGTGCGCTGCTGTCCGAGCACCTCGACCCCGGCTACGCCGCGGCGGCTTCCAAGCGCGGCGCCGCCGACGCGCCGGACAGCGGACGCCGGCGCGTGTTCGGTTGGCTCTGGCAGGCGGTGGCGGCGCTGCTGATCGCGACGGTCTTCGCCGCCGCGGTCGCCCAGGCCCGCTCGGTGGCGCCCGGGGTGCGGTCCGAGCAGGAGCTGCTGCTGGGCAATGTGCGGTCGACGGAGGGCTCCGCGGCAAAGCTGAACCAGCGCCGCAGCGAGCTGGCGACGCGGGTCGACGACGTGCAGCGTCACGCCCTGGCCGAGGACGCCGAGGGGCAGCGGCTGCTGAAACGCCTTGACGCGCTCAGCCTGCCGGCGGCCAGCACGGCGATCATCGGGCCCGGTCTGAAGGTGACGGTGACCGATCCCGGTGCCGGCCCGAACCTTTCCGACGTGTCGAAGCAGCGGGTCAACGGCAGCCGGCAGATCATCCTGGACCGCGATCTGCAGCTGCTGGTCAATTCGTTGTGGGCGAGCGGTGCCGAGGCGATTTCCGTCGGCGGTGTGCGGATCGGGCCGAACGTCACCATCCGGCAGGCGGGTGGCGCGATCCTGGTCGACAACAACCCGACCAGCAGTCCGTACACGGTGCTGGCGATCGGGCCGCCGCGCGCGATGCGCGATGTCTTCGACAACAGCCCGGGCATGCAGCGGCTGAGGCTGCTGCAGATCTCCTACGGTGTCGTGGTTACGGTGGACGTCGCCGACGGACTAACGCTTCCTGCCGGATCGACGCGGGATGTCAAGTTTGCCAAGCAGATTGGGCCACAGTGAGAAGAGTCCTGACCAGACAGGTTCCCCTGTGTGAGACGCGGACGGGAAACCACGCATGATCGGTATCGCAGCCCTGGCGATCGGCATTGTGCTCGGCCTGGTTTTTCACCCCGCGGTGCCCGAAGTCGTCCAGCCCTATCTACCGATTGCGGTGGTCGCGGCGCTGGACGCGGTGTTCGGCGGGTTACGCGCATACCTGGAGCGGATTTTCGATCCGAAGGTCTTCGTTGTCTCGTTCGTGTTCAACGTCTTCGTGGCCGCCCTGATCGTCTACGTCGGCGACCAGTTGGGCGTGGGTACGCAGTTGTCCACGGCCATCATCGTCGTGCTGGGCATCCGCATCTTCGGCAATGCCGCCGCCCTGCGCCGCAGGCTGTTCGGGGCGTGACGCGCGCCGGCGACGATGCAGAGCGAAGCGATGAGGAGGAGCGGCGCCATGAGCCACGTGAGGTCAATGTGAGCCAGGATCCGGGAGATCGCAACGGCGGCGGCCGCGCCGCCGACGGCCAAAGTGGTGACGGGCCAACCGGGCCCGGCCGCCCCGGGGCCGGTGCGACGCCGGAACAGGGCGCACCGCACGGCCGTCACGAACTGGCCGCGAAGAGCCCGCGTCCGGAAATCGGCCCGCTGCACCGCACCGGGCTGTTCGGCATGATGCGCGGCGGCCGGTCCCGGATGGCGTTCGGGACGCTGGCCGCCATGCTGTGCCTGCTGCTGGGCCTGGCGATCGTCACCCAGGTTCGCCAGACCGAATCGGGTGACTCGCTGGAGACGGCCCGGCCCGCAGACCTTTTGGTGCTGCTGGATTCGTTGCGACAGCGCGAAGGCACGCTCAACACCGAGGTGAACGACCTACAGAACACGCTGAATTCATTGCAGGCGTCCGGGAACAACGACCAGGCCGCCATCCAATCCGCGCAGTCCAGGCTGGCGGCGCTGTCCATTCTGGTCGGGGCGGTCGGCGCCACCGGGCCCGGCGTCACCATCACCATCGAGGACCCCGGACCCGGGGTGTCGCCCGAGGCGATGCTCGACGTGATCAACGAGTTGCGCGCCGCCGGCGCCGAGGCGATCGAAGTCAACGACGCACACCAATCGGTGCGGGTAGGTGTCGACACCTGGGTGGTGGGTATGCCTGGGTCGCTGACCATCGACTCCAAAACCCTGTCGCCGTCGTATTCGATTCTGGCGATTGGCGATCCGCCCACGCTGGCCGCGGCCATGAACATTCCCGGCGGCGCCCAGGACGCCGTCAAGCGCGTCGGTGCCCGGATGTCCGTTCAACAGGCCGACCGAGTGGACGTCACCACCTTGCGGCAACCAAAACCGCACCAATACGCTCAGCCCGTCAAGTGAGCACCACCCGAATAGAACAGGATCACTCGTGAGCGATATCCCGCCCGATCTGCGCTACACCGCCGAACACGAATGGGTTCGGCGAAGTGGGGATGACACCGTGCGCGTGGGCATCACCGATTTTGCGCAGTCGGCGTTGGGCGATGTCGTTTTCGTTCAGCTGCCCGACGTGGGCACCGAACTGACCGCGGGCGAATCCTTCGGTGAGGTCGAATCGACGAAATCGGTGTCGGACCTCTACGCCCCGGTGTCGGGCAAAGTCACCGCGGTCAACAGCGATCTGGACGACAGTCCGCAACTGGTGAATTCCGACCCGTACGGCGGCGGTTGGTTGCTGGATGTGCGGGTATCCGACGCCGGCGAATTGGAGTCGGCCATTTCTTCGCTGCTCGACGCGGAGGCCTACCGCGGAACGCTCACCGAATGACGATTGCTAATGTCCCTGCAGCCCCGCGCGGCCAGCGCGCGGTGCAGCCAGGGTGCGGGGAAATCGAAGTTTGGGATCGTCAGGTGGTGGGCGCATTGCAAGCCGGTGCGCGGTACCGTCGACACATCGACCTTTGAAGTCTCTCGAAGATCGCTGAAAGACACGTGAAAGACTCTTGAACGTACGAAACGGCAGTAAACGGCATATCGGGCACACAAACCTGGTGCACAAGCCGGCCGAGCGGCCCGGACAGACAACGCCACAGCAGCCAGTGAGGAGCAGCGCGTGACGGACATGGACAACGACCAGAATTCGGATGAAGTCACGGTAGAAACGACTTCGGTCTTCCGTGCCGACTTCCTCAACGAGCTGGACGCTCCCGCACAGGCGGGAACCGAGAGCGCGGTTTCCGGAGTCGAAGGACTCCCCGCCGGCTCGGCGTTGCTGGTCGTCAAGCGTGGACCGAATGCGGGCTCGCGGTTTTTGCTGGACCAGCCCACCACGTCCGCCGGCAGGCACCCCGACAGCGACATTTTCCTCGACGACGTGACCGTCAGCCGCCGGCACGCCGAATTCAGGTTGGAAAACAACGAATTCAGCGTGGTCGACGTTGGTAGTCTCAACGGCACTTACGTCAATCGTGAGCCCGTGGACTCCGCGGTGCTTGCCAACGGTGACGAAGTGCAGATCGGCAAGTTCCGCTTGGTGTTTCTGACCGGACCCAAGCAGGGTGAGGATGGAGGATCTTCAGGCTAGTGAGCGCACCCGATAGCTCGGCACTGGCCGGGATGTCGATTGGGGCGGTCCTGGAACTGCTGAGGCCGGACTTCCCCGATGTCACCATCTCCAAGATCCGCTTCTTGGAGGCCGAAGGGCTGGTGACGCCGCAGCGCGCCGCGTCGGGCTATCGAAGGTTCACCGCCTATGACTGCGCGCGGTTGCGGTTCATCCTTACCGCGCAACGTGATCACTACCTGCCGCTGAAGGTCATCAGGGCGCAACTGGACGCCCAGCCCGACGGTGAGTTGCCGCCCGTCAAGGGTCCGTATTCCGTCCCGCGCCTGGTGTCCGTGGCCGGCACCGGGGAAGCCGCCGGGTCGGACGCGGGCTCCGACACCTCGGCGGTGGCCCCCACCCACGTCCGGCTGAGCCGCGAGGAACTGCTCAACCGCGCGGGCGTGGGGGACGACCTGCTGATCGCGCTCCTCAAGGCGGGGGTCATCACCACCGGGCCCGCCGGTTTTTTCGACGAGCACGCCGTCGTCATCCTGCAGTGCGCGCGGGCGCTGTCGGATTACGGCGTCGAGCCGCGGCATCTGCGCGCTTTCCGCTCGGCCGCAGATCGCCAGTCGGACCTGATCGCCCAAATCGCCGGGCCGGTAGTCAAAGCCGGCAAGGCCGGTGCCCGCGATCGCGCAGACGATTTGGCGCGCGAAGTCGCCGCGCTCGCGATCACGTTGCACACGTCGTTGATCAAATCCGCCGTTCGCGACGTTCTGGATCGCTGAGGACTAGACTTCGGTCGACAGCTTGGTTTTCGGCAGCAGGGCGGATTTTTGACCTCGCCGTCCACTGGCGAGTACCAATTCAACCGGCGCCACTAATGCGGAGGGCAGACACAAATGGGTGAAGTTCGTGTTGTCGGCATTCGCGTAGAGCAGCCGCAGAACCAGCCGGTGCTGTTACTGCGCGAAACCAACGGTGACCGCTACCTTCCGATCTGGATCGGCCAGTCGGAGGCCGCCGCCATCGCCCTCGAGCAACAAGGCGTTGAGCCCCCGCGCCCGTTGACGCACGATCTGATCAGGGATGTCATTGCCGCGCTTGGGCATTCGCTGAAAGAGGTGCGGATCGTCGATCTGCAAGAGGGCACTTTCTACGCTGACCTGGTGTTCGACCGCAACATCACCGTGTCGGCCCGGCCCTCGGACTCGGTGGCGATCGCGTTGCGCGTCGGCGTTCCGATCTACGTCGAGGAAGGCGTGCTGGCCCAGGCCGGCCTGCTGATTCCCGACGAGAGCGACGAGGAAGGTGGCACCGCCGTCCGGGAGGACGAGGTGGAGAAGTTCAAAGAATTTCTCGACAGCGTGTCTCCGGACGATTTCAAGGCCACCTAGCGAAACCCGCTACCACCAGCACTTGGGAACGGCGGGGCGGCTGGTTTAGCCTGGATGGCGACATCACGGATCCATCTCAAACCACACCGTGATGTCGACACGCTGTCGGATAGCTCGCCCACTTGGCCCCGCGGCGGCCATACTTTGATCGCCACTACAGGCGCGGCGGCTATCAGAAAGCGTAAGCTCTACTAGCACTCGGGCCTGAGCAAACGTGGCTGCTATGCAGTGCAGCCACAGACGCAGCTAACGACGAGAGCGCGATCGCGGAGAGGAACCACCGTGAGCGAGCAGCCACGCCAAGAGCAGCTCAACCTAGCCGACAGCGGTAGCCCGGCGGCCGGTGACCGTCCCGTCACCGTAGCCAGCGCACCCGTGCAGCCCGGGCTTTTCCCGGACGACTCCGTGCCCGACGAGCTGGTCGGCTACCGCGGTCCGAGCGCCTGCCAGATCGCCGGCATCACGTACCGGCAGCTGGACTACTGGGCACGCACCTCGCTGGTGGTCCCGTCGATCCGCAGCGCGGCCGGCTCCGGCAGCCAGCGGCTCTACTCGTTCAAGGACATCCTGGTACTCAAGATCGTCAAGCGGTTGCTGGACACCGGGATCTCGTTGCACAACATCCGCGTCGCGGTCGATCACCTGCGTCAGCGCGGTGTCCAGGACCTGGCCAACATCACCCTGTTCTCCGACGGCACCACCGTTTACGAGTGCACGTCGGCCGAAGAGGTCGTCGACCTGCTGCAGGGCGGGCAGGGCGTCTTCGGCATCGCCGTGTCGGGCGCCATGCGCGAGCTGACCGGCGTCATCGCGGACTTCCCCGGCGAGCGGGCCGACGGCGGCGAGTCGATCGCCGAGCCCGAGGACGAGCTGGCGTCCCGGCGCAAGCACCGCGACCGCAAGATCGGCTGAGCGGCGCGCCCACCGCACACCGCGCCGCGCCTGCCGCGGTCCGAGTAAACTGGGCTGCGCATCGCATTCGAGCGGGAGAGTTCCGTGGCTGCCAGCCACGGACGCCGAAGGAGCAACACCTCTCCGTCAACCTCTCAGGCACCCGGACCGCGCGAAATCATGATGCCTCTGGAAAGCGGCGAGGACCCCGTGGTCTGCGCCCGCCGATGGGGAAAGGCGCTCAGGCAGCATCGGGCACCGAATCTCTCAGGCGCCCGGCGAACGGGTGAAGACAGAGGGAGAGGGCCGTTCGTCCTCTGCCTCGATATGTCTTCGCCCGATACTCAGGAGTTCCAGTGCCCGATCAATCCACTTTCGCGGCTCGGCACATCGGCCCGGACGGCCAGGCCGTCGCTGCCATGCTCGCCGTCATCGGCGTCGACTCGCTCGACGAGCTGGCCGCCAAGGCGCTTCCGGCCGGCATCCTGGACCGGCTGACCGCCGGTGGCGCCGCACCCGGTCTCGACCGGCTGCCGCCGCCCGCGACTGAGACCGAGTCGCTAGCCGAACTGCGGGCGTTGGCCCAGGCCAACACGGTGGCCGTGTCCATGATCGGGCAGGGCTACTATGACACCCTCACGCCGCCGGTGTTGCTGCGCAACATCATGGAGAACCCGGCCTGGTACACGGCCTACACGCCGTACCAGCCCGAGATCAGCCAGGGCCGGCTCGAGGCGCTGCTGAATTTCCAGACGATGGTCGCCGACCTGACCGGCCTCGAGGTCGCCAACGCCTCGATGCTCGACGAGGGCACCGCGGCGGCCGAAGCCATGACGCTGATGCACCGCGCGGCGCGCGGGAAGGCCAACCGCCTGGCGGTGGACGCCGACGTCTTCGCCCAGACCGCGGCCATCTTGGCCACCCGGGCCAAGCCGCTGGGCATCGAGATCGTCACCGCCGACCTGCGGGACGGGCTGCCGGACGGCGACTTCTTCGGCGTCATCGCCCAGCTGCCCGGGGCGAGTGGCCGGGTCACCGACTGGACGGGTCTGGTGGAGCAGGCGCATGACCGGGGCGCGCTGGTTGCCCTCGGCGCCGATCTGCTCGCCATGACGCTGATCACGCCGCCCGGTGAGATCGGCGCCGACGTCGCCTTCGGCACCACCCAAAGATTCGGTGTGCCAATGGGATTCGGCGGGCCGCACGCCGGCTACCTTTCGGTGCATGCCAACCACGCGCGTCAGCTGCCGGGCCGGCTGGTGGGAGTGTCGCTGGACGTCGACCGGACGCCGGCCTACCGGCTGGCGCTGCAGACGCGTGAGCAGCACATCCGCCGCGACAAGGCGACCAGCAACATATGTACCGCGCAGGTGCTGCTGGCCGTGATGGCCGCGATGTACGCCAGCTACCACGGCGCCGAGGGGCTGACCGCGATCGCGCGCCGGGTGCACGGTCACGCCGAGACGATCGCCGCCGCCCTCGGCGATGCGTTGGTGCACGACACGTACTTCGACACCGTGCTGGCCCTGGTGCCCGGACGCGCCGCCGAGGTGATCGCCGCGGCCAAGGCGCACGGCATCAACCTCTGGCGGGTCGACGACGACCACGTGTCGGTGGCCTGCGACGAGGTCACCACCGACGAGCATGTCGCCGCGGTACTCGAGGCCTTCGGACTGCACGCCACCGGGCAGGCGGGTGGCGGTGCCGGCATCATCACCCGCACCTCGGAGTTCCTCACCCATCCCGCGTTCACCCAGTACCGCACCGAGACCGCGATGATGCGCTACCTGCGCACGCTGGCCGATAAAGATATTGCCTTGGACCGCAGCATGATTCCGCTGGGTTCGTGCACCATGAAGCTGAACGCGGCCGCCGAGATGGAACCGATCACCTGGCCGGAGTTCGCCCGCCAGCACCCGTTCGCGCCGGCGTCGGACACCCCCGGACTTCGGCGACTGATCGCAGACCTGGAGACCTGGCTGGTGCAGATCACCGGCTACGACGCCGTCTCGCTGCAACCCAACGCCGGGTCGCAGGGCGAGTACGCCGGCCTGCTGGCCATTCACGACTACCACGCCAGCCGCGGGGAACCGCACCGCGACATCTGCCTGATCCCGTCCAGCGCGCACGGCACCAACGCGGCGTCGGCGGCGCTGGCCGGGATGCGGGTGGTCGTGGTTGCCTGCCACACCAACGGTGACGTGGATCTCGACGACCTGCGCGCCAAGGTCGGCGAGCACCGCGACCGGCTGTCGACTCTGATGATCACCTATCCGTCCACGCACGGCGTGTACGAACACGACATCGCCGAGATCTGTGCGGCCGTGCACGACGCCGGCGGCCAGGTGTACGTCGACGGCGCCAATCTCAACGCGCTGGTCGGTCTGGCGCGGCCGGGGAAGTTCGGCGGCGACGTCAGCCACCTGAATCTGCACAAGACGTTCTGCATCCCGCACGGCGGCGGCGGACCCGGAGTCGGGCCGGTGGCGGTGCGCTCGCATCTGGCGCCGTTCCTGCCGGGACACCCGCACGCCCCCGAACTGCCCCAGGGGCATCCGGTGTCCGCGGCGCCCTACGGGTCGGCCTCGATCCTGCCGATCAGCTGGGCCTACATCAGGATGATGGGCGCCGAGGGCCTGCGCGCGGCATCGCTGACCGCGATCGCGTCGGCCAACTACATCGCCCGGCGCCTCGACGAGTACTTCCCGGTGCTCTACACCGGCGAGAACGGCATGGTCGCCCACGAGTGCATCCTGGACCTGCGTGGCATCACCAAGTCCACCGGCGTCACGGTCGACGATGTGGCGAAGCGCTTGGCGGACTACGGTTTTCACGCGCCCACCATGAGTTTCCCGGTGGCCGGCACGCTGATGGTGGAACCCACCGAGAGCGAGACCCTGACCGAAGTCGACGCGTTCTGCGACGCCATGATCGCCATCCGTGGCGAGATCGACCGGGTGGGCGCGGGGGAGTGGACCGTCGACGACAACCCGTTGCGCGGCGCACCGCACACGGCCGAATGCCTCGTGGTCAGCGACTGGGACCACCCGTACACCCGGGAGCGGGCCGCCTATCCGCTGGGCAAAGAATTCCGGCCCAAGGTGTGGCCGCCGGTACGCCGCATCGACGGCGCCTACGGCGATCGCAATCTGGTCTGCTCGTGTCCGCCGGTGGAGGCGTTCGCCTGACGCTCGTGCGGGTCTCAGCCGGGCGCCAGCGCCGGGGCCTGTAACACCAGCGGCACCAGGTAGCGGCGGGCGAAGTCGCGGGCCTGGTGCTGGTTGTAGATCGGGATGACCGACTTCGGCGTTCTGATCAGCGAGATGATCAGCCGTCCGATCATCTCGCCGACCACCTCGGGGTCGAGTTCGGCGGACAGTTCGCCGCGTTCCTGCCAGCGGCGTAGCCAGGTGGCGATGTAGCCGCGGGTCATGGCGATCAGGTTCTCATCGGTCAGATAGGCGGATAGTTCACCGGCGGCGGGTGATTCGCGGATGCTGCGGGTGAGCAGCTTCGGCGCGGAGGCTTCGTGAACAAAGGCCGCGAAGACTTCCGCGATCCCCTCTTCCGGCGTCGCCGCCCGGGCCGCGACCTCGGAGACGAGCGTGCTCAGCCGCAGTGATTCGTCCATGATGGTCAGCCGCACCAGGTTTCGCTTGTGCCGGAAGCGGCGGTAGACCGTGGCGACACCGACTCCGGCGGTGTCGGCGATGTCCTGCATGGTGGTGTTGGAGAATCCGCGCTCGGTGAAGCAGGTGCGTGCCGCGGTGACGATGCTGCGGGCCGTCGGATCGAGGGTGGCCAGGCCGTCGGGCATCAGGCCCAGCAGCATCGCGGGGTCTACCATCTGGCCTCCAGCCGGTCGGGGTATCACGTCGATTCTGCGCCGTGTCAGCGTATTCGCCCGCGGGTGCGGTGAGCTCCTCCGGGTGTGCCGTCGCGGCAGCCTATCGTGCCGAATCAGGCTCGGCTCGGCGGTGCGAACGAATCGAGCAGCACCGAGCGGTAGCGGTCGCGCAACCGTTCGTACTGGTAACGGTTGTAGGCCAGGGGCTCCAAAGTAAGCCGGCGCGGCAACCATCGCCAGCCCAGCTGCAAGGCGGCCACGTAGACGGCGAACTCGACCTGCTCACGCGTGCCCCACCGCACGCCGAGCAGCCCGCGCATCGTGGGGTGGGCGACCGCGGCCGAGCAGACGACCACCGGCCGGGACGCCAGCGTCGTCATCACCGGCCAGACCAGCCGGAGCAGTGGCCGTATTTGCCGGGGTAGCAACAACTTCGGGAGCGGTGGCGCGACGAAGCTGCGGTTGGCGAATTGCAGAAAGTCGTTGTCGGCCAGATCTTTTGCGGCGACGGCGTTGTAGTACTCGAGCATGTCGTGCAGGGTTGCCGGCAGCTTCGCCTGCTTGCTGGGCAATTCCAGGAATTGCAGCTCCGCCCGCAGCGTCTGGTAGACCACCTCCTTCTCGGCCGGGGTGAGCCGACGACCGCACACCCGCAGATACGCCTGATACAGGAGGTTGAGGCCGCTCACGGCCACCCAGATCCACACCTCGGGATCCAGTGCGCTGTAACGGGTGTCGCTGAACGAGTCCTTGCCGGTGCCCCGCACATCGCGGTGCAATCGTTTGAGGTCGGCCCGCGACGTCCGCACGTCGGAGCTGTCGCCGAAGGTGGCCAGGGCGGTGAACGCGGCGCTGCGGATGCCGCGGTCGGTGAAGTTGTCGGCGAACCGTCCGCTGCGGTCCACCGCCGCGGCGATCTCCCGGTGCGCCACCTGGTCCAGAGCCAGCCGGCCGAATGCCGCCGCCAAGGGCGAGCCCGCGAACCACCGGACGTCGTCCGCCAATTCGCGGTGCGCCGCATCTGGTTTCAACGTGGCTCCATTGCCCCATACGAAACTCGCCGACGTCGTCATGCCGCTCCTCCTTTAATGGGCCAGAGTTCGGGTCACACCACGGTTGCCCCGGTGATGTGGCGCAACCGCATGTCCCAGACCACCGCCTGCACACCCAGCCGCATCAGGAACCGCGGCGTGAACAGGTCCAGCACCCCGAGAACACGCTGCCAGCGGTCGAACCGGCGTTGCTGCGCGTCCGACCAGCCGAATCCGAGCTTGTCGCGCAGTTGTGCGGGCAGATAGCCCAGCGTCATGAACAGGTTCCAGCCGCCGAACAGCGCCGGGATGGGCGTGGGCAGGAAGTTCAGCCGCGCGATGCCGATCAGATAGCGGCGCATCCGTTCGTCGAAGTCGAGTCGGTCGAGTTGCTGCTGCCAGTACCGGTCAGCGGCAGCCCGATCGGCCGGCCACATTTCGGGCGGCACCTGCAGTGTGGTCGCGAACACCGACGCGGCCCGGTGAATCGTTTCCGGGTCGTGGCGGGATCGCCCGCCCCGCAACCTGCGGGTGTCCTCGAAGACCGCGGCCATGCAGGACGCCACCCAAAGCTGTAACGCGGGGTCGAACGCGTTGTAGCGCACCGGGCTTTGCGGACCGGACCGCACCGGGACGTGTGCGGCGTTGACCGCTTCCCGATACACTTTGCGATCCTTGGCATTTCCGGCGATGGCCACCGCAATGTAGGTGAACGTTGTGCGGGCCCGTTTGAACGGGTGCTTGTGCAGGTTGCCGCTGTCGACCTTGCTCTCCATCACACCATAGGCCACGCCCGCATTCGCCAGCTGCATCACGACATTCGCCGCACCGTACGCCGGGGTCAGCCAGGGTGACATCTCCTCGGCCAGAAACGAGGTGTTTACCGAATCGCTGTCGGCCCGCTCGGCGCGCCGATCCGGCGGGGTGGCCGGGAGTTCGGGATCAGTGGGTAGCGGATGGGCCACGTCGCCGCCTTCCTGGATCGACCTCGGACGGGTTCGGGTGCGTGTCCGCTGCGCCGCCAGCGGATGTCTCGAACACGTCCCCACAGTCCCCACGCCTGATAGAAATCGGGGTGATTTCTATCGTTGAGTCTGGCACAGACCGCCGCCGTTCGATAGAGACGGCGAGAGATTCGGTCGGGACCGGTGTGGCAGCCATGCCTTTCGCCGAGTCCGACCTGCGCGTTCCGCGAGCGCCCGGCGCCACCGGAGCCGGTATCGCCGGTAGGCGAACGCGAACTATCTATCACGGACCGCGGCGGCCCCGTGCCCACGCCGGGCGGGGCCGACTCGCGCCGTCAGCTCAGAAAGGCGTTGATCGCCGACGCGAGATCGGGTGACGCCGACGTCGCGAGATTCTGGTAGCTACCGCCGCTGAGCTGGGCTACCGCTTCCCAGGTGCTGCGGTCCGGGTCGGCTCCGAAGTCGATGACGTTCACGGCGATGGGTTTGGCCGAATCGGCGCTCTTGCGGATGAAGTCCTGCAGCCCCGGCCCGTCCAGTGTCTGGTCGGTGTGCGGTCCCGCGGTGATCAACAGGATCGAATTCGTCTGTCCCGCATGGTAGTTGGTCTGCATATCCTGGTAGAGCATCCGCAGCGTGGTGAAGGACACGGCGCCGCCCCCCGACGAGTACTGCTTGTCCAGCGCGGTGGCCAGCGCCGCCGAACGCGGCTGGCCGTTGACGGCGTCGGACAGCGGCCCGCTCGCCACCTCGGAGCGACCCTCGTGGCCGTCGAACGTCCACAGCCCGACTACCGCGGTGCCGGGCAGCGCCTTGATCTTGTCCTGCAGCGCGCCGATCACGTTGGCCAGCCGGGATTTTCCGCCTTCCTGGCCGGGCATCGACTGGTCGAGCATGATGGTCGTGGCCTGCCCGCTCGACGGGCTCGCCATCGCCTCGGCGAGGGTGGCGCGGATCGGCTCATCGCCCACCGACACCGCGGCCGGCAGCGCCGGGAAGTTGGTGACCGGACTGCTGGGCGGTTTGACCCCGTTGACGCGGAAGCCGGCCTTCGCCAGCTTGGCCAGCTGATCGGACTTATGCATGAAACGCGAGAACTCGCTGGCCGCCGAGGCCTGTTCCCGGCTGAGCCAGGAACCACTGAGCAGCACGGTGGGGTAGTCGGCCACCGCGGCGGAGCCGGGTGGCAGCCAGAACCCCAAGGCGCCGTTGGCGTCTGGCAACGATTGGCCGCGCCGGAACAGCTGCTGCTCGGTGGTGACGACCGCGTGGACGGGGGCGGTCGCGGGGTCGCCGGGCTTCAGCAGCGTGTTCATCGCCTCGTTAAGCGAGTTGTCGGCCAGCTTGGGTTGTCCGCTCAGCAGGCTGCGCACCGCGCCGGTACCCTGCGTCACCGGCGCGCCGGGCGGTACCGACGCGGTCGCCACCGCCTCGCCGGCCAGGAACGATGCGTCCCCGTTGCCGTTCATCGGCAGCGCCAGCCGCAGCGAGCCCCACGCGGGTAAGTTCAACCCGGCCAACGCATTCGGGTTGTTTTGCAGTCCGGGCAGCGCCGCCCAGTTCTGGTTGGACAGGGCCGGGGCGAGTTGCGGGCGGATGGCCAGCACCACCGGCGAGGTGACCAGCGAATGGCTCTCGGTGACGGTCTTCTGGGCCGTCGCCCCGGCGAGCCGCGCGGCCGAGATCGAGCTGCCCGGAATCCACAGCGCCGGCTGGCCGCCCAGTTCCGCGGGCCATTTGCCGATGAAGCCGTTCAGCACGGCGTCGGAGTTGGCCGGCTTGACGCTCACCACCATGCAGTGGTCGCCGATCGGCCCGGCGGATTTGTTGTAGCTTTCCGCGAGTTGCTGAACGGAATCGGCGATCGACGGGTCTGCGACGACGGCCACCGTCTCCTGGCCGCCCGAGCAGCGGCCCGCCGCCGTGTGCGATCGCTTGGACAGCGCGTCACCGAAGAAGCTCCATAGGATCACCGATCCGACCACGACGACGACCGCGACCAGCGCCACGATCACGCCGATGCTGACGCCGCGAGGGCCGCCGTCGCTGCGATGACCACCCAGCCGATCGGCGAGCCCACGATGCCCGCCCCGGAAGAGCGACGGTGTCGAGGCCGGCGGCTCCGCGCTCGACGCGGCGGCCGGCCGCGACGGAAACTCCGGGTAGTCGTCAGCGGCGCTGTCTACGAACGAATCCTCGGCCGCGTAGGGATCGTCGTCGGGATACCGACGTTCGCGGGAGTAATAACCCTCGTCCGAGTAGAGGTCGGCTTCCTCGTCGCGGCCGGCCTCCAGGTGGCGGCGTCCCGCCTCATCACCTCGAGACGGCTCGTCGACGACGTCGTCGCGAGATGGCTCGTCGAGGAAGTCGTCAGGGTCGGGCGCACTGTGCCTACCCATAGCAGTGCCCGCGGCCTTTCCGTCGATCCATCGTTAACTCGGCGCCGATTTTAATCATCGCCGGCACTATTACACGTACGAACCCGATTTGAGCGCAGGCTCAATTCGACTGCGCGGCGTGTGCCTTAACCTCACGCCGACGGCGATGCAGGATCGGCTCGGTGTAACCGTTGGGTTGCTGCGTTCCGGTCAAAATCAGATCCTGTGCGGCGAGGAAGGCCAGGCTGTCGTCGAAGTTCGGTGCCATCGGCAGGTACGCCGCGTCCTTGGCGTTCTGTTCGTCGACCAGCGGTGCCATCCGCTCCAGGCTGGCCCGCACGTCCTCCTCGGTGATCACGCCGTGGCGCAGCCAGTTGGCCAGCAGCTGGCTCGAAATCCGCAGCGTGGCACGGTCTTCCATCAGCGCGACGTCGTGAATGTCGGGCACCTTCGAGCAGCCGACGCCCTGCGCGACCCAGCGCACCACGTAGCCCAGGATGGACTGGCAGTTGTTGTCGACCTCTTCGCGGATCTCCTCGGGAGCCCAGGCCAGCTCCTTGGCCAGCGGGATGGTCAGCAACTCCTCGATCTTGGTGCGCTTCTTGCCGGCGAGCTCCTCCTGCACGGCGCCCACGTCGACGTAGTGGTAGTGCATCGCGTGCAGGGTGGCCGCCGTCGGCGAGGGCACCCACGCGGTGGTCGCGCCCGCCTTCGGCTGGCCGATCTTCTGCTCGACCATGTCGGCCATCAGCTCGGTCATCGCCCACATGCCCTTACCGATCTGGGCCTTGCCCTTGAAGCCGGCCGCCAGGCCGATGTCGACGTTGGCATCCTCGTAGGCCTTGATCCACGCGGTGCTCTTCATCGCACCCTTGCGGATCATCGGCCCGGCCTCCATCGAGGTGTGGATTTCGTCGCCGGTGCGGTCCAGGAAGCCGGTGTTGATGAACACGACCCGGTCGGCCGCGGCCTTGATGCAGGCCTTGAGGTTGACGGTGGTGCGCCGCTCCTCGTCCATGATGCCGACCTTGAGGGTGCCCTGGGGCAGGCCGAGGACGTCTTCGACGCGGCTGAACAGCTCGCAGGTGTAGGCGACCTCGTCGGGCCCGTGCATCTTGGGCTTGACGATGTAGATGGACCCGGTGCGGCTGTTGGCCAGCGGGCCGTTCGCGTCCCCGGTCTTGAGCCCGTGGATCGCGGTCAGGCCGGTGAACAGCGCATCCATGATGCCCTCGAACACCTCGTTGCCCTCGGCGTCGACGATCGCGTCGTTGGTCATCAGGTGACCGACGTTGCGGACGAACAGCAGGCTGCGGCCGGGCAGAACCAGTTCGCCCTCGCCGTCGGGTGTGCTGTAGGTGCGGTCCTCGTTGAGCACCCGAGTGAAGCTCTTGCCGTCCTTGGAGACCTCTTCGGACAGATCGCCCTTGTTCAGCCCGAGCCAGTTGCGGTAGCCCAGCACCTTGTCGTCGGCGTCGACGGCGGCCACCGAGTCCTCGAAGTCCATGATCGTGGTGATGGCCGATTCCAGGACCACGTCCTTGATGCCCGCGGAGTCGGTCTTGCCGATCGGCGATTCCGGGTCGATCAGGATCTCGATGTGCAGGCCGTGGTTGACCAGCAACACCGACCAGTTGGGGGAACCGAGCTCGCCGGTGTAACCGGCGAACTTCTCCGGGTCGGCCAGGCCGACGGAGCCGTCGGCGGTCGTGATCTTGAGCCGTGCGTCGTCGACGGACAGGCCCGTCGCGTCGGCCCACGAACCGGATTCCAGCGGCACGGCCTCGTCGAGGAACTTCCGCGCGTAGGCGATCACCTTGTCGCCGCGGACCTTGTTGTAGCTGGTGCCCTTTTCGGCGCCGTCACTCTCGGGGATGACGTCGGTGCCGTACAGGGCGTCGTAGAGCGAGCCCCACCGGGCGTTGGCGGCGTTCAGCGCGAACCGGGCGTTGAGCACCGGCACCACCAGCTGCGGGCCGGCGGTCGTGGTGATCTCGTCGTCCACACCGGAGGTGGTGATGGTGAAGTCCGCGGGTTCGGGTTGCAGATAACCGATTTCGGTCAGGAACTGGCGGTACTCGTCGATGTCGAGCGGCGCGATGACGCGGCTGCGGTGCCACTTGTCGATCTGGGCCTGCAGCTCGTCGCGGCGGCGTAGCAAGTCCTGGTTCTTGGGGGTGAGGTCGGTGACCACCTTGTCGACGCCCGCCCAGAAGCTGTCCGGGTCGATGTCGGTGCCGGGCAAGGCCTCGTTGTTCACGAAGTCGTAGAGCACTCGGGCGACGCGCAAGTTCCCCGCCGACACGCGATCAGTCATGATTCTCCTCCGTCATGGGCCGCACCGGACCATCGTCGGGCCAGATTGGCAATGTCATAAGCCTACCGAGCGCAGCATGGTGAGCGTTATCACCCGACTCGCCACAGCAGGTCAGGAAGCGCTGACAGCCCCAAGAACGACGCTGCGGCGAGCATCGGGATCTGTTTCCAGCAACGCATGTTCCGCGTGCCAACGGCCGTTGCCCTCCAGCACTTTCTTAACTGGTAGCCGTGAAAGATCATACGGGCAGCGCAGAGGCGTCCCGGCCGGCCAGTGCCGCTACGCGTCGCGCATGGTGCCGACGAGGTCTTCAACCAGGTCTTCCATGGCCACCATGGCCACCACCGCCCCGATTTCGTCGGTCACCAACGCCAGATGGCTGTTGCTGCGGCGCATCCGGGACAGGGCATCGGCCAGCGCCAGCGACCGGGACAGCCGCGGCAGCGGGCGCACCTTCGCCAGATCGATCACCGTCTGCGGATCGTCGCCGAGCGTCAGCACGTCTTTGATGTGCAGATACCCGAGGAAGACGCCGCCGACGCTGGCCACCGGGAACCGCGAGTAACCGGTCTGGGCCAGGGCCTGCTCGACCGCCCCGACCGTGGGGCCCGAGCCCGCCGCGGCGACCGGTACCGCGTGCACGCGGGCGAGGGGCACCGCCACGTCACCGACCACGCGGTGGCGAATTTGCAGTGCCCGGGTGAGCCGGGTGCGTTCCTCGCGGTCCAGCAAGCCCTCGGACTCCGATTCGGCGATCATCTCGCTGAGCTCGACGGGGGAGACTGTGATCTCCAGCTCGTCCTTGGGTTCGACGCCGAACGCGCGGACCACCAGGTTGGCGCACTTGTTGTAGAACACGATGAACGGCCGCGCGGCCCGCACGTAGGCCAGATACGGCGGGACGAGCAACATCGCGGTGCGTTCCGGTCCGGCCAGCGCGATGTTCTTCGGCACCATCTCGCCCAGCAGCACGTGCAGCGTCACCACGATGGCCAGCGCGATCGCGAACGACAATGTGTGCAGCAACGTCGGGTGAATTCCGGTGAGCCCCAGCGCGGTTCGCAGCAGATTGGACACCGCCGACTCGCCGATCCGCCCGAGCAGCAGGGACGCGGCCGTGACGCCCAACTGGGCACCGGCCAGCATGGACGGCAGCTGCTCCCCGGCCCGGATCACCGTGACCGCGGCCGCCTTGCCCTGTTCGGCGAGCGCCTCGAGGCGGTCGCGGCGCGCCGAGATCAGCGAGAACTCCGCCCCGACGAAGAACGCGTTGACCCCGATCAACAGGACGGCCAACAGCAGGCCCATGGTGTCGCTCATCGGTGCACCCCGGTCGCGGGGACGTCACCGTGACTGCTCAGTTCGATCAGCTCGAGCAGGTCGATTCGGCGGCCATCCATCCGGATCACCGTTGCCTGCCAACGCGTCACCGGGTCCTGTAGGCCGTCGGAGTCCAGCGCGGGCAGCTTGACCGTGTCGCCGGCCACCGGGATGTGACCGATCTCGCGCAGCACCAGCCCGCCGATGGTCTCGTAGGGGCCTTCGGGCGCCCGAAAGCCGGTGGCGGCGGCCACCTCGTCGATGCGCAGCAGGCCCGAGACCCGCCAGCCGGAGCCGGCGGGCACCACGTCCGGAGTCGCATCGTCGTGCTCGTCGCGGACGCCGCCGACGATTTCCTCGATCAGGTCCTCGACGGTCACCATGCCGGCGGTGCCGCCGTATTCGTCGACGACCAGCGCGGTTTGCAGGTTGTTTGCCCGGATCTCGGCCATCACCGCGTCGCCGTCCAGGGTTGATGGCACGTTCGGAACGGGTTGGGCCACCGTGATCAGCCGCGTGCGGGCGCGTTCGGTCCGCGGGATGGCGAACACCTGCTTGACGTGCACGATGCCGACCGTCTCGTCGAGGTCGCCGTCGACGATCGGGAAGCGGGAGAATCCGGACTCGGCGGCCGCGGTCACCAGGTCGGCGACCGTGTCGTCGGTCTGCAGGGCCACGATCTTGGACCGCGGCGTCATCAGCTCCTCGGCGCTCAGGGCGCCGAACTGCAACGAGCGCCGCACCAGGGCCGCCGTCGCGGCGTCCAGCGAGCCGCTGCGCGCCGACGAACGCACCAGCGACAACAGCTCCTGGGGGGACCGGGCCGAGCGCAGCTCCTCGGCCGGTTCGACGCCGAGCCGGCGCACGATCCAGTTCGCCGCCCCGTTGGTCAACCGGATCGCCGGGGTGAGCAGCAGCGAGAACAACAGCTGGGCGCTCACGACGGCACGGGCCGTCGACAGCGGGCGCGCCACCGCCAGGTACTTGGGAACCAGCTCGCCGAACACCATCGACACCGATGTCACGATCACCAGCACCAGGAAGGCCATGATCGCGTCGCCGACCTTGTCGGGTATGCCGATCGCATCCAGCCACGGGTGCGGCAGGTCCTGCACCATCGGATCGGTCAGGTAACCGGCCGCCAGCGTGGTGATCGAGATACCCAACTGGGCGCCCGACAGTTGAAACGACAGCCGCTGGTGCGCGTGACGGATCCAGCGGTCGCGGCGCCCGCCGCCACGCGCGTTGGCCTCGACGGCGCTGCGGTCCAGGGTGGTCAGCGAGAACTCCGCGGCGACGAAGACGGCGTTGCCGAAGATGAGCACCGCGATCGACACAATGCTGATCACGGTGACGGTGACGTTCATGAACGACGCGGCCGGCCGGCCGAGGGGAAAGGCGTGACGAGCGGAGACGGCGCGGAAGGAGGCTCCGCATCGGGCGATTCGGCTGACGGCCCGTGCGCCCGCAAGCCGTTGGCTGGCACGGGTGCCTGCGGCACGTCGATCCTTTCACTGCCTGGTGGCTGAGCGGTCGCGGTTGCGTCCGTCTTTGCTGTCATATGCTAGCCCGGGTCGCGGCCGCACGGCGCTGCCCAACCCCGGCCAGGGGGTCGCCCGGCCGAATTCGGCGGATTCCCCGGGCCGACTAAAGTATGGCTAACCTTACTCAGGTACGCTCTGCGCACTATGCCCGACGCTCAGACGCCGTCCATTCAGGTCCTCCCGCGCGAACGCTTCGACATTCCCGACGAGGTGGCGCGCATTCCCCGCCCACCGGTTCCCACCCTCGATCCACCGTTCGGCATGCGCGTGGCGCAGCTCGAGGACGTGGACATGGTCACCGAGTGGATGAACCGCCCGCATTTGGCGCAGGCGTGGGAATACGACTGGCCGGCGCCCCGTTGGCGCCAGCACCTCAGCGCCCAGCTGGACGGGACCTATTCGCTCCCGCTGCTCGGCAGCATGGGAGGCACACCGCGCGCCTACCTCGAACTCTATTGGGGCGCAAAGGATCTGATCTCTCACTACTATGACGCCGAGCCCTACGACCTGGGGCTGCACGCCGCCATCGCCGACCTTAACCTGGTGAACCGCGGCCTGGGCCCCATGCTGTTGCCCCGGATCGTGGCCAGCGTCTTCTCGACCGAGCCGCGGTGCCGGCGGATCATGTTCGACCCCGATCACCGCAACGCCACCGCGCGCCGGCTGTGCGAGTACGCCGGATGCAAGTTCCTCGGCGAGTACGACACGACGAATCGGCGCATGGCGCTCTACGCGCTGGAGGCGCCGATCACGGATTCGTAGCCGCCGTAGTCGGGCGCCATCCCGGCGGCCACCAGCTCCCACAGCACCTCGTCGGTGCCGCCACCGACGCGGGCCAGCTTCATGTCGCGCCACCAGGAGCCCAGCGGTGACTCATCGACCAGATATCCCGACCCGCCGAAGATGTGCATGCACTCCGAGATCACTTCCTCGCCGAGGCGGGCGGCGGTCACCTTGATGCCCGCGGCCGCGCGCAGGTCCAGCCGGCCCTGGGCCGCAAGGCCGTTCAGCCCGTGCCGCAGCAGATCGACGCGCGCCTGCAGATCCGCCATCCGCAGCCGCAACGCCTGGTGCTCGAACAGCGTGTGGCCGAATTGCCGACGAGTCATCATGCGGGCCAGTGTGATTCCGATCGCCCGCTGGCACGACGCGGCGATCTGCCCGGCGATCGACATGCGTTCATGCGCCAGCCCCCAGCTGATCGCGGCGAGACCGGTGCCGGCGCGGGCGACCAGGGCGTCGGCGGGCACCCAGGTATCGATGTGCACGGCGGCGGTGTCCAGCGGGCCGGCGCCGACCTTGTTGTAGGGCCGCTGCACGCTGACCTGCGCGGTCGGCACCGCGATCAGCGCGACGTGGCCGTGTCTGCTGTTCGAGTCGTCATCGACGCTGCGCGCCACCACCATGATGTGATCGGCGATGGGAGACAGCGACACGAACTTCTTGATTCCGCGGACATCGAAACCGCCGTTCCGAGAGGAGATCTCGGTGCGAACGATCTGCAGATCCGAGCCGCCCGACTCTTCGGAGGCCCCGATGCACAGCACGGCCTGGCCGCGGATCGCCCGCTCGCAGATCTCCTTCAGGTAATCCGACTTGCCGAATCGGCGCAGCACCGAGATGGCCGAGTCGTGCAGGCTGACGCCGACCCCGATGCCCGCCGACGACAGCCGGCCCAGCGCGAGCGCGAGTTCCACCAGCTTGGCCACGTCGGGCAGCGGCCGGGTGCCCCACTTCCGGCTGAACACCCCGCGGGCACCCAGGTGCTCGATCAGCTCACGCGGAAAGCGTTGTTGCGCTTCGGCTTCGGCCGTCCACGCCAGGACTTGGTCGTCGAACGCGCCGGCGAGCAGCTCCCGGTAGTCGTCGAGGGTGGTGTCGGATGTCGAGGTCGTCACCGCTGTTATCGTCACTTAGTCCACCGCCTCCAAGGAACGCCGGACTTCCAGCCGGCGGAGTTTGCCCGAGGACGTCCGGGGCAGCGACCCCGGCGCCATGAAGATCACGTCGGACGGAACGACGCCGCACACGGACGCGACGCGCGCAATGACCTCGGCGCTGGCGCCGGCCTGATCTGCGCCGCGGAATTCGGCGGCGACGATCAGGCCGGGGCGCGCGGAACGCTCACCGGTGGCCAGCGCCACCACGGCGCCCTCGCGCACTCCGCGGACCCCGGCGGCGGCCGTCTCGATCTCGGTCGGGAAGATGTTGCGGCCCGCGATGGTGATGAGCTCCTTGGCCCGGCCGCACACTACGAGGCCACCCTCGTCGAAGAAGCCGAGATCGCCGGTGGGAAACCAGCCCTGGCGGTCGACGGGTGAGTGACCCAGATAGCCGTCCATCATCGACGCGCCCCGGATCTCGATCTCACCGATCCCGTCCCGCGCGTCGTCGCGCGGCGAGATCCGGATCTCTGTCCCCGGAATCGGCTCGCCCAGCACCGCGTGGCGATGCGACCCCGTCTCGTCGGTGCCGCTGGCGAAGCGCAGCCCGGTGCCAGGGGCCGGCACGGTCACGGCACAGGTCGACTCGGCCAGCCCGTAGGACGGGGTGGCGGCGCCGGCGTCGAATCCGAACGGGGCCATCGCGTCGGCGAAGCGCTGGTATCCCTCGCAGTCGACCGGTTCTCCGCCGTTGATCGCCACCCGCAGCGCGCCGAGGTCGACGTCGGATACCCGGCGGGCATACCTGCCCAGCAGGTTGTAGGCGAAGTTGGGCGCCGCGGTGATCGTCGCGCGGCTTTCCGAGAGCCACCCCAGCCAGCGAAACGGCGAGGCGGTGAAAGCCGCTGTGGGAGCCAGCCATACCGACATTCCGCCCAGCGCCGAGGCGAGCAAGAACGACAGGCCCATGTCGTGGTACAGCGGCAGCCACGAACAGCCGACGTCCGCCGGCGTCACGGCGAGGCGCGCGTTGAGCCCGCGCAGGTTGGCCAGCACCGCGCCCGGCGCGAGCATGGCCGTCTTGGGTGAGCCGGTGGAGCCCGCCGTGCCCTGCAGGATCGCCGGGTTACCGGCGTCGGTCGTAAAGGCCGCTCCCGCGCGACCCGGATGTGCCGCCGCGGCAAGGTTTTCGACGACCATGTCGCCGAGTCCGGATGGATCCAGCGCCTGCAATCCGTCCAGGTGCGCGCCATGGCTCAGGACGGTGCGCACACCGATCCCGCTGAAGCGGGTCAGCGTCGACTCGGCCCACTGCCTGCCGTCGGCGCCGCGCACCGGCCCGGGCAGGATCGACACGCCGGCGCCCGCGAGCCACGCGCCCTGGATGGCGGCGACGAACTCGAGTGTCGGTTCGCCGACGAGGCCCACCGCGGCCGGGCGCCCGCGGTCCAGCAGCCACCCGGCGATGTTTTCGGCCAGCCCGTGCACTTCCGGCCAGGGGTGGTGGCCCCACCTCGACGTCTCGCGGTCGAAGACAACCAGTTCGCTGGTGCCCGTGCGCATCGCGTCCGTCAGCGCCGCGGCCAGTTCACTCATCGCGAGGTTTCGCGGCGATCGCGGCCTGCAGGTCGCCGACCGTGTCGCAGTTCAACAGCTCCTCTTCGGACAGGGACACGCCCAGCCGCTCTTCGATCGCCACCATGCCCACGGCGAAGGCGACCGAATCCAGTCCGACGTCGTCGACGAGCCGGGCATCCGGCGTCACGCGCGACGGGTCGACGTTCAGGTCGTCGCGCAGGATGCTCAGCAGCTCGGCGGCGACCGGAGAAGGGGAAGTCGAAGAAGTGGGGGAAGAGGAAGTCATGGCGCAGAACGTTAGCAGCCTGACTTAGGCAAGGCTAGCCTTACTGCCGCGTGTCACCAGCCCTGTGGCAGCGGATGCCCCTCGGCGAAGCCGGCGGTCGATTGCACGCCGACCACGACCCGGTCGTACAGTTGCGCCAGGTTGGCCGCGCCGACATAGGTGCAGGTGCTGCGCACGCCCGAGGTGATGTGGTCGAGCAGATCCTCGACACCGCCGCGGGCCGGATCCAGCCCCATCCGGGACGTCGAAATGCCCTCCTCGAACAGCGCCTTGCGGGCCCGATCGAACGCGGTGTCCGCCCCGGTGCGCGCGACCACCGCCCGCTTGGAGGCCATGCCGTAGCTCTCCTTGTACGGCTGGTCCTCGCGGTCGCGCATCAGGTCGCCGGGCGACTCGTACGTGCCGGCGAACCACGACCCGATCATCACGTTAGACGCCCCGGCGGCCAGCGCCAGCGCCACGTCCCGGGGATGCCGGACGCCGCCGTCGGCCCACACGTGTCCACCCAATTCCCGTGCTGCCGAAGCGCATTCGACGACAGCCGAGAATTGGGGGCGGCCTACGCCGGTCATCATCCGGGTGGTGCACATCGCGCCCGGTCCGACGCCGACCTTGACGATGTCCGCCCCGGCGCCCAGCAGGTCCCGGGTGCCCTCCGCCGAGACGACGTTGCCCGCCGCCAGCGGCACGCCCAGCTCCAGCGCCGTGACCGTCCGGATCGCCTCGATCGTCTTGACCTGGTGCCCGTGCGCCGTGTCGATGACCAGCAGATCGATCCCGGCCTCGACAAGCGACCGCGCCTTGGCCCCGACGTCGCCGTTGATGCCGACGGCCGCGCCTATCCGCAGCCGGCCCCGCGCGTCGACGGCCGGGGTGTACAGGCCCGCGCGGATGGCGCCGGTGCGGGTCAGCACGCCGGCCAGCGTGCCGTCGGCGTTCGTCATGACCGCGACACCGATGGGTGACTGCTCGAGCAGGTCAAAGACCTTGCGCGGCTCGGTTCCCACCGGGGCGGTGACGAAGTCGGTCATCGCGACGTCGCGCACGCGGGTGAAGCGATCCACGCCCAGGCACGACGATTCGCTCACCAGGCCCAGCGGACGGCCCTCGAAGGTGACCACCGCGACACCGTGCGCCCGCTTGTGGATCAGGGCCGTCGCGTCGGACACCGAGTCGTCGGGCCCGAGCACCACCGGGGTGTCGAGAACCAGGTCGCGGCTCTTGACGAACTCGACCGTCTGCTGCACCGCGGTGATCGGCAGATCCTGCGGCAAGATGACGAGTCCGCCACGGCGCGCGACGGTTTCGGCCATCCGCCGGCCCGCCACCGCGGTCATGTTGGCGACGACGACCGGGATCGTGGTGCCCGAGCCGTCACCGGTGGACAGGTCGACGTCAAAGCGCGACGCGACCTCCGAGCGGTTCGGCATCACGAACACGTCGTTGTACGTCAGGTCGTATGCGGGTCGGTGCCCGTCGAGAAACCTCATCGCAGTCGCCCCACCAACTCAAGCCCCCTTCACTCTGGTATCGCCCGGCTACGCGGGCACTTCGGAGCGGTCTCCGCTCCACAGTGTGTGGAAGCGCTTGCCCGGGTCGTCATCGATGCGCCCGTAGGTGTGTGCGCCGAAGAAGTCGCGCAAGCCCTGCGTGAGTGCCGCCGGCAGCCGCTCGGTGCGCAGCGCGTCGTAATAGGACAGCGCGGAGGCGAAGCCGGGGATCGGGATGCCGAGCTCGGTGGCCTTCACCACGACGCGACGCCAGCTGTCGATGGATTCCTCGATGGCACTGCGGAAATAGGGCGCGACGATCAGGGTCGGCAGGTCGGGATTCTCGTCGAACGCCTCCTTGATCCGGTTGAGGAACTTCGCCCGGATGATGCACCCGCCGCGCCATATCGTCGCCATGTCGCCGGGCGTGATGCCCCAGTCGTACTCGGCGCTGCCGGCCTGGATCTGGTTGAAGCCCTGCGCGTAGGCGACGATCTTCGACGCGTACAGGGCCTTGCTCACGTCGTCGATGAACTGCGTTGCGTCGCTTGGCTTCTCGCCGAGCCGGCCGGAGGCCAGGCCGGTGGTGGCCTTGCGCTGGGCGACCGAGCCGGACAGCGCGCGGGCGAACACCGCCTCGGCGATACCGGTCACCGGCACACCGAGATCGAGGGCCGACTTCACGGTCCAGCGCCCCGTGCCCTTCTGCTCGGCCTCGTCGAGGATGAGGTCGACCAGCGGCTTGCCGGTTTTGGCGTCGGTCTGGCGCAGCACCTGCGCGGTGATCTCGATCAGGAAGCTGTCCAGGTCGCCCTTGTTCCACTCGGCGAACACGTCGGCGATCTCGGGAGCGGTCTTGCCCAGGCCGTCGCGCAACAACTGGTAGGCCTCGCCGATCAGCTGCATGTCGGAGTACTCGATGCCGTTGTGCACCATCTTGACGAAATGACCGGCGCCGTCGGGGCCGATGTGGGTGCAGCACGGCACGCCGTCGACGTGCGCGGAGATCTCCTCGAGCAGCGGGCCGAGCGACTTGTACGACTCGGCCGGGCCGCCGGGCATGATCGACGGGCCGTTGAGCGCGCCCTCCTCACCGCCGGAGATGCCTGCGCCGACGAAGTGCAGGCCCCGCTCGCGGATCGCCTTCTCGCGGCGGATGGTGTCGGTGTAGAGCGCGTTGCCGCCGTCGATGATGATGTCGCCGGATTCCATGGCGTCGGCGAGCTCGTTGATGACGGCGTCGGTGGGGTCACCCGCCTTGACCATGATGATCACCCGTCGCGGCTTCTCCAGCGCGTCCAGAAATTCCTCGATCGTCTCGGAGCGGACGAAGTTGCCGTCGTCGCCGTGCTCCTTGAGCAGCGCATCGGTTTTGGCGATCGAGCGGTTGTGCAGCGCCACGGTGTAGCCGTGCCGGGCGAAGTTGCGGGCGAGGTTTGAACCCATCACGGCCAGGCCCGTGACGCCGATCTGCGCGGTGCCGGTCTTGGAGCTGGAGCGGGCATCCGACGAACTCATGTTTTCGCCTCTCAATGTGGACAACTTTTCCGAAAAGCTTTCGGTGACACTGTGGCACAGCGAACAGTCGGGCGCCCGGGGTGATCGGCCCCCGGCTGCGTCAGAGGTTGAACAAGCGTTCCAGCTCGGTGAGCCACGGGACGGCCAGCGCGACGGTGGGCACCACGAACACCGCGGCCGCGGCCAGGTATGCGGCCGCCGACAGCAGCGGGCTGTTGCCACGTCCACCCAGCCGGCGCACCCTGACCACCGTGCTGGGGCCGCTGGCCGCGAGTGCACCCGACGGGGCCAGCCCCGATGCGCACGCGACCAGCGCCCGGGCCAGGGGAGCGCGACCCGCGGCGCGGACCGCCGCATCGTCGGCGAGCAACTCGACCAGGAGCTGGACCGCACCGAGCGCGTTGGCGCTGCGGACCAGCCGCGGGAATGCGGCGTGCACCGCTGTGAAGGCCTCCAGCACCAGGTCGTGTCGCGCGCGCAGGTGGGCGCGCTCGTGGGTGAGAATCGCCTCGACCTCGGCGTCGGCGAGCGTGGTCAGCGTTCCCTCGCTGACCACCACCCGGCTGCGCACGCCGGGCAGGCAGTAGGCGAGCGGCTGCGCCACGTCGAGCACGCGCAGATCGCGCGTGCGGGCGCGGGGCTGGGACAGCGCCGCGCCGTGGCCGACTCCGACCAGGTCGACGACCATGCGGTGGTGGGCCCGTCGTTTCCGGTTGGCGATGGCCACCCGGACCACCGCGACCATCAATCGGGCGCCGACCAGCACGGTCAGGGCGAAAACGCTGACGTAGACCGTCCACAGCGGCCAGCCGAGGCGGTCGGCGGCGCCGACGATGCTGGTCGTGGGGCGCCCGTCGCGGCCGGGCATCAGCAACCGGGTGGCGATCGCGATGCCGGCGCTGAACGCCGACAGCACCGCGGCCAGCGCGACGGCTTGCCAGAGCACCATGGCGGCGCGGGGAGCGCGCAGCGGCCAGCGCGCGCGTGCCAACATCGCCGGCACCGGGCCGGTCAGTAGCACCGCGAGAATGGTGAAAGCCAGCGCGGACACATAGTTAGTGTCCCTCAGCCCTCCGGTGGAGCGCCAGCAGATGGGGAGTTGTTGCGTTGATTGGCTTCCAGTTCGGCGAGTGCGCGCCGCAGCGCCTCCGCCTCGTCGGCGCCGACGCGTTCGACGAAGTGCACCAGCGCGGCCTGACGGCCGCCGGAATCCTCGGCCTGGGCCAGCGCGTCCACCATGAGTCCGGCGACCAGTTCGTCGCGACCGTGCACCGGTGCGTACCGGTGCGCCCGGTCGTCGCGGATCTGGGAGACCAGGTTCTTCTTGGCCAGCCGTTGCAGGACGGTCATGATCGTGGTGTAGGCCAGGTCGCGCTGTGCCGATAACGCCTCATGGACCTGGCGAACGGTCTGAGGCTCGGGCGTGGACCACAGGTGGTCCATGACGGCCCGTTCTAGATCCCCCAGCCGTGTCAGTTTGGCCATAGTTCGTTCATCTCCTGAGCGTCGAATCAAGCGTACTCCGGCTTACTACCGACGGTCGTACGAAAGCCTGACAAATCGCTGTGTCGGCCACCGCGCGCCCCCGCCGCGAACAAGAAGAACAATACCCCTTGCAAAGTTAGGGCAGCCTTGCCTATTCTGATCGAGTCGAGCGATAACGGACCGTGTGAGAGTCCTGAGGGCTGCAGCGACCCCCGGTCTACTCGATCGGCGAGCCCCGTGCCTTCGAGGCGCGGGGCTCAGCCGTTTTCCGGCCCAGAATCCGCCGCGACGTCGTGCCGGGGCCATGGTGTAGACACATGGACGTGCCAGAGCCGCAGAAAACGATCCTCCCGCCGGACTTCGCCGCACCGTTCGACCGCGAAATCGGGCTGCAATTCACCGAACTCAGCCCCGACGGTGCCCGCGCCCAGCTCGAGGTCACGCCCAAGCTGCTGCAGCCGATGGGTTTGGTTCACGGTGGCGTTTACTGCTCGATGATCGAGAGCATGGCCAGCGTCGCCGCCTACACGTGGCTGGCCACCCGCGGCGGCGGAAACGTGGTGGGCGTCAACAACAACACCGACTTTTTGCGCTCCATCGGCTCGGGCATGGTGTACGGCACCGTCGAGCCGATCCACCGCGGGCGAAGCCAGCAATTGTGGTTGGTCACCATCACCGACAGCGACGACCGGATCGTCGCCCGCGGTCAGGTGCGGCTGCAGAACCTCGAGGTTCGCGAGGGCTGATCAGGCTCGACCAGCGATGAAATGCGTTGTCGCGCACCCTCATCCGAGGGAGTCAGCGGCGATCGGCTAGCTGGCCCGCCTGGCCGCCGGCCGCTTGGCCTCCGCGGCGACCACTGCCAGCTGCTCGAGCCGGGTCCGGGCGAACGCCTGCTGCTCGGTGATCGTCAGCTGGCCGCGCCGGGTGCTCAGGAACGTCACCGTCCAGGACAGCAGCGTGCTGATCTTGGTCTTGAACCCGACCAGGTAGACCAGGTGCAGCACCAGCCAGGCGAACCAGGCGAACAGGCCGCTGAATTCGAGGGGGCCGATCTTGGCCACCGCGGAGAACCGCGACACCGTGGCCATGGAGCCCTTGTCGAAGTACTGGAACGGCTCCCGGTCGGCCGGGTTGGCGCCGCCGAGTTCGGCCTTGATGGCGCTCGCGACGTACTTGGCGCCCTGAATCGCCCCCTGCGCCACCCCTGGCACGCCTTCCACGGCGGCCAGGTCGCCGATGACGAACACGTTCGGGTGGCCGGGGACCGACAGGTCGGGCAGCACCTTGACGCGGCCGGCCCGGTCCAGTTCGACCGACGACTGATCGGCGAGGTCGCGCCCCAGCGGGCTGGCTGACACGCCGGCGGACCACACCTTGCAGGCCGACTCGATGCGCCGGACGGTGCCGTCGGAATCCTTCACGGTGATGCCGTTGCGATCGACGTCGGTGACCATCGCACCCAGTTGGATTTCTACGCCCATCTTCTCCAGCCGGGCCGCCGCGCGCTGACCCAGCTTGTCGCCGAACGGCGGCAGCACGGCGGGCGCGGCATCGAGCAGAATCACCCGCGCCTTCGTCGAGTCGATGTGCCGGAACGAGCCCCTCAAGGTGTCCTTCGCCAATTCCGCTATCTGCCCGGCCATTTCGACGCCGGTGGGCCCGGCCCCGATCACGGTGAACGTCAGCAGCTTGGCTCTCCGCTCCGGATCGCGCGACCGCTCGGCCTGTTCGAACGCGCTGAGGATGCGCCCTCGCACCTCGAGGGCGTCGTCGATCGACTTCATGCCGGGCGCGAATTCGGCGAAATGGTCGTTGCCGAAATACGACTGGCCGGCGCCGGCGGCGATGATCAGGCTGTCGTAGGGAGTGTCGTAGGTGTGTCCGAGCAAATCGGACACCACGAACTTGCCCTCCAGATCGATGTGAGTGACGTCCCCGAGCAGCACCTGAACGTTGCGCTGCCTGCGCAGCACGACCCGGGTCGGCGGCGCGATATCGCCTTCGGACACAATGCCCGTCGCCACTTGGTACAGCAGCGGCTGGAAGAGGTGGTGCGTCGTCCGCGCGATCAGTTTGATGTCAACGTTGGCGTGCTTGAGTTTCTTCGCCGCGTTCAGTCCACCGAACCCGGAGCCGATGATGACCACCTGATGACGGCGCTCCGGTCCAGCTGTGGTACCTGGCTGGGGGCTCATGTTTCCGCTGCTCCTGACGGGGGGCTTCTGGACGCGCGACTGCGATTAGCCACCACGCTAGTCAGGCGGATACCCGCAAACCTAGCTGGCAACATGTGTAATCAAACACATCGCCTGTATCACTGCTGGTCGTCGAGCGTGATACTCGTCATGTCCGCCCGGCCGGTCCGCTGAGGCGCCGAAATGCCTACAGCCCCACGAGCGGACGCAGCGCCGCGCCGGCCGCCTCGATGACGCCGGGCGTATAGAAGGGCAGGTTGATGATCACGCCGCCGATGCCCGCATCGATCACCTTTGACTTGATCTGATCGGCGACCGAATCCGGCGTGCCGACCACCATGCGCTGCGTCATCTCGGCGGGAATCTGGTCGAGGCTCGCGTTTTCGTCGATCAGCACCGTGGTCAGCGTGCTGGTTTCCAGGCTGGCGGGGTCGCGGCCCACGTCGTCACAGGCCCGTCGCACCGCGTCCAGCTTGCGCGGCAGCTCGTCGAAACCCGCAATCACGTTGAGGTGGTCGAAATGCCGTGCTGCGAGCGGGATTGTCTTCTTCTCGCCGCTGCCACCGATCATCAGCGGAATGTGGTCCCGGAAGCGGGGATTGGCGAACGCCTCGCTGGTTTGGTACCACTTGCCCGAGAAGGTGGCGCGCTCGCCCTTGAGCATCGGCAGGATGATCTCCAGGGCCTCGTCGAGCCGGTTGAACCTGTCGGTGAAGGTGCCGAATTCGAAGCCCAGCTGTTCGTGCTCGAGCTGGAACCATCCGGTGCCGATCCCCAGGATCGCCCGGCCCTGGCTCACCACGTCGAGCGTGGTAATGGTCTTCGCGAGCAGGGACGGGTTGCGGTACGTGTTGCCGGTTACCAAGGTGCCCAGCTGCACCCGCTCGGTGGCGGTGGCCAGTGCCGCCAGGGCGGTGTACGCCTCCAGCATCGGCTGATCCGGCGATCCCAGCATCGGCAGTTGGTAGAAGTGGTCCATCACGAAAACCGAGTCGAATCCGGCGGATTCGGCCTCGCGGGCCTGGGCGATGACCGTTGGGAAGAGTTGCTCAACCCCGGTGCCGTAGGAGAAGTTGGGAATCTGCAGACCGAGTCGAATAGCCACGAGATTTACCGTAGCGATCCGCCCCGCCCGGGAGAAGGGTGCGCGCTACGCCTCAGGCGAAACGAGCCAACGCGCCGTGGCTCACGTGCAGCGTCTGGCCGGTGATGTGGCGCGCCGCCGACGTGGTCAGGAACAACGCCAACCGGGCGGCCTCCGCGGCCACCGGCGCCGGGCTGCGGGACAGCCCGTCATAGCCGGCCTCGGCGCTGCGTCCACTCGCCACCACGTTGACCGTGATTCCGCGGGTGCCGAAAATGCCCGCCTGCCCGGCGGTCCAGTTCGACAGCGTGGCCTTGATGGCGGCGTCGGCGCTGCCCGCCGGCGGGTTCTCGGGCACCAGGCTGATGATGGAGCCGCCCGAGCGCAGGTGATCGCCCACGGCCTGCACGGTCAACACTGCCGAAAGCACCGTCGCGTCAAGGGCATTGCGCCAGGCGTTCGCCGTGTCGGCGATCGAATAGGTGCGCGGATCGCCGGCGTCCCAGGTTGGGGCCGGCACGTTGACGATGGTGTCCAGGTGATGCGGGAAGAGGGGACGGGCCTCTTCGAGGCTGGCCGGGTCGGTGGTGTCGCAGACGATCGCCTCGACCTCGAGCTCCTTGGCGGCGATCTCCACATCGCTCTTGCGTGCGCCCACGAGGGTCACCTTGTGGCCGTCATCGCGGAAGCTCTCGGCTACCGTGCGCCCCAGGTCCGTGTCTCCGCCGGTAACCAGCACCTCCACTGCCATGCCCTCCTCGTGTTCACGCGCGTTATGGCATCAATTCCCACATATGTTACTGGACAGTAGCTAGTCGGCGAAACTTTCGCCGGCGCGACGCGCGGATCATTTGCGTAACTATTCGGCCGCCACTTTCTTGCGGCGATTCAAGCGCCGAGCGGACCGCATCATCGGCGGGCTAGGGTGCATCCATGCGTCGGATCGGGATCCTGGCCGCTGTAATTTCGACCGTGCTGATGGCGGGCCTGATCGGGTGCGGTTCCAAGTCGCCCTCTTCGCAGACATCGTCGACATCCGGCGGCAAGGTCATGGTGTTCGCCGCGGCCTCGCTCAAGCCGTCGTTCACCCAGATCAGCCAGCGGTTCAAGGACCAGAATCCGGGCGTCGGCGTCGACTTCGAGTTCGCCGGCTCCTCCGACCTGGCGACCCAGCTGACGCAGGGCGCCACGGCCGACGTGTTCGCCTCGGCCGACACCGCGCAGATGGATACCGTCAGCAAGGCCGGCCTGCTGAACGGCAACCCGACGAACTTCGCGTCGAACACCCTGGTCATCGTCACCGCGCCGGGCAACCCGAAGAAGATCGGTTCCTTCGCCGACCTGGCCAGGCCCGGCCTCAACGTGGTGACCTGCCAGCAGCCGGTGCCGTGCGGGGCGGCGACCCACCGCGTCGAGGACAGCACCGGGGTGCGCCTCAACCCGGTCAGCGAGGAACTCAGCGTGACGGACGCCCTCAACAAGGTCACCAGCGGGCAGGCCGACGCCGCGCTGGTCTACGTCACCGACGCCAGGTCCGCCGGCAGCAAGGTCGCGACCGTGAACTTCCCGGAGGCCGCCGGCGCGGTGAACGTCTATCCCATCGGCGTGCTGAAGAAGGCGCCGCTCGCCGCGCAGGCGCAGAAGTTCGTCGACCTGGTGACCTCACCGACCGGGCAGCAGATCCTGGCCCAGGCCGGCTTCGCGAAACCCTGACGCCGCCCATGCACCGGCCGACGGATCTGCCCCGCTGGGTGTATGTCCCCGCGGCGGTGGGCACCATCTTCGTGGTGCTGCCGTTGCTGGCCATCGCGGTCAAGGTCGACTGGCCGCATTTCGGATCGCTGATCGGCAGCCGGTCGTCGCGGACGGCGTTGTTGCTGAGCCTGAAGACCGCCGCCGCCAGCACGGCGCTGTGCCTGGTGTTGGGGGTGCCGATGGCGCTGGTGCTGGCGCGCAGCACGGCGCGCGTGATCCGGTTGCTGCGGCCACTGATCCTGCTCCCGCTGGTGCTGCCGCCCGTGGTGGGCGGAATCGCGTTGCTGTACGCGTTCGGCCGGCTCGGACTGCTCGGCCGGTACCTGGAAGCCGCCGGTGTGAGCATCGCGTTCAGCACCACCGCCGTGGTGCTGGCACAGACGTTCGTCTCGCTGCCGTTTCTGGTGATTTCGCTGGAGGGCGCCGCGCGCACCGCGGGGGCCGACTTCGAGCTGGTGGCCGCGACGTTGGGGGCGCGCCCGAGCGTCGTCTGGTGGCGCGTCACCCTGCCGCTGCTGTTGCCGGGCGTGCTGTCGGGGGCGGTGCTGGCCTTCGCCCGCTCGCTGGGCGAATTCGGCGCGACGCTGACGTTCGCCGGATCCCGTCAGGGGGTGACCCGCACGCTGCCGCTGGAGATCTATCTGCAACGGGTGACCGACGCCAATGCCGCTGTGGCGCTGTCGATCCTGTTGGTGGTGGTGGCGGCCCTGGTGGTCTTGGGCCTGGGCACTCGCCGGCTGACCGGAACCGGGCAGCCGTGAGCGAACTGCGGCTGCGCGCGGCCGTCGCCGACCGCCATGTGGACGTGGAGTTCTCCGTGTCCGCGGGTGAGGTGCTCGCGGTGCTCGGCCCCAACGGCGCGGGCAAATCGACCGTCCTGCATGTCATCGCGGGGCTACTTCGTCCGGACGAGGGGGTGGTGCGGCTGGGGGACCGGGTCTTGACCGACACCGCGGCCGGGATAAACGTGGCGACGCACGACCGCCGGGTCGGGCTGCTGCTGCAGGACGCGTTGCTGTTCCCGCACATGAGCGTTGCCGCCAATGTCGCGTTCGGACCGCACAGTCGGCGCGCGAGGTGGCGCCCGGCGCGCGCCGCCCAGGCGGCGACCGCGCTGCGCTGGCTGCGCGAGGTCGATGCCGAACGCTTCGCCGACCGGAAACCGCGGCAGCTGTCCGGCGGGCAGGCCCAGCGGGTCGCGATCGCCCGGGCGCTGGCGGCCGAACCCGACGTGTTGCTGCTCGACGAACCGCTGGCCGGGCTCGACGTCGCTGCGGCCGCGGCGATCCGGGCGGTGTTGCGCAAGGTCATCACCCGCATCCGTTGCGCCGCGATCCTGGTCACCCACGACCTGCTGGACGTGTTCACCCTGGCCGATCGCGTCCTGGTGCTGGAATCCGGCACGATCGCCGAAATCGGCCCGGTGCCCGCGGTTCTCACCGCGCCCCGCAGTCACTTCGCGGCCCGCATCGCGGGCATCAACCTGGTGAACGGAACCGTCGACCGTGACGGCTCGCTGCGCGCGGAGTCCGGCGACCGCTGGCATGCGGCGCCGGGAGAGAGCGGCGAAACGGTCTCGCCGGACCAGCATGCGATCGCGGTGTTCCCGCCAACGGCGGTGGCCGTCTATCGCGACCGCCCGCATGGCAGCCCCCGCAACACCGTTGAGGTCACCGTGGCCGAGATGGACGTCCGCGGGGCGGCCGTGTGGGTGCGCGCCGCGCAGCAACCCGACGGGGCCCCGGGCGTCGCCGCGGAGATCACCGTCGACGCCGCGTCTGAGCTGCAATTGGTGCCCGGGGATCGAGTGTGGTTCTCGGTCAAGGCCCACGAGGTGGCGCTGTATCCCGCCGCGCGGTGAGCCGCCGGGTGCCGGCGTCATGCCGCCGGCAAGATTGCACATTGGCAACATCGGTAAATCCCCACAGCATTAGTCCGCATGCACCCTTGCGTCACAGCGGTAACACGGTAGGTTCGTCGCCATGGAGCAGGTGGATCCGACCTCGACCCGTCGTAAAGGACTGTGGACGACGCTGGCGCTCACCACGGTGACCGGTGCCAGCGCAGTCGCCATCGCGTTGCCGGCGACTTCCAGCGCCGATCCCGAGGTGCCGACGCCCGTCCCGCCGACCGCCACGGCCCCGCCGGGGGCCCCGGCGACCAACGCGCCGCCGGCCGCTCAGCCGCCGAATGGGCAACCGGCACCGGGTGATCCCAACGCGGTCCCACCACCGCCCGCCAACCCCAACGGCGCACCGCCGCCGCCCGTCGACCCGAATGCGCCGCCGCCACCGCCGGCCGACCCGAACGCCGGGCGGATCACCAACGCGGTCGGGGGATTCAGCTACGTGCTGCCGCCCGGCTGGGTGGAGTCGGACGCGTCGCACCTCGACTACGGTTCGGCGCTGCTGAGCAAGGTCACCGGCCCACCGCCGATGCCCGACCAGGCGCCGGCGGTCGCCAACGACACCCGCATCGTGATGGGCCGCCTGGACCAAAAGCTCTATGCCAGCGCGGAAGCCAACAACGCCAAGGCCGCGGTGCGGCTGGGCTCGGACATGGGTGAGTTCTTCATGCCCTATCCCGGCACCCGGATCAACCAGGACGCCACCCCGCTCTCCGGCAGCAACGGAAGCACCGGCAGCGCGTCGTACTACGAAGTCAAATTCAGCGACGCGTCCAAGCCCAACGGCCAGATCTGGACGGGCGTGATCGGTTCCGCCAACGGCGGCACCGCCCAACGCTGGTTCGTGGTGTGGCTCGGAACCTCGAACGACCCGGTGGACCGGGGCGCGGCCAAGGCGCTCACCGAGTCGATCCAGGCATGGACACCGCCGGCGGCTCCTGGAGCCCCCGCGGCACCGGGTGCGCCGGGTACAGCGACGGCTCCTGGCGCGCCCGCTGCTCCGCCGGCGCCCGGGGCACCCGCTGCGCCGCCGGCGCCGGGGGCACCCGCGCCGGTTCCCGGTGGCGCGCCGGCATCTTCCGAGGCCAGCCCGACGCCCACACCGACACCGCAGCAGACCCTCTCGGCCTGATCGCGCCGCTCGACGGCCCGCTCGCACCCGAAACCGACGGGTCAACCGTCTCCAATTCGGCGCTCATTTCGTGACCCAAACTGGGTATACCGAAGTGACGACCCAGCAAATAGCTGGGGTTTGCCAGCGATTGCAAGGAGACTTCGATGGACGTCATTGCTGCTACCGAATATCTGGCCCGCTCCTCGACGCTGACCAGCGTCGGCTGGATCGGCTACATCATCATCGGCGGTCTGGCGGGTGCGATCGCCAGCAGGATCATCAGAGGCAGCGGTGCCGGCATCCTGATGGACATCGTCATCGGCATCGTCGGCGCGTTGATCGGCGGCTTCATCCTGAGCTTCTTCGTCAACACCGCGGGTGGCGGAATCATCTTCACCTTCTTCACAGCGCTGCTCGGCGCCCTGCTCCTGCTGTGGGTCGTCGGCATGGTGCGGCACAGGACCTAATCGGCTTAACCCGTTGCGGCCGTGGTGGTTAGCGGCATGATGGATTGATGCCTCCACCGGTGACCACCACGGCAATGCGCGCCTGGCGCGTGCGTCGGCCCGGGCCGATGAAGAGCGGCCCGCTGGAGCAGGTCACCGCCGAGGTGCCACACCCCGGCCCCTCCGAACTGCTGGTGGCGGTACGCGCCTGCGGCGTCTGCCGCACCGACCTGCACGTCACCGAAGGCGACCTGCCAGTGCACCGCGACCGGGTCACTCCCGGTCATGAGGTGGTCGGCGAAGTCATCGACATGGGTGAGCAGGCCGGCGACGAATTCCGCGTGGGGGACCGGGTGGGCATCGCCTGGCTACGCCACACCTGCGGCGTGTGCAAGTATTGCCGGCGCGGCGACGAGAACCTGTGCCCCGATTCTCGCTACACCGGCTGGGACGCCGACGGCGGTTACGCCGAATTCGCCACCGTCCCGGCCGCTTTCGCCCACCCCTTGCCGAGCGGCTACAGCGACAGCCAGCTGGCCCCGTTGTTGTGTGCGGGCATCATCGGCTACCGCTCGCTGCAGCGCGCCGAGCTGCCGGCTGGTGGCCGCCTGGGTCTCTACGGCTTCGGCGGCAGCGCGCACATCACCGCGCAGGTGGCGCTGGCACAAGGCGCCGAGGTACACGTGATGACCCGCGGATCCCGCGCGCAGGAACTGGCGTTGGAGCTCGGCGCGGCATCGGCGCAGGGTGCGGCCGAGCCGCCCCCGGTGCCGCTGGACGCCGCGATTTTGTTTGCTCCGGTGGGTGATCTGGTGCTGCCCGCGCTGGAAGCGCTGGACCGCGGCGGCACCCTGGCGATCGCCGGGATTCACCTGTCCGACATCCCGGCCCTGAACTACCAGCGTCACCTGTTCCAGGAACGCCAGGTCCGATCGGTGACGTCCAACACCCGGGCGGACGCGCGGGCCTTCCTGGACTTCGCGGGTAAGCACCACATCGAGGTGACGACGCCGGAATATCCGCTCGGACAGGCGGATCGGGCGCTGACGGATCTCAGCGCCGGCCGCATCGCCGGTGCGGCGGTGCTGCTGGCCTGATTCGGCGTCAGGTGGACAGGTGCCACACCAGCGCGGCGGCCAGCGCGCCGAGCCCGTTCAACGACCAGTGCAACGCAATGGGCGCGATCAGGCTGCCGCTGCGCCGGCGTAGCCAGCTGAAGACGAATCCGGCGGCCCCGGTCGCGAGGACGGCCCCGGTCACCCCGGCCATCATGCCCACGATTCCGCCGCCGAACAGCCGGGTGAAGCCGACGTTGCTGCTAGTCAGGCCGAAGGACGTCGCGACATGCCATAGCCCGAACAACAGCGAACCCGCCAGCGCGACGCCGCGAAAGCCCCAGGCCCGGTTGAGCGCGCCGTGCAGGACGCCCCGGAAGGCCAGCTCCTCGGGGATGACGGTCTGCAGCGGGATGACGACCATCGAGGCGATCATCGCCCCGGAGATCGTGGCGTAGCGGTTGTTCATGAACAGCGGCCGGGTCTCCGGCAGCAGCACGCCCAGCGCGATCACCGACGCGACGACGGCCACGGCGGCCACGGCGTAACCCATGCCGGGCTTCCAGTGCTCGCGGCCCAGGCCGAGGTCCGCCCAGCCCAGGCCCCGCCAGCGCATCAAAATGACCAGCCCCACGGCCGCGGCCGGGACGGTGGCGATGCTCGCCCACGGCGTGGTGAAGTGCGCGATCAGGTTGGTCAGCACCAGCACCACGACGACGACGGCAATGTCGAGGTGGATCCGGAATCGGTGCAGCACCGGGAACCTTGACACCGCGGGGTGAATATCGGCTGTCCCGGTGGCGTCAAGCATCCGACCAGTTTACCGGCGCCCGAGGGATCGACCGGGTTGCTCGCGTCACTCGGCGGTCACCCGCGGCTCACTCGGCCGGCCAGGTCCAGCCGGCGATCTTCGGGTCGTCCTCGCCGTGCTCGCGGGTGTACATCCGCGCCGCGAGGCGCGCGTCGACCATCCGCTGCCGCAGTATGGCGGCGCGGCTGGCCAGGCCGTCCACCCGGTCGATGACGTCCATGACGAGGTGGAAGCGGTCTAGATCGTTGAGCATCACCATGTCGAACGGCGTCGTCGTGGTGCCGCGCTCCTTGAAGCCGCGCACATGCAGGTGGGCGTGGTTGGTGCGGCTGTAGGTGAGCCGGTGGATCAGCCAGGGATAGCCGTGGTAGGCGAAGATGACCGGCTTGTCGCGGGTGAACAGCGCGTCGAATTCGCGGTCGGGCAGCCCGTGCGGGTGCTCGGAATCCGGTTGCAGCCGCATCAGGTCGACGACGTTGATCACCCGGACGCCCAGCTCCGGCAGCTCGCGGCGCAGGATGTCGGCGGCGGCCAGCGTCTCCAGCGTGGGGATGTCTCCGGCGCAGGCCAGCACCACGTCGGGCTCCTCGGTGGCCGTGCTCGCCCACGGCCAGATGCCCAGGCCGCGGGTGCAGTGCGCGATCGCGGAGTCCATGTCGAGGTAGGCCAGCGCGGGCTGCTTGCCGGCGACGATGACGTTGATGTAGTCGCGGCTGCGCAGGCAGTGATCGGCCACCGAGAGCAGCGTGTTGCCGTCCGGCGGCAGGTAGACGCGGGTCAGTTCCGGTCGCTTGTTGGCGACGAGGTCGATGAAGCCCGGGTCCTGATGGGACGCGCCGTTGTGGTCCTGACGCCAGACGTGCGAGCTGAGCAGATAGTTGAGCGACGCGATCGGGCGGCGCCACGGCAATTCCCGGCTGGTGGCAAGCCATTTCGCGTGCTGGTTGAGCATCGAGTCGACGATGTGCACGAACGCTTCGTAGCAGTTGAACAGCCCGTGTCGCCCGGTCAGCAGATAGCCCTCCAGCCAGCCCTGGCACAGGTGCTCGGAGAGCACCTCCATCACGCGGCCGTCCGGCGCTAGGTGCTCGTCGTCGGGCTCGACCTCCGAGAGCCACACCTTGTCGGTCGACCCGAAGACGGCGTCGAGCCGATTGGAGGCCGTCTCGTCGGGGCCCATCAGCCGGAACCGGTCCCGGTTGCGGGCGATCACGTCGCGCAGGAACGCGCCCAGCACCCGGGTTGCCTCGTGCGTGGCCGCCGCCGGCCGCTCGACGGCCACGGCGTAGTCGCGAAAGTCCGGCAGGTCCAGATCGTGCAGCAACAGCCCGCCGTTGGCGTGCGGGTTGGCGCTCATCCGGCGATCGCCTTTGGGTGCCAGCGCGCGCAATTCGTCACGCAGCCTGCCGTTGTCGTCGAAAAGCTGCTCGGGCGCGTAGCTGCGCAGCCACTCCTCCAGCTGGGCGCGGTGCTCGGGATTTTTGTGCGTCTCGGACAGCGGCACCTGATGTGAGCGCCAGGTCCCCTCGACCTTCTTGCCGTCCACCACCTTGGGCCCGGTCCAGCCCTTGGGCGTGCGCAGCACGATCATCGGCCACACCGGTCGCTGCGCCTGACCGCCGCCGCGGGCCGCGGTCTGGATGGCCGCGATGTCATCGAAGGCGTCGTCGAGCGCGGCGGCCAGTTGGCGGTGCACGTCGGCCGGGTCGTCGCCGGCGACCGTGATCGGCCGGTAGCCGTAGCCGCGCAACAACGACTCCAGCTCGTCGTGCGGGATGCGGGCCAGCACCGTCGGATTGGCGATCTTGTAGCCGTTGAGCGCCAGGATGGGCAGCACGGCGCCGTCGGTCACCGGGTCGAGGAACTTGTTGGAGTGCCAGCTGGCGGCCAGCGGCCCGGTTTCGGCCTCGCCGTCGCCGACGACGCAGGCCACCACCAAATACGGGTTGTCCAGGGCCGCGCCGTAGGCGTGCACCAGCGCGTAGCCGAGCTCACCGCCCTCGTGGATGGATCCCGGCGTCTGCGCCGCGACGTGGCTGGGGATGCCGCCGGGGAAGGAGAACTGCCGGAACAGCTTGCGCAGCCCTTCGGCGTCCTCTTCGATGCCGGTGTACACCTCGCTGTAGGTGCCTTCCAGGTAGGCGTTGGCGACCAGCCCGGGTCCGCCGTGACCGGGCCCGGTCACGTAGATGACGTCGGCGTCGCGGTTGCGGATGATCCGGTTCAGGTGGGCATAGACGAGGTTGAGCCCGGGTGTTGTGCCCCAGTGCCCCAGCAACCGCGGTTTGACGTGCTCGGTGGCCAGCGGCTGGGTGAGCAGCGGGTTGTCCAGGAGGTAGATCTGTCCGACCGACAGATAATTGGCGGCGCGCCAGTACTTGTCGAGCAGAGCGAGTTCGTCGTCGGAGAGCGGAGATTCGGTGGGCGCGGAGGTTCGGGTTTCTAGGCTCACCCGGCCGATTGTCCGCGCCTTCGGTGAAGAATGCTCGTGCGCGATTACTCTTCGCCGCGGGCGCGGGCCTCATACGCCCGGCGCTTGGCGACGTCGACGTCGTCGGTGAAGACGTGATCACCGCCCAGCATCCGGTTCAGCCCCTCGGCGATTCGGCGCGGCCAGAACTTCTGGGACACCACCATGGCGCCCGCCGCCTTGGTGATCCGCACCCGCGGCTTGGGGTGAGCCACCAGGTTGACGATCGCGTCGGCGATCTCGGTGGGTTCGGCGTTGCGGAACCCCTTCATGCCGGGAGTTCCGGCGACCAACTCGGTGTTGACGAACGTCGGCAACACCAGCGAGAACTTCACGCCGGCGTCCTGGTACTCCAGCCGGGCCGAGTCGGTGAAGCCGATTACCGCGTGCTTGCTGGCGCAGTAGGTGGCCAGCCCGACGATGTTGAGTTCACCGGCCAGCGAGGCGACGTTGATGACGTGACCCTTGCCGCGCGGTGCCATGCGCTGGGCCGCCAGCTTGCTGCCGACGATCACGCCGTAGACGTTGATATCCAAGATCCGCCGGGTGACCGCGTCGGGCTCGTCGACGATCTTGCCGACGGGCATGATGCCGGCGTTGTTGATCAGCACGTCGATCGGGCCGAGCCGGCGCTCGACCTCGTCCAGGAAATCGGAGAACGAGTGCGGATCGGTGACGTCGAGCTTCCCGTAGACGTCGAGGCCCAGGTCGGCACCCGACTCCTTCACCCGCACCTCGTCGACGTCGCCGATGGCGACCTTGGCGCCCAGATTGTGCAGCGCGGTCGCGGTGGCCAGCCCGATGCCGCGGGCGCCTCCGGTGATCACGACGACCCTGCCGCGGACCTTCAGGCCTATCGAAGCCGTGTCTGCCATTCCGGTCCCCTCCAGTTTCTTGACGGGTGTCAACTAAACAACGGGGTTAAGCACAGCACTCGAAGTCGCCCCTGCGCAACAATCCCCGGTGACCGGCGCGCGACGGTTCAGCGCAGGGCGAACCAGACCAGGCTGGCGCCGCCGGCCAGGGCGCAGTAGATCGCGAACGGCGTCAGCGTGCGGGTCTCGAAATACCGTGTCAGGAAACGCACGGCGAGATAAGCACAAACGAATGAGGCGACGCTGCCGGCCAGCACCTGGCCGCCGATTCCGGCGCCCAGCGGCCCGAAGAGTTCCGGGATTTTGTACACGCCCGCGGCCAGGATGATCGGCGTCGCAAGTAAAAAGGAGAACCGGGCGGCATCTTCGTGCGACAAGCCCCGCCACAAGCCGGCCACGATGGTGATTCCCGAGCGGCTGATGCCGGGCAGCAGCGCGAGGATCTGCGCCGCACCGATCACCAAGCCGCGGGGCAGGGGGAGTTGGGCGAGCCGGCGGTCCGAGGCCTCGTCGCCGTGTTCGAGTTGCCCGCCGGCCATCGCGGCCTCATCCGGTGCGGGCGCGATGCGCCGGCGCAGCACCTCGCCCACATACAGGGCGATGCCATTGAGCAATAGGAACGCCGCGGCGGGGACGGGCTTGCCGAGTGTGGTGCGGAACAGCTGTTCCAGCAAGAGCCCGGCCAGGCCCACCGGGATGGTGCCCACCACGATCAGCCAGGCCAGCCGTTCGTCGGGCGTCTGGATCCGCCGATGGCGCAGCGAGGTGAAGAACCCCGTCAGGATCCGCACCCAATCGCGCCAGAAGAACACCAGCAGGGCGGCGGCGGTGGCCACATGCAGGCCCACGATGAACGCGAGATACGGCGATTTGGGGGCGGACACGCTGAGGTCCTGGGCCCATCGCCCGCCGACCAGCGCCGGCACCAGCACCGCGTGCCCCAGGCTGGAGACCGGAAACAGCTCGGTCACGCCTTGGAACGCGCCGACCACCACGGCCTCCACGTAGCTCAGGTGCGCGGTCATAGTGATGCCTCCATGAGACGACGGACAGGGTCGGGCGGATCGGCCTGTGACGATAGCCGACGCCGACCTTCGAGGAGAACGTTGCGCCGGTGCCGACGGCGCGCCGGGCGAAACAGCTTGCCCGCCCGGCACTTTGGCCGCCGCGGTAGCCGTTCGACGTCGGGAACGCCCGCCGCGCAGCGGCCTGACCAGGCAGGTACGGTGTCCAGATGGCCGACGGATTGCTCGATGCCGTGCGCGTCCTCGACTTGTCGAGCGGCGTCGCGGACGCGGTCACCCGGCTGTTCGCCGACCTGGGCGCCGATGTCCTCAAGGTGGAACCGCCGGGCGGTTCCCTGGGACGCGATGCGCTGCCCACGCTGCGCGGGGCCAGCATTCCGTTCGCGGTGCACAACGCGAACAAGCGCAGCGCGGTGCTCGACCCGTTCGACGACGAGGACTGCGACCGCTTCCTGGACCTGGCCGCCGAGGCCGACATCATCGTGGACACCGGCGCCGACGAACGCGGAGCCATGTTCGGGACCTCGGGCGACGAGCTGGCGGCCCGCTATCCGCACCTGGTGGTGCTGTCGATCACCGACTTCGGTGCGACGGGTTCGCGGTCGTCGTGGCGTGCCACCGATCCCGTGTTGTACGCGATGTGTGGCGCGTTGTCGCGATCCGGCCCCACCACCGGCACCCCGGTGCTGCCGCCGGACGGTATCGCGTCGGCGACCGCCGCGGTTCAGGCGGCGTGGGCCGCGCTCGCTGCGTACTACAACCGATTACGCTGCGGCACAGGCGATTACATCGACTTCTCCTGGTTCGACGCCGTCGTCATGGCCCTCGATCCGGCCTTCGGCGCGCACGGGCAGGCCGCCGCCGGGGTCCGTCGCAGCGGGCGGTGGCGGGGCCGGCCGAAGAACCAGGACGCCTACCCGATCTACCCGTGCCAGGACGGCTACGTCCGGCTGTGCGTGATGGCGCCGCGGCAGTGGCGCGGCCTGCGGCGCTGGCTGGGGGAGCCCGACGAGTTCCAGGACCCGAAATACGACGCGATCGGTGCGCGGTTCGCGGCCTGGCCGCAGATCAGCGAGCTGATCCGGGAGCTGTTCGCCGGGCAGACCATGAAAGACCTGGTGGCCGCAGGCCAGGCGAACGGGGTGCCGATCGCCGCGGTGCTGACACCCGCACGGATCCTGGGGTCCGAACACTTCCAGGCGGTGGGCGCCATCACCGACGCCGAACTGGTCCCCGGCGTGCGCACCAGCGTGCCGACCGGCTATTTCGTCGTCGACGGCCGGCGCGCGGGTTTCCGCACGCCGGTGCCGGCCGCGGGCAACGACGAACCGTATTGGCGGGGCAACCCGTCGGTGGTGCCGTCGTCCTCGGGCCGGCTCGGCGATTATCCGTTCGCCGGGCTGCGGATTCTCGATCTGGGCATCATCGTCGCCGGTGGCGAGCTGAGCCGGTTGTTCGGCGACCTGGGCGCCGACGTCATCAAGGTCGAAAGCGTCGATTACCCGGATGGATTGCGGCAGGCCCGGGTCGGCGATGCCATGAGCGAGTCGTTCGCCTGGACGCACCGCAACAACCGGGGATTGGGACTGGATCTGCGCAGCGCCGAGGGCAAGCAGATCTTCGGCCGCCTGGTGGCCGAAGCTGACGCGGTGTTCGCCAACTTCAAGCCGGGAACCCTTACGGCACTGGGCTTTTCCTATGATCAGCTGCGCGCCATCAACCCGCGGATCGTGCTGGCCGAGAGCAGCGCGTTCGGCGACACGGGGCCGTGGAGCGCCCGATTGGGCTACGGCCCCCTGGTCCGCGCCACCACCGGGGTCACCCGGCTCTGGACGTCCGACGGCGCGCTGGGCGAAGCCGCCACGGGCAGGCACGGGTTTTACGATGCGACAACGGTCTTCCCCGACCACGTGGTGGGGCGGGTCACGGCGACCGGGGCGCTGGCCGCGTTGATCCACCGCAACCGGGCCGGACAGGGTGCCCACGTGCACATCTCGCAGGCCGAAGTCGTGGTCAATCAGCTCGACACGCTGTACGTCACCCAGGCCGCGCTGGCCGCGGGCGTCGCGCAGATTCGCGAGGACACTAGCCTGCATGCGGTCTACCCCTGCGCGGGCGACGACGAATGGTGCGTCATCTCGATCCGCACTGACGACGAATGGCGCCGCGCCGCTTCGGTTTTCGACCATGCCGGGTGGGCCGACGATCCGCGCTTCGCCACCGGCGAAGCGCGGCTGAACCATCGCGACGAGCTGGTGGAGCTGGTCTCCGGCTGGACCCGCACGCGCACGCCGCTGCGGGCGGCCGAGCTGCTGCAGTCGGCCGGGGTCCCCGCCGGGCCGATGAACCGCCCGCCGGACGTACTCGAGGACCCACAGCTGATCGCGCGAAACGTCTACAGCCCCATGACGCATCCGCTGATCGAAAGCCCGTTGCCGGCCGAGACGGGCCCGGCGCCGTACCGCCACATCCCCGCGGCCCGGCAGGCCCCGGCGCCGCTGCCCGGCCAGGACACCGTCGAGATCTGCCGAAGCGTGCTGGGAATGAACCCCGCGGACATCGAGCGGCTGGTCGAGGACGGTGTCCTGTCCGTGCCGCCCGACACCGCGGATCCATAGCCACGCTAAATTCGTTCCCATGAGCGTCGACCCCAGGACCCCGGTGTTGATCGGTTTCGGCCAGGTCAACCATCGCGACGAGATCGACCCGGACACCCGCTCGGTCGAGCCGATGGACCTGATGGTCGCCGCGGCCCCCCAGGCCGCCGATGCCGCGGTGATCGAGGCCGTCGATTCCATCCGGATCGTGAACATCCTGTCCGCCCAGTACCGCGACCCGGGCCTGTTGCTCGGCCAGCGGCTCGGCGCGTCCGACTTCAGCACGCTGTACAGCCCCGTCGGCGGCAACGTGCCGCAGTCGCTTGTCAACCAGGCCTGCCTGGATATTCAACGCGGCCACGCCAAGGTGGTGCTGCTGGCCGGCGCCGAAACCTGGCGCACCAGGCGGGGACTGCGGGCCAAGGGCGGCAAGCTGGTGTGGACCGAGCAGGACCAGTCGGTCCCGATGGCCGAGATCAGCGGTGACGACGTCGCGATGGCCGGCGACGCCGAGATCAGGATCTCCCTCGACCGGCCGGCCTACGTCTACCCGATGTTCGAGGAGGCGCTTCGGGTCGCGAACGGCGAGTCGATCGACGATCACCGCAAGCGCATCGGGGCGCTGTGGGCACGGTTCAACGCCGTGGCGGTGGACAACCCGAACGCCTGGATCCGCAAGCCCTCGAGCGCCGACGACATCAGCCAGGCGGGCCCGCAGAACCGCATGATCAGTTGGCCCTACACCAAGCTGATGAACTCGAACAACATGGTCGACCAGGGCGCTGCGCTGGTCCTGACGTCGGTCGCGGAGGCGACCCGGCTGAAGATCCCGGCCGAGCGCTGGGTGTACCCGCACGCGGGCACCGACGCGCACGACACCGCGTCCATCGCCGAGCGCCACGAACTGCACCGGTCGACGGCGATCCGGATCGCCGGTGCGCGGGCGCTGGAGCTGGCCGGCCTCGGCATCGACGACATCGATTACGTCGACCTGTACTCCTGCTTTCCCTCCGCCGTTCAGGTGGCGGCCGCCGAGCTCGGGTTGAGCACCGACGATCCCGCCCGACCGCTGACGGTCACCGGTGGGCTGACGTTCGCGGGCGGACCGTGGAGCAACTATGTGATGCATTCGATTGCCACCATGGCGGAGTTGCTGGTTGCCAATCCGGGCCGCCGCGGCCTGATCACCGCCAACGGCGGCTACCTGACCAAACACAGCTTCGGGGTCTACAGCACCGAGCCGCCGGCCGAATTCCGTTGGGAAGACACGCAACCGGCCGTCGATCGGGAGCCGACGACGGACGCGGTGGTGGAGTGGGAAGGCGTCGGCACCATCGAGGCCTGGACGACGCCGTTCGACCGCGACGGCCAGCCCGAGAAGGCCTTTCTGGCCGTCCGCACGCCCGACGGGTCGCGCGCGCTGGCCGTGGTCACCGATCGCGCCACGGCGCGGGCATCGGTGCGGGAAGATATCGGTGGCGCCAAGGTTGCCGTCGCCGCGGACGGCAGCGCGACGCTGCGGTAGTCCTGGCCCACGGCAACACGACAGGTCACCGAACCGTTATCGGAGTAACGGTCGCGTAGCCAGTGCCTACTTGCCTATTGTTGATTGCTGAGGGTTGGGGGAGGTGAGCCCAGGTGCACATCCTGGTTACCGACGCCACCGGCGCACTCGGGCGGCTGGTCGCTGGGCAGCTGATCGCTGCCGGGCACACGGTCACCGGCATTGCTGAGCTTCCCCATCCGTGTCTGGACGGCAACGTCGAGTTTGTTTGCGCGTCGCTGCGCGACCGGGTCCTGCGCGAGCTGACCGACGAGGCGGACGCGGTGGTCCACCTGGCCCCCATCGACCCGTCCGTCCCCGGCAGCGCGGACTTGGACGGACTCGCGCGGGTGACCGATGCGGCCGCCCGCGCCGGCTCCCGGCTGCTGTTCGTGTCGCAGGCCGCCGGCCGTCCCGAGCTATACCGGCCGGCCGAGGACCTGGTGTCCTCGAGCTGGGGGCCCACCGTGGTCGTCCGGATCGCGCCACCGGTCGGTCGACAGCTCGACTGGATGGTGTGCCGTACCGTGGCCACCCTGGTGCGGGCGAAGGTCTCGGCCCAGCCCATTCGGGTGCTTCATCTCGATGACCTGATGCGCTTTCTGGTGCTGGCGCTCAACACCGACCGCACCGGTGTGGTGGACCTCGCCAGCCCGGACACCGTCAATCTGATCACCGCATGGCGGATGTTGCGAGCCACCGACCCGCGGTCCCCGCTGCATCGGGTGCGCAGCTGGTCACAGCTGACTCCGGACATGAATATCTCCGCGGCACAAGAGGATTGGGCGTTCGAGTTCGGCTGGCACGCGCTCGACGCGGTCGCCGACACCGCGCGCGGACTGGTCGGCCGCCGACTCGACACGGCCGGCGCGATCAACCACGGCGGGCGGCTCGCGCTCCCGGTCGAGGTGCTGGCACACGCCCGGCGGCCGGCTAGCGACGCGCACAGCGCGGCGCCGGAAGGCATCGAGGGCGAATTCGACGACCAGATCGATCCGCGGTTCCCGGTCTTCAGCAGCTCCGCCCTCAACCAGGCGCTGCCCGGACCGCTCACGCCGATAACGCTCGACGTCCAGCTGAGCGGGCTGCGCGCCGCGAGCCGGGTGCTCGGTCAGGCGCTCGCGCTCGGCGACGCGGTCGACGAGGAGTGGGGCAGCAGGGCGATCGCGGTGTTCGGCCACCGTCCCTACGTCGGGGTATCCGTCAACATGGTCGCCGCCTCCCAGCTGCCCGGTTGGGACCACGAGGCCGTCGCCCGCGACGCCCTGGTCGGCCGGCCCCACGTCGGGGATCCGCTGCCGTTCGGTGAGCCGGCCCTGTCGAACGGAGCGCTCGGCTCGGTCGCCAAGGCGGTGGCCGCGGGACGGTCGGTGGCGCTGCTGCGCCATCTGCGGGCCGACACCCGCGCCTACGCCGCCGCGGCGACCGCGGAGCACCTCGACTCCGGCCAACTCGCGCTACTGCCGGAGGCGGCACTGGAAGTTCGGCTCCGGCTGCTGCGCGACCGGATCCATCAAGGCTGGATGCTCAACGCGCTGTGGCTGATCGACGCCGGCGTCAGCGCCGTGACACCGGTACGTAGCCAGGCGCATCGCAGCGTGCCCGGGATGGGCATGATCACCGACAGCGGCCTCGTCGCCGCGGAGATCGCCGGGTTGGCGGCCGCGCTGCGGGCCGACCCGCCGCTGTGTGCGCTGGCCGCCGACGGCAACCTCGCGAGCATTCGCGCGTTGTCGCCGACAACCGCCGCCGTGGTGGATGCCGCCGCCGCACGGATCGGGCACCGCGGCCCGGGCGAGGCCGAGCTGGCCAGCACGACATTCGCCGACGACCCGACGATGCTGCTGATCGCCGCCGCGGCCGCCGCCGCGGTGCCCGCACCGTCGCCGACGCCGGACGGACATCCCGCCACCGGCTCCCGCGGCACCCGGGAGCTGGCCCACGACACCACGATGCGGTTCACGCACGAACTCCGAATGACGCTGCGCGCCTTGGGTTCCCTGCGAGTCGAGGCCGATCTGATCGACGACGTCGACGACATGTACTACCTGACCTGCAACGAATTGGTCACCCTGCCCGGCGATGCGCGGCTGCGGATCAAGCGCCGCCGCACCGAGCGAGAACGGCTGCAGGTGCAATGCCCACCCGACGTCATCGACGGGACGTGGGCCCCGACGCCGCGCAGCACCGACGGCCCCGACGCCGAGCGCACCGCCGGCTGACGTTCAGCCGAGCAGCTCACCCAGCGGCGACTGCGGATCGCGCAATTTGGCGACGTCGACCGGGGCCTGGGCTCGGATCAGAGCTTTGACGTCGTCGAGCACCTCCCAGACATTGACGTTCATCCCGGCCAGCACCCGGTCGTCCCCGTCGAGCCAGAACGCGACGAACTCGCGGCCGGCGACGTCGCCGCGGAAAACCACCCGCTCGAAGTCGGGGGCATGCCCGGCGTATTCCATGCCCAGGTCGTATTGGTCGGTGAAGAAGTAGGGGAGCTCCGCGTATTCGCCTGGCGTGCCCAGCATCCCGGCCACCGCGACCGCGGGCTGCTTGAGCGCGTTGGCCCAGTGCTCGGTGCGGATCCGGGTGCCGAACAGCGGGTGTAGGGCCGCGGCGATGTCGCCGACGGCATAGATGTCGGGGTCGCTGGTGCGCAACGAGGCATCGACGAGCACCCCGCCGTCGCCCATGGACAGCCCGGCCCGTTCGGCGAGTTCGGTGTTCGGCTTGGCGCCGACGGCAACCAGCACGGCGTCGGCCGTGATCGTCGCGCCGTCGCCGGTCCGCAAGCCGGTCGCCGCTCCGTCTGCCCGGGTGATCTCTTCGACCTGGGTCTCGAGCCGCAGATCCACACCGTGCTCGCGATGCAGGTTGGCGAACACTTCGCCGACGGTTTCGCCCAGTGCGGCCAGCAGCGGTTGGCTGGCCGCCTCGACCACCGTGACGTCGACGCCGCGCTGGCGCGCGCCGGCGGCCACTTCCAGCCCGATCCAACCGGCGCCCACGACGGCCAGCGAAGCGCCTTCGGTAAGAACGGAATTCAATGCCACCGCGTCTTCATAGGTGCGCAGATAATAGACGCCGGGGGCATCCGAGCCCGGTATCGGCGGACGCCGCGACCCCGAGCCGGTCGCCAGCAGCAGCTTTTCGTAACCGACGGTGGTGCCGTCGGCAAGACCCACGGTGTGGCCGGCGGCGTCCAGCTCGGACACCCGGGTGCTGAGCCGCAAGTCGACGTTGTTGTCCCGGTACCAGTCGGAGTTCTGCACGGTGAAATCGGTCAACGACTTCTTGCCGGCCAGATACTCCTTCGACAGCGGGGGCCGCTCGTAGGGCAGATGCTCCTCGTCGGCGAACACCATGATGTGACCATCGAAGTTGTTGTCGCGCAACGCCTCTGCGGCCTTGGCCGCCGCGAGCCCACCGCCGACGATCACGAAGCTGGTCGAGCTGGCCATAATGGGCGCTCCCTTCTTCGAAGGATTCCAGCCTACTCGCGGGCGCTCAACCCAAAAGGTCGCGCAAGGCCAGAGCGTTGCGGACCGCATGCCCGCCCAGGTCGTTGTTGAAATACATCCACACGTCCCTGCCGTCGCCGTCCCACTGGGTGAGGCGATCGGCCCAGCGCCGCAGATCGTCGTCGGAATAGGAGCCGGCGTAATTGGCGTCCGGATCCGGGCCGTGCATCCGGATGTACACCAGATCTGTCGTCGCCCGGGGGATGCAGTCCAGCCCGAGGCCACTCATCACCACATAGGCGGCGCGGCGGCGTTCCAGTAACTCGAACACGGCGGGGTCATTCCACGACGGATGACGCAATTCGACGGCGAGACGGATCGATTCGGGCATGAGGGCCAGGAACGAATCCAGGCGCGCGTCGTCGCGCTGCTGCTCGGGGTGCAACTGCACGAGCAGCACCCCGTGCCGATCACCCAGCAGATTCCAACAACGTTCGAATCGCTCGATCCACGGCTCGGGTGAGGCCAGCCTGCGGTAGTGCGTCAAGCCGCGGTGCGCCTTGACCGACATGGTGAAGCCCTCCGGCAGTTGCTGGCGCCAGCCGGTGAAGGTCGAATCCTGGGGCCACCGGTAGAAACTCGCGTTCAGCTCGACGGTGTCGAACACCTCGATGTAGCGGGCGAGCCGGCGTCCCGACGGCGTTCCGGTCGGGTACAGCACATTCACCCAGTGGTTGTACGACCACCCCGAGGTACCGATGCGTATGGTCACGGGTCGCTCAGCCGGCCACCAGCTGACGCACATCGTCGTCCAGCGACGCCCTGACCAGTGCGGCGGCCAGCCGCGCATTCTCCTGGGGCGCAAGCGATCCCAACTTCTTGGGCTCGGTGGGCAAGCCTAGTTGCTTGGCGGTGCCGGTGGTGCGGTCGTCGAAGTACGGCCGCACCCACGTCCACACGTCCTGAACTTCACGCAGGTAGATGTCGGCACCGGTGGCGCCGATCCCCTTGAATTGCTTGAGCATTCGTTTGGCCGCGGCCAGGTCGTGCTGACTGCGCTCGGCCAGCAGGCGCAGATCACCGGAGTAGTCGTCACGAACGCGCTCGGCCATATCGGCGAGCCGGGTCGCCGAGCTCTCGTCGTAGCGCACATAGTGCGCGCGTCCGAACGCGTCGATCATGGTCTGCCGGTTGGCCTGCAGCACGGCTTTGGGTGTCCGCAGGCCGGCTTTGAACAGTTCACGCGCGGCGGCCATGGCGATGCCCGCATCAATCGGCTTGCTGGCCAGCATACACAGGACCAGGAGCTGGAACAGCGGCATCGGCTTGTCGCTCATCGTGATACGCGCCTGCGCGGCATAGGTCGTGCCGGCAACGTCGAGCAGTCGTCGCACCCGCTTGTCCATACGCACCCGCGTACCCGCGCTTTGCGCGAACAAACCGGACCCGCTATTTGGGCGGCAGGCTGCGCGCGTAACCAACTCCGCGGGCGACCCAACTGTCAAGCTGGCGTTTGGTTTGCACGCCGGCGGCCTCAACGCGCAACCAGCCGCGGGCTTCCTTCCCGGCCATCACCATCGGGCTCACGTGCGCACGCTCGACGAGCTTGTCGGTGTCCTGCGGCGGCACCCGCACCAGCAGCCCGCCCTGCCCGCTGACGGCCACCGACATGTTGCCGTTGATCAGAAACGCCAGACCGCCGAACATGCGCTTTTCCTCGACGCCCGATTCGGTGCCCACTAGCTCGCGGATTCGGTTGGCCAGGTCTTCGTCGTAGGCCATGTCACGACCCTAATCCCGGGACCCGACACGCGTAACCGCGTCAGTCCAGATCGACGCGGATTGTCAGCAGGTCGCTGCCCATCAGCCGTACCACCGCGCTGTTCAGCCGCGGCAGATTGCCCAGCCGCTGCACGGCATCATCGTCGGGCAGCAGGTGTGCGGTGCCCTTGCGCCACCGGCCGCCGACCCGCACGCGGACAGCGGGATTGGCCTTGATGTTGCGGACGTAGTCCGAGTGCTCGCCGTGCTCGGAGACCATCCAGAACTGGTTGTCCACGACGCGCCCGCCCACCGCGGTGCGGCGCGGCTGCCCGCTCTTTCGGCCGGTGGTTTCCAGCATGGTCATCGGCAACTGACGACCAACGGGGTTGACCACCAGCCGCTGAACGCGATGGACGACTTGCCGTTTCAGATTCGCGAAGTCACTCATACCCTGCGATTCTGCCGCAACGAGAACGGCCGCCGCATCGGCGGCGGCCGTCTCGCTGTGCGGGTTTTACGTCGCGTAGGCGACGAACTGGCCGCCGGGCAGGAAAACGCCCCACTGGTTTACGGCCGGGTTAAATACAACCGGGTAATCGCCCGGTTGGCCCGGCGGCATCCAGCGAGCCGGATACCCGTAACCCACGGGGTCGTTGAAGTGACCCGGCGGCGGGAATCCGCGCTGCCCAGGCGGAAGCGGCGTGCCCGGCCCGTTGCAGTTCGCACCGGGCCCACCGACGCAACCCGGCACCGGCGGATTCGGCCCCTGTGGGTCGGCCTGCGCGAAACCGGCGCCGACTCCGAGCGCACCGGACGTCAGAGCGCCCGCGATCGCGGCGCTAGCAGCAATTCTGTTCAACCTCACGATGAACTCCTTACCCAGCCGCTACCCGCCATCGGCGGATTCACGGCGTGATTGTTGTTCGTCACCCGCGCCCTTGCTGACGTCGGGTTAGAGGTCATACCCCCCTCGGCTGGTCTTCCCTCTGTGCCAACGGCTACCCGGCTCCGGGGGAGGCCGAAACCTCTCGACCTCCCCCGGGCGTCGCGCCCACCTACGACTGAACATCCGTTCAGCGATGTTGTCAGGCGGCCGCCGTCGCGGGCTGTGCCGCCGGTTCCAGTGCCTGCGCGACGATCTCGGCGACGTCGGTCATGGGCCGCACGTCCAGCGCCGCGAGCACCTCGCCCGGCACATCGTCCAGGTCCGGCTCGTTGCGCGCCGGGATGAAAACCGTTGACAGCCCGGCACGTTGGGCCGCCAGCAGCTTCTGCTTGACGCCGCCGATCGGCAACACCCGGCCGTTCAGCGTGACCTCACCGGTCATCCCGACGTCGGAGCGAACCTGACGCCCGGTCGCCATTGACACCAGCGCGGTCACCATGGTGACACCGGCCGACGGGCCATCCTTGGGCACCGCACCCGCGGGCACGTGCACGTGGATGCGCCGGTCCAGCGCCTTGGGATCGACGCCCAGTTCGGCGGCGTGGGAGCGCACGTAGGACAGGGCGATCTGCGCCGACTCCTTCATGACGTCGCCCAGCTGGCCGGTCAGCTGCAGACCCGCCTCACCGTCGGTGGCGCCGGCCTCGATGTAGAGGACGTCACCGCCCAGGCCCGTCACCGCCAGGCCGGTGGCCACGCCCGGCACCGCCGTGCGTTCGGCCGATTCCGGCATGAACCGTGGACGGCCCAGGTAGTCAACGAGATCCGGCTCGTCGATGGACAGCGGCGCGGGGTCGGCGGCCAGCTTGGTGGTCGCCTTGCGCAGCGCCTTGGCCAGCAGCCGTTCGAACTGCCGAACCCCCGGCTCGCGGGTGTAGTCGGCGGCGATCTTGCGCAGCGCGGCGTCGGTCACCGCAACCTCGTCCTCGGTCAGCGCCGCGCGCTCCCGCTGCCGGGGCAGCAGGTAGTCGCGCGCGATGGCGACCTTGTCGTCCTCGGTGTAGCCGTCGATAGCCACCAGCTCCATGCGGTCCAGCAGCGCCGACGGGATGTTCTCGATCACGTTGGCGGTGGCCAGGAACACCACGTCGGACAGGTCCAGGTCCAGATCCAGGTAGTGGTCGCGGAAGGTGTGGTTCTGCGCGGGGTCCAGGACCTCGAGCAGCGCCGCGCTCGGGTCGCCGCGGTAGTCGGAACCGACCTTGTCGATTTCGTCCAGCAGCACAACGGGATTCATCGATCCCGCCTCACCGATCGCCCGCACGATGCGGCCCGGCAGCGCGCCGACGTAGGTGCGCCGGTGCCCACGGATCTCGGCCTCGTCGCGCACGCCGCCCAGGGCGACGCGCACGAACTTGCGGCCCAGCGCCCGGGCCACGCTCTCGCCCAGCGACGTCTTGCCGACGCCGGGAGGACCGGCCAGCACCATCACCGCGCCGGAGCCGCGGCCGCCGATCACCTGCAGCCCGCGCTGCGCGCGGCGCGCCCGCACGGCCAGGTATTCGACGATGCGGTCCTTGACGTCGTCCAGCCCGTGGTGATCGGCGTCCAGGATCTCGCGCGCGGCCTTCAGGTCCGTCGAATCCTCGCTCTTGACGTTCCAGGGCAGGTCGAGCACGGTGTCCAGCCAGGTGCGGATCCAGCCGCTTTCCGGGCTCTGGTCACTCGAGCGTTCCAGCTTGCCGACCTCGCGCAGCGCGGCCTCGCGGACCTTCTCGGGCAGCTCTGCGGCCTCCACGCGGGCGCGGTAGTCGTCCGAACCGTCCGGTTCGCCCTCGCCCAGTTCCTTGCGGATGGCGGCCAGCTGTTGGCGCAGCAGGAACTCCTTCTGCGTCTTCTCCATGCCCTCGCGGACGTCCTCGGCGATCTTGTCGCTCACCTCGACCTCGGCCAGGTGCTCGCTGGTCCAATCGATCAGCACGCGCAGCCGCTCGGCGACCTCGACGGTCTCCAGCAGCTGCCGCTTCTGAGCGTTGGTCAGGTAGGACGCGTACCCGGAGGTGTCCGCCAGCGCCGACGGATCGGTCAGCCTGTTGACGTAGTCGATGATCTCCCAGGCCTCGCGCCGTTGCAGCATGGCCAACAGCAGCTTCTTGTATTCCGCCGTCAGCGCCTTGATCTCGTCGGTCGGCTCGGCCTCGGGGACCTCGGTCACCTCGACCCACAGCGCCGCGCCGGGTCCGGACGCGCCCGCCCCGATCTGGGCCCTGCGCTCGCCGCGCACCACCGCGGCGGTGCCGCCACCGGCGATGCGTCCGACCTGCAGGATCTTGGCGATCACGCCGTGCGAGGGATAACGGTCCTCGAGCCGGGGGGCGATCAGCAGCTGTCCCGATTCGCTCGCCTGAGCGGCGTCGATCGCCGCGCGGGCGGCGTCGTCCAGCGCGATCGGCACCACCATTCCGGGCAGCACGATGGTGTCAGTGACAAACAGCACCGGCACCGACTTGGCTTCAGCCATCAAATCCTCCAAAAGTTGAGTCTGATGCGCTTAACCCAGCCGGGGAGCGGTTTGTTCCCGGGGGAACCTCAACCCGGGGCCCCGTCCGCCCTCAGCGAAACGCACCGCGCAGAGTCGATCGGACCGCACTTTATGCTTGCTGCCGATTCGTCGAAGTGAGCATTTAGCACCTGCGAAATCGCCACAGTCGGCGTTGGGAAAGTTTGCTATGCCGCGGCGCGTCACAGGTGTAGCGTCACAGTTAGTTCGGATCGGTTCGACTGGCCGTGGGGGCCGGGATCGACGAGACGGGTCCGCCGAGGCCGTTGGGGGTCGGGACTCGCTACGGCAACACCGATGCCATAGCACTCATATTCAGGTTCGGTTTTGTTGGGCCACCTGCTACCCAATTATCACCGTGCTTCCTTACGGAAGGCACCGCCATGACCACCAACGACACCGCCCACAAACTTGATAGCGAGTGCCTGGACAAGGGCACGTTCATGACCGTCCCCACGGGCCACATGCTGCTTGATAGCGAGAAGCGCGCGCGGATGGAGCAAATCCGAGAGATATTGCGCCGCCATAACCCGACACTGACCGACGAGCAACTGGACGAGCTGGTGATTCAGTTCTGGCAGCGGTCTGGTTTGGGTGACGGCTGAAGCCCGTCTTGGGAGTAGCACCCGCCGCCATTTAGTCCGGTGGTGTGCCCAGACGGCCGGGGTCTTTCGTTTCCCCGGCAGGACCCCGGCCGTCGCGCTTCGCATTCATCAATAGCCTGTATACGAGGCGCTAATTCTTCCATTTGGTGAGGGTGACGGGGACGACGGCTGCGCGTGCTGATGACCAGTCCCGAGCTAACAGCCTGCCTCCACGCCCTAGCGCCCCCGGCCGCTGGCAAGTTCGTGAAACACATTGGCAGCCGGCCGAAGTCGTTCGGCAACCAAGGCGCCGCGATACCGCCTCGTCAGGTCGCTGAATCAAGGGGGCCGAGTCGCTTGAGTTGTGTGACGTGCTGGGGCGTCAGCTCTTCCAGACAGGTGACGCCCAGCAGTGCCATGGTCCGCAGAATCCCGCTACCAAGAATGTCGATCGCCCGGTTCACCCCCGCCTCGCCGCCGGCCATCAGGCCGTACAAGTAGGCGCGCCCAACCAGCGTGCAGCGGGCCCCCAGCGCGATCGCGGCGACGATATCGGCGCCGGACATGATGCCGGTGTCGACCAGGATCTCGGTGTGCTTGCCGAGTTCGCGCGCGACCGTGGGCAGCAGGTGAAAGGGGACCGGGGCCCGATCCAATTGGCGCCCACCATGATTGGACAAAACGATGCCGTCGACGCCCCGGTCGACGACGGCGCGCGCATCCTCGAGTGTCTGAATCCCTTTCACGACGAGCTTGCCGGGCCACTGCGCCTTGATCCACTCCAGGTCGTCGAAGGTGAGGCTGGGATCGAACATCGTGCTGAGGTATTCGGCGACCGTGCCCGGCCAGCGATCCAGCGAGGCGAACGCCAGCGGCTCGGTGGTCAACAGATCGAACCACCATTTCGGGTGCGGCACGGCGTCGAGCACGGTGCGCAGCGTCAGCGTCGGCGGGATCGTCATGCCGTTGCGGTTATCGCGCAGCCGGACGCCGGAGACGGGAACGTCGACGGTGGCCAGCAGGGTGTCGAATCCCGCGGCGGCGGCGCGCTTCACCAGCGCCATCGAGCGCTCGCGATCGCGCCACATGTAGAGCTGGAACCACTTTCGGCCCTGTGGGACGGCGGTGACCAGATCTTCGATCGCGCAGGTGCCCAGCGTGGACAGGGAAAACGGGATCCCAGCCCGGGCCGCCGCCTGCGCGCCCGCGATCTCGCCCTCGGTGTGCATCAATCGGGTGAAACCGGTGGGCGCGATCGCGAACGGCAACACGACTGGCTGGCCCAGCACGTTCCAGCCGGCGGTGACTTGGGAGACGTCGCGCAGGATTGTCGGATGAAATTCGATGTCGCGGAACGCTTGTCGCGCACGTTGGATGGACAGCTCGTCCTCGGCGGCGCCGTCGGTGTAGTCGAACGCCGCCTTGGGGGTGCGGCGTTTGGCGATGGTCCGCAGATCCTCGATGGTGTATGCGGCGTCGAGGCGGCGCCTGGTCGCGTTGAGCCGCGGCCGCTTGAATTGCAGCAGCGGCGCCAGGTCGCGCACTTTGGGCACTCGTCGTTGGACTGCCATGTGTGCAACCGTAGTCATATGGAATCGGCAGGCGACCCCTTCGATCTCAAACGTTTTGTGGACGCACAGGAGCCGGTGTACGGCGAGGTCGTCGACGAGCTGCGGGCCGGCCGAAAACGCAGTCACTGGATGTGGTTCGTCTTCCCGCAACTGCGTGGGCTGGGCGGCAGCGCCACGGCGGCCCGGTTCGGCATCGCCTCACTCGAGGAAGCCGGCGCATACCTGCGCCATGAGCTGCTGGGCTCGCGGTTGCGCGAGTGCGCCCGGCTGGTCACCGCGGTACAGGGGCGCTCGATCGGCCAGATCTTCGGCTCGCCGGACGACCTCAAACTGTGCTCGTCCATGACGCTGTTCGCCCGCGCCACCGACGACAACAAGGACTTCCTCGCGGTGCTCGACAAGTATTACGACGGCCGCCAGGACCGGCTGACCCTAGAGCGGCTGGCCACGCCGTAGTCGACCGTCTGAATCCGGCCCTAGGCCGGGCTCAGGATCCGCCAGCCCCGGGCCTCGACGACGACGGTGTCGACGACGTCGGACGGCGGCGCCGCCGATCCGCCGATCACCTGCGCACGGGCCGTGCCCAGCTTCGGCAGCGACACGCGTAACGGCTCGTCGTCGATATTGAGCACCACCAGCAGCGCATCGTCACCGTTGCGGGTTTCGTATACGTAGTGCCGATTTTCCAGCAGCCGTGCGGTGGTGCACGCCTTGTGCAGCCAGGGGTAGCGGCGACGCAATCCGATCAGATACTGGTGCAACCGCCAGGTGTCGACGCCGAAGTCATCCAGTTGCAGTGGGGGAGAGTCAAACTCGGGCCGCACCTCGTCGTCGCCGCCGTACCGTTCTTCCTTGACCCCCCGGAAGCCGAGCTCGTCGCCGGCGTACACGGTGGGCACGCCGCCGATGGTCAGCAGCAGCACCAGCGCGTGGGCCACGTGCTCGGGGGTGTCCAGCCGGCTGGCGATGCGGGTGACGTCGTGGTTGCCGATGAACGTCAGCGGCGAGAAGGCGGCCAGAAAGTCGTTGTGGCGCTTCAGCGCCCAATCGAGTTCGAAGAAGTTGCCGTCGTTGAGGCTGCTCCAGATCGCCTTCCACAGCTCGTATTGCGTGGCCGAGTCGAAGGTGGCGGCTTGCACGACGGCGGCGTAATCGCCGTGGATGAGTTCGCCGGCGAACCAGGCGTCCGGGTAGCGCTCGCGTACCCGCGGCAGCGTGGAGGCCCAGAAGTGTTGCGGCACAGCATAAGCCGCATCGAGTCGCCAGCCGTCGGCGCCGCGCCCCAGCCAGTGCGCCATCACGTCGACGGTGTAGTCGACGACCTCGGGGTTGTCGTGGTTGAGGGTGATCAGCCCGGAGTGGCCCTCGAAGGTGTGGAAGCGGCCGGGGCGCCCGCGAAACCAGCGTGCGGCGGCGTCGTCGTCGGCCGCCGCGCGATAGCGTGCGAAATCCTCCCCGACGTGATTGAACACGCCGTCGAGCAGCACGCGCAGGCCGCGGTGATGCGCCTCGGCCACCAGGTGGTCGAAGTCGGCGTCATCGCCCAGCCGGGGATCGATGCGGTAGTGGTCGGTGGTGTCGTAACCGTGTGTGCGCGAGGCGAAGATGGGTCCCAGCGCGATGCCCGAAGCCCCGAGTTCGATGGCATGGTCCAACCAGTCGACGAGCCGCCGCAACCGGTGTTCCTCCGGTTGCGGCGGCTCGTGTGACTGCGGTGTGGGGAATGCTCCCACGAATCCCAGCGGGTAGACCTGCCACCAGATGGCGTGCTGGACCCAGGAGGGTCCCGTCACGGCACTGGACACGGCGGCGCGATCAGCCGACGGTTGCCAGCGTCTGGGAGGCGATGATCGCTTGTGCCACGCCGGAAACGATCGCCGCGGCCTTCAACGCCTCCTGAATGGTTTCCCGGCTGACACCGGCTTCGCGCAGCGTGTGCTCGTGGGCGGCCACGCAGTCCGGGCATCCGTTGATCGACGACACGGCGAACGACCATAGTTCGAAGTTCACCTTCTCCACGCCGGGATTGGCGATGATGTTCATCCGCAATCCCGCGCGCAGGTCGTCGTACTTGCCGTCCAGGAAACCGCGGCCACGGTAGAACACGTTGTTCATGCCCATGATCGAGGCGGCTCCCAGCGCCGCGTTGTACGCCTCGGCGGACAGGCTGTCGGCCGCCTCGGCCCCAATCTCGGTGAGCACCTGCGTGTTCCGGGTCGCTGCGGCGCTGGCCAGCAACGTGCCCCACAGCTGCTCGGAGTTGAGCTCGGTGGTGCGGGTGATCGAGCCCAGGTTGAGCTTGAGGTCCTTGGCGTACTCCGGTAACGCTTCTTTGAGATTTTCTACGCTCATCTCGCCTCCTAATCCGACCTTATGCGATCAGGTGAGAATCAGGCCGACTGCTTGAGCAGCTCGGTGGCGTCCAGCGTCGGGTCACCCTTGCGCCAGTTGCAGGCGCACAGCTCGTCGGACTGCAGTGCGTCCAGGACGCGCAGCACCTCTTCGACGTTGCGGCCCACCGAACCCGCGGTGACCGAAACGAACTGGATCTCGTTGTTCGGGTCGACGAGGAAGGTCGCGCGGTCGGCCACGCCCTCGGCGTTGAGCACACCGGTGCCCAGGCTCAGCTCCCGCTTGATGTCGGACAGCATCGGGAAGGGCAGCTTCTTCAGGTCCTCGTGCTGGGCACGCCAGTTGAAGTGCACGAATTCGCTGTCGATCGAGACGCCCAGCACCTGCGCGTCACGGTCTTCGAACTCGTCGTTGAGCTTGCCGAACGCGGCAATCTCGGTCGGGCACACGAAGGTGAAGTCCTTCGGCCAGAAGAACACCACGCGCCACTTGCCGGCGTGGTCCTCGCTGGTGATGGTGGTGAAGTAGTCCCCAGGCTGCTTGGCGTCGACCTTGGACAGATCGCCCGCGATCAACGCAGTGAGCTCGTAGGCGGGGAACTGGTCGCCGATGGTCAGCAGAGGCATGTCACTCCTTGTTTGGATTTACTCAAGATTAGCTTTCTCCACCATGTTGCCGCGTACCCTAGTTGAAGTAAAGGTGATATTTCCCACTAGACTTATAGCCATGTCCGATAAGAGTTATCAGCCCACTATCGCCGGCCTGCGCGCGTTTGCCGCTGTCGCCGAGAAACGCCAATTCAGTAGCGCCGCAACGTCTCTCGGTGTGAGTCAGTCGACGTTGTCGCAGGCGCTGGCGGCGCTGGAAGCGGGCCTGGGCACCCAGCTGGTGGAGCGCTCGACCCGGCGTGTCTTCTTGACAACGGAGGGCACCCAGCTGCTGCCGCGCGCCCAGGCCGTCGTCGAGGCGGCGGACGCATTCAGCGCCGCGGCCGCGGGCTCCTCGGACCCGCTGCGGGCCGGCATCCGGCTGGGGCTGATACCGACGGTGGCGCCCTATGTGCTGCCGACCGTGCTGGCCGGCGTCGCCGAGGAGCTGCCGGGACTGACGCTGCGGGTGACCGAAGACCAGACCGAGCGGCTGCTGGCGGTGCTGCGGGAAGGCGCGTTGGACGCGGCACTGATCGCCCTGCCCGCCGAGGGCGCCGGCGTCACCGCAATCCCGATCTACGACGAGGATTTCGTGCTCGCCCTGCCGCCGGGTCATCCGCTGGCGGGCAAGCGCCGGGTGCCGGCGACCGCGCTGGCCGACCTGCCGCTGTTGCTGCTGGACGAGGGGCATTGCCTGCGCGATCAGGCGCTCGACGTCTGCCACAAGGCGGGCGTTCGGGCGGAGCTGGCCAACACCCGGGCCGCGTCACTGGCGACCGCCGTGCAATGCGTGACCGGCGGCCTGGGCGTCACGCTCATTCCCCAGAGCGCGGTGCCGGTCGAGGCGTCCCGAAGCCGCCTGGGCCTCGCGCAGTTCGCCGCGCCGCGCCCGGGCCGGCGGATCGGTTTGGTTTTCCGCTCGTCGAGCGGGCGCGACGAATCCTATCGCCAGCTGGCCGGGCTCATCGGCAGGTTGATCAGCAGCCAGCACCAGGTGCGGATGGTCAAATAGCTGGCCGGCGACTGTAAGTTCTGCGTATGGAGAAGGTCATCGCCGTGCTGATGCGTGCCGAGCCCGATGACGCGTGGTGCGCCCGGCAACGGGGTCATATCGCCGACGCGCTGCTGCAGCTGGGCGTCGTCGGGCTGCAGATGAACGTTCGTGACAGCACCGTGCGTAACTCGCTGATGACACTGACAACCCTGGACCCGCCGGTGGCCGCGGTGGTGAGCATGTGGACCCAGCAGTGCTACGGCGACCAGATGACGGCGGCATTCAAATTCCTCGCCCAGGAATGTGAGCAGCTGGCCGCTTACCTGGTGACCGAGTCGGTCCCGTTGATTGCGCCCACCGTCGAACCCGGTTCTCGCACACCGGGTTTGGCCAATATTGCACTGCTGCGCCGGCCCGCCGACATGGACCAGGCCACTTGGCTGAACCGTTGGCAACGCGACCACACCTCGGTGGCCATCGAAACGCAGTCGACGTTCGGTTACACCCAGAACTGGGTGGTGCGGGCGCTCACCCCGGACGCGCCGGGAATTGCGGGCATCGTCGAGGAGTTGTTTCCCATCGAGGCCATCACCGACCTCCACGCGTTCTTCGGAGCCGCCGATGACCAGGACCTGCAGGACCGGCTGGGCCGGATGGTCGCCAGCACAACCGCATTCGGCGCGAACGAGAACATCGACACGGTGCCGACAAGCCGCTACGTGTTCGAGACACCGTTCCGGGAGTAAGGACCGCCCATGACAACACTCGACGAGGCTGTGGCGCTGGCCAAGGGAGAAAGCGGTCTGGCGGTGATCTCGACCGTTCGTGCCGATGGAACGGTTCAGGCCTCGCTGGTCAACGTGGGCCTGTTGGCGCACCCGGCGAATGGTCAACCCGTCCTGGGCTTTACCACCTACGGCAGGGTCAAGCTGGCCAACCTGCGCGCCCGCCCGCAGCTGGCCGTGACCTTCCGCAACGGGTGGCAGTGGGCGACGGTCGAGGGCCGCGCGGAGTTGGTCGGCCCCGAGGATTCCCGGCCCTGGTTGACGGACGCCGATCAGTTGCGATTGCTGCTGCGCGACGTGTTCACCGCGGCGGGCGGCACCCACGACGACTGGGACGAGTACGACCGGGTGATGGCTGCCGAGGGCCGCGCCGTGGTGCTCATCGCCCCAACCCGCGTCTACAGCAACGGCTAGCCTCGTTAGGCTGCTCGCGTGACGCTGCAGATCGATGACGAGAACCGGGTACGCACTCTCACGCTGAACCGGCCCGAGGCGCTCAACGCATTCAACGAAGCCCTCTACGACGCCACGGCCGAGGCGCTGCTGGCCGCCGCCGAGGATCCCGAGGTCGCGGTCGTGCTGCTGACCGGCGCGGGGCGCGGCTTCAGCGCCGGCACGGACCTGGCCGAGATGCAGGCACGTATCACCGACCCCGACTTCGCCCCCGGCAAGCACGGCTTCATCGGGCTGATCAATGCGCTCAGCGCGTTTCCGAAGCCGCTGATCTGCGCGGTGAACGGCGTGGGCGTCGGGATCGGCGCCACCATTCTCGGCTATGCCGATCTGGCGTTCATGTCGTCGACCGCCCGGCTGAAGTGCCCGTTCACCAGCCTGGGCGTGGCACCGGAAGCGGCGTCGTCGTATCTACTGCCCCAGCTGGTGGGCCGGCAGAACGCGGCCTGGTTGTTGATGTCCTCGGAGTGGGTCGACGCCGACGAGGCGTTGCGGATGGGCCTGGTCTGGCGGGTCTGCGAGCCCGACGAGCTGTTGGCACAGGCCCGTCAACACGCCGAAATCCTTGCCTCCCGGCCGATTTCGAGCCTGATGGCCGTTAAGCACACAATGACCGAACCCGTCCGCCCGGAGATCGCAGCGGCCACCGCTCGGGAAAACGCGCACTTCGCTGAACTGATGGGCGCCCAGGCCAACGCGGCGGCTTTGGCCGACTTCAACAAACGCTGACGCGCTAGATCGACGGAGCCGTTTGCAGCTTCGCCTGGGCGGCGAGGATCGCGCGCAATGTGCGCCGGCAGCGGCCGCAGTCACCACCGGCGCCGCACGCGGCGGCGATCTCTTTGGAGGTCGATGCGCCCTGTGCGACGACGTCGCACACGGTCTGGTTGGTCGCCCCAACACAGAGGCACACGTACATCAGCGCACCTCCTGCACGTCGGAATCCCCTTCGTCGAGAGCTCTGTCCTGCGTCTGCGATTCGTCCCCGACTCCGGCGTTCCGAGTCATCGGGCACCTGGCGATGAGGCCGAATGCGCATGCCGCTTATTAGCAGAGTCTAACCTAAGTTATTAAGCGCAGTCTAACCTAACCAAGGGGCCACTTACTTCACTCTTGACGTCACTGAGTGCAGCCAAACCTTGCTGGAACATTCCAAGCGGCCGTGGCAAAGTGCTGCTACAGCCCAGGTTTGCGCGCTCCAGCCCAGCGCGCGTGCCGCGGCCACACACGACAGCCGCTCACACCATAGGAGTGACAATGCAAGGGGATCCGGAAGTTTTGCGTCTGCTCAACGAGCAGTTGACCAGCGAGCTCACCGCGATCAACCAATACTTCCTGCACTCCAAGATGCAGGACAACTGGGGTTTCACCGAGTTAGCTGAGCACACCCGGGCCGAGTCCTTCGACGAGATGCGACACGCCGAGTCGATCACCGATCGCATCCTGATACTCGACGGATTGCCGAACTACCAGCGCCTCTTCTCGCTGCGCATCGGCCAGACGCTGCGCGAGCAGTTCGAGGCCGACCTGGCCATCGAATACGAGGTGATGGACCGGCTCAAGCCGGCGATCATCTTGTGCCGGGAAAAGCAGGACTCCACCACCGCGAACCTCTTCGAGGAGATCGTGGCCGACGAGGAAAAGCACATCGACTACCTCGAGACCCAGCTCGAGTTGATGGACAAGCTGGGCGTCGAGCTGTACTCGGCGCAGTGCGTGTCGCGGCCACCCAGCTGACTCTCGGGCGCCGCCCTTGCGCGGGGGTTTTGGTTGCCACCGGTTGACCGTGGGCACTCATTACCATCGAACGCCGTGGGAAGGCAGGCATGACGAGGGCGACACCAGCAGCGGCTCCGGCCGGCCACGCTTCGGATTCGCAACCCGGCAATGTCGCGGTCGACGCGCAGCGACGCAATTTCATCTTCGTGGCGATCCTGCTCGGCATGCTGATGGCCGCGCTGGACCAGACGATCGTGGCGACCGCGTTGCCGACCATCGTCGCCAATCTCGGTGGCGCAGGCCATCAATCGTGGGTGGTCACCAGCTATCTCCTCGCGTCGACCATCATCACCGCCCTCGTCGGCAAGTTCGGTGACCTGTTCGGCCGCAAGCGGGTCTTCCAGGCGGCCGTGGTGTTCTTTGTCGCCGGATCCGTGCTGTGCGGGCTCTCGAGTTCGATGGGCATGCTGGTCGCGTCGCGCGCACTGCAGGGCATCGGCGGCGGCGGGCTCATGGTGACCGCCATGGCCCTGATCGGCGAGGTGATCCCGCTGCGAGACCGCGGCCGCTACCAAGGCGCGATGGGAGCGGTGTTCGGTGTCACCACCGTGATCGGTCCCTTGCTCGGCGGCTACTTCACCGACCACTTCACCTGGCGGTGGGCCTTCTGGATCAACGTGCCGATCTCGGTCGTCGTCTTCTTCGTGGCGGCCGCCGCCATCCCGGCGCTGACCGACCGCACCAAACCGGTCATCGACTACACCGGGATCCTGTTCGTCGGCCTGGGCGCCGCCGGCCTGACACTGGCCACCAGTTGGGGCGGGACCACCTATCCGTGGGGATCGCCCATGATCATCGGGCTGTTCGTCGGCTCGGTGATCGCGTTGTGCATCTTCGCCTGGGTGGAGAGCCGCGCCGCCGCGCCGATCCTGCCGATCCGGCTGTTTCAGAGTTCGGTGTTCACCGTCTGCTGTGTGCTGTCTTTCGTGGTCGGGTTCGCGATGCTGGGCGCCCTGACATTCCTGCCGACGTACATGCAATTCGTCAACGGTGTCTCGGCCACCACGTCGGGCCTGCGCACGTTGCCGATGGTGATCGGCATGCTGACCACCTCGATGGGCAGCGGTGTCATCGTCGGCCGCACAGGCAGATACAAAGTCTTCCCCATCGCCGGCACCGCAGTCATGGCGGTGGCGTTTTTTCTGATGTCGCGGATGGACCCGTCGACATCCGCTGTCGTCCAATCGTTGTTCCTCGTAATCCTCGGCGCCGGGATCGGGATGTGCATGCAGACCCTGGTCCTGATCGTCCAGAACACTTCGAGCTTCGACGACCTCGGCGTCGCGACCTCCGGCGTCACCTTCTTCCGCACAATTGGCAGCTCGTTCGGAGCCGCCATCTTCGGCTCGCTGTTCACAAACTTTCTGCACAGCCGAATCGGCCCGGCGCTGGTGGCCAGCCACGCACCGGCCGCGGCCGCCGCGTCGCCGGAGGCGTTGCACCGGCTGCCCCGCCAGGCGGCCGCCCCGATCGTCGCCGCCTATGCCGATTCGCTCACCCAGGTTTTCCTCTGGGCGGTTCCGGTCGCGCTGGTGGGGTTCGTACTCGCATTGTTCCTGCGCGAGGTGCCGCTCCAGGAATTCCACGACAGCACAGTCGATCTCGGCGACGCCTTCGGGATGCCGACCAGCGAGACACCGGACCAGATGCTGGAGAACGCGATCGCACGGATGATGCGCGGCGTTCCCGGCATGCGGTTGCGCAGCATCGCGATGCGACCCGATTGCCGACTCGACGTCGCCGGGTTATGGGGAGTCCTGCGGATCAATCGCTACAGACAGATTTACGGGACCGCTCGGCTCACCGACATGGCCGACTATCTACGGGTACCGTTCGAGATTCTCGAGCCCACCTTCGCCCGCCTGGTGTCCGGCGGCTACGCGCAGAGCGACGGCGAACAGTTGTGGCTGACCCCGACCGGGAGGCAGCAAGTCGCCTACGTGCACTCGCTACTGCTGGCCTGGCTGGTCGACAAGCTCGCGCGCTCACCGGGCTTCGAGGGCCGCCCGGACCGCCGCGCGGTGGAGGCCGCGCTGGAGCGTGTCGCGCATCGCGTTCTGGCCCAACGTGATTGGCAGGATGAGCAGCCAACCGTGGCGATTCCGTCGGCCGCTCGCTAGCGGGTACCCCTCCCCATTCGCCGACATCCCCGACCGGGGTCCCGACGCGGGCGTACCATCACGCCATGAGCCGAATCGGAACATTTGCTGACGACGACCTGGCCGGCTGGTTTGCGAAGTCTCCGGACATCGGCGGCGCGCTCGGGGGCTTCAGCCAGGCGGTCTACACCAAGAACCGGTTGCCGTTGCGCACCCGCGAACTGGCGCGCGCCGTGATCGCCCACCGCAACGAATGCGTCGTCTGCGTCAACACCCGAGACGAGGACGGCCCCGCCGCCGGCGTCGACGAGGAGTTGTACGACCACGTCCACGAATGGCGTACCTGGCCCGGTTACAGCGACCAGGAGCGGCTGGCCGCCGAGTTCGCGGACCGATTCGCCACCGACCACACCGCCCTGCGCGACGACGAAGACTTCTGGAGCCGTTGTGCGGAACACTTCTCGGACGAGTTGCTGGCCGACCTGGCCCTGTCCTGCGCGCTGTGGGTCGGCATGGGTCGAGTGCTGCGGACCCTCGACATCGGGCAGGCCTGCAAGCTCACCATCCCCAGCCGCGGCTAGTTTCCCGCCCACTAAGGCCGGGCAACCGGCGATGACTCGCGCCCCGGGCACAAATGGCGGCGCGGTGATGTTGCGGTGTGGGTGAGAGTACGCAGAGGGAGACGCCGGTGAAGATTCGCTTCGGCGTCGGCCTCGGTGCCGACACCGCACCGGACCAGCTGGCCGCGATCGTCGATCACCTCGAGGCCGGCGGGGTGGACTCGCTGTGGTTTTCCGAACTGGTGTATTCGCCGGCGGTCGATCCGGTGGTCGGCATGGCGTATGCGCTGGCCCGGACGACCCGCCTCAAGGTGGGCACGTCGGTGGCCGTGCTGCCGGGGCGACATCCGGTGCTGGTCGCAAAGCAATTGGCGTCGCTGGCGGCCGTCGCGCCCAAGCGGGTGCTACCCGTCTTCGGTCTGCGCTCGGCGATACCGGCCGAACGCGAGGTGTTCGTGGTCCCCGACGGCGAGCGCGCGGCGGTGTTCGACGAGTCGCTGCGGCTGCTGCGGGCGGCACTGATAGAGGAATCGGCGACGTTTCGCGGCCGGTATTTCAGCGTCACCGACGTGGCCGTCGCTCCGAGACCGACACCGCCGCTGGACATCTGGGTGGGCGGTGCGGCGCCGGCGGCGTTTCGCCGCATCGGCGCGCTGGGCGACGGGTGGCTGGGCAGCTTCCTCACCCCGGCGGAGGCGCGCGCCGGGCGCGCGGCGATCGAGCGGGCGGCCGCGGACGCCGGCCGCAGCATCGAACCCGACCACTTCGGCATCTCGCTGGCGGTCGCCGACGGGGAATTGCCCGCCGAGCTGGCCGCGGCGGTGCGCCGGCGTCGGCAGGACCGCGACCCCGGCGAGCTGATCGCCGCGGGATGGGATCAGCTGCATCGACAACTCGACGCCTACATCGAGGCTGGGTTGACGAAATTCGTCATTCGACCGGTGGGCAAGGCGCCGGTCAATGGCTTCCTCGATCGATTCGTCACCGAATTGGTCGCCCGGCAGAACTGAGCGTGCGGGTAGGCCGTTTACCGTACGGCAAGATCCGAGGTTGGGAGAATGACAGCCATGACCGGCACACCGCTTGCCGCGGCCGTTGCCCAACTCGAGGTCGAGGGCGTCGACACGGTCATCGGCACCGTGGTGAATCCCGCCGGGCTCACCCTGGCTAAAACCGTGCCGATCCGGCGAACCAACGCCTTCGCAGATCCGGGGCTGGGGGCCAGCCCGTCCTGGCACGCGTTCGCCATCGATCAGACCGGCATCGCCTTCACCGCCGATGTGGGCGTGGTGGGTGACCAGCGTCTTCGTATCGATCTGTCCGCGTTGCGCATCGTCGGTGACGGTCTGGCGTGGGCGCCCGCCGCGTTTTTCTCCCAGGACGGCACGCCGGTTCCCACGTGCAGTCGGGGAACGTTGCGACGTCTCGAGGCCGCACTCACCGAAGCCGGGATCGAAGCCGCGATCGGCCACGAGATCGAATTCCTCCTGGTCGGCCCGGACGGCGACCGGCTGCCGCCGACGTTGTGGGCGCAGTACGGCCTGGCCGGTGTGCTGGAGCACGAGGCGTTCGTGCGCGACGTGATCAGGTCGGCGACGGGCGCCGGCATCACGATCGAACAGTTTCACCCCGAGTACGGCGCCAACCAGTTCGAGATCTCGTTGTCACCGCAGAGCCCCGTGGCCGCCGCCGATCAGCTGATCCTGATGCGACTCATCATCGGCCGCGTGGCCCGCCGCCATGGGCTGCGCATCAGCCTGTCGCCCGCGCCGTTCGCCGATGGCGTCGGATCCGGTGCACACCAACACTTTTCGCTGACGACATCGGAAGGCCGGCTGTTCTCCGACGGCCCCGAAAGTCACGGCATGACGGAGGCGGGCCAGAGCGCGATAGCGGGCGTGGTGCGCGGCCTGCCGGAAGCCCAGGGCGTACTGTGCGGGTCCATCGTCTCCGGCTTGCGGATGCGCCCCGGCAACTGGGCCGGGGCCTATGCGTGCTGGGGCACCGAAAACCGCGAGGCCGCAGTGCGATTCGTCGCCGGCGGGCCGGGAAATCCGCGCGGCGGCAACGCCGAGGTGAAGATCGTCGACCCGTCGGCGAACCCGTACCTGGCCTCGGCGGCCATCCTCGGCCTGGCCCTGGACGGCATCAAGTGCCAGGCCGCGCTGCCACCGGAGATCACGGTCGACCCGGCCGTCCTGTCCGATTCCGACCGTGAGCGCGACGGCATCGTGCGCCTGACCGATTCACAGGCCGAAGCAATTGCGGCACTTGATGGTTCAGAGGCCATGCGGCGCATCCTGGGCGATCCGGCAGTCGACATGGTGGTCGCGGTGCGCCGCCTGGAGCAGGAACGCTACGGCGACCTGACGCCCGAGCAGCTCGCGGACAAATTCCGCATGGCCTGGAGTCTGTGACGGCTCCTATGGTCTCCGACACCCGCGCCCTCGCCCATTACATCGGCGAAGTGGCGCTGGTCGATCAGCATGTCCACGGTTGCTGGCTGACGCGCGGAGACCGGCGGCGATTCGAGAACGCACTCAACGAGGCCAACAGCGAACCCATCGATTATTCGGGCTTCGACTCACAACTCGGGTTCGCGGTGCGCGCGCATTGCGCCCCCGTCCTGGGGCTGCCCGAACACGCCGATCCGCAGGCCTATTGGGAGCGGCGCAGCCAATTCGCGGAGGAGGAGCTGGCGCGGCTGTTCCTGGCGGCCGCCGGCGTGAGTGACTGGCTGGTAGACACCGGGATCGGCAGCAATGGCGTCGCCGGGGTCGCGGACATGGCCCGGCTGTCCGGCCGTCACGCGCGCGAGGTGGTCCGCCTCGAGGAGGTGGCCGAGCAGGCCGCGCAGGCCCCCGGTGATTACGCCGCGGCGTTCGAGGAGATCCTGCACCGGCGCGCGGCCGGCGCGGTCGGCACCAAATCGATTCTGGCCTACCGCGGCGGGTTTGACGGCGACCTGAGCCAACCGTCGACGGCGGAGGTCGCCGACGCCGCCGCCCGCTGGCGCGAGCGTGGCGGTACCCGATTGCAGGACAGGGTCCTGCTGCGGTTCGGGTTGCACCAGGCGCTGCGGCTGGGCAAGCCGCTGCAGTTCCACGTCGGCTTCGGCGATCGGGATTGCGACCTACACAAGGCCAATCCGCTGCTGCTGGTTGACTTTCTGCGCGACACGGCGGACGTCCCGGTCGTCCTGCTGCACTGCTATCCCTACGAGCGCGAGGCCGGCTATCTGGCCCAGGCGTTCAACAACGTCTATCTCGACGGCGGTTTGAGCGTCAACCACTTGGGGGCGCGGTCACCGGCCTTCCTTGCTCGATTGCTGGAGATGGCGCCCTTTTCCAAGATCCTCTATTCGTCCGACGGATTCGGCCCGGCAGAACTGCATTTCCTCGGTACGGTCCTGTGGCGCAGGGGCATTGATCGGGTGCTGCGCGAGTTCGTGGACCGCGGCGACTGGAGCGAGGCAGACGCCATCCGGGTGGTCGATCTCATCGCCCGCGGGAACGCCGCGCGCATCTACGACCTGACACCTCAGGGTTGTCGGTCATGACAACGAGCCCGGAACGCTCCGGCTCCTGGCGTCGCAGGCCGATGGACATACGCCGGGGATCGAGGCTCCGCACGGCTAACTGGCTCATGCATTTGGCGCTGCCCATGCTGGCGTTGTGGCTGCTGCTGGACCAACCCCAGGTCGACCTGGAGTGGGACAACCGGGTGGCCCATTTCATCTTGGTGCTGTCCGCCTCGGCCGTGAGTGTGGTGTTGGGCGCCCTGATCGCCCGGGCCTCACGTGCGCGCGATGACGCCCGCCTCTGGCTGGGTTCGCTGGTTTTCATGACGACCGCCGGCTTTTTCGGAGTTCACGCCGTCTTCACCCCCGGCGTTCTGTTCGACACGTCCGATGCGGACTTCATGTTGCCGACCCGAATGGGGCTGGTGCTGGCCGGAATAGCCGCGCTGGCCTCGTCGATGAGATTCAGCCCGGAGAGAAGCGCCCGCCTCTGGGCACTGCGCCGCCCGTTGGTGGTATTGGTGGTCGCGCTGATGGCCGCCTGCGCGGTGACCATTTTCTACGGGCTACTCGACCGACTCCCGGATCAAGAGCTGGTGGAACGCGTCGAGCAGGCCGCGGCGCTGGTGGGTGCCGCACTATTCGCCATTGCTGCGCTTGCCTACCTTCCGATCTACCGGCGTCGCCCGGCGGTGGTAGTCATCTCGGTGCTGACGGCATTCATGTTGCTGTCCGAGTCGGCGGTGGCCCTTGCCTTCGGGATGAGCTGGCATGCCTCGTGGTGGCTGTGGCATGTGCTGATGACGACGGCCTTCTGCTTCATCGCGTACAGCGCGCGAGTCCAATTCCGCCGCGAGGGCACCGTCAAGGGGCTTTTCGATGCGCTTGCCACACAACAGACCATCGCCAATTTGCGCCGCGACTACACGGCGGCGTTGGAATCGATGGTGGACATGCTGCAGCGCCGCGAGCGGGGTGAGCGGGTGCCGCCCGCTGCCGCCACTGCGGCCCTTACCGACCGGTTCGAACTCACCGAGCAGCAGGTGGCAGTGCTCAAACGCAGCGCCGAAGCCCTGGGCACCGAACGAGAACGCGTCCGCAAGCTCGGCGAGCTGGTGGCGTTGGGCAAGGAAACCAGCGTCATCCAGGACGAGGATGCCCTGCTCGCAGGGGTGCTGGCGGCTCTGGCGAAAGCCTTCCCGGACAATGTTTTTCGGATCGGGCTGATGCGCGCCGGTGAACTCCGCTTTGCGGATGGGTCAGCCGACAGGCCCATCAGCAATACCCCGAATCCCTCAGGCCTCGAACTTCCACTGACGGTCAAGGGCCAGGCCGCCGGGGTGATCGAGGCCCAAACACCGGCGGGCGCCTTCTCGGACGCCGATATCGCACTGCTGTCGTCGTTCGCCATGCAGGCCTCGATGGCGTTGGAGAACGCGCGGATATACCAGAACCTCGACGGGCTGTTTCGCAGCTACATGTCACCCGCGGTTGCTACCGCCCTGGTTGCCGATCCCGACCAGGCGGGGCTGGGTGGCGCGATCACCGAGATCACTGTGTTGATGGCCGACTTGCACGGGTTCACCGCATTCACCGAAGCGACCTCGCCGGCGCAGGTTGTCGACATGCTCAACGCCTACTATGGCGCGGTCGTTCCAGTCATCCTCGAGGCGGGCGGCACCGTCCTGCCCTTTGCCGGCGATGCGGTGGTGGCGATCTGGAATGCTCCGGTGCGCCAGCCCGATCACGTGTTGCGGGCGGCGCGCGCCGGACTGGCGCTGCATACCGTCGTCGAGGAGTCGGCCGCCGGTCATCATGACTGGCCGCGCTTTCGGGTCGGGATCAACACGGGTCCCGCGCTGGTAGGCAACGTCGGCGCGCTGCAGGTGCGCAACTTCACCGCCATTGGCGACACGATGAACCTGGCGGCACGGCTGCAGGGCCTGGCCCGGCCGGGCCAGGTGGTCATCGGCCCCAATACCGCAGCGGCGCTTGGCGTGTCCGCGCAAGTGACCGTACACGGGTGGGTGGACGTCAAGGGCAAGCGCGACCCCGTCCGGCTCCGGGTGCTGCGCGGACTCGGGGACTAGCGGAAATTTCACGAATTCCCATGTCGTCAACCGCTCGGACGCATAGGCTTCGAGCGACGAATCGGGCAAACGTCACCAAACTGTAGGTAGAAGATGGAGGTTTGGGCACGTGTTGTCCCGTGCTGCGTTCGTCATCGCAGCCATCGTCACGGCCGCCACCGCGTTGGCGGCATCGGCCTACGCGTCACCCAGTGGCGGGTGCTACACCGCCAGTTCTGGTGACTGCGTGCCATATCCGCAAAAGGGTGGCCCACAACCGCAGGGCGCCACGGCCCAATGCGCGGACGGAAGCTGGTCTTTCAGCGAGCACCCGCATGCCAGTGGGACCTGCCACGGCCACGGAGGCGTCCAGCAGTACTTGTAGCTGACGGTAGAACGCCGGGCTTGCCGAGAAGCCTTGGGATGGCCAAAGTACGAGGGGTGACCATCTCAACATGGTCAGGCAGGGTTCGAGCTCAAGGTCAATGGGCCGGACAGGCCGTCGGAGACCAGCACGCATCGCCCGCAAGAGCGCCGCGCGCATCTACCGCGTTTGACCCCCCGTGACGCCGGGGTATGCCTCCCGTCATGGCGACCGCGAAGGGCGTCTTGAATTGGGCTCGCGACAAGGTCGTGTCGTGGGTGCCCAAAGCCGACCTTGACCAGCGGGATCCCGATTACATCCGGGATCAGCTGCCGGGTACCTGGCTGCTGGCGTCGCTGTACTTCAGGGCCGACGTGCGCGGTTTAAGCCGTATTCCGGCCGAGGGACCGGTGCTGCTGGTGGGCAACCACAGCGGCGGCAATGTGCCGCCCGACACGTTTGTCTTCACGCTCGCCTTCTGCTCGTACTTCGGTGTCGAGCGGCCCTTCTACCAGTTGGCCCACGACCTCGTCGTCTCCGCGCCGCCGCTCGGCTCGCTGCGCAAATTCGGAACCGTCGCCGCGAATCCCGAAAACGCCCGCCTCGCACTGGAATCCGGAGCGGCCCTGCTGGTCTACCCCGGCGGCGACTACGAGGTGTTCCGGCCCTCATGGGAACGGCACAAGGTCGACTTCGGCGGGCGCATGGGTTACGTAAAGCTGGCCCGCGAAGCCGGGGTGCCGATCGTTCCCGTCGCCAGCATCGGTGGGCAGGAAAGCGCGCTGTTCCTCAACCGGGGGCAGTGGCTGGCCAAGCTGCTGATGGCGGACAAGTTGCTCCGGCTCAAGAGCATCCCGGTATCGCTGGCGCTACCCTGGGGACTCAATATCAGCGATTTGGCGGGCCACATTCCGTTGCCCACCAAGATCGTGATCGAGGTTCAAGACCCGATTGAGGTCGACGGCGACGATCAAGCGGTGCACGACAAGGTGATGGCCTCCCTGCAGGGGGGTGTCGACCGGCTTGCCGCCGAACGACGATTCCCGGTGATCGGCTGATGCGCGTCGAACGCCGCTGCGTCATCAACGCCGACCGCGACGCGGTCTGGAAAATCATCAGCGACCCGGATTGCTACCCGTCGTTCATGACGAACCTCGAGCGATGGGAGTCGTCGAACGAGATCCCCGCCGGTCTCGGCGCGCGCTACACCGTCCACTGGAAGATCGGCTCGGTGCCGGTGGGCGGCCTGATCGAGGTGGTCGAGTTCGACGAAGGCCGCGACCTCGCCTGGGTGGGTATCACCGGGGTAACCCTGCGCGGGCGGATGCGGTTGCGCGACACAGGCGACGGCTGCACAAAGGTGACGTTCCGGCTGTCGTATCAGGCGCCCGGGGGAATACTTGGGTATATCGCCGATCGGATCGCCGTGCGCCAGGTGGGACGCACGCTGACGGAAACATTGAAACGCCTCCGAAGGATGGCCGAGTCGTAGCCGCAATGATGCGTTCCACCGTCGTGGGGTGGCAGACCGTCCGCGTTGCCTTGAATGGGGATCGTCAGACCAACGCCGAGGCGTCGTACACCCAACTCACGTCGCCGGTTGCCAATCCCTCGAAGTGGTTCGGGGGAGCGAAGGCCACCAGGCTGTTCATGTCCCAATAGTCTTTCCAGACAGTAACTTTGCCGTCGACAACCTTGTGCACCGTGACGAATCGCAGCACACCCTGCTCGCCGGTGGCGAATGTCCAGGTCTCGGAGTGCTCGTAGAGCACGTCGGAGCCGTTGGACACCAGCACGCCGGTGTGGTTCTCATAGCCGGCCAACTGCTCGAGACCCATCCTGAGGCGTTTGACGATGTCCTCCGGCCCGCGGGCCGACAGCGCGGGAACCGGCATGTCGACATAGAGGCAGTCGTCGGACAGGAAGGTCTTGATCGCTTCCCAATCGCGCCGCGAAAGGGCCTGCCACAGCCCACGGACGACGTCCTCGACCGCGATCATAGACACCTCTGTCATAACGGCAAATAAAACTCTGTTGCCGCCCCGGTGTCAATAAGCCGGCCGGGGTTCACGTGGCGTGGACCGCTAGCCGTCCACCGCGGCCATCGACCGGGCCGGGCCCAGGTTCACCGGCAACGACGACCACCCCCGCAGGACACGGGTTTCGCGCCTGCTTCCGGCGCCCGCCGCGCGCACCTGGGGGAAGCGGTCGAAAAACGTGCGCAGCCCGACTTCGCCCTCGGCACGGGCCAGGGCCGCGCCGAGGCAGAAGTGCCGGCCACCGGAGAAGGCGAGATGCCTTCCGGCGTTCTCCCTTTCGATGTCGAAGCGGTGCGGATCGGGAAACACGGCCGGATCCCGGTTGGCGGCGGCCAGATACACCAGCACCAAATCGCCGCGTTCTAACCGCCGGCCGGCTATCTCCACATCGTTGAGCGCTAACCGCGCGGTCAGCTGCACCGGCGACTCCAACCGCAGGATCTCTTCGACGGCGTTGGGCCACAACTCGGGGCGCCGCCGCAGGGTGTCGAGGTGCTGGGGCGCGTCCATCAGCATGCGAATCCCATTGCCGAGCAGATTCACCGTGGTCTCGAAACCGGCGGCCAACACCAGACCGGCGATCGCCTGCAACTCTATCTCGTTGAGATACGTTTCCGCCGAGCCGCTTTCGGCGGTCTGGATCACCTGACTCATCAAATTGTCGCTGGGGTCCAAGCGCAACTGCTGCAGGTGCTCGTCAAGCCAGGAGCTGAAGCCCGCGATGCCTTGCTGCACGCTGCGGTACTGCCGCCACGGCAATCCGATGTCGAGACTCGGCGCGGCAAGTTCACCGAATTCCAGCACCCGCCGCCGCTCGGACTCCGGCACGCCGAGGATATCGCTGATGATCGAAACCGGAAGTTGTGCGCAGTACCGCCGGACGATGTCCACGACACCCACGTCGCCGGTCAGCCGATCCAACAGCTCGGCGGCGGTCTGCTCCACCCGATCTCGCAGCGCGGCAACCGCTCTGGGGGTGAACACCGCCGAGACGGTCTTGCGGTAGCGGGTGTGGTCGGGTGGCTCGACCGCCAGTAACGACGGTGCCCGCAGTGGGTGCAGGAGGTCGTCGCGGGTGCGGCGCTCCAGCCACCGCAGCGGCGCCGGCAGGTTCGATCCGAAGATCAGCACCCGGAAGTCATCGGACCGCAGCAGCTCGTGGGCGAGCGCGTGATCCGCCGTCAGATAGGAGACGCGGCCCTTCACCAGCTTGCCCCGGGCGCGGACCTCGTCGTAGTAGGGGACCGGGTCGGCGGCCACCGCCGGATCCGCGATCAGCCTGGCCTGGACCTCACCGCGCCAGGCCCCGAGCGCGGCGACTCCCCGGATGAAGCCGTGCATCGCGAACCAGTGCAATCGTTCCTTCACTGGCCCCTCCCTCGTCCGGGTGTCGTTTCGAGCCTAGGCTCCGACCACCTCGGGAGTCAGCACTGCGCGACGATCTTGAAGTCGGTGGTCACCACTTTGTTGGGGTTGCTGCTGTTGATGCCGTACGCGCTGCCCGTGATGGTGTACGCGTCGTTGGTGAGGTCGACGTGCGCGTCTCCCACCCCGCCTTGCCAGAAGCTGCCGGTGAAGCCGTCGACATTGCGGATCTTCACCCACTGCGGCATCACCCGATAACCGCTGAGCAGCACCACCGCCTCGACTCCGCCATCGCGGTCGCCGATGTTGATGCTGCGGTACATCTGGTCCTGGTGGCACGCCGGGGGACGCGTCGTGTGGGTGGCGCCGTCGATGGTCAGACGGGCCGCCCGGCGCGGTGTCGTCTGCGCCGCGCTGCACCCCGCGACGCTGACGACGACCGCCGCCAGGACCAAAGCGACTGTGGGCAACCGATTTTGCATCAGCCGACCTCCTTATTGTTGCTTCGGCGCCAGCTTGGGTAGGGACTTGACGATGCTGCGTCGCACGAATTCCGGACTCAGACCTTTGAAAAAGTCAATCAGGCGAATGCTCTTCGGCACATACCAATGCAACCGCTTGTGATTGTGGTAAGCCTGCCACGCCGTTTCGGCCACACTGCTTGCCGGCATCAACCGAAGCATGCCCTTCTTAGGCGCGCTGGCCCGCAGTTGCTCGGCCGTCATGGGTGCACGGCCGTCGTCGGAGTGGTTGGTCGTCGTCGTGAGGATGGCGGTGTCGATCAGGCCCGGCAGCACGTCGGCGACGCGCACCCCGTGCCGCTGCCATTCCACACTCAGAGCCTCGGTCAAACCTTTGACCGCATGCTTGGTGGACGAGTAGACGGCCAGGCGCGGCATGCCATAGGTCCCCGAGGACGACGACGTCGAAAACATCAGGCTGCCGGGGGTTTTCTTGAGGTAGGGCAGCGAGGCGTAGGCGCCGGTCAGTACCGCCTTGAAGTTCACGTCGACGACGCGCATCGCGGCGTCGTAGGGCACGTCCTCGAACCAGCCGGACTCGCCGATGCCGGCGTTGTTCCACATCATGTCCAGGCCGCCACCGGCGTTGCCGGCGCAGAAGTCGGCCAGGGCGCCGTCGAGGGCCGCCTTATCCGTCACATCGACCGCGCGGGTCCACAGCCGATCGCCACCGAGTTCGTCGCTCAGGGTCGTCAGGCCGGCCTCGTTACGGTCGACCGCGCCCACGCGCCAACCCTTGGCGTGGAACAGCTTTGCTCCCTCGCGGCCCATGCCGCTGCCCGCCCCGGTGATGAAGACCGATTTCACGCGCGTCAGCCCGCCTCGACCACGTCTTTGATGCGGATCAGCGTCTTGGTCATGTCGCGGACGTTGCGGCGCTTGCGCAGAAAACCGCCGAACAGCCAGTACACGCCGAGCCACGGTGCCGGGTTGAGCCGAAACGACTCGGTGACGTCGGTCCCGCCGCCGCTGGGCGCCAGGCGGTAGTGCCAGTTGTTGACCGGCCTGTCACCGAGCAGCACCGTGAAGCCGAATTCGCGACCCGGTTCACACGCGGTGACCTTGCACGTCGTCCAGTACACCGGGCCCATCTCGTTGCGCTTGACGTGGCCGCGGAATTTCGCGCCGAGCGCCGGGCCGGTCGCGCCGCCCAGCCACTCGGCTTCAAAAACTTCCGGGGAGAACTTTCCGGTGTTGCGGACGTCTGCGATGAGATCCCAGATCTTGGCCGCAGGCGCCGCCATATGAACAGTCGCCGAACCTTCCATGGGCTGATCCAAACACAGCTAGGCGCTGGGACATAGACCGCAGGTGCCTTTCATCAGTGCGGGACGGCCGCCTGGATCAACCCGTTGATGATCTGCTTGATGCCCTGGGCCGGGTGCGAGTACCAACCGATTGGCAGGCCGGATTGCGCACCGCACTTTGGCCAGGGCTCGACGCCCTCTTCGGCGAAAACACGGTTGGCCACGGCGATTTGCTGCTCCCTGGATGCGGTCGCCGGGTTGCCGACGCCGCCGTAGCGGGCCCAGGTGGCTGGTTTGAATTGCAGTCCACCGTAATTCCCGTTTCCGGTGTTGGCATGCCAGTTGCCTCCGGATTCGCATTGAGCGATCGCGTCCCAGTTGGGAGCGGCATCCGCGCTCACCACACCCGTGGACGAAGCCATCGATGCTGCAACGAACCCGCCGACCGCGATGGACTTGACGAGAAGCTTGCAGAGATTCTTCATGTCCGGGATTTCGGCGCGTGTGGCCAAAGCGTTACCTATTCGAAAATGGCGCGAGATATGCCATCTATCTGCGGAAACCGCCTTATCGGCAGGCCAAATCGGACCGTTAGAAATCGGTGAGGAAAAATTAAGTTATTGCTGGCAATAAGACTGCGTCGCTGATGACAGGGCCTTTTGGTACAGGCTGTCGAGCTGACGATCCCGGATGACGCCGCTTCGCGCGGCGTCGAGTTGCGTTGCACAATCCGGCGAATGCAGCAGGTTCCAGTTGGCCAAAATCTGGGTCAGCATCGTCCGGTTGAATGCGTCGATCGATGACCGCGACGCCGACAGGTCCGGCGAGTCGGCCGGTGCGCTTGCCGGGTTCAGCTTCCAGTCCGCGAACCGGCTGTATTCGATGGCCTCGGTGGCACCGATCTGGTCGGTGAAAACCCGGGCGACGTAGTCGCGGTCGACGTGTTCGGCGTCGGCCTCGTCGCCCAGCCTGGCCAGCTCCTGCTGGACGCGGGCTGGGTCTTCGATGGCGCCGTGCTGGTTCCATTTGTAGGCGGCGACAGGCTCGGCAACCTTCAGCCGCTGCGCGGCGGCGTCGACCAAGGGGGTCAACGGGCTCGCCGGGTCGGCCCGAACCGGCGCCACCAGCATCGCCAGGCCGCCGATCACGGCACCGCAGCGCGCGGCCGCGGCCACGCGGGGCCGGCGAACGCTGCGGTGCATGACGATGATTCTCGCGTGTCGGTGACGCGGCGCTGGCCTAGACGCTCCGACGGGTGCCGTCACCGTGATCATTTGTCACCCCGGACGACGAAACCCCCGGGCTGTCGTCCCCTTAACGCACTACTGCGCCTGACGAAGTTGTCAGGCGCAGTAGTGAACGAGCCGGGCGAAGGGTTATCCGCCGCCGCCCTGGGTGGCGCCGAGGGCGCCCTGCAGGTCGGGCTTCATGGCGTTGAGCTGGGCTCCCCAGTACTCCCAGCTGTGAGTCCCATTGGCGTCGAAGTTGAACACGGCGTTGTGGCCACCGGCAGCGTTGTAGGCATCCCGGAACTTCAGGTTGCTGCTCCGGACGAAGTTCTCCAGGAACTCGGCGGGCATGTTCGCCCCACCCAACTCAGACGGCGTCCCGTTACCGCAGTAGACCCAGAGGCGGGTGTTGTTACCGGCCAGCGCCCCGACCTGAAGGGTCGGATCGTTGCGCGCCCAGGCCGGGTCGCTCGACGGCCCCCACATGGCGTCGGGCTTGTAGCCGCCGGCATCGCCCATTGCGAGACCGATCAGGGAGGGCCCCATCCCCTGGGAGGGGTCCATCAGGGCCGACAGCGAGCCGGCGTAGATGAACTGTCCCGGGTGGTTCACGGCCAAGATCAGCGCTGAGGAGCCGGACATCGAGATACCGACCGCGGCGCTGCCGTTGGACTTGACGCTCTTATTGGAGGCCAGATACCCGGGCAGTTCGCTGGTCAGGAAGGTCTCCCACTTGTACGTCTGGCAGCCGGCCTTACCGCACGCCGGACCGTACCAGTCGGCGTAGAAGCTGGACTGGCCGCCGACCGGCATGACGATCGACAGGCCCGACTTGTAGTACCACTCGAACGCCGGTGTGTTGATGTCCCAGCCGTTGTAGTCGTCCTGGGCCCGCAGACCGTCCAGCAGATACACCGCGGGAGAACCGTTGCCGCCGCTCTGGAACTGGACCTTGATGTTGCGGCCCATTCCCGCGGACGGCACCTGCAGGTACTCGACGGGCAGACCCGGACGCGAAAAAGCGTTCGCTGTCGGGGCGCCGCCGGCAAGACCGATCAGGCCCGGCAGTGTGGCTGCCGCCGCTGTGCCGACCAAAAGCCGGCGCCCCCAGGCCCGGACCTTCTCGCTCAGATCTGTCATACCTGCCCCTTGTCGATGTGGTCAGTGTGATCGTGGTCTCACAGGAATTTACCGTGTGAGTCCGCGAAATGTCGATTGGGACGCGAACGCGTCTCGTTTCGGCATCTCTTTTCACCTCATAATTTCGCCACCTGGCACACCCGGGCGGCGACAGGCCACGCGTACCCGCTCGGCGAGGGTCCAACCCGTCGCGTCATGAAACGCCAGGCAGCCCCGCCCCTCGGGCGGGGTGTGCGCCGAGCACCCCCGCGATGACCCACGTTATAGAAAGCACCCGAAATGAAGCCCGCACCGGATTTGGGCGCGGGTCGCCACCGGACAGCTGCGTGTCGCATCTTTGACCGTTTGAAGGCGTTCGCCATGCAACCGCGACACCGATAAGTATTTTCTCGGCCGATAAATCGATGTGGCTTTTGCCGGCGAACGGCCACCGCCCAACTCGGTGGCAGGTCGGCGGTCGCACCCGCGGTTGCCGGCGCCGCCCCGTTCATCTGGCGATTCCCAGGCGATGGCCGACCGGGGCAGCCGGACTTGCGCCGACCGCGTAGGCTCTCTCGAAGCAAGCCGACGAAGACCACGCAATCCCGTGTCTGTTCCGGCTCTCACGAATCACCGCACCTGCGGCTTCATGGTGCGCGTCGGTGCGGCTGAGGGGTCGGGCGCGGGACCGATTGGGGCATAGATTTGGACACGGTTCTTGGCCTGTCAGTGACGCCGACCACGGTTGGTTGGGTCCTCGCTGAAGGGCACGGCGCGGACGGCACCATCCTGGATCACCAGGAGCTGGCGCTGCGGGCTGGCCACGGCGTTCACGCCGTGGGTACCGCGGAGCAGGTAGTAGACGAGGTATTGCGGGTCGACACGGCGGCGGCGGCAAGCGATCACCGCCTGCGTGTCATCGGGGTGACCTGGAACGACGATGCATCCGCACAGGCCGCGCTGGTGCTGGAGGCGTTGACCGACGCGGGATTCGACAACGTCGTGCCAATCCGGTTTTCCGACGCCGTCGAGACGTTGGCTCAGGCGATCGCCCCCGTCATCGGCTACGAGCAGACGGCGGTCTGCATCCTCGACCACGACGCGACGACCGTCGTCATGGTCGACACGCACGACGGGGAGACCCAGACCGCGACCAAGCACGTCCGCGGCGGCTTCGACGGTCTGACCCGCTGGCTGACCGGCATGTTCGAGCGCGACGGATGGCAGCCGGGCGGCGTCGTGGTGGTCGGCGGCCACAGCGACGTCGACGGACTCTCCTGGCAGCTCGAAAAGACTTTGCCGGTCCCGGTTTTCGTGCAGTCCATGGCCCAGGTGACCATCGCGCGCGGTGCCGCGCTGTCCGCGGCCCGCAGCACCGAGTTCACCGACGATCAGCTGGTGGAGCACGTCAGCGAACCCGTGCCGGCGCCCGCCCACAAGCGGCAGTTGTCCTACTCCGGGGCTGTGACCGCGCTGGCGGCCGGTGCCATCACCTTCGTCGGCTCGGTGTCACTCGCGGTGGGGATTCACGTCGGCCCCGCCAGCGCGGCGCCCGCACCGAGGCACGCGACCCACCCGCCGACACCACAGATCGCCGAGGCGATCACGGCCGTCGCGCCGCTTCCAGCGGCCCCACCGACCAAGCCGGCGGCTCCTCAGGCCAAGCCGCCTGCCGGGGAACCGGTTTCGGAGCCGAGCCCTCCGGAAGAGCAGCCGGGCGCCGGCGGCGACCGACAGCCGTACCTGACCCGGGTGCTGGAGCACATTCCCGGTGACACCGGCGAGCCGGCCGCAGATTCAGCCCCGCGCGAGTCGCAGCCCTGATTTTTCTTCCGACGCCGGGCGGGTAGCGCTCAATTGCCTTGGGCGCGAACCGCGGAGAACGTCAAAGACACCTCGTCGGCGACTTGGACCGAACCCATCAGCACCGAGTAGGGCTTGATGCCGTAGTCGGACTGACGGATGGTGGATTCGACCGACATCCGCCATGAGTCCCCGAGATCTTTTGTGTACACCTCGATCACGTGGTCTCGTGACTCTCCCCGGATTTCCAGCGTGCCAGTCAGGCGGTACTCGTCGTCGATGTCCTCGATGACGTCTGCGGAGTAGCGGATTTCGGGGAATCGACTGGCGGACAATGACTTCAGCGCGTTGGAGCGCACCGATGCCTTCTCGCTCCCGGACAGCCCCTTGACGCCGCCGGCGCCACGCAGCACCTCGAACGAATCGGTCTCGACGACGAGCTCCGCGCTGACGGGCCGGGAATCGGCCCATTTTACGGTGGCGCGCCAGCGCGTCATCGCGATGGTCAGACGATGACCCATCCGTGCCGCCCTGCCGGCAACACCGGTGTGCAACAACAATTCACCGTCGGCCGGACCGATCGTCCACACCGAGTTTTCGTCGGAAGTCACGAACCGACTGTGTCACATGGTCAAAACGGTGCGGTAGTGCGCCCGACCCTCTTCCAGTGCCGCATAGCCCTCCTTGGCCTGCGACAGCGGAAGTTCCTCGATCCACGCCCGCACGCCGGACAAGACGGCGAAATGCATCGTGTCTTCGACGTCCTTCGCCGTCCCGGAGGGATGGCCGACGATGCTGACGCCCGGCGTTATCAGCTGCACCGGGCTGATCGGCAGCGGCTCGGGCGTGACCCCGATGGTGACCAATTCACCCTGGGGGAGTATGCCGCCGACCGTGGCGGCCATGGCTTTTGAATTGCCGGCGGTGGCCAGGACAACGGTCGCGCCGCCAAGATCCTTCAGCGCCTCGGCGGGATCGTTTGCGGTGGAGTCGATGTAGTGATGGGCGCCGAGCTTCCGGGCGTCGTCGGCCTTGCCGGTACCGCGGTTGATCGCGATGGTTTCGAAGCCCATCGCCCGGGCGAACTGCACGCCGAGGTGGCCCAGTCCACCGACACCGAGAATCGCCACCCGATCGCCGGGCAGCGCCTTGGTGTGGCGCAAGGCGTTGTAGGTGGTCACGCCGGCACAACCCATCGGGGCGGCGTCGGCGTCGGAAAGCTCGTCCGGGATGCGGGCGAGCGCGCTCACCGGCACGGTCACCGACTCCGCGTATCCACCGGGATACTGCCAACTCGGCACCTTGCCGTTCTCGCAGTGAATGAACTGGCCCTTACGGCATTGGTTGCAGCGGTGGCAACAACCGCCGAACCACCCGACCGCGACACGGTCACCGATCGCGAAATCCTGTACTCCATCGCCTAGCTCGGCGATCTTGCCGGCGATTTCATGCCCGGGAGTCAGCGGCCAGGACATGCCGGGGAACCCGCCATTGATGAAGTGCGCGTCGGTGCCGCAGATGCCGCACGCAGCGACCGTCAGCCGTACCTCGTCGCGACCCGGTGGTTTGGTTTCGGCGTCGACCAGCTCCAAAGCTGCACCTGCGGACGGGACATGGACGGCTCGATGAGTGGGCATGTCCCTAGCTTGTCACCCCTGCGCTTGATGCGCGACAGGGCATTTCTCGGCACCGTTGGTGTGATAGTCGACCTGCCAGTGCTTGATTCCGTTGAGCCAGCCCGACCGGAGTCGTTCGGGCTTGCCCGCTGATTCCAGATCGGGCATGGCGTCGGCGATCGCATTGAACATCAGGTCGATGGTCATCCGCGCCAGGTTGGCCCCGAGACAGTAGTGCGCGCCGGTGCCACCGAAGCCTACGTGCGGGTTGGGGTCCCGCAGGATGTTGAAGGTGAACGGGTCGTCGAACACCTCCTCGTCGAAATTGGCTGAGCGATAGACCATTACGACCCGCTGGCCCTTCTTGATCTGCACGCCGGACAACTCGTAATCCTCCAGGGCGGTCCGCTGGAATGAGGTGACCGGTGTCGCCCAGCGCACGATCTCGTCGGCGGTGGTGACGGGGCGCTCGCGCTTGTACAGCTCCCACTGATCCGGGAAGTCGGTGAAGGCCATCATGCCCTGGGTGATCGAGTTGCGGGTGGTCTCGTTGCCCGCGACGGCCAGCAGGATCACGAAGAAGCCGAACTCGTCGTCGGAGAGCTTGTGCCCGTCGACGTCGGCCTCGATCAGCTTGGTGACGATGTCGTCCCCGGGGTTCTGCTTACGGTCGGCGGCCATCTGCATCGCGTAGGTGATCAGTTCGACCGAGGCGCCCATCGCGTCGTTGCGGGCGAACTCGGGATCCTGATCGCCCACCATTTCGTTCGACCAGTGGAACAGCTTCATGCGGTCCTCTTGCGGCACCCCCATCAGCCCGGCGATCGCCTGCAGCGGCAGCTCGCAGGACACCTGTTCGACGAAGTCGCCGGAACCCTCGGCCGCCGCGGCCGCGACGATGCGTCGTGCGCGCTCGTTCAGGTCATCGCGGAGGAGTTCGACGGCGCGGGGGGTAAATCCGCGCGAAATGATTTTGCGGAGGTGGGTGTGCTGCGGGGCGTCCATGTTGAGCAACACGAACTTGCCCGTCTCGCGCTGCTCGCGCACCGTGCCCTCTTTGTATCGGGGCAGGGCGGTGTTCTCCAGGCTGGAGAACACGTCGCTGCGCCGCGAAATCTCTTTGACGTCCTTGTGCTTGGACACCACCCAGAAGCCGCCGTCATCGAATCCGCCCACCCCGTCTGGTTGTTCGTTCCACCAGATCGGCGCGGTCCGGCGCAGCTCGGCCAGTTCTTCCACCGGGAGTCGCTCGGCGTGGATGTCCGGGTCGGTGAAGTCGAAGCCGGGAGGCAGATTGGGGACCGGCTTGGCTGTTTGCTCGACGGTTGGCTCGACGGTTGGCATGGCCCGCTCCTCGATGACGAAGTGGTCTAGTCGTCCTTGTGCAAGGAAACCACTGCCGCACCTTGGTTGGGAAGCATTGACGCAAGATCCCCGGGTGCGAATTGGAACGTGTTCTTCACCGGCGTTTTTTCACCGAGGAGCCGGTCTAGGCCCGGGATCGCGGTCGCAAGCCGGAACGGTCTTGTGGCCGGCGGCCCGACCGATATGCTTTGGTGCAGGTCACCGGCGACGACAGGCGGGGTAGGACATGATTCGGGAACTGCTCAGCGCCGCTTCGATAGCGGGCATCACGATCGGCTTGGCACCGTGCGCGGCCGCCGGATATGACGGCGACGTGCCGGGCATGAACTATCAAGCCTCGCTGGGTGCGCCGTGTGACAACTACGAGAGCTTCATCTTCGGACGCGGCCCCAGCGGCCAGGCCGAGGCCTGCCACTTCCCGCCGCCCAACCAGTTCCCGGCGGCCACCACCGGGTACTGGGTGATCTCGTATCCGCTTTACGGCGTCCAGCAGGCCGGCGCCAAGTGCCCGGGGCCGCAGGCGGCGGCACAGTCGGACCGCGGGCTGCCGATGCTCTGCCTGGGAGCCCAGGGGTGGCAAGAGGGATGGTTCACCGGCGCAGGGTTCTTCCCGCCTTCGGGATAACGACGATGCGCGAACGCGAGCAGGCCACAGCCGCGATTCCGCGCTGGCTGCGTTTCGTGCTGACCTCCGATCGCGCCGGGTCGGCGTGGTACATCGGCACGGGGTTCTTCTTCGCGCCGGTGCTCGCGGTGCTCTCGCCGTGGCCCACGGTCACCGCCGTGCTGTGGGGCGTCATCGCACTGGCCGGGCTGTGGCTGGGACTGCTGGGCATCGCGATGGCCATCGGGCTGGCGCGAATAATGCGCTCTGGGCCGAAATTCCCGAGGACTACTGGCGTTCGCTGGTGCACTACTAGGTCGCGACGCCGACGAGAAATGGTGCGCGACCCCGTCTAGAGTCGAAGCGACCGCCCTGCCACAAAAGGAGACTCGAGATGGCCTTCAACCCCAGAGATGCAGTCGACGCGGCGAGGGACATCGCGACCAACGCCGTCGAGAAAGCCTCGGACATCGTCGAACACGCCGGCGACATCATCCGCGGCGACCTCGCCGGGGGCGCCAGCGGCATCGTTCAGAATTCGATCGACATCGGCACGTACGCACTGGACCGGACGAAGGAAGTGTTCACCGGCCGCGACGAAGTCGACGACGTCTAGGCACGCGTTAAACGGAGGCGGCCTCGTTGAGTTCGTCCAGCTTGTTGGTCGCTTCCAGGTACTCCTGCACCCAGCGCTCGATGACGGTCGAGGTCTTCTCCACCTTCGAGAACTGACCGACCACCTGTCCGACGGGGTTGAACGCCACGTCGACCGATTCGTTGGGGTACCGGTTCGTCGCCCGCACGGCCATGCCGGAAACCATGTACTGCAACGGCATTCCGAGCGGCTTCGGGTTGTCCGGCGCCTCCCAGGCCTCGGTCCAGTCGTTGCGCAGCATGCGGGCCGGCTTGCCGGTGAACGAGCGGCTGCGCACGGTGTCGCGGCTGCCGGCCTTGACGTAGGCCGCCTGCTGCACCGGGGTGTTCGAGGATTCCTCGACCATCAGCCACTGCGAACCGGTCCACGCGCCCTGGCAACCCAGCGCCAAGGCGGCGGCGATCTGCTGCCCGCTGCCGATGCCGCCCGCGCCGAGCACGGGGACGGGGGCGACCTCCTTGACGACCTGCGGCCACAGCACGATCGAGCCCACCTCGCCGCAGTGCCCGCCGGCCTCACCGCCCTGGGCGATGATGATGTCGACGCCCGCGTCGGCGTGCTTGCGCGCCTGCGAGGGCGAGCCGCACAGCGCGGCGACCTTGAGCCCGGCGTCGTGGATGTGCTTGATCATGTCGGCCGGCGGGGTGCCCAGCGCGTTGGCGATCATCTTCACCTTGGGGTGCTTGAGCGCCACCTCCACTTGCGGCGTGGCCGTCGCCTCGGTCCAGCCGAGGAGCTGCAACGTGTCGCCGTCGCTGTCCTCGACCGGCACGCCGTGGTCGGCGAGGATCTTCTTGCCGAAGTCCAGGTGCTCCTGTGGCACCATCTTGCGCAGTGTCTCGGCCAGCTCTTCGGCGGACTGGTTCGAGTCCATGCCCTCGTACTTGTTCGGAATCACGATGTCGACGCCGTAGGGGTGGTCGCCGATGTTCTCGTCAATCCAGTTGAGTTCGATCTCCAGTTGCTCGGGCGTGAAGCCGACAGCTCCGAGCACGCCGAACCCCCCGGCCTTGCTGACCGCCACGACGACGTCGCGGCAGTGGGTGAAGGCGAAAATCGGGAACTCGATCCCGAGTTCGTCGCAGATAGGGGTGTGCATTACAACTCCTGGGAGCTCGCCGAATTGGAACGTGTTCTAGTTTAGTACGTAGCTCACTGACGTGGCCAGCGGGTCCTGACCTGCGCCCTATTACTACGCCCCGTCGTGCAGGTCAGATCGCAACGCTGGTCGCCACCCACAGGATGAGAAACGCGAGCATGCAGGCGGCGGATAGCAGATGGTCCCGGCAGATCGATCGTGCCAGGCGCGTCTGCTCGGATGGGCTGTCCGCGCGGCGCCCGAGTTGGATCGCATCGGGAACGGTGTGCGTCAACGCCAACATGGTCGGGATGCCGGCGATCGGGGCCGAGGTCACCAGCAGCCAGCCTGGGTCGTGTCCGCGCGCGGCCTGCAGCACGAGCGTTCCCAGCAACGTGAGCATGACAAGCGCGATCAGGCGGTTCATCGGGCGCGACGTGGTGGTCGCGCGGTGGTAGTACGCCGCGATGGACGCGAGCACGGGCTCGGGTAGTTCGGTCGAGGCCTTCCGGTAGCGGAGAACTTGGACATCGAAAATCAAGTCCATCCATAGGACGGCGAACAGGAACCCGCCGCAGGCCATGAGCAACGAGGCCATGGCTCTCACCCACCTCTGATCCATCCGGGCACCGTGCCGCAGCGCAGTCGCCACTTGGACCCATTGTTCTCGGCAGCGCAAGAGGGGGTGGGCCGCCGATGAGTGCCGGCGCGGTGGCGTGCCGAAATCACTTGCGCCTCTTTGGTTTCAGTGGTTTCAGTGGGGCGGGTTTTGTCGGTGGCGGGGCATACTATTCGAACATGTTTTCGAGTACTCGTGGGGACATCGGGGCGGCCGTCGAGTCGCTGCGCGCGGCGGTGTCTTTTTCCAGGGGCATTCGTATGAGGAGTTGACCAACCCGGAGCGTCTGGCGCTGTTGGAGATATTCGAATGTGAAACTCGCAAACTCCAGGCTCCCAGGCACCAGTTGATCAACCAGGT
>NZ_MBEI01000009.1 GCF_001953985.1 Mycobacterium colombiense
CAACTCACCCTGGCCTGCGGACCCCACCACCGGCTTCTCGAGAAGGGCTGGACGACCCGAAAACGCGCCAACGGCGATACCGAATGGATACCGCCGCCCCATCTCGACCGCGGCCAACCCCGCACCAACACCTTCCATCACCCGGAAAACTTGCTGGTCGAGGATGGCGACGACGCGACGTAAAGCTCGCACGGTCAAACGTGGCGCGGGCAGGGCCCACCGCGATTATTGCTGCGGAGGAGGAGGCGGAGGAGGGGGCGCCGGCGCCGTCCGGCGAGGACGAGGCCGAATTTGGCCGCAGTTCAGGCCGATTATGCAGTCCGAGCCGCTTGCTTGGGGTTGGGCGGCATCGGCACAGCAAACGCCGTCCGGCGATGCGGGCGTCGGGGCCGCAATCGGCGCAGGGGCGGCAATCGGCGCAGGGGCGGCGTTGGTGCGCGGCATACCTGCACCACCGACACCGCCGAGCGCCAGTGCAAGTACGGCAGCACCAACGCACGCCGCGGCTCTGCCAGTTCGATTCGCCATGGCACCGTTCCTAATTTTTCCTGCTGAATGTACAGAGCCAGAGCGCGGCGTTATGCCGCGGTGGCGCACTCTGAGTAGCTCTATCCGGCCCGACATTCGACCACCCTCCACAGTCCCGCGAACTCGATCAGCGAACGCCCTCGGCCTGCCACCAGTCGTACAGGGCGGCTTGGGTGCTCTCCGGGGCGATGCCCTGCTCGGCGACTACTAGCATCCGTGCCGGGATGTCTGTCCAGACCAGATAGACGCCATCATCTTGGCCAGCGCTGAGGAACACCACCGACCCGTTGTGCCCGCCGCGATCCCATTGGGTAGGCCCCTTCGTGCCATCCGGGAACGGTTGCGCCGGAGTCTGCGGGTCCTCCGCGAGGCCCCGCTGGAAGTCGGCATTCAAATCGTCGGTGTTGGCGTACAGCAGGTAATCCGCGTTCCAGGGGCCACCGGGATCGTGACTGTAGTTGTCGCAGTTGACCGCGGCCACCGCCAGGGCGGAGTGCGCGCCGGCGGGGTGGCAGTCGGCGGGGGTGTAGCCGCCCGAGAGGTGGCTCATCAGCGTTTGCACGTCCACCGGATTATTGGCGGGAGTGGCGGAATCTGCCGCAGCCGTCGTGGCTAACCCAGTGGCGGTCAGACCGGTCAAGGCGGTAACCACGCCCGCGCGGGCCAGTCGGGAACGCAGGCGGGCCATGGGTGTCTCCTTTGCTGGGCAAAGAGCTACGGCGGTGAGTTTAACTCCTTGTCGCGCGCGCCGCGCGTCGAGAAAGCAGTGCAGCGCGTCGCCACGGCTATCGACGGCAGCGGCGAGATCAACTGGCTTGCTTAGCCGGCGGGCGGTAGAAGATCGCCAACTGGCCGATGGCGCCGGCCAGGCCCAACCCCGCCGAGATCACCAGGCCCTGCCAGCCGTCCATCCAGCTCTTCCCGAAGACCAGGTAGTCCAGGCTGTACTTGCCCGCGCCCAGCGTGGCCACGCCCACCGCGCTGAGCGCCAGCACCAGGTTGTACTCCCAGCCCTCCTTGACGATGAAGAAGCCGTTGGCGCGGTGCACCGTCCAGGCCGCGACGATCATGAGCGAGACGAAGCCCGCCGCTGGGATCGGGGTCAGAAATCCGGCGGCCAGGCCCAATCCGGCGGTCATTTCCGTGGTCGCCGCCACGGTGGCGTGGAACTTGCCGGGCTTCATGCCGATGCTCTCGAACCAGCGCGCGGTGCCCGGGATGCGGCCACCGCCGAAGAACTTGTTGTAGCCATGCGCGGCCAGCGTCACGCCCAACACCAGCCGCAGGATCAGCACTCCGACGTCATGGAACGTGTCATATGAAGTCATAACTGTAAACCTAGATCATGGGCCGGGCGGCACCACAAGAGCCGCCGAGCAGCTACGTCGCTTAATCCGCTGGTCCGTGTGGGAACATAGCGGGCGTTCCGACGTCGGCCCGATCAGTAGCCACACCACCAAGGGGGTGCACCACGGCTGGCACCGCACCAGGCAGCGGCGCCCACCGCAATGCGTCACGCGGCCGTGGGTCTGCGCCTACCGAGCACTCCGTGGTGTTGCTGGACGGCGCATCGAGCCACCCGCGGGAGCTGCTGGGCAACAAGGGCCACGGCATCGAGGCGATGCGCCGGCACAACCTGCCGGTGCCGCCGGCGTTCTGCATCACCACCGCGGTGGGCCTGCGGTATCTCGCCGATCCCGCGGCGACCATGGACGCCGTCTGGGACGACGTGCTCGACCGGATGCGCTGGCTGGAGGCGCAGACCGCACGCACGTTCGGCCGGGGCCCGCATCCCCTGTTGGTCAGCGTGCGCTCCGGAGCCACCCAGTCCATGCCGGGCATGATGGACACCATCCTGGACCTCGGCATCAACGATGACGTCGAGCAGGCGCTGGCGGCCACCGGTGACCAAGCGTTCGCCCGCGACACTCACCGGCGGTTCGCAAACATGTATCGGCGCATCGTCGGCGTCGCCGAGCACGAATCGGTGCCGTCGGACCCGTACGCGCAGTTGCGCGCCGCCATCGAGGCGGTATTCGCCTCGTGGAATTCACCCCGTGCGGTCGCCTATCGCGCCCACTACGGAATGGACGATCAGCACGGCACCGCCGTGGTCGTGCAGGCGATGGTGTTCGGCAACCATGGTCCCAATTCCGGTGCAGGGGCGTTCTTTTCCCGCAATCCGATCACCGGCGACAACGAACCGTTCGGCGAATGGCTGCCCGGCGGCCAGGGCGACGACGTGGTGTCGGGGTCGGTCGATGTCGAACCGATCGCCGCGCTGCGTGACGAACAGCCGGCCGTCTACGACGACCTGATCGGTGCCGCCCGTGCCTTGGAACGGCTCGACTCCGACATCCAGGAGATCGAGTTCACCGTCGAGGACGGCATGCTGTGGCTGTTGCAGACGCGAGCGGCGGAACGCTCGGCACAGGCGGCGGTGCGCACGGCGCTGCAGCTGCGGCACGAGGGACTCATCGATGACGCGGAGACATTGCGGCGCGTGACCCCGGCGCACGTCCAAGCCCTGCTGCAACCGGCGTTGCAGCCCGAAATACGTTTGGCGGCACCGCTATTGGCCAAGGGATTACCGGCGTGCCCGGGCGTGGCGTCCGGCACGGCGTACACCGATGTCGACGAAGCGCTGCGCGCCGCCGATCGCGGCGAGCGCGTGATCCTGGTGCGCGATCACACCCGGCCCGAAGACGTATCGGGCATGCTGGCCGCGCAGGGCATCGTCACCGAGGTCGGCGGCGCCTCCAGCCATGCGGCGGTGGTCAGCCGCGAACTGGGCCGGGTGGCGGTGGTGGGTTGCGGCCAGGGGGTCGCGGCAGCGCTGGCCGGCAAGCACATCACCGTCGACGGCGCCGAAGGCGAAGTGCGCGAGGGCAATCTGAGCCTGTCCGCGTGGTCGGAAGACGACACGCCCGAACTGCGCGAACTGGCCGACATCGCACGGCGGATCAGCCCGCTGCGTGCCCACGCCGCGGGCGACCACATGCGACTGGACGACAGCTCCGAGGCCGCGGTGCGCGCCGCACTGAACAGCGGGCAGGCGGACGTGGTGTCGGCGACGCCGTTGATCGTGATGCTGACCGCGCTGCGCCTGACACCGGGATCCGCATCGTGACCGAATTGGCTGTGCTGCAAGGGGTTCGGCTCAAAGGACGGGTGACTCCCGCCGACCTGGCCGCGACGCTCGGTGCCGACCTTGCCGACATCGCCCCGGTTGTCGAGCGGCTGACTGCCGCGGGACTGCTGACCGAAGGCCCTACGTTGCGGATCACCCTCAGCGGGACCGACCGGCTGGCGGCGCTGCTCGCCGAGGAACGCAAGGGCATCGACACAAACGCGATGGCCACCGCCTACGACGACTTCCGCGCCGTGAACGCCGACTTCAAGCGGTTGGTGACGGATTGGCAGCTCAAGGGCGGACCGGACGGCGTTCCCAATGCCCACGACGACACCGCCTACGACACCGCGGTGCTGGCCCGCCTCGACGACGTGCACGCCCGCACGATGCCAATCATCGAGGCCGCCGCGGCTCAACTGCCGCGGCTGAGCGCCTACGCGGCCAAACTGGTTGCGGCACTGGACAAAATCAAGGCCGGGGAGACCACCTGGCTGACCCGGCCGTTGATCGACTCCTACCACACGGTGTGGTTCGAGCTGCACGAAGAGCTGATCGTCGCCGCCGGCCTGACCCGCGAAGAGGCGGCTAGATCCGGCGACGCGCAGTAGCTAGAGCGCCGCATCGAGCAGCGCCAGGTAGGCGTCGACGTCGGGCACGGCCGAGGCCGCCGCGTGCACGCTGATCGCGATGGTGTCGCCGATGCCGTGCACACCGTGCGTCAGCCCCATCATCGGCGACAGCGCCGGGTATCCCGACGTCAGCACCACCCGGGCGCCGCCAAAACTCAGATCGGCCGCCCCGCGGTTGACGCTGGACAGCACGGTGTTGCCCGACACTTGCGTCGCGCGCGCCTCGACATCGAATTGTTCGATGCCCCAACGCAGCAACCCGGCCGGCACCGCCGCGAACGCGCGGTCGGCGGCCCGGGTGGCCGGGTGCTCGAAGCGGCGCCGGCCGTTGGCCAGGTCGGCCGCGATCCGCTCGGCGCGCGCGTCCGGCCCCAGCTGCGGGTACAGCCCCACCACGATGTTGCCGAAGTGGTTGTGCGCCCGCGCCGCACCGGGTTTAGCCATCGGAACCTCGGCGCCCAGCGAATCGCATTGCCCGTCAAGCAGATCGGACAGGGCCTGCGCCACCGCGCTCAGCACGCCGACCGTGATGGTGGGGCCGGGCAGCTGCGAACGGTGTCGTACCAACGTCCGCACCGCGCGGGCGCCCTCGGGACGCGCATTCGTCGGCAGCAGCGGACGCGACCCGGCGCCGGGGGCCACCAGCCCCGCGCGGATGTCGCGCTCCAGCCGGCGATGGGTGCGCGCCGCCTGCACGGCTCGCCAGGGCAGAAAGCCCGGCCGTGGTTTGGGCACCTCGGGCACCGGCCCCGGTCGGCCGAACAGCCACGCCGCCATCGCCGCGGAGCGGGCGCCGTCGGCCAGCGCGTGGGCGACCTGCAACACCGCGACGGCACCCGACCCGGTGACACCGGGAATGCCACCCACCGGGGTGAAGACGTGCAGGCGCCAGGCCATTCGCCGGACGTCCAGCTGGTCATCGGCGAAGCCGGCGACGGCCGCCAGCACGCCATCCCAGCTCTGCTCGGCGAGGTCGTGACGAACAGCCTGCTCGGCCGTGACGGCCGCCGGCACCCACTGCGGGAAGCGCCACCGGCCTCGGTCCCGCAGCCGCATCGTCAGCGCCGGCTCGGCGTTGGCCCGCGAGCAGAGTTGCTCGACGGCACGCGCATAGTCGGCGGGCGCACCGTCGAACGCGTAGAGCAGGAACTCGTCGCTGGGAATCTTGGCCGACATCCAGTAGAACTGCGCGTCGACGGCAGCCATCCGGTGCCCCGCCCGAGCCACGGTGTCAGCCGGGTGAGCCGATGAACCCGAGCACCAGGTCGGCGACCTTGTCGGGCTGCTCGAGCTGCAGGAAATGGCCGGCATGTTCGACGATGCCGACCTCGCTGCCCGCGGGCAGCACCTTTTCGGCCCAGCGCGCGAAAGCCGGTGTCATGCAACCGTCGTCGCGACCGTGCAGGTAGAGGCACGGCAGCACGGGTTCTTCGGTCCACAACTGGTTCAATGCGGCATACCGCGCCGTCGGCCGGGTGTTGCGGATGGTGGCGCGGTACGGTCCCAGCGCCGCGCGCCAGCTATCCGGCGCCCCGATCGCGGCATCGACGTGACGCAAGTCCTCGTCGGCGCGATAACCGGGCGACCACCGCCGCCACAGCAGCGGCAACACCCAGGACGCGGAACGCTCGGGCAGCCAAGGCAATTGGAAGTACATGATGTACCAGCTGCGGAAAACCTGGCGCGCGAGATGGGCGGCGTGCCGGCCCCGCTCGCCCGCGCCACCGCCGCGCCGCCGGAACGCCGCCGACGGCGGCACTGACATGATCACCGCCTTCGTGAACGGGCTGTCGGGCATGGCGGCCAGGCCGGTGCCGGCGATCGCGCCCCAGTCGTGGCCGATGACCACGTCGTTCTCGGTACCGCCCGCGGCCGAGCGCACCCGCAGGGCGTCGTCCATCAGCGCGCCCACCTGATAGCTGCCGTCGATCGGGATCGACGACGGCGCGTATCCGCGCATGAAGGGCGCGATCACCCGCCATCCCGCCTCGGCGAGCCGGGGGGCGACCTTGCGCCAGCCGTAGGGGGTGTCGGGGAAGCCGTGCAGGCACAGCGCGATGGGACCGTCTGCTGGCCCCCAGGTGAGGGCCTTGAGGTCCCCCGCGGGACCGGTCACGTCGATCCAGCCTGGTTCAGCCATGTTCACTCCCTGCTCGACGTCTCCGCAGGGATCAACCTAACCTGTGCGGCCTCGCGACGCACCGACCCTGGTCGACAGAGGGTCAAACCGTCTCTGTACCAGGACTTTTCACCGCTGCAGCGCGGCGGCCCGCTCCAGCTCGGCGATGACGATCTTGCGCATGCCGTACATCGCGTTGGTGGCGGCCGCCGCCCGCGTGCGGTCGGGGTCGCCGATCAGTTCGTAGAGCCGGTCCGGGACGATTTGCCAGCTCATCCCGAAGCGGTCTTTGAGCCAGCCGCATTGCGATTCCTCGCCCCCGTCGGTCAGCCGGTCCCAGTAGTAGTCCACCTCGTCCTGGTCTTTGCAGTGGATCGTGAACGAGACCGCCTCGGTGAAGTGGAAGTGCGGACCGCCGTTGATCCCGATGAACCGGGTGCCGTCCAGCACGAAGCTGCCGGACAGGACCCTGCCCGGCTCCCCCGGTCCGGCGTCGGTGGTCTGGTTGAAGCCCTCGATGTGGGAGTTGGGGAACACCGAGGTGTAGAACCGGGCGGCCTCCTCGAGGTTGTCGTCGAACCACAACGACGGGGTGATCGATGGCATGTCCGGGGCCTCCTTGATGGCTCGTTGGTCTCTGCCATTGATAGACCCCGTCGGCGACGAAAACTCACCGCGTCGTCCACCCGCGCAACAGTGCTTAACCGGCCTATGTAACGTCAGGTCGCATGAATACCGTCAGCAGCAGTCCCGAGACGGTGGAGTTTGCCGGCGTCGACGGGATCTCCCTGGTCGCCGACGAATGGAATCGCGGCTCCGACGGTGCCGGGCGACCGAGCATCCTGATGTTGCACGGTGGCGGCCAGAACCGGTTTTCCTGGAAAAACACCGGCCAGACGCTGGCCGATGAGGGGCTGCACGTGGTGGCGCTGGATTCCCGCGGACACGGAGACAGCGCACGCTCCCCTGACGCCGACTACGAGATCGAGACGCTCACCGGCGACGTCATGCGGGTGCTGCACGCGATCGGTCGCCCGGTCACGATCATCGGCGCAAGCATGGGCGGGCTGACCGGCATCCTTGCCGCTCACCGGGCAGGTCCGGCGAAGGTGACCCGATTGGTGCTCGTCGACGTGGTCCCCCGATTCGAAAAGGGCGGCAGCGCCCGCATCCGCGACTTCATGTTCAGTGGCCTCGACGGCTTCGACTCGCTGGAGCAGGCCGCCGACGCCGTCGCCGCCTACCTGCCCTACCGGAGCAAGCCGCGCAGCCCCGAGGGGCTGAAAAAGAACCTGCGCCTGCGCGACGGCCGCTGGTATTGGCACTGGGACCCCGCCTTCATGACCAAGCCCGGCGACGATCCCGAACTGCGCACCGAGAGCTTCGAGCAGGCCGCCAAGAACCTGACAATTCCCGTCTTGCTGATCCGCGGCAAGCTGTCCGATGTGGTGAGCCCCGAGGGCGTTCGGCACTTCCTGGCCACCGTGCCGCGCGCCGAGTTCGTCGAGCTGTCCAACGCCGGGCACACCGCGGCCGGCGACGACAACGACGCGTTCAGCGACGCGGTGGTGGCGTTCGTCAACCGCCGTTGATCGATGGCGGCGACCCGCTAGTTCGCCGGCTTCTCGGCGTGCCCGCCGAATTGCTTGCGCATCGCCGAGAGCGCCTTGTTGGCGAAGTCGTCCAGTGAACGCGAGGCGAAGCGGGACTGCAGCGCGGTCGTGAGCACCGGCGACGGAACGCCCTCGTCGATCGCCGCGATGGCGGTCCACCGGCCCTCCCCGGAGTCGGAGACCCGTCCGGAGAACTCCTTGAGGTCGGGCGAGTCGTGCAGCGCAATCGCCGTCAGGTCCAGCAACCAGGAGCCGATGACGCTGCCGCGCCGCCACACCTCGGCGACCTCCGGAATGTCGAAGTCGTACTGGTAGAACTCGGGGTGCTCCAGCGGCGCGGTTTCGGCGTCACCCTCCTGCACGTGTTTGCCGATGTCGGCATTGCGCAGAATGTTCAACCCCTCTGCGAGCGAGGCCATCATTCCGTACTCGATTCCGTTGTGCACCATCTTCACGAAGTGCCCGGCACCGGCCGGTCCGCAGTGGAGATAGCCCTGCTCCGACCGCGCGACCTCGCCCTCGCGACCCGGCGTGCGGGCCGCGGCGTCGACGCCCGGTGCGACGGTGGAGAAGATCGGCTCGGCGTGCAGGAAAGCCTCGTCGTCGCCGCCGATCATCAGGCAGTAGCCGCGTTCCCGGCCCCACACGCCGCCGCTGGTGCCGCAGTCGAGTAGGTGAATGCCTTTCTCCGACAGCGTTTTCGCGTGGCGAATATCGTCGCGGTAGTAGGAGTTGCCACCGTCGATGACGATGTCACCCGGCTCGAGCGTCTTGGCCAGTTCGTCGATGACACCCGTTGTGATCGTGCCGGCCGGCACCATGACCCAGACGACCCGCGGCGCCGTCAGCATCTCGGCGAGCTCCTGCAGCGAGCCCACTCCAGTGGTCCTCTCCTCCCCTGCCATCGCCTTGACCGCGTCGGGGTTGTGGTCGTAGACCACGCATTCGTGTCCGCCCTTGGCGACGCGACGGACGATGTTCGCGCCCATCCGGCCGAGGCCGATCATCCCAAGCTGCATCGTGGGTGTCTCCTTACTGTTGGGTGGGCTTGCTACGCGGCAGCCACGGCTCATGCCAGCTGTGGTGGCCCCGCAGCAGCGACTGTGCGGCCTCGGGTCCCCACGAACCCTCGTCGTAATGATGAATGCGGCCAGGCTTGTCCAGCACGGGCTGCACAATCCGCCACGTCTCTTCGATGGCATCTTCGCGGGCGAACAACTGTCGATCTCCGTTGAACGCGGCGTAGAGCAACCGCTCGTAGGGCCGCACCGGTTCGCCGAGATCCTCGGCGAATGACGAGTCCAGGTGAACGTCGTGCCACGAATCGCCGGCCTGGGCGGACAACTGCAGCCGCATCCCGGGATCGGGGTCGATGCGCAACACGATCTGGTTGCACTCGGGCGGCCGGCGGTTGGGCAGGAACGAGAACCCCGGAACGTGGTGCAGGAACATCCGGACCTCGGTCACCTTCTCCGGCAACGCTTTTCCAGCACGCAGGAAGATCGGCACCCCGGCCCAGCGCCAGTTGTCGATCTCGGTGCGCAGCGCGATGTAGGTCTCGGTGGTGGAATCCTTTGCGACACCGGCGACGTCGGTGTAGCCGCGATACTGGCCGCGGACGCAACGCTCCGGATCCAGCGCCGGCATCGCCCGGAAAACCTCGGCCTTCTTGTCGTTCAGGTCGTCAGCGCCCGCCCCGACCGGGGGTTCCATCGCGACGAGGGCGAGCACCTGCAGCAGGTGATTTTGCACGACATCGCGAAGGGCGCCCACCACGTCGTAGAACTTGCCACGGTCCTCGATGCCGAAGTCCTCGGCCATGGTGATGTGGATCTCGGAGATGCTGTCGCGGTCCCACAGCTTGGCCAGGCCCTGGTTCGCGAACCGCAGGTACTGCAGTTCTTCGACCGGCTGTTTGCCCAAAAAGTGGTCCACGCGCAGGATTTGGTCTTCGTCGAGCACCGCGCGCAGCCGGTCGTTGAGGTCACGCGCCGAGTCCAGGTCGTGGCCGAACGGCTTTTCCACCGCCACCCTGGCCCGCTCCAGCAGGTCGGCCTTCGCAAGGTTCTCCACGATCGGCGCGAACAGGGACGGCGGCATTTCGAGGTAGTAGAGCGGATGGGAGTCCGAGGGGATCTTCTTGGCGAGCTGCGTGTAGAGGTTGGCGTCGGTGACGTCGCCGTGCAGGTAGGACAGCCGCTGCGCCAGCCGGTCGAACACGGCGTCGTCGAACGTCTCCCCCGATGCCTTGATGGCGTCGCGCGCCCGATCCTGCAACTGCTCGATGGTGATGTCGTCGCTGGCCACACCCACGATCGGATGGTTCAGCATGTCGCGGCGCTCGAGCCGATACAACGCCCGGAATGTCATCTTGCGCGCCAGATCTCCGGTGATTCCGAAGACCACCAGCAGGTCAGATGGGTTACTGTCGTCCTCGGCCAAAACCGCTCCTCCCGAAAGTCACCCGATCGGCCCCTTTGAGATCACTACCCGCGGCTGGCGGAGTCAACACTAGACACAGCCGATAGAGCCGACAACCTGAGTGCACCGCGGCCTTGAAAGGATGGTCGGCATGCCCGATCCGCTACACCTCACGGTCTACATCCTGGCCGGGATCGCCGCGATCGAGGGTGTCGCGTTGATCGTGCTGTGGCGGTTGCTGGTGCGCAGTCAGCAGGAGCTCAAGGAGTTGCAGCAGAGGACCGACACCCGCAATCAGCTGCTGTCGGGGGGTCGCGAGGCCGTCAAGAGGGTGTGGAACACCGCGAACCTGATGCGCAAGGAGGGCTTCGGCGCGGCCGTCCGCAGCAGCATCGAGGACCTGGCGGACTGGGCCGAAGTCGAGCGACCCGACCTCGCCCGCGTCACCCCGGACGGCCGGGTGGTCATCTTGTTCTCCGACATCGAGGAGTCCACCAAGCTCAACGAGCGGATCGGCGACCGCGCGTGGGTCAAGCTGATCAGCTCGCACGACAAGCTGGTCTCGGACCTGGTGCGACGACGGTCCGGTCATGTGGTGAAGAGCCAGGGTGACGGCTTCATGATCGCGTTCGCTCGCGCCGAGCAGGCGGTCCTGTGCGGTCTCGACCTGCAGAACGCGTTGCGAAAGGACGCTAATCGCAAGCGGCGTGAGGAGATTCGCGTGCGGATCGGCATCCACATGGGGCGCTCGGTGCGTCGTGGCGATGATCTGTTCGGCCGCAACGTCGCAATGGCGGCACGGGTTGCCGCACAAGCGGTCGGCGGCGAGATTCTGGTGAGTCAGCCGGTGCGAGACGCGCTTTCCGATTCTGACGGCATCCGGTTCGACGATGGTCGCAATGTGGAGCTGAAGGGCTTTTCGGGCACCTACCGCTTGTTCGCCGTCGAGTCTCCGTCCGATTCCGAGCCGGACTGAACGCCGTCCCCGTTGTATTCGGCCAGCCGCTGATGCAGACGGTCGCGGACCTCGTCGGCGGTGTATGCGCGTCGCTTGCGTTGGTCGCGCACGACCAGCGCGCCCCCCGCGACGACACCGGCGGCGCCGGCCAATCCCAGCCACTTCCACACATTGCGCATGACACCAGGCTATGCGCAGCCGGGTCGTTATGGCCCGCTTGTGATTGACTTGTGTGCCCGCAACATTCGGCAACGCATCGCGCGTGACGTACCGGCGGGCTCATATTGGCGACGACAGCAACGAAAGTTGCGGCGGCGAACGGGCTTACACGAAGATGCTCACTTTGAACCAAGCGCTCGAACAGACCCGCACCGGCGACCTCTGGTTGTTTCGCGGCGGTTCGGGACCCGACCGCGCCATCCAGACGCTGACAAACAGCCCGGTGAACCACGTCGGGATGACGGTGGCCATCGACGACCTGCCGCCGTTGATCTGGCACGCCGAACTCGGCGACAAGCTCGTCGACGTGTGGACGGGAACGAATCACCGAGGCGTGCAACTCAACGACCTTGCGCAGTCGGTGTTGCAGTGGTCGCAGCGCTACCACCAGCGGTGCTGGCTACGCCAGCTGACCCCGCCGGCCAACCGGGAGCAAGAGAACACCCTGCTGCGCGTGATCGCCCGGATGGACGGCACCGCATTTCCCACCACCATGCGCCTTACCGGCCGGTGGCTGCGAGGTCGGCTGCCGAACGCCTACGACTGGACACGCGGAATCCCGTTCGTGGACAAGAAAATTCGCGAATCGACGCAGCGACGAAAGGAGCGCCAGAAGCTCGGCCTGGAGGTGGCCTACTGCGCGGAAACGGTGGCGATCACCTACGAGGAAATGGGGTTGCTCACCACGGAGAAGTACTCCAACTACTTCGACCCGGGCTCGTTCTGGAGCGGTGACAGGCTTCCGCTGTCACCGGGCTACGCCCTGGGCGACGAGATCGAGATCGCGGTCGGCTAGTCGAGGGCTACTCGACCGCCATCTCGCCCATCTCCGACCAGCCCGTGGCGTCGATGGTCTGGTTGATGATCTTGGGCGTCGACGTCAGCGCCTGCGGAACCTCTTGGATGAATCGCTTGAAGTGGTCGCTGTTGACGTGGGCCCCGCCCGCCTCATCGTCGCGGAACGCCTCTACCAAGACGTACTCCGCAGGGTTGTCCAGGCTGCGCGACCAGTCGAACCAGAGGTTGCCTTCTTCGGCCCTCGTCGCCGCGGTGAACGACGCCACGAATTCGGGCCAGCGGTCGGTCCACTCGGGCTTGGTCTCGAACTTGACGACGATGAAGATCATTGCGGCCCCGCCTCGGTTCGCTGTTCCGGTTACGCCCGCCCGGTCTCCGCGGGCAGCGCCAGCCTATCCGCCCATGGGTGGCGCTACGGCGGCATCCGCGGCCGAACGCCCGACGTAGTTTGCTTGGGTAATGGTTAGAGCAAAGTGTGCTCATGCGTCACACCTGACGCATGAGCACACTTTTGCCGCAGACTACCCAATCGGCGTCAGTGGTGTAGATCACAAATCAGCCGCTCACAGGGACATTTCACTATTCCGCGCCACGGCAAACCGCACACGCCCGCATGACCGAAAAATAAATCTTCTATGTCCGGCAATCGGCGTTCTATTTGTTTTTGATTCGCAATTCCGGCTGGGCCGGAATAAAGACAATCAGGGACCCGGCGGAGGCGGAACGGGCGCCGGAGCGTCGATTAGGACGGCCGGCGGCGGGGCGTCCGGCGGCGGCGGCGGGGCGTCCGGCGGCGGCGGAGCGTCCGGCGGCGGCGGCGGAGCGTCCGGCGGCGGAGGCGGCGCGAACAGCGGCGGCGGCGCGCCACCGTCTTCCGGCGGCATCGGGAGGAACATGTGGTGGGTGAATCCGGCCTGGTAGGCGCCTGGACCGCCCAAATTCACGCCGCCACGCTCACCGCTGGACACGGACGTTCCGTCCGGCAACGTCACCGCGGTGTGGCCACCGTTCCATCCGATGACCAAGGCGTTGGGGGCGGTTCCGTACTGGAAGCCGCGCGCCAACAATGCACCCTCTTCGTTTCCGGTGTTGAATCGATCGCCGAAAACGGGCCTGTCAGTTGCTGCATTCGCAATCCACGAAGCAAGTCCCGAACAATCCGTTCCCGCGGGAGAATCGCCACCCGGAATATATGGCGTGCCGGAGACCTGCCCGATCAACGACATCAATGTTGCAATAACGACCATGGGCAGGGAGGCTAGCAACAATAATTATCGCTAGCCAAAATTTGTGGCGCAGGTCATTCGCTATACAGACCATGACGTACGCCGCACGCGGAGCAAACTAATTACACATCGGTATATTTTCAGCAGCAAAATGCATGCGCTACCGGCGGGCCGCTTCTCCGGTTTCCTGACGACGCTTCCCAGGGGTTACCGATTAGGCGCTACCGCGGCCGCGTTCGCTTTCCGCCGTCTCGCGGTCGATGCCGGCTTGCTCCCGCTTTGCGCGCGCTCGCACAGGCTTACCCTGTCGTCTTTCCGCAGCAGTCGTTCGCGCTCGTGCTCCGCGGCCGTGCCCTCGCGTTCGTCCGCGCGCTCCCGTTCGTCTGCCACCCGCTCGCGGTCATCCGCTATCCGCTCACGCTGGCCGGCGACCCGGTCTCTTCGCCCCGCCTGGAATTCGCGTCGCTTGACGGCAGCCTCACGCCGGGCGAGGGCCTCTTCGCGCTCGTCGAGCGCATGAGCCCGCCGTTCCGGCTCCGCGGGCGGCTCGACACGATCCTCGGCGGCCACAGTTCACCCCTAATGCTGAGCGCCCTACCATTCGACCCAGGTGGCGCCGCTCATCGCCGGCCAGTTCCTGGCAATCGGCGATCGTTGGTCACAGGGGCGTCCAAATCCCGTTGTTCCAGATTCCCCAGTTACCGGCGCCGGTGGGGTTCCACATCATTTGAGCCCCTGGCGCCCAGGCCGGTTGGGGTGGCTGCGGCGGAGCCCACGCCGGCGGAGGTCCCCAGGGCCCCCAGCCCGCCGGGGCGGTCGGGCCGCCAGGCCGTTGCCAGTCGTGGCACTGACGCCAGTCCCAGTCCGCCACGTTGCCCCAAGTGGGATCCCACGGATCGCCCGGGCACCAATGGCCGATGGGCGCCGGGAGCGGAGCCGCCTGAGCGACGGTGCCGCCAAGAGTCAGAGCCGACACCGCCAACGCGCCGCCCAACACCACGCTCGCAGATCGCCACACCGCGCTCTTCACCGTCGCCATCTCCTAAGAATTTCCCTCGGCGGGGATCCGGGCAAGTGGCAATTCGAATCGGTCGGGAAGTGCGCGGGCCTCGTCGGCGGATGCAGGCGGGCGTCAGCAGCAGTCGCGGCCGCGCCAGGCCTCGATCCCTTCCGAGAAGGCAAGGCCGGCGATGCCCAGTCCGACCACCGGATCCAGCCACCACCCGCCGGGCCAGACGGCGAGGACGGCAAGGGTGCACAGCACCGCGGCGGCCTGCGCCGCGCACAGGTAGTTCTGCGTGCCCTCGCCGGCAGTCGCTTGTGAGTCCAGCCGTGCGCCCAATTGTTGTTTGGCCCAACCCAAAAGCGGCATGACCACCAATGCCAGAGCGGTCAGGGCGATGCCGATGACCGAAGTCTCAGGGCGCGCTCCGGTGAGCAGATTGTGCACCGATTCCGCAGCGATGTAGGGAGCGATGAGCCAAAACGAAACCGCGATACCGCGTTGCGCTTGCCGCTCGGCCGTCTCCGACAAGGTGCGCGAACCGGTGAACCGCCACACCACGATCAGACTTGCCAGTCCCTCGACTGCACTGCCGAGCGCCCAGCCGATCAAAGAGATTGAGCCCGTTGCGAATCCCTGCCAGAGGCCAAGCGCACCCTCAGCGCACATCCACAGCAGACTGGCCCAGGCCAGCCAGCGGGCCGCGCGGGCAGCCCGTACCCATCCGGTGTCGCGAGTGGATGCAACGCCACGGGTGCCGCAGCACTCACAACCCGGAGCGCACGCTTCGCTCACAACGGCAAGGATAGGCGGGACGCCGTGCCGCAGCCCAGACGTTGGAGCGAAACCTCGACCGTCGCCCTACAGTCACACTCCGAACTTGGCCCGCGCATCGTCGGTCACCGGAGTGAACAGGTTGACCAGGTTTCCGTCCGGATCCCGGAACAACAACGCGCGGTTTCCCCAGGGCATCGTTGTCGGCGTCGTCACCACATCTGCGATGTGCTCGCGAAGCCGCTCGTACTCGGCGTCCACGTCCTCGACGATGAACTCCAGGATGGCGCTGCGGTTGGCCGCGGGCTCGGCGGACCCGTCTCCAAACAGCGGGACGGTTTTGTCGCTGCCGATGGCCAGCGTGCCGATCGGTGTCGGGATCTCGGCGAACAACTCGTTGCCCCAGATCGCCGTGACCCCGGTGACCGTCTCGTAAAAATCGACGAGCCGCTTGACGTCGGCCGTGATGATTCGGGTCGAAATGAACTTCATGCAGTCGGTCCCTCTCAATGTCTGAGCACCGAATGCTAGGCGCCGCCTCCGACAACTCGGGCGCACCGGCAAGGTCCTATCGAGACCTGGACATACGCTGGTCGCCGCCAAGTCGCAGTTGCGGCGAAACTGGTCCGACGCCCGTTACGCCGTGTCGTCGGTAGACGGCGTCTGCGCAAAGTCGCCACCGGCTTCTTGCTCGGCTGCCAGCGGATAGGTCCAGTCGCGGAGGATGGCGTGGGCTTGAGCGGCGCGATGCCTGTCGGCTGCTTGCCAATGTGCTCCCGCATCGCCCAGTCCCAGGCTTGCCGCTCGCTCGTGAATCCTGGCGGCGCGCTTATGAGCATCGGCGGCAAATAGCTGCGCACGGACCGTATTGCGGTGGCGCGCATGAGGGCGGTTTTCCGGGCTGTCGGCGGATGGATGGGCATCGCCGCTAGCAGGTGGGGGCGGCGGAGCATCGACTAGACCGTCTGATGGTGTCTGGTTCGCCTGGTCGTCCAGCGCGAGCGCTGACGCATCGGGACGGCGGCCTCCAGGCGTGCTCTCCGCATGGTCCCCCAATTCGGCTAGCAGCAATTTTGCTCGAAGGCATGACTGGATCGCGGCGAAAGATACGTCTTGGGCGGTCGTTCTGAGTAGGCCGGAAACGATGCACTCGACCTCGAGCACGTTGAGCAGTTCATCGCGTCGAGCCGTGGCCTGGTGCCAGGTGTCGGTGCGATCAGCCACTGCCCTTCCCTCGAGTTGCTACACCCCGGTACGCATCGGACATACGGATGGGCGGGCATGCCTGTAGCTCAAGCGACTACTTCCTCATCTGGGCGGCGGAGCTCCGCAGAACCCCCTGACAGCCCGCCGCCACGCTTAAAGTACGCCATCAGACCACAACACCACGTTCGAGCAGTCGTTGTATGGACGTGAGCTTCGTTTGTTGGCCGTACGCGTACTCGGCGTCTGCGGCGCATCGATCGCCCGTTTGAGCAACCGTGGGGCTTGTTCTCCGATGGCTACGAGATCGCCGACGCCATCACGGTCGGGCAGTCAGCGGCGGGGCAGGTCGTCACCTGCCATGCGACGCCAGGAACCGTTTTCGGCAGGTCCGGCAACCCTTGGCGAAAGCACGAATTGATCGATAGTGCGACCAAAGTTGGCGAGGCGTAGGAACTTTCGGCATCCACGCCAGCTCCCAATGAATCTCATTGATCGGGTCATACAAGAACACCGCGTAGGAGCGCTCCAACTACGGGCCTAAATCTATGTCCGACTCTCACAACGAATCCGGTACCGGCAGATTGCCGGCATTGACGCCGTGAGTTGAGCCGTAAAAACTTAGCCTCGTGCCTTCAGCGGCGCCCCTAGCCGCTGTCCGACGGAGGCGGCGTTGCGCTTGTCGAAAAACTCCGTCCACGAGGCGATCTCGGGATTTTTCTTAAGCAGAGCCCTGCGCTGGCGCTCGGTCATGCCGCCCCAGACACCGAACTCGACCCTATTGTCGAGCGCCTCCGCTCCGCACTCTCTCATCACAGGGCAGCGACGGCAGATGACCGTAGCCTCACGTTGTTTGGCACCGCGCACAAAAAGTGCGTCCGGATCTGTTCCCCGACACAGCGCCTTCGAAACCCAAGCGCGATCGTTCTCGGCTGTGGCGCCCGGCGTGTTTTTTACGAGCGCAAGATTTGTGGGCCGCGCGGCCCGACTCTCTCCTGACAACGAGCTATTCCTTCGTCCAGGCGCGGCCGCAAACTGTGCGACCGCGTGATACCTGATGCTGGGATGTGTGCCACATCGGCCCGCACGTGTGACTTGACCCCTGGTGCCCAAGCTATGCGAACCGGTACCCATTGCGCAAGCATTTTCTGGCACGGACGTACCTTTTTTTGGTGCCATGGCCGTCCTAGTCGTCGAATCGGACCTCCACCACATCGCCGGCCCTAGTCATCGGTGAAATCGACTGCCTTGCCGCGTATGGCTGCAACGGCCTTGAGGCACAGCGCGCCGGCGGGAGCTGCGACTACAGCCGCTATTGCAAGTGCGAGAACCGAGTCGAGCCAGAAGAAGCGTCCGGTCAGCGCGATCACCGCACCAGCGGCGGCAACCGCCGCGGCCGCGGCTGCGTCGGCGAGCGTGTCCAGCAGTACGGAACGCATGTGAAGGTCCTCGTTCGCGGCCGAGGCGCCCAGCACCCACGCACCCGCCAGCAGGACTGCCATCGTCACCGCGCTGACAATCAACATCGGCAGGCCGTGTACCTCGGGAACTCCGCGAGCCAGCCGGCTTATCGACTCCGCCGCTATCAACGCTGCCACGACCAACAGCGCACCGCCGTTGATCAGGGCGACCACAGGTATCGCCAGCGAACGCCAGGCATAGGCCGTGCGGTCCCGGACAGTTACGGCGATCAGGCCGAGAACCAGTGCGACGGAATCCGCCGACGTGTCACCGGCTGCCGCGATGACGCCAACCGAATGTGCGGCCAGGCCGACGACAACCAGCGCGGTTATCAGGGAAACGTTGAGGCCGAGGACGATTCCCAGCCGCCTGCGTTGACTCACCGGCCTACACGTTGAACCGGAACTCCACCACGTCACCGCTCGTCGTGATCACTTCTTCTTTCGGTCGCGGCCATCTCACGGGCGACGTCCGCCTCCTCACGGCGCTCACCGGCCGCCGCTCGATCTAGGCGATCGCTTTCGCGGCGCAGTCGTTCGCGTTCGCGCTCCGCAGACGTGCCCTCGCGTTCATCTGAGAGCCGCTCGCGCGTATCGGCGATCTGTTCTCGCTCGTCGGCGATCCGTTCTCGCTCGTCAGCAAGTCGATCACGCTCGTCAGCCAGATGCTCGCGTAGTTTCAGTTGAGCAGCGCGATGCTCTAGTTCAGCCTCGCGCGCGTCCAGCACGGCGGTCCGCTGTTCGAGGTCGTCCGGCACGCCGCCGACAGACTCAACAACCATGACCCTCCTCGGCTGCTGCTTAACCGAGACGCGCTCCATGGAGCACTGAAACTCGACGATTAAGGGTAATCCCAATTAACGCGTTTATGCAGATTGGGGAGCCAGATGGGCAGCCACTTCCTCGAGAATGCCGTCGATGACGCCAGGGCGCGCTCCAGCGTCCTCCAAGCCACCGTGCGCGAACGATGCCAAAAATCGCGCGAGCTGATCGAATCGGCAAACGAGACGCTAGGTCGAGCTGATATGCGGATTCGTCATTCACTTCGCCGACTACTCAGATGCGACCTCGACTCGGCCGTTGCCAAGGTCAAATCAACGCGCGGCGGCTTTACCACCTGACGTTGTTTGGAACCGGAACTCGACCACATCGCCGTCGGCCATGACGTAGTCCTTGCCCTCCATGCGAACCTTGCCGGCCGCCTTGGCCGCCGCCATCGACCCCGCGGCGATCAGGTCGTCGTAGGAGACGATTTCGGCCTTGATGAAGCCCTTCTCGAAGTCGGTGTGGATCACCCCGGCGGCCTTCGGCGCGGTGTCGCCCTGATGAATTACCCACGCGCGCGCCTCTTTTGGGCCCGCCGTCAGATAGGTCTGCAACTTCAGAGTGTGAAAACCCGCCCGCGCCAACGCATCTAACCCACGCTCGGTTTGTCCGATGGACTCGAGCAGCTCGGCCGCCGACTCGTCGTCCAGCTCTTGCAGTTCGGCCTCGATCTTCGCGTCGAGGAATACCGCGTCGGCGGGTGCGACCATCGCGCACAGCTCGGCCTTGCGGGCGTCGTCGGTCAGCACGGACTCGTCGGCGTTGAACACGTACAGAAACGGCTTGGTGGTCATCAGGTTCAGCTCGCGCAGCAGTGAGGTGTCGGCACCGGAAGCAAACAGCGTCTTGCCCGAGTTCAGCACAGCTTCCGCGGCCACGGCCGCCTCGTGCACCGGCTTGCGGTCCTTGTTATTGCGGGCTTCCTTCTCCAGCCGCGGGACGGCCTTCTCCAGCGTCTGCATGTCGGCGAGGATCAGCTCGGTCTCGATCACCTCGATGTCGGAGGCCGGATCGACTTTGCCGTCGACGTGCACGACGTCGTCGTCGGCGAACACCCGCACCACCTGGCAGATCGCGTCACACTCGCGGATGTTGGCCAGGAACTTGTTGCCCAGCCCGGCGCCCTCGGACGCGCCCTTCACGATCCCGGCAATGTCGACGAACGTCACCGGCGCCGGCACGATCCTCTCGGAATCAAACATTTCGGCCAGCTTGTCCAGCCGCGGATCGGGCAGCGGGACGACGCCCTCGTTGGGCTCGATCGTCGCGAACGGATAGTTGGCCGCCACCACGTTGTTCCGGGTCAACGCGTTGAACAAGGTCGACTTGCCGACGTTGGGCAAACCAACTATTCCCAGGCTCAGGCTCACGGGGAATCAAGTCTAGGGGTGTGGGCGGTGACGGGCGCCGGGGACCGTTGATCACCGCCGATACTGCACGCGAGCATGGCGCGCACAGGATCGCAACGAGGTATTTACGGGCCTTTCGTCCCATTCCCGGTACGGTCTACATGTGTCAGCACAGCGGGCAAGTTCGACGGTGGAGGGTGCTCATCGTTCGATCCACCCAAATATCCCAGGTGTCCCCTGGTACGCGGCCCTGCTTATCGCCGTCACAGCGACTGCTATCGGCTACGGAATCGACGCTGGTCACAAGGAACTGACCCACGTCTTCGCCGGCTTCTATATAGCGGGCTGCGTAGCGGCGGTGCTGGCGGTACGCCAGGACGGCATCTTCACCACGATCATCCAGCCGCCCCTGATCCTGTTCGGCGCGGTCCCCGGCGCCTATTGGCTGTTCCACGACGCCAAGGTCGGCCGCCTCAAGGATCTGCTGATCAACTGCGGCTACCCGCTGATCGAGCGGTTCCCGCTGATGCTGGGCACCGCCGGCGGCGTGCTGGCGATCGGGCTGGCCCGCTGGTATTTCGGAAACACTTACAAGACGAGCGCGACGGCGAACGCCTCCGAGGACGCTGCCGGGGCCGCGAGCGTCGACGTCAAGTCATTCTTCAACGGCATCGTCGCCAAAGCGCAGTCGGTACTGCAGTCCGATGCGGACGCGGACGAGGCCGACGACACCACCGATTCGCGTCGCACGCGCAGGTCGGGCTCGTCGTCGAGGACCCGCAGCACGACGCGCAACACCCGCTCCTCCACCCGGTCGGCACGCACCCGGTCCCGCCACTCCCGCGAGCCGCTGGGCGACGGGTCCGAACCGGTCGAACGGCCAGAGCGCCCGAGGCGCAGCAGCACGCGCCGCAGCGCAGCCTCGGCTCGCGACTATGACGCCGCCGACCCGGCCCGCCGGTCACGCCGTCGGCCGCGACCGGACGCCGATGCCGATCCGCGCGGCCAATCGCCCCGGGAAGCCCGTCGCGAACCACGCACCCGCCGCAACCCCTATGAGCGGCCCACCCCGCGGAGCAGCCGTTTCGACAGCTTCGAGTCCTACGGCGACCGCTATGACCCGCCGAGTGGCCCCACTTCCGCGAGCCGGTATGAGAGCCGCTACGAGAGCCGCGAGCCCTACGAGCCGTCCTATGAACCGCGGCGCCGGCGGCCCCCGTCGAACGGGTCCACCGGGACGCATCACCCCATCTCGCAGGTGCGCTACCGCGGCGCCGGTTCACAAGACCCGCCGCGCGAGCCACACACCGAGCGCCGCAGCCGCTCGCGGACGCCGGGGCGCTCGCACGGGCGGTCGCCGGCGGAATCGTGGGAGTACGACGTCTAGTGGCGATCGCAAGCGCGGCGTAGCCGGGCGCGGCGGGTCGCACCATCGGGATGAGGCGCAGCGCGGCTCAGCGACCTGACCGGATCTCGCGCGGCAGCGCGAACACCAGGGTCTCCTGCGCGGTTGTGACCGGCTGCACCACGTCGTAGCCGCACTCGGCCAGCCGCGCCAGCACGCCTTCGACCAGGACTTCGGGCACCGATGCGCCTGAGGTGACGCCCACCGTGGTGACGCCTTCCAGCCACGCCGGGTCGATGTCGTCGGCCCAGTCGACCAAGTGCGCGGCGGACGCCCCGCCGCCCAGCGCCACCTCGACCAGCCGCACCGAATTCGACGAGTTGCGGGACCCGACGACGATCACCAGATCGCACTCCGGGGCCATCGCCTTGACCGCGACCTGGCGGTTCTGGGTCGCGTAGCAGATGTCGTCGCTGGGCGGATCCTGCAGCTTCGGGAACCGCTGCCGCAGCCGCTCGACGATCTCCATCGTCTCGTCGACCGACAGCGTGGTCTGCGAGAGCCACACCACCTTGTTCTCGTCGCGCACCGTCACGTTGTCCACGGCGGCGACCCCATCGACCAACTGCACGTGGTCGGGCGCCTCCCCGGCGGTCCCGACGACCTCCTCGTGGCCCTCGTGGCCGATGAGCAAGATGTCGTAGTCGTTGCGGGCGAATCGCCTGGCCTCGTTGTGCACCTTGGTCACCAAAGGGCACGTGGCGTCGATGGTGTGCAGGTTCCGGTCGGCGGCCGCGGCGTGCACCGTGGGCGCGACGCCGTGGGCGGAGAACACCACGATGGCGCCTTCGGGAACCTCGTCGGTCTCCTCGACGAACACCGCGCCGGCCTTTTCCAGAGTGGTGACGACGTGCCGGTTGTGCACGATCTCGTGACGCACGTAGACCGGTGGGCCGTGCTTTTCCAGTGCGCGTTCCACGGTCTCCACGGCCCTGTCCACGCCCGCGCAATACCCGCGCGGTTCGGCCAGGAGCACTCGCTTACGGGCTGGGTCGCTGGCTACCGATCGCGCTGGTCCTCCCACCCGGCCGGGAATCCCCATGTCGATAGTCGGCGGCATGTCGTCCAGGGTACTTACTGCCGACACGGGCTTGCCAGCTCGCGCCGGTGGGCTTGGAGTTATCCGCCGCTTAGGGCAATCTGGGACCCATGGGCACTGCACCGTATGGCGTTCGGCTGCTGGTCGGCGCGGCAACAGTCGCTGTCGAAGAGACCATCAGGCTGCCGAAAACCATCCTGATGTACCCGATGACGCTGGCCAGCCAGGCTGCACACATCGTGATGCGCTTTCAGCAGAACCTCGCCGAGCTGGCGATCAAGGGCGACAGCACCCTCGAATCGATCTTCCCGCCCCGGGATGAGAAGCCGGAGTGGGCCACCTTCGACGAGGACCTGAACGACGCGATCGACGGCGGCTTCAGCCCGGTGCAGGACGGCGGTGAGGGCGAGCGCCGGGCCGAGGGCCGGTTCGCGCTGTACTCGGTGGCCGACGCGCACGAAGACGCCAGCGCCCTGACCAAGCCCGCCCGGCAATCGAAGAAGCCGGCCGCCAACGCCTCGGTTCCGCAACCGGCGGTGGTCACCGAGCTGGACTACGCGGCGCTGACGCTGGCGCAGCTGCGGGCCCGCCTGCAATCGCTGAGCGTGGACGAACTCGAAGCCCTGCTGGCCTTCGAGCAGGCCACCAAGGGCCGCGCACCGTTCCAGACGCTGCTCGCCAACAGGATCACCCGCGCGAACGCGAAGTGACACCGGCCGTTACCTCCGAACCGAATTCCGCCGAGAACCCGTTTCCGGTGCGCGCGGTGGCCATCCGGGTCGCCGGCTGGATCGACAAGCTGGGCACAGTCTGGGTGGAGGGCCAGCTCGCCCAGATTTCGATGCGGCAGGATTCCAAAACCGTGTTCATGGTGCTGCGTGACCCGGCCGCCGACATGTCCCTGAGCGTGACGTGCCCGCGCGACCTGGTGCTGGGCGCGCCGGTCAAGCTGGCCGAAGGCACGCAGGTGGTGGTGCGCGGCAAGCCGTCCTTCTACACGGGGCGGGGCACATTCTCGTTGCGGCTCACCGAGATTCGCGCGGTCGGGGTGGGCGAGCTGCTGGCCCGCATCGAGCGGCTGCGCCGGCTGCTGGACGCCGAGGGGCTATTCGATCCTCGGCTCAAACGACCAATCCCCTTCCTGCCCAACCTGATCGGCTTGATCACCGGCCGGGCCAGCGCCGCCGAACGCGACGTGACAACCGTGGCGGCCGCACGCTGGCCCGGGGTGCGCTTCGCGGTGCGCAACACTGCGGTCCAGGGGCCCAACGCGGTCGCCCAGATCGTCGAGGCGCTGGGCGAACTCGATCGCGACGCCGAGGTGGACGTCATCGTGCTGGCCCGCGGCGGCGGCAGCGTGGAGGACCTGCTGCCGTTCTCCGACGAGACGCTGTGCCGCGCCATCGCGGCGTGCCGCACGCCGGTGATCAGTGCGGTCGGCCACGAGCCCGACAATCCGCTGTGCGATCTGGTCGCCGACCTTCGTGCGGCCACTCCCACCGACGCGGCGAAGAAGGTGGTGCCCGATACCGCCGCCGAGCAGCGGCTGATCGACGACCTGCGCCGGCGCAGCGCGCAGGCGCTGCGCAACTGGGTGTCCCGCGAGCAGCGGGCGCTGGCCCAGATCCGCAGCCGCCCGGTGCTGGCCGAGCCGCTGGCGGCGCTCACCGCGCGCGCCGAGGAGGTGCACCGCGCCCGGTCGGCGATTCGCCGCGACATCACCCGGCTGGCCGCCACCGAGAGCGAGCGCGTCGGCCACCTGAGCGCGCGGTTGGCGACGCTGGGGCCGGCGGCCACGCTGGCCCGCGGCTACGCCGTCGTGCAATCCATCGGGCCGACGAACCGGGTGCTCCGCTCGGTCGACGACGCGCCGGCGGGCACCCGGCTGCGGGTGCGGGTGGCCGACGGCGCCGTGGCCGCCGTGAGCGAGGGACGGACCGATGGCGCGTAAAAACGACGGCGGAGACGAGGCCGCGACCCCGGAAGAGGGCGAATCCATTACACCTATTAGTCACCTGGCCTATGAAGCGTGCCGGGACGAATTGATCGAGGTCGTCCGAGCGCTGGAGCAGGGCGGATTGGACCTGGATGAGTCGCTGAAACTGTGGGAAAGAGGCGAACAGCTCGCTAAACGCTGCGAAGAACACTTAGCTGGCGCTCGGAAGAGAATCGAAGATGCGCTCGCGGCGGGCGACGCTGAGGACGCGTGAATTCGAGGATATCGGGGGACTTTGTTGAACATTTTTTTCGAAACTGGAACACGTTTCAGTTATGCTCTCAACCATGGGTGATGCATCACTGACGGCCGAACTCGGCCGTGTCCTGGTCACCGGGGGGTCCGGATTCGTCGGCGCCAACCTGGTAACCACCTTGCTCGACCGCGGGCATCAGGTCCGCTCCTTCGACCGTGCGCCCTCACCGCTGCCGCCACACCCGCGGCTGGAGGTGCTGCAGGGCGACATCACCGACACAGCTGTGTGCGCGCGGGCGGTCGACGGCATCGACACCGTCTTCCACACCGCGGCGATCATCGATCTGATGGGCGGCGCGTCGGTGACCGATGAGTATCGGCAGCGCAGCTTCGGGGTCAACGTCGGGGGCACCGAGAACCTGGTCCGCGCCGGACAGGCGGCTGGGGTGCAGCGCTTCGTCTACACGTCGTCCAATAGTGTCGTCATGGGTGGCCAGAACATCGCCGGCGGCGACGAGACGCTGCCCTACACCAACCGGTTCAACGACCTGTACACCGAGACCAAGGTGATCGCCGAGCGATTCGTCTTAGGCCAGAACGGGGTTGACGGACTGTTGACGTGCGCGATCCGGCCCAGCGGCATCTGGGGCCGTGGCGACCAGACGATGTTCCGCAAGCTGTTCGAGAGCGTGATCGCCGGCCACGTCAAGGTGCTGATCGGGCGCAAATCGGCCCGGCTGGATAACTCCTATGTGCACAACCTGATTCACGGTTTCATCCTGGCGGCCGAGCACCTGACGCCGGGCGGCACCGCGCCCGGCCAGGCGTACTTCATCAACGACGCCGAGCCGATCAACATGTTCGAGTTCGCCAGGCCGGTCGTCGAAGCCTGCGGGGAGAAGTGGCCGCGGGTCCGGGTGAACGGCCCCATCGTGCGCGCGGCGATGACGGGTTGGCAGCGGCTGCATTTCCGGTTCGGGATACCGGCGCCGCTGCTCGAGCCGCTCGCCGTCGAGCGGCTGTATCTGGACAACTTCTTCTCCATCGCCAAGGCGTCGCGCGATCTCGGATATCAGCCCCTGTTCAACACCGAGCAGGCGCTCTCGGAATGCCTGTCGTACTACGTCGAGATGTTCCACGAGATGAAGCGACAAGTCCTGGCGGGCAAGGCATCCGCCTAGCGGAAGCTCACCATCTCGCTGCCCCAGGCCGCGCGGATCTCGGCATCGACGTCGTGTGCGAGGGCGTCGGTGCGGCCGATGATCAGGCAGGAACGGTCGTCCTGGGCGTACTGCGTCCACTCCGGCTCACCGGCGGGACCCGCGGGCGTGCCGTGCGCGGCGAAGTTGATCCACCGGGCGCGCACCCTCTTGGATACCGCCTTGGCGGCTTTGGTACCGCCGAGCTTCAAGGTGGGATCCTTGGGCGCACCGAGAGTGCCCCACACGTAAGGCAATTCGGTGGCATGCGCGGCGTTGACCATCAGCAGCTTCAGCAACGGGGTGGCGTAATCGAACCGGTACAGATAGACCGGCGCCACCCGGCTGTGGCCCTCGGCGAGCCACACCGACGGCATCCGGAAGCCGACGTCGGTCGCGATGCTCAAACTCCTTGCCTTGCGCCGCATTCGCGAATACGCCGAGCCGATCACTTCTTCGGTGGGCAACTGCAGATCGGGTTGTTCGGCGGCGATCTGGTTGAACATCGACGTGATTGCGCTCGGTGTGATCGGCATCAGCGGCGAGCGCATCAACCGAAACAGCGCCGCCTCATGCTTGTTGGTGCCGATGATCAGCGGGACCGGATGTGAGCGGCCCTCCTGCGCCAGCTTGACCGGGTAGTCGGCCAGCACGTCGCCGTCGACGATCGGGACGAACGCCAGCCTTCCCGGGTTGCGCACCGGCACTTCGTCGAACACCTGTTGCGACGCGGCCAGGATCGCCGCCATGGGAATTTCGAGCAGCTTCTGCGATTCCGACGGGCCGATTCCCAGCTGGTCGAGGAAGGCCTGGGCCACCAGGGCGGCCCGCTCGCGGTCGTAAACCGAAGTGGCCGGCGAACTTTGCGCGATCGCCGCACCGAACAGCCCCTCGGCCGCGGGGCTGGCCAGCAGCGTCGTGACGATCCCGGCCCCTGCGGACTCGCCGAACAGGGTGACCCGCCGCGGATCGCCGCCGAAGGCCGCGATATTGTCGCGCACCCACTCCAGCGCCGCCAACACGTCGCGCAAGCCGACGTTGGAGTCGAAATTCCGCCCCGCGCTGTCGAACGACGACAGGTCGAGAAAGCCGAGCACCCCGAGCCGATAGTTGACGGTCACCACGACGACGTCGCCGTGGCTGACCAGCCTGCGGCCGTCATACAGCGTCTGGCTGCTCGACCCCAGGACGTAGGCGCCGCCGTGTAGCCAGACCATCACCGGCTTGGCGTCGCCGGGCCGGGTGTCAGCGGACGCCCAGACGTTGAGCCGCAAGCAATCGTCACCCTGTGGCGCGCCCAGATCCAGTGGCATGTTGGGAAATACGGGTTGCGGGCAGGCCGGCCCGAACGCGGTGGCGTCGGCGACCGCCGTACTCCGCGGGGGCGGCTGGGGCGCCCGGAAACGCAACTCGCCGATGGGGGCCGCCGCGTACCGAATGCCCTTCCACGCCTTGACGTTGTCCTCTTCGATGCCCCGGACCGGGCCGTAGTTGGTTTCGACCACCAGGTCGTCGATTGCCATGCGCGTGCGAAATCTCCTGAAGGACCTAGAACAGGCGTTGCGTGAGGAACTCGACCACTCGCTTACGGGCCTCGTAGGCGGGGTGGCCGTCGACCTCGCGGACCTCGTCGGTGAGCACCGAGTGCGCCATCTTGCCGAAGCCGTGCTGATTGTTTGGGCCCGAGTCGATGTCGATCACCTCGAAGGCGTCGCCGAGGCGCTGCTTGAGCGTCACGAACCGCTCGGCGGGCGCCGTCTTGTCCTCGCTGAACCGCAGGCCCATGGCGCACAGGCCGTCGTTGGCGCACCGGTCGGCCACGGTGGCAAGTTCGGATTTGCTCAGGCCGGGGTCCCGGCGCCGGGCGGCACCCAGCGGGAACGGGACCGACGGCTGCGAAAGCACCGGCGCCAGCACGCTGTCGTCGACCGCGGCGGCCAGCGCGAACCCGCCGGTGAAGCACTGGCCGATCACGCCGACACCCTTGCCCGGCGTCGATGCGTTGAGATCGCGGGCCAGGGCACGCAGGAACAGCGACACCGGCCGCTGCTTGTTCAGCGCGAGTGCGGCGAATTCCCTTGCCACGCATACTCGCCCGAGGGAACCAGCGATGTAACCGGCCGTCTTGGCCTTGCCCGGCTCGCCGAACAGTGACGGCATCGCGACGGTGAAGCCGTTGTCCACCAGGTGATTACCCAGGGCGAGCACGCCGGGATGGATTCCGGGGATCTCGGGTATCAGCACCACGCCCGGGCCGCTGCCCTTGCGGTAGACGTCGTGGGTGTACCCGCCACCGCTGAACGGTGCCGCCGACCATCCGGACAGATCAGCCTCTGGTGCAGTCACGTCGACAGGACCCCTTGCTTGCGCGGGTGAGCTAGCGGCTTGGCAAAGGCGGTTGCGATTGCGTCGCCGAGGCCAGCGTACGGAATTGATCGGTGTTTCCGGCGCCGGTTATCGCAATTTGGGTGACACCGCCCGGGCCGCTGAGCCGGGTCGTCCATACCGGCTCGGCATCCGCGCCGTCCTGGCCGGAACCCTGATAGACCACCCAGCTGGTTCCGGCGACGTCGACCGCCCCGGTCGGGAAGGCCGACGGATGAATCGAGTTGATGAGCTTGTCCTCGTCGGCGTCGCTCTGGGTCAGGCTCAGATACATGCCGGTCGGACTGATGTAGCCGACGACCGAGATGGGCGCGTTCACTCGCTGGCCGGTGGCGGGGTCGGTCCGCCCGCCCTGGATGCCACCGCGGTGGCCGGAGTTGGCCTGCCAGCCGGCGGGCAGCCGGGGTTGGCGGATGGGAAAGCCGAGCGCGGAAGCGTCGGCGCGCAGGGACGCGCCCGCGTCATAAGACGGGATGGGGCCCTCGTGGTGGCCCAGCTGAAACGAGCACATGCCCAGCATTCCGGCCAGCACGACGCACCCGATGACCAGCGGAATCAGGGACCAGAACATGTCCCGGCCGTCCTGCAACAGCCGGGGCTTCGCCGGCCTGGGCGCCGGTCCTGGTTGGGGGGACGGCGCGCCGGCCACGTTCCCATCAAGCTGGGCATTCAGCGGTGGCTCCTCCGTCATCCCCCAAGTATCCCAGTTCCAGCGGAGCGATCCGCTTCTGGGACAATCCCAACCATGACAGTTGAGGGCAACCACTCGACCGCCACCGCCGGCCGGGCCCCAGCGCAGGGGCGACCGCGCGGTGAGGCCCCGGACCGCAACCTGGCGTTGGAGCTGGTGCGGGTCACCGAGGCCGGTGCCATGGCCGCAGGTCGCTGGGTTGGCCGCGGCGACAAAGAGGGCGGCGACGGGGCGGCCGTCGACGCGATGCGTGAGCTGGTCAACACGGTCTCGATGCGCGGGGTCGTCGTCATCGGCGAGGGTGAGAAGGACCACGCGCCGATGCTCTACAACGGCGAGGAGGTCGGCAACGGCGACGGCGCGGAGTGCGACTTCGCCGTCGACCCGATCGACGGCACCACGCTGATGAGCAAGGGCATGCCCAACGCCATCTCCGTGCTGGCGGTGGCCGACCGCGGCGCGATGTTCGACCCGTCCGCGGTGTTCTACATGAACAAGATCGCCGTCGGGCCCGAGGCCGGGCACGTGCTCGACATCACCGCCCCGATCGCCGAGAACATCAAGGCCGTCGCCAAGGTCAAGGCGCTGTCGGTGCGAGACATGACCGTCTGCATCTTGGACCGGCCGAGGCATGCCCAGCTGATCCACGAGGTCCGGGCGACCGGAGCCCGCATCCGGCTGATCACCGACGGTGACGTTGCCGGAGCCATCTCGGCCTGCCGGCCGCACTCGGGCACCGACATGCTGGCTGGGATCGGCGGCACGCCGGAGGGCATCATCGCCGCGGCCGCGATCCGCTGCATGGGCGGTGCCATCCAGGCGCAGCTGGCACCGACGGACGACGAGGAACGCCAGAAGGCCATCGACGCCGGCTACGACCTCGACCGCGTGCTGACCACCGAGGACTTGGTCTCCGGTGAGAACGTGTTCTTCTGCGCCACCGGGGTCACCAACGGCGACCTGCTCAAGGGAGTGCAGTACTACCCCGGCGGCTGCACCACGCAGTCGATCGTGATGCGGTCGAAGTCGGGAACGGTCCGGATGATCGAGGCCTACCACCGCCTTTCGAAACTCAACGAGTACTCCGCCATCGACTTCACCGGCGATACCTCCGCCGCCTATCCCCTGCCCTGACCACCGACCGAAGAACGAGGAAGCCGCTTTATGGGCGCTGAAAACGTCGAAGACACCGAGCACCGCATCGAGCACGACACCATGGGTGAGGTGCGCGTACCCGCAAAAGCGTTGTGGCGCGCGCAAACCCAGCGGGCGGTCGAGAACTTCCCGATCTCGGGCCGCGGCCTGGAACGCACCCAGATCCGCGCGTTGGGCTTGCTGAAGGGCGCCTGCGCGCAGGTCAACAAGGACCTCGGGTTGCTGGCGCCGGAGAAGGCCGACGCGATCATCGCCGCGGCTGCCGAGATCGCCGACGGCCAGCACGACGACCAGTTCCCCATCGACGTCTTCCAGACCGGTTCGGGCACCAGCTCCAACATGAACACCAACGAGGTGATCGCCAGCATCGCGGCCGCCAACGGTGTGACGGTGCACCCCAACGACGACGTCAACATGTCGCAGTCGTCGAATGACACTTTCCCCACCGCGACGCACATCGCGGCCACCGAGGCCGCCGTGCGTCATCTCATCCCCGCCCTCGAGGTGCTGCACGCCGCGCTGGCGGGCAAGGCCCGCGAGTGGCACACCGTGGTCAAGTCGGGTCGCACCCACCTGATGGACGCCGTCCCGGTGACGCTCGGTCAGGAATTCAGCGGATACGCCCGGCAGATCGAGGCGGGCATCGAGCGGGTGCGCGCGACGCTGCCCCGGCTCGGCGAGCTGGCCATCGGCGGCACCGCGGTCGGCACCGGCCTGAACGCTCCCGACGGCTTCGGCGCCAAGGTGGTCGAAACGTTGGTCGCCTCCACCGGTCTGAGCGAATTGCGCACGGCGGCAAATTCATTCGAGGCGCAGGCGGCGCGTGACGGCCTTGTCGAGGCTTCCGGCGCGCTGCGCACCATCGCGGTGTCGCTGACCAAGATCGCCAACGACGTGCGCTGGATGGGGTCGGGCCCGCTGACCGGCCTGGCCGAGATCCAGCTGCCCGACCTGCAGCCGGGTAGCTCGATCATGCCGGGCAAGGTCAATCCCGTTCTGCCCGAGGCGGTCACGCAGGTCGCCGCGCAGGTGATCGGCAACGATGCCGCCGTCGCGTGGGGCGGTGGAAACGGCGCGTTCGAACTCAACGTCTACATCCCGATGATGGCCCGCAACATCCTCGAGTCCTTCAAGCTGCTGACCAACGTGTCGAAGCTGTTCGCGGAGCGTTGCATCACCGGACTGGCCGCCAATGTGGAGCACCTGCGCGAGCTGGCCGAGTCGTCGCCGTCCATCGTGACGCCGCTGAACTCGGCGATCGGCTACGAGGAGGCCGCCGCGGTGGCCAAGCAAGCGCTCAAGGAGCGCAAGACGATTCGTCAGACCGTGATCGATCGCGGCCTGATCGGCGACAAGTTGTCGATCGAGGAACTCGACCGGCGGCTCGACGTGCTGGCGATGGCCAAGGTCAAGCCCGAAGACTGAGCCGCCCGTCCGGGGGTAACGGCGGTGGTCGACGAGAGTAAGGGTGGTTTTCCATGACGGCTCCTCCCGGTGGTCCCTACGGTCAGGGGCCCTACGGAAGCAATCCGTATGGGCAGGACCCGAATTGGGGCGGCCAGCCGCAGGGCGGTCCCGGTCCCTACCCGCCAGGTGGTCCTGGCCCCTATCCGCCAGGTGGTCCCGGTCCTTACCCACAGGGCGGTCCCGGACCGTACCCGCAGGGCGGTCCGTACGGCTACCCGCCGCCGGGTGGGCAGTACCCGTATCAGCAGTATCCCCAACCCGGACAACCGTTTCCGCCGGGTGGCCCGGGCGGGCCCTATCCTCCGGGGCCGCCGCCGGGTGGGTCCGGCTCGAAGCTGCCGTGGCTGATCGTCGCCGGTCTGGTTGTGCTGGCGATCATCGCGCTGGTGGCGACGCTGCTGGTGATGCGGGGCGGCCATGACAACAAGCCGGGCACCGCGCCCTCGGCAACGAGCACCTCGGTCTCGCAGCCGAAGAACTCCGCGCAGAACGCGACCGACTGCACCCCGAACGTGTCCGGCGGTGAGATGCCGCGGAGCGACTCGATCTCCGCCGGCAAGCTTTCGTTCCCCGCCAGTGCGGCACCGGGCGGCTGGACGGTGTTCTCCGACGACCAGGGGCCGAACCTGATCGGCGGGCTGGGGGTCGCCCAGGACGTGCCCGGAGCCAATCAGTGGATGATGACGGCCGAGGTCGGCGTCACCAATTTCGTTTCCAGCATGGACCTTACGGCGCAAGCCACGAAGTTGATGCAATGCATCGTCGCGGGCCCCGGCTACGCGAACGCCCAGCCCACGCTCGGACCGACGAAGTCGTCGTCGATCACCGTCGACGGCACCAAGGCCGCCCGGGTCGACGCCGACGTCACGATCGCCGATCCCAGTCGCAACGTCAAGGGCGACTCCGTCACCATCATCGCCGTCGACACCAAGCCGGTCACGGTCTTCATCGGCAGCACACCCATCGGTGACGCCGCCTCGGCGGGCCTCGTCGGCAACATTATTGCCGCGCTGAAGGTCTCGAAGTCCTGACGCGGGGTATGCCCGGCTAGCCGGCCGAACCGGTCGGCGCCGAGACGTGGGTGGCCTCGGATCGCCCGCGCAGCACGGTGGAATAGCATTCGGCCCACTGCGCGCACTCGGCCTCACCCGCGGCCTCGATGGCGCCTGCCGAGCACAGAATCCGTCGGTCCGAGGTTTTGGCGAGGTCGGCCAGCCGCGCGGCTTCGTTGACTGCGTCACCGATCACGGTGTATTCGTACCGGTTTTCGGCGCCGACGTTGCCGGCGAACACCCGACCCGCCGACACACCGATGCCGAAATCGACCGGCAGCGCCCGCAGTTGGGAGCCGAGCGTGCGGGCGGTCGCCAACGCCGACGATGCGGGCTCGCTGATCGGCAACGGCACCCCGAAGACGGCCAGTGCGGCATCGCCGGCGAACTTGTTGATCAGTCCGTGGTGTTCGTCCACGGCGTGCACGACGATCCGGAAGAAGTCGTTGAGCACCTCCGCGACCTCTTGCGGGGGGCGGCTTTCGGCAAGCTGGGTGGACCCCACCAGGTCGATGAAAAGCACCGCCGCTTCGACCACGTCGCCCGACAGCGTGGCGCCCTCGGTGAGGGCGCGTTGCGCGACGTCGGCGCCGACATGGCGGCCGAACAGGTCACGCAGCCGGTCACGCTCGGCGAGGCCCGCCACCATTCGGTTGAATCCCGTTTGCAGCCGCCCGATTTGGGAGCGTTCGTAGGCGCCGACATACGTTTCCATGCGCCCATGCTCGACCTCGGCCATCGCGTCGACGACCTCGCCGACCGGATCCGAAATGGACCGCGAGGTCAGGATCATCGTGGGCAGCCCGAGCACCAGCGCCGCCAGCGACACCACCAGAATCGGCACGTCCAGCGAGGCCGACTTCTCGATCAGCCAGCCATACGAGCGCAGAACCACCAGCGTCGCGATGACGGCGATGGGAAAGGCGCTGCACAAGAACCACAGCAGAACCAGCCGCGCGTACACGCTCGGCACCGCCAGCCGCGGCTCGGCGCCCAGCGTGGCCGCTCGCATGATGGGCCGCAGGGTGCGTTGCGCGAGAAGCATCCCGGTGCCGGCGGCCGCCGATCCGCCGAGCAGCACGCCGAGCACGATGGGCAGCAGAAGTCGCGGCCCTCCGGTTCGATTCAGCAGGATGAAGATTCCGCCGGTCATCGCCCAGGATGTCACCAGGATCGCCGACTGGCGTCCGGCCAGCTTCATCACGGCTTCGCGTTGTTGCGGGGTGGGTTCCTTACCCGCGACGTACCAGCGCACGGTGGGCGCCAGGCTGACGGCGCCGGCCACCGCGACGCTGACGATGCCCAGCGCGATGAGCAGCACCACAGGCGCGGTGTTCTGCCGCGCGAAGTCCGCGTTGGCGCCGACGGAAGTGTGGCCCCGCAACGGAATAAGGATGGCCGCCGCCTCGACGACGGCCAGCACGTAGGACAGGCTCATATCGAACCCGTATTGAAACAACCACCGTCGAAAGGACTTTCGTTGCCCCGTGGCGGGCTGCCGTGCCCCACGCCACGATGGCGGAAGCCGATCCCGAAGCCAGCCCACGGTGATCACCCTATGAAGGTAGCCGCGTCTGGTCCGAAATTTGCCCTACGCACCGTTGTTCGGCCCGCCTGAGTTCTGCCCTGGGATGTCGGTGATCGGGAAATTCGGCATCGGTTTCGGTGAGGGCGTGTTGGGCAGCGTGGGGATGTCGCCGGGCGGGATGTCGTGCAGGCCGTTGACGGGCGGGCCGTTCTCCCGGCTGCCGTAACTGCTGCCGGGAGAACGCGATCCCAGCAGGTCGCTGACCGTCACCAACCGGTAGCCGTTGGCCTTGAGCACCGGGATGAACTGATACACCAGGTCGACGGTGCTCGAGTAGGTGCTGTGCAGCAGGACCACCGACCCGGGCTTGATGTAGGTCATCAGCATGTAGCGCGTCGCCGCCGTGTTCGAGTCGTTCGCCCAATCGAAAGGGATTACATCCCAAAGGATTTCGGCCAGACCGAATTGGCCGGCGGCCTGGCGCACCACCGGGTCGGACAAGCCGCCCGCGGGGCGATACAGGTTCGGGGTGCGGCCGGTCGCGGCGGTGATCGCGTCGTTGGCCTTGGAGAACTGGGCGGCGATGTCCTCGCGCGGGATCGTGGTCATGTTGGGGTGTTCCCAGGTGTGGCTGCCGATCTCCATCCCCGCGTCGGCAATGCGCTTGGCCCCGGCCGGGTTGGCGGCCACCTTGTTGCCGATCAGGAAGAAGGTGGCCTTGGCGTCGTTTTCCTTCAGGATTTGCAGCAGCCGCTCGTCGAACGGCCCCGGCCCGTCGTCGAACGTCAACGCGACGCACTTGATGACCGAACAGCTGAGATCGTCGGCGCGCGTCACGTGACCCGTGAGCCCGCCGATCACCAGCACCGCGACCGCCGCCGCCACACCGACAACCGTGCGCCAGTAGCGCCAGGCTTGAGTGTCGGGTCGTTTCGCCACCGTGGAAGTTTATCGAAGGGAGGCCTACCCGGGGTCGAGCGCGCTGGTCAGGCGCCCTCACTGCGGTCCGGCGATCTCCTCGAGCATCTCGGTGACCAGGGCGGCAATCGGGGACCGCTCGCTGCGCAACAGCGTGATGTGGGCGAACAGCGGATGGCCCTTGAGCTTCTCGATCACCGCCGCGACCCCGTCGTGGCGACCCACCCGCAGGTTGTCGCGCTGCGCGATGTCGTGCGTCAACACCACCCGCGATCCGGTGCCCAGCCTGGACAGCACGGTCAAAAGGACGTTGCGTTCCAGCGACTGCGCCTCGTCGACGATCACGAACGAGTCGTGCAGCGACCGGCCCCGGATGTGGGTCAGTGGCAGCACCTCGAGCATGCCGCGGGACAGCACTTCCTCGAGCACCGCCGGGCTGGCCAGACCCTCGAGGGTGTCGAAGACGGCCTGCGCCCACGGCCCCATCTTTTCGCTCTCGCTGCCGGGCAGGTATCCGAGCTCCTGACCGCCGACGGCGTAGAGCGGCCGGAAGACCACCACCTTGCGCTGGGTCCGCCGCTCGAGCACCGCCTCCAGGCCGGCGCACAACGCGAGCGCCGATTTGCCCGTGCCCGCCTTGCCGCCCAGCGACACGATGCCCACCGACTCGTCGAGCAGCAGGTCCAGCGCCACGCGCTGTTCGGCGGACCGCCCGCGCAGCCCGAACACCTCGCGGTCGCCGCGCACCAGCTGGACGCGTTTGTCCGCGTTGACCCGGCCCAGCGCGTGAGAGCTTCCGCCGAGCAGCCGAACACCGGTGTGGCAGGGCAGGTCTCGCGCTTCCACCAGATCGATCTCGCCGTCGGTGAACAGCGCGTCGATGTCCTCGGTGGCGGTCTCGATCTCGCGCATCCCCGACCACCCGGAGGCCACCACGTCCTGGGCGTGGTACTCGTCAGCCGCCAGACCCACCGCGGCGGCCTTGACGCGAAGCGGAATGTCCTTGCTGACCAACGTAACTCGCTTGCCTTCGGCGGCGAGGTTGGCGGCGCAGCTCAGGATCCGGGAGTCGTTGCTATCGCTGCGGAAGCCCGCCGGCAACACCGACGGGTCCGTGTGGTTGAGCTCAACGTGCAACGAACCGCCCTGCGTCCCAACGGGAATGGGTTGATCCAGTCGTCCGTGCAACAGCCGGAGATCGTCGAACAGCCGCAAGGACTGGCGGGCGAACCATCCCAGCTCGTGGTGGTGGCGTTTGGCCTCCAGCTCGCTGATCACCACCAACGGAACAACCACCTCGTGTTCGGCGAACCGGCTGCACGCCCAGGGGTCGGACAGCAGCACGGAAGTGTCGATCACGTAGGTCCGGATTTCGGTCACGTAGCGCTCCTCGAGCGGGATGAGCCCGCGCGGACCCGCACAGGCATGTCGACGGGAACCGCAGCACCAGGACCGGGGCCGGTCCTTCCGTTGTGGTGACGGGAGGTGCCGCCCTGGCAGCAGAGCATGACGCTGACCATCGGGATCGACGCTACTCCCGTGGCCGCATGCGCGCTGTGCAGGCGCGCCGACGTGAGGAGCCGCGACCGCCTTCGGCTGGCGGTCGACGTTGAGGGGCGTGTGCAGGCCGGCTTAGCCGACGATCAATTGCCGCAGTTGAGGCTCGTCCGCGAGCCCCCATGCGGTGATGCGGTCGGAGATCGCCTGACGCAGCTGCTCCGGATCGAAAATGCCTGCCTTTTCGACGTTCTGCACCTTGTCCGCGTACGCGTCGATGTCGGCGCCGGGCACCTCCAGGTCGGCCGCGCGGGCGGCGATCGCCGCGATGGTCTCGTCGCGGGTGTACTCGAGGCAGTGCGCGACGAGGTTGGAGAAGAAGACCTCGTGGCGCCGCTCGTCGCGGGCGATCCGGTCGACGAGGCCGGCCAGGATGGGCTCCTCGAGCTTGGCGGCCAGGTTTTCACAGAACACGGCGTGGGTGCGTTCGACGAACGCCATGTGCACCAGCGTTTCCACCTGCGAGTAGGTGTCGGCGCGGTAGCCCTTCATGACGTACTGGACGCGGGCCTCTTCGTTGGCGGTCGGGTCGACCTCGCGGGTCACCACCAGGTACTCGCGCAGCGCGATGGCGTGCAGGTGCTCCTCGGCGGTCCACCGGCCCAGCCAGCGGCCCCAGTAGTCCTCCAGGATGAAGTGCTCGACCAGCTCGCGGTGGTGCGCGGCCAGGTTGTCCTTGAGCAGCAGCATGATCTCGCAGGCGTCCGTCAGCGGCCTCGGCAGCGTCATCGATGACGGGTCCCAGTCGCGCCCACCGAGGAAGGCGAAGTTCTCGCCCCGGTCGAACGGCACGTAGTCGTGGGCGAACCAGAGTTCTTCGGTGGACAGGTGGCGGTCGATGTTTGCTTCGACGACCGGCTCGAGTTCCAGGGTCAGCGCGTTAGCAACAGGTCTTTCGGCCATGAGATAACTGTAACCCGCGTACACAGGTTCATGAAATCGCCCGGGTCGTGTCGCGCAACTGGTGACTTTGGTCCTCAGAGCCGCTGCGCCCCGGCTACCAGCCGACCTGGCTCCACTCCTGGAGCCCTTGGTACAGCGAGCCTAGAGAGTCAGGCCCGGGTAAAGCGGGTTGGCGGCCAATAGTTCGGCCGCGGCCGCCTTGACCCGTTCGGCGGTGCCGTCGGCCAGTGAATACTTGGCCTTGGAGGAGCCCTCGGGTTCCGTGTTGGTCAGCACGTCGATCATCAACTCGGCCACTCGGTCGAAGTCGTCGGCACCGAAGCCGCGGGTGGTCAGCGCGGGGCTACCGAGCCGGATGCCGCTGGTATACCAGGCGCCGTTGGGGTCGGCGGGGATGGCGTTGCGGTTGGTGACGACGCCGGCGTCCAGCAACGCCGACTCCGCTTGACGTCCAGTCAAGCCAAACGAGGTGACGTCGAGCAGCACGATGTGGTTGTCGGTGCCCCCGGTAACCAGCCGGGCGTCGCGCTTAAGGAAGCCGTCGGCCAGGGCCTGGGCGTTGTCGGCGACCCGCGCCGCGTAGTCCCGGAACGCGGGTTGCCTCGCCTCGGCGAGCGCGACGGCCTTGGCCGCCATTACGTGTGACAGCGGCCCGCCGAGCACCATCGGGCAGCCCTTGTCGACGGCGTCGGCGTATTCGGGTTGGCACAGGATGAGGCCGCCACGCGGACCCCGCAGCGACTTGTGCGTCGTCGTCGTCGTGACGTGGGCGTGCGGCACCGGGTCCTCGTCGCCGGTGAACACCTTGCCCGCCACCAGGCCCGCGAAATGCGCCATGTCCACCATCAGGGTGGCGCCCACCTCGTCGGCGATTTCACGCATCGTCGCGAAGTTGATCCGGCGCGGGTAAGCGGAGTAGCCCGCGACGATGATCAGCGGCTTGAATTCGCGCGCGGCGGCCGCGACTGCGCCGTAGTCGACGAATCCGGTGTCCGGATCGGTGCCGTAGCTGCGCTGGTGAAACATCTTGCCGGAGATGTTGGGCCGGAAGCCATGGGTGAGGTGGCCGCCGGCATCCAACGACATGCCCAACAACCGCTGGTTGCCCAGTTCGGTGCGCAGCTTCTCCCAGTCGGCCTCGGACAAATCATTGACGTGCTTGACTCCCGCCTTGGCCAGACCCGGCGCCTCGACCCGGGTCGCCAGGATCGCCCAGTAGGCAACGAGGTTGGCGTCGATGCCCGAATGGGGCTGCGCGTACGCATGCGGGGCGCCGAACAGCTCTCGGGCGTGCTCGACGGCAACGCTTTCGACGGTGTCGACGTTCTGGCATCCGGCGTAGAACCGATGTCCGATGGTGCCCTCGGCATATTTGTCTGACAGCCAGGTGCCCATCGTCAGCAAGACCGCAGGCGACGCGTAGTTCTCGCTGGCGATCAGCTTGAGCGAATCACGTTGGTCAGCGAGCTCTTTGCGCGTCGCCGCGGCGATGCGTGGTTCGACGGACTCGACCACCTGCAGTGCGGCTCGGTAGGCAGCGGTCGCGGTGTCGGCGTATTCGCTGCCCGGTGACGTGGTCGAGATGGCGGTGCGGGTCAAGTCGGCTGACATGAGAACAAGACTAGTCGGCCGGCTAACCCCGCAGCGAGGCCGCTGGCGCTATCCAGCGGCACGTTTAGCCAGCCCAGCCGTCGGGCTATTCGGCGCCCCTGCAACACTTGCACTATGCCGCGGCTTAGCGAGCCGAGCCCATATGTGGAGTTCGACCGAAAGCAATGGCGTGCGCTTCGTATGTCGACGCCGCTGGCCCTCACCGAGGAAGAGCTCGTCGGCCTGCGCGGTTTGGGTGAACAAATCGACTTGCTCGAAGTCGAAGAGGTCTACCTGCCGCTGGCCCGGCTCATTCACCTGCAGGTCGCGGCGCGGCAGCGATTGTTCGCCGCCACCGCCGAATTCCTCGGCGAACCCCAGCAGAACCCGGACCGGCCGGTGCCGTTCATCATCGGGGTGGCCGGCAGCGTGGCGGTCGGCAAGTCGACCACCGCCCGTGTGCTGCAGGCCCTGTTGGCGCGGTGGGATCACCACCCGCGCGTCGACCTGGTCACCACCGACGGCTTCCTCTACCCGAACGCCGAGCTGGACCGGCGGAACCTGATGCACCGCAAGGGGTTTCCGGAGAGCTACAACCGTCGCGCGCTGATGCGGTTCGTGACGTCGGTCAAATCCGGTTCGGACTATGCGTGCGCGCCGGTGTATTCGCACCTGAAATACGACATCATCCCCGGGGCCAAGCACGTGGTCCGTCACCCCGACATCTTGATCCTGGAGGGCCTCAACGTTCTGCAGACCGGTCCGACCCTGATGGTGTCGGACCTGTTCGACTTCGGCGTGTACGTCGACGCCCGAATCGAAGACATCGAACAGTGGTACGTGTCGCGATTCCTGGCCATGCGCAGCACGGCCTTCGCGGATCCCGAATCGCACTTCCACCACTACTCGGCCCTCAACGACACGAAGGCGGTGGCCGCCGCTCGCGAGATCTGGCGGTCGATCAACCGCCCCAACCTGGTCGAGAACATCCTTCCGACCCGGCCGCGCGCCACCCTGGTGTTGCGCAAGGATGCCGACCACTCCATCAACCGGCTGCGGCTGCGCAAGCTTTAGCGCTTAACCGCAGCCGGCCGGGCGCGGATCAGGCCTCGAGGCGACGCAGTCCCAGGTATTGCAGACCCGCGAACGCCGCCGTGTAGGCGCCGCCGGCCAGGGTCAACGCGACGCCGGTGCCGGTCAGCGGCAGCGCTTCGGCGGCCACGATCGCGGCCAGCGTGAACGCGACGTTGACCACCACGACGCTGATACCGACACGCCGCAGTTCCGGCAGCGCCCCGAGGCTGAACACCAGCAGGCCGGCGATCACGAAAACCACGCCCACTGTGTATTCCTGGAAGGACGTCAGCCCGGTCAGCGACGAGATCGGGTCGGCGAGAAAGGCGATGGCCAACCCGCACAACCCCGTCAGGGTCGCGTCGGCACGCACGGCAAAACGCAACAGCGAGTCCGTCGAGTCGTACAGGGGCCGGGTCGGGATGCTTGAAACACCGGTGATCGAGCTCATGTGCTTACTCCTCGCGATGGCGGGTTGGGTCGAACAGCTTTCAGCGTGCCGCCAGTGCACTGCCATATCGACTCGTGGCGCTGCCAACTACTGCCACGGATACAACGACGAGGTGGTTCACCCGATCTATTCCCGTCGCCGGGTAAATATTTGACACGCGCCAGTCCCTGGAGCTCAGCGGCCCCACGAGTCACAGGTATAGGGGCACAGCACCGCGCCTCGGCGACCGCGGTGAGTCCTGTACCCGTTCTAGTCGGTGGGAACCGGGACCCGGCCGCGAAGATCGGCGGCGATCAGCCGGGCGGCGGCGTTCTGCCAGTTGTGCAGCGAGCGCTGGGGAACCTCGGTGACGAACCACTGCCAGGCCTGCCGCGCGGTCGGATCCAGACCCGAGGCGGTGGCGTTCTGCGCGTATGCGCGCACCCCGACGACATAAGGGAAATACAGCGAGTTGTAGTACCGCCACTCTTCGGTGGTTCCGAAGTCGCCGCCGTCGCGGGGCTTGAGCCGCGCTATGCCGTCGGCCAGCACGGCCTTGAGTTCGTTGGCCCGCTCGATCGGTTGGTCGGGGGCTCCTCGGGCGGCCAGCCGCTCGTCGATCACCGGAAGCGCGGTCAGCGGGCTGGCGACCAGCTTGGTCAGGTCGCCGTAGTGGCCCAGTGCGCGACGGGTGAGCCTGGCGAAGGTGACCTCGTCGACGCCGGCCAGCGGATGCTCCTGGCGCAGCGGCAGCGCCGCCCCAGTATGGCGCAGCGTGGCCCGATCCGCCCGCAGCGCAGGGGATTTCGAGAACGCAAGGCGGTCGAGCACCCCGGCCAGCGGATCGGCGAGCACCTGCACGGTGATCGCGATCGCGAGGCTGGTGAACAGCAGCACGGTCAGCGCGGTCTGCGCGCCGGGGTCGTCGCGGGTGACCGCCAACCCGATCAGCGCCTGGCCGCCGAACAGCACCGCAACCGCCACCGAACCGGCAAACGAGCGCAGCATGTCGGCGCGCAGCGCGTGGCCCTCGTCGAACGCGTCCCACAGGGCGACGGCGACCCCGAGCCCGAGGACGTCGCAACTCGTCGACGCCAGCGCGACCCAGCTGGGCACCAGGCCCAGCGGAATGATCAGGATCGCGTTGCTCAGCGCGAAGAACAGGGTGGCGGTGATGGCGAGTCCGACGGCGCGCCTCGGTCGCCGCGGGCGGCGCAAGGCGACGGCCATCGCGCCGAGCGTCGACACCGAGATCGCCGCGAACATCAGCCAGTGGCCTGGCCGCAGCGGCCCGTCGACGCTGCCGGCCAGCGCCGCACCGAACAGGGTCAGCGCGGCGACCCCGGCCACGAGTAGCACCTCGCGGGTGCGCGAGCGCCAGCCGTCAGTGGGCCGGGACAGCTCGACGAGCACCGCGAACCACGCCACGCCGGGGACGGCCGTCAGGTAGATCTCGACCCGGCTCAGCAGCTGGGCTTGCCCTGGGCTGGCGGTCCGAACCGCATCCAGGCCCACGACGAGCGCGAATCCGCACAGCCCGATCGCCGCAAGCGCGAGGACGGGTTTACGCAGATCGCGGGCGGCCAGATACAGGCCCAGCCACGCGCTCAGCGTGAATACCACCGCCGACAGCGCAGCCATGTCCTTAGTGTGGCACGCGCGCGAGCGGGCGCTGAAGGCCTTTGGGGGCTACTTGCCGTGCCGGCGATCCCGCCGGCTGTAGTCACGCAGCGCGCGCAAGAAGTCGACGTGCCGGAACGCCGGCCAGTGCGTTTCGCAGAACCACATCTCCGAATACGCGCTCTGCCACAGCAGGAATCCGGACAGCCGCTGCTCGCCCGAGGTGCGGATCACCAGGTCGGGGTCGGGTTGGCCGGACGTGTAGAGGTTCTCGGAGATGGCGTCGACGGTCACCGCGTCGACGAGCTCCTCCGCGGTCGCGCCGTTGGCGAGCTTTTTGTTCAACAACGCACGCACCGCGCCGACGATCTCCTGCCGGCCGCCGTAGCCGACCGCCACGTTGACGTGAAACGGCGCGACGCTGGGCGTGGACTCGACAGCATCGCGCAACCGGCGGGCCGGCTCGTCGCCGAGCAGTTCCAGGTCCCCCACCGTGCGCACGCTCCAGCGGTTGGCCGGTGCGCAGATCTCCTCCACGACATCGGTGATGATTTCGATCAGCCCGGCCAACTCGTCGGGATCGCGTTGCAGGTTTTCGGTGGACAGCAGGTAAACCGTGGTCATTTCGACCCCGGCTTCCTGACACCAGCGCAGCATCTCGGCGATCTTGGCCGCGCCCATCCGGTAGCCGTAGCTGACGTCCTCGTATCCCGCGTCGCGGGCCCATCGCCGGTTCCCGTCGCACAACACGGCGATGTGCCGCGGTAGCTGGGACTTCGAGGCGGCCAGGCCCTGCCGCAGCCGCAGCTCGTAGACGCGATACAGCGGCTCTTTGAGGCGCGGCGGGATAATTTCCACGAGCATCCACCCTACTGCCAGCGGTGATTTATTCACCGGTCCCATTTCGGCCCGGTGCCTGAGAAACCTGAGAAGTCGAGACTGCGCCGTAACCATCCCTGGCTACTGTGGATCGTGAGCACCCCGGGCGACCTTCCCACCGGTATCCCACGTTGCGAGAACAAGACACAGGAGACATGAGCAGCCAGACCAGCACCGTCCCCAACCCGGATCCCGAGCCCGAGTCGATCGTTCCGGGCAACACCGTCGAGCAGTTCGTCGAGGGTGCCGCCCAGGTCTTGGGCAAGCCCCGGATGCGCGGCTGGATCCATTTCGTCTCGGCGTGGCTGGCCATCATCACCGGCGCCACGCTGGTGTCGGTGTCCTGGGCGGTCGAGTCCCCCCGCGCCGGCCACTCCACGCTGGTCTACGCCGCGGCGACGGTGGCGATGTTCGCGGTCAGCGCCACCTATCACCGGGTGCAGTGGAAGTCGGACGTCGCGCGCAGCCGGATGAAGCGGCTCGACCACTCGATGATCTTCGTCTTCATCGCCGGCAGCTACACGCCGTTCGCACGGCTGGTCATGCCGCAGAACACGGGCGTGCTGGTGCAGTGCATCGTCTGGGGCGGCGCGGCGGCCGGCATCGCGTTGAAGATGTGCTGGCCGACGGCGCCGCGCTGGGTCGGCGTGCCGCTTTATCTGCTGTTGGGGTGGGTGGCCGTCTGGTTCGCCCCGACGATCCTGCACCAGGCGGGCGTGGCCGCGATGGTGCTGCTGGCGGTGGGCGGCGTGTTCTACAGCGTGGGCGGCATCTTCTACGGCCTGCGCTGGCCCGACCCGTGGCCGAAGACGTTCGGCTACCACGAGTTCTTCCACGCCTTCACCGCGATCGCGGCGATCCTGCACTACATCGCCATGTGGTTCGCCGTCTTCTACACCAGCGACCACGCCTGGTTATTGGGCGGCTAGGCCGGGGCGACGTCGTCCTCCGGCGACCAGTAGGCCTTCATCGAGGCGATCTTGCCTTCGGCGTCGAAGACCATGACGTCGATCGGCTCGATCACCATCCGGTGCTCGCCCGCGGTCACGGTCAGCCGGAATTGGAAGGCCGCCTCGTTGCCGCCGACGCGCAGCGTCAGCAGCTTGCACTCGCGCTGCAGCTCGTTGACCGCGGAGTAGAAGCCGTGGATGGCCTGCCGGCCGATGTGCACCTCGCCGCCGACCGGATCCTCGACGGTGGCGTCGTCGGCGTACAACTCGACCAAGTCATCGGCGCTGCCCTTGGCGACCAGTTCGATGTAGCGGTTGACCGTGCTTCTGATCGCTTCGGTCTTGGCGGCATTCGGCATGGGAGGCAGGGTAACCCCGGGCTAGTGGTGATCGCCAGCGCGGCGCGGCCGGGCGCAGCGGGTCACCACCGTCGGGTTCAGTCGCTGGAAACACCCAGGGCGGCGGCCAGTTCGGCCGTGTTGGTCACCGGCAGGTCGCAGACCTGCCCGCGGCATACGTAGGCGGCGTCGGCGCCGCCCACCCGCGGCCGGCCGGCCAGCAGCGCCGACGAATCCACCTCTCCGCCCACGACGATCGCCCCGCCGGGCGCCAGCGCGCGGGCGCGGGCCAGCAGCGCCGAGCCCGAGGGGTCGCAGGCGACCGCGATCTGCAGCGGTCCGCGCACCGCCGCTTCGGCGACGGCCAGCCAATGGCCGGCCGACCGCGGCGCGCGGTCCAGCAGCACCGAGTGCGCGCCGAGCGATTCGGCCGCCGCCCGCAGATACCGCTCGGCGCGGTCGCCGTCGACCAGGTGCGCGGCGGTCAGCAGCGCCTCGGTGATCGACGACGCTCCCGACGGGGTCGCGCCGTCCAGCGGGTCGGCCGGCCGGAGCACCAACTGCTCGGCATCGTCGGCGGTGTCGAACCAGCGGCCGGGTTGCGCCCGATCCGCGAAGTGCGCCAGCGCGGTGTCGAGCAGGTCGGTGGCCGCGGTCAGCCAGGCCGCATCGGCGCTGAGCTGATAGAGCGCAAGCAGCCCGGTGGCCAGCATCGCGTGGTCCTCGAGTATGGCAACGCTGTCGCCGACCACACCGCCCAGGCTGGCGCGTCGCAACCGGCCGTCGACGACATGCAATTCCAGCAGCGTCCGCGCGCAACGCCTTGCGGCGTCGATCAATTCGGGCTCGTCGAGCGCCACTCCGGCCTCGGCCAGCGCGGTGATCGCCAGCCCGTTCCACGACGTGACGACCTTGTCGTCGCGCCCGGGCTGGATTCGGGTGTGCCGGGCGGCCAGCAGCGCGGAGCGCACGCGGTCCAGCCGTTGCGGATCCTCGGGATCGGCGTGCAGCTGCAGCACCGAGGTGCCGTGTTCGAACGTGCCGGCCGGGGTGACCGCGAAAACGCCTGCCGCCCAGGGGCCGTCGTCGGGCCCGAGCACCTCGTTCAGTTGCGCCGGTGTCCAGACGTAGGTCGACCCCTCGCGGCCGTCGGCGTCGGCGTCGAGCGACGAGGTGAACATGGCGCCGTCGGCCAGATCGTCGAGCAGGAACCGGGCGGTCTGGGCGGTGACCCGGCGCGCCAGCGGATCACCGGTGCGCCTGGCCCAGTGCGCGTAGGCGCGCACCAGCAGCGCGTTGTCGTACAGCATCTTCTCGAAATGCGGGACCACCCAAGCATTGTCGACGCTGTAGCGGGCGAATCCGCCGCCGAGCTGGTCGTAGATGCCGCCGCGCGCCATCGCGTTGCCGGTGTGCGCAACCGCCGCGAGCGCCGCCGGTGAGCCCGTGCGCTCGAAGTGCCGCAGCAGCGCCTCGAGCAGCGCCGACGGCGGGAATTTGGGCGCACCGCCGAACCCGCCGTGCACCGCGTCGCGTTCCTTGAGCAGCGTGGCGACGGCGTGGTCGCACAGCTCGGGCGCCACGGCCGGACCGGCACCCGGGATCCCCGAAGCCATCTTGCGTAGCTCATCGGCGATATTGTCGGAGGCCTCCTCCACCTCACCGCGACGCTCCCGCCAGGTGGCGGACACGGCCGAAAGAAGTTGCAGGAAGCCCTGTTTCGGATAGTACGTGCCGCAGAAGAAGGGGCGCCCGTCCGGCGTGAGGAAACACGTCATCGGCCAGCCGCCGTGCCCGGTGAGCGCGACCGTGGCGTTCATGTACACCGCGTCGATGTCCGGGCGTTCCTCGCGGTCGACCTTGACGCAGACGAACCCCGCGTTCATCGCGGCGGCCACTTCGTCGTCCTCGAACGATTCGTGGGCCATGACGTGGCACCAGTGGCAGGCCGCGTAGCCGACCGAGAGCAGGATCGGCACGTCGCGGGCGGCGGCGTCGGCCAGCGCCTCGGGGGTCCACTGCTGCCAATGCACCGGATTGTCGGCGTGCTGGCGCAGATACGGGCTGGTCGCCAGCCCAAGGGTATTCGTCGAAGCGGGGTCAGCCGGGCTCATCGCCGGGCCCCGGCGCTCGCGGCGAGCCGTCCGCCTGGTCGGGGGCGCCGCCCCCGTCGACCGCGTCGGTGCCTTCGTCGGCGGCCTGGTCCGGTTCGGGGTGCTTGGGATCAAACGATTCCGGCACCTTCTTCAGCTGGCGGTTCATCGACCGCAGCAGAAACAGCGTGCTGATCAACAACAACACGACGATCAGCAGCCCGACCGGGCTGGCCTTGCCGAAATCGGGGCCGGTGTGGCGGGGCGGGCCGTCGGCCTGCCAGCCGGCGGCGGTCACGACCAGATAGAGGTGGTTCACTCGTCGCTCTCGATTCCGGCGAACAGGTCGTCCTCGGGCAGCCGGGCCGGGACGCGCGAGCGCGCCAACTCGAATTCCTCAGTGGGCCAGAGCCGTTGCTGCCACGCGATGGGAGCGGCGAAGAAGTCGTGGTCGGGGTCGATCTGGGTGGTGTGCGCGCGCAGCGCGTCGTCGCGCTGGCTGAAGTACGCCGAGCACTCGACCCGCGTGGTGACCCGGGACTCGAACGGGTCGTGCTTGGCGTCCCAGTGTTCGAGCCACTTCTTGAACGGGGGTTCTTGACCGTGCTTGATGGCTTCGTCGTGCAGCAACTGCATCCGGGCGCGCAGGAACCCGTGGTTGTAGTAGAGCTTGGACACCGTCCACGGCTCACCGGCGTCCGGGAAGAGCCGGTAATCACCGGCCGCCTCGAACGCGCCGACCGAAACCTGGTGGCAGCGAATGTGATCGGGGTGGGGATAGCCGCCGTTCTCGTCGTACGTGGTCATCACGTGCGGGCGGAACTCGCGGACCACGCGGACCAGCGCCTCGACCGACTCCTCCAGCGGCACCAGCGCGAAACAGCCCTCGGGCAATGGCGGCGGCGGGTCACCCTGGGGCAGCCCGGAATCGACGAAACCCAGCCAGGTGTGCTCCACGCCGAGTATCTCGACGGCCTTGGCCATCTCGTCACGGCGGATCTCGGCGATGTGTCCATGCACCTCGGGCAGATCCATCGCCGGGTTGAGAATGTCGCCGCGCTCGCCGCCGGTCAACGTCACCACCAGCACTCGGTGGCCCTCGTCGGCGTAGCGGGCCAGCGTCGCCGCGCCCTTGCTGGACTCGTCATCGGGATGGGCGTGCACCGCCATCAACCGCAATTCGCTCACGTGCTCCCTTGTCACCTCTGGTGGTCGCCCGGTCTGACCCTATAATTCCAGTTCCGACTTCGTTGCGTGCCGTCGGCTTGGGCCCGGCCGCCGACAACCAGGCAAAACAGGCGTAACCAGGTATGACCGAAACCCCGATTTCTCGTCCGGAGGCTCGCTACGGACGCTCCCGGCTGTCGCGTATCCCCCGGCGGTGGGTGATCGCCGCGCTGGGCGCGCTGGTGATCGTGGCCGGGCTCGTCATCGCCGTCATCGGTTATCACCGCTTCGGCACCAGCGACGTCAAGGGAACGTTGGCCGGCTATCGGGTGATCGACAACCAGACGGCGTCGGTAACGATCAGCGTGACGCGATCGGATCCCTCACGGCCGGTGGACTGCATCGTGCGGGTCCGCGCGCAGGACGGCAGCGAGACGGGCCGGCGCGAGCTGCTGGTCCCGCCGTCGGACGCGGCGACTGTGCAGGTGACCACGACGGTGAAATCCTTCGAACCGCCGGTGGTGGCCGACATCTATGGCTGCGGCACCGATGTGCCCGCCTACCTGCGCCCCGCGTGACCTCGGAGATCCACGGCGAACTGCGAATATGGGGTCATCAACTGTTTGCGCAGTGGTAACATGGATGAATGCACGGTTCCGGTTGGGGCCGTGTTGCTGCATTAGCGACCGTGAGCAAAACGGAGCGGCAGCACACGGGGAGGCACCCGCAGGCTCCGGGGCGGCGGAGCTAACAGGACTTAACGCGAACTCGCGAAACAACATACGAGGAGCACGACGAGATGACGGACACTTCCGTGACCTGGCTGACCCAGGAGTCACACGATCGACTCAAGGCCGAGCTCGATCACTTGATCGCGAATCGTCCGGTCATCGCCGCGGAGATCAACGACCGCCGCGAGGAGGGCGACCTGCGCGAGAACGGCGGCTACCACGCCGCCCGCGAAGAGCAGGGCCAGCAGGAGGCCCGGATCCGTCAGCTGCAGGACCTGCTCAACAACGCCAAGGTCGGCGAGGCTCCCAAGCAGTCCGGCGTCGCGCTGCCCGGCTCGGTGGTGAAGGTCTACTACAACGGCGACAAGTCCGACACGGAGACCTTCCTGATCGCCACCCGCCAGGAGGGCGTCAACGACGGCAAGCTCGAGGTGTACTCGCCCAACTCACCGCTGGGCGGCGCCCTGATCGACGCCAAGGAAGGCGAGACCCGCACCTACGTGGTGCCCAACGGCAACACCGTCGAGGTCACGCTGGTCAGCGCGGAGCCCTACCACTCCTGAGGCTTCTAGCCCAAGGCCTGATCAAGATCGGCCAGCAGGTCGGCGATGTCTTCGATGCCGACCGACAGGCGCACCAGATCGTCGGGGACCTCCAATTGCGACCCGGCCGTCGACGCGTGCGTCATCGCGCTGGGATGCTCGATCAGCGACTCGACGCCACCCAGCGATTCGGCCAGGATGAACACTTTGGTCTTGGCGCACAGATCGCGGGCGGCGTCGCGGCCGCCGCGCATCCGGACCGAGACCATGCCGCCGAAGGCACTCATCTGCCGTGCGGCGACCTCATGGCCGGGGTGTGAGGGCAGGCCGGGATACAGCACGGCGCTCACCGCGGGGTGCCCGGAGAGGAATTCCGCTACGGCCGAAGCGTTTTCGCTGTGCCGCTGCATGCGCAGCACCAGCGTCTTCAGGCCGCGCATCGTCAGGTAGGCGTCGAACGGGCCGGGCACCGCGCCGGCCCCGTTCTGCAGGAAGGCGAAGGCCTCGTCCAGCTCCTGATCGTTGGTGACCAGCGCACCGCCGACCACGTCGGAGTGCCCACCGATGTATTTGGTGGTCGAGTGCAGCACGATGTCGGCGCCCAACGTCAACGGCCGCTGCAGCGCGGGCGAGGCAAAAGTGTTGTCCACCAACACCTTTGCCGAGCTGCGCTGGCCCAGTTCGGCCAGCGCGGCGATGTCGGCGATGGACAGCAGCGGATTGGTCGGGGTTTCGGCCCAGATCAGCCGGGTCCGCGGCGTGATCGCGGCGGCGACGGCGTCCAGCTCGTGCAGCGCCACCGGTGTGTACTCGACGTTCCACTGGGTGAACACCTTGTCGATCAGCCGGAAGGTGCCGCCGTAGGCGTCGTTCGGGATGACCACATGGTCGCCGGGACGCAGCAGCGCGCGCAGGGCGCAGTCGGTGGCGGCCATGCCCGAACCGAAGGCCCGGCCGTAGGCGCCGTCTTCGACGGCGGCCAGCGCGGCTTCCAGCGCGGCGCGGGTCGGGTTGCCGGTGCGCGCGTATTCGAACCCGCCGCGCAGGGCGCCCACACCGTCCTGGGCGAAGGTGCTGCTGGCGTAGATCGGGGCGTTCACCGCGCCGGTCGCCGGGTCCGGCCGGTAGCCGGCGTGAATCGCTTTGGTGGCCAGTCCGGTGAATTCGGGGTGTCCGTTGCGGTCGTCGCTCATCGACGATCAGCCTAGGTGACGGCCGGCCTCTCGGCGCCGTCGATCGGCAAGCACACCGTCGTCATGATCTTGTCCGCCAGCGTCTGACGCTTCGAATCCCACAGCGGGAAAAGGAAACCGATGAAGCAGATGATCGCGTCGACGAAGTGCGCCAGCGAGCGCACCACCGACATCCCGAAGCCGATGGGTTGGCCGGTGATCTCGCTGACCACCTTGCACTTCAGCACCGACTTGCCGACGCTCGACCCGGTGGTGCCCTGCCGGTAGCCGTAATTCCAGATCAGATAGAACAGCCCGATTATCGACGCCAGCCACTGCGCCACCATGCCGACGGTCGAGTTCTGGGTGGCGCAGTACTGGTTGACGGCGTACTGCGTGACGTCGGTGATGCAGGCGGTCTGCTGGGTGGCGACCAGGATCGCGGTGCCGATCCCGTGCACCACGACGTACGGGAGGATGTCGATGACGAACGCCAGCGCGCGGGTGAGCCACGGCGTGTAGTCCTGCGTCGGCAGCGTGCGGATCGCCGGCCCGGGTGGCGGCGGCGCGTATCCGCCGGCCGACGGCGGGGGCGGCGGGTACGACCCGCCGGGCGGCGGTGGCGGGGGCGGCGGATACGACCCGGCGGGCGACTGCGGAGGCGGCGGCATCTGCTGGCCACCCGAAGGCGGCTGCTGACCACCCGACGGCCCGGGCGACGAGGGAGGTGGCGGGTAAGCGCCGCCGGGCGGCGGTTGATCGGTCATGGGCAACCTTCCACTCGGGTCCAGCCGAACTAGGCCGAAACAGTACCCGAGCCCATCGCGCCCCGGCGAGACGCGCGGCGCCGCGAATTACCGGCGGCCGGACAGTCCCCGAGGCCCGTCGGAGAGGAACCCCAGCAAGTCATAGCGGGTGATCACCCCGACCGGTTTGCCTTCCTCGACCACCATCAGCGCGTCCCAATCGCGCAGCGCCTTGCCGGCCGCGCTGACCAACTCGCCGGCGCCGATCATCGGCAGCGGCGGGCTCATGTGCAGCGCGACCGCGTCGGCCAATTTCGCCCGGCCCTCGAAGACGGCCGACAGCAGTTCGCGCTCCGAGACGCTGCCCGCCACCTCCCCCGCCATCACCGGCGGCTCGGCGCCGACCACCGGCATCTGCGACACCCCGTACTCGCGCAGGATGCCGATCGCGTCGCGCACGGTCTCGGACGGGTGAGTGTGCACCAGGTCGGGTAGCTCCCCGGACTTGCGGCGCAGCACGTCGCCGACCCTGGACTGTTCGGTGGAGCCGTCGAGGCGGCTGCGCAGGAACCCGTACGACGACATCCAGGCGTCGTTGAAGATCTTCGACATGTAGCCGCGTCCGCCGTCGGGCAGCAGCACCACCACGATCGAGTCGGCGCCGGCCTGCTCGGCGACCTTGAGCGCGGCCACTACCGCCATCCCGCACGACCCGCCGACCAGCATCGCTTCCTCGCGGGCCAGCCGCCGGGTCATGTCGAACGAGTCGGAGTCGGAGACGGCGATGATCTCGTCGGGCACCGTCCGGTCGTAGGCCTGCGGCCAGAAGTCCTCACCGACGCCCTCCACCAGATAGGGCCGGCCGGTGCCGCCGGAATACACCGACCCCTCGGGGTCGGCGCCGATGATGCGCACCGCGCCGTTGGACACCTCTTTGAGGTAGCGGCCCGCGCCGGTGATCGTTCCGCCGGTGCCGATGCCGGCGACGAAGTGGGTGACCTTGCCGTCGGTGTCGGCCCAGATCTCCGGGCCGGTGGTGGCGTAGTGGCTGGCCGGGCCCTCCGGGTTGGCGTACTGATCGGGCTTCCACGCGCCGTCGATCTCGGTGACCAGCCGGTCGGAGACGCTGTAGTAGCTGTCCGGGTGCTCGGGCGGCACGGCGGTCGGGCACACGACGACCTCGGCGCCGTAGGCCATCAGCACGTTGCGCTTGTCCTCGCTGACCTTATCGGGGCAGACGAACACGCACTTGTAGCCGCGGTGCTGGGCGACGAGGGCCAGCCCCACGCCGGTGTTGCCCGAGGTGGGTTCGACGATGGTGCCGCCGGGCCGCAGCTGTCCGCTGGCCTCGGCCGCGTCGATCATCTTCACCGCGATCCGGTCCTTCGAGCTGCCACCGGGATTGAGGTATTCGACCTTGGCCGCCACGATGCCGGCACCGTCGGGGACGACCGAATTCAGACGCACCAGCGGCGTGCCGCCGATGAGGTCACTGATGTGCTGCGCGATCCGCATGCGTTCATCGTCTCAGGCGGTTTCGCGCGGCGCACAACTACTCTCCGCGCGCTATGCGCGGCTAGCCGGTGGCCTCGCGGATGTAGTCGCCGATCTGCCGCAGCGAGCGCACAGCCTCGGGCACCATCGGCGCGGCCAGCTGGAAGTCGTGGATCTGTCCGGGCCACACCCGCACCTCGGCCGGCACGCCCACCGCGGCCAGCCTGCTCGCCGCCAGCCGCGCGTCGTGCAACAGCACCTCGGAGCCCGACACGTGGATCAGCGTGCGCGGCAGGCCCGGCTTGATGTGCTCCAGCGGCTCGTAGATCTCTTCGGGCTTCCCGTCGACGATGTTCTTCCGGGCCGCGCCGGCCACCAGCTCGGAGAGCGCATCGAACGCCCCGGCCGTGAACATCGCATCCGTCTCGATGTTGGGGTGGGCCTGCTTGGGTTCCTTGGCCAGCTGCAGCAGCGGCGAGATCGCCACCAGCGCAGCGGGATCCTCGCCCTCCTCCTGCAGGCGCTGGGCCAGCGTGAGCGCCAGGTAGCCGCCGGCGGAGTCACCGGCCAGCACGATCTGGTCGGGTTCGTACCCGCGCTGCCGCAGCCACCGGTACGCGTCGTGACAGTCGTCGAGCGCCATCCCGACCGAATTCTTGGGCAGCAGACGGTAATTGACCACCAGGATGGGCGAGTCGGCGAACTTGGACAGGGCTTCGACGAGCCGGCCGTGCGAGTTCGCCCCACAGGTGAGGAAGGCGCCGCCGTGCAGGTAGACGATCACGCGGCGGCTGCCGTCGGCCGGCAGCACCCCGGGCGCGCGGACCAGCTGTGCCGACGCGTGGGGCAGCTTCACGGTCTCGCGGACCGTGGCCGACGCCGGGATCAGCACCCGGGCGGTGAGGTCGATCAGACCCCAGGGCCAGGGCAGGTTGGGGACATGACTGCCGACGGACAGGATCGGTCGGATGGTCAGGCGTGAGGTGAGGTTCGCCAGTCGCGCGGCGACGCTCGGCCCGGATTCCAGGACCTCGACGGGTGCGCCGTCGCTGATGGCGAATTTGCGTGCCTGGGCTCGACGCGCTCTCAGAACGTCATGGGGCCGAACGGTAGTTGCCGAAGACCCCGATTCCTTACTAGGTGCAGTCATGCTCAACACTTCCTACGCCGTTGTAGTGCGATACAGCATGTGACGAGGCGACCGAGCGTCTGGTTCAGCCGTTTGCCAAAGCGCTCAGCCAACCCCTTGATGCCAGCTTGACAGGCGTTGCTTAGTACAACGTATGAAATAGCTGATTCGATACCAGTTTTGCTTCGCACCGTAATCAGTTCGTTTTCCAGCCACCCGCGCGAAACTCGCAGCGGCTCTAAACTTGATGGCGTGACCATGCGGGTGCCACGTCGTTCGGCGATCGCCCTGGCCACAGCGGGCGCGCTGGCCTCAACAGGAACCGCCTACCTGGGGGCACGCAGTCTGTTGGTCGGCCAGGCCACCCACGCGCGCACGATCATCCCCAAGTCCTGGGACATCCCGCCCCGCGCGGACGGCGTGTACGTGCGCGGCGGCGGCCCGGTGGAGCGGTGGCACCGCGGCATGGCGGTCGACCAGCATCTGATGATCTTCGGTGACTCGACCGCCGCCGGATACGGCTGCATGAGCGCCGACGAAGTGCCCGGGGTACGGATCGCCCGCGGCCTCGCCGAGCAGACCGGCAAACGAATCCGGTTGAGTACCAAGTCGATCGTGGGCGCCACCTCCAAGGGCGTGTGCGGTCAGGTCGACGCGATGTTCGTGGCCGGCCCGCCACCGGACATCGCGGTGATCATGGTCGGCGCCAACGACGTGACCGCGCTGAACGGCATCAGCCAGTCGGCGCAGCGGCTGGGGTTGAGCGTCCGCAAGTTGCGTGCCCGCGGCGCCGTGGTGATCGTCGGCACCTGCCCCGATCTCGGGTTCATCAGCGCCATTCCGCAGCCGCTGCGGTCGCTGGCGCACGAGCGTTGCCTGCAGCTTGCACGGGCCCAGACCGCGGCGGTCCGGTCGGCCGGCGGCGTGCCGGTGCCGCTGGCGCAGCTGATGGCGCCGCAATTCCGCGCCACCCCGGATGCCATGTTCTCCGCCGACGGCTTCCACCCCTCGGCACCGGCCTATGCGCTCGCGGCCGACGCGCTGCTGCTCGCGCTCTGCGACGCGCTGGGCGAGGAGGTGGAGCGCCCGCCGGTGAGTTCGCCGGTGCCGGCGGCGACGCCGGTGCTCGGCCAGCGGCACACCCGCACCAGCGTGATGTCGCGGCTGTGGCGGCGTCCGGCGCCCGGACCTGCCCCGTCTTCGTGCCCCGAGGTCGGCAGCGACTAGATTTGTTCTCGCCCGTCGAGGTGGACCTACCGCCCGAAGGTGAAGCGAGCCAGCCCCATCTGTGGGATCTGCAGGGATCTGAAGGGAACCACCATGCCTGAAGCCGTCATTGTCTCAACTGCTCGCTCGCCGATCGGCCGCGCGATGAAGGGGTCGCTGGTCAACATGCGCCCCGACGACCTGACCGTCCAGATCGTGCGCGCCGCCCTCGACAAGGTGCCCGCCCTGAACCCGCACCAGATCGACGACCTGATCCTGGGCTGCGGCCAGCCGGCCGGCGAATCCGGCTACAACCTGGCGCGCGTCATCGCCGTCGAGCTCGGCTTCGACTTCCTGCCGGGCACCACGGTCAACCGGTACTGCTCGTCGTCGCTGCAGACCTCGCGGATGGCCTTCCACGCGATCAAGGCCGGTGAGGGCGACGCCTTCATCTCCGCGGGTGTGGAGACGGTGTCCCGCTTCGCCAAGGGCAGCGCCGACTCGTGGCCGGACACCAAGAACTCGCTGTTCGGTGAGGCTCAGGAGCGGTCGGCCGCCGCGGCCGAGGGCGCCGAGGAGTGGCACGACCCCCGCGCCGACGACAACATCCCCGACGTCTACATCGCGATGGGGCAGACGGCCGAGAACGTGGCGCTGCTGACCGGCATTAGCCGCGAGGACCAGGACCACTGGGGGGTGCGCAGCCAGAACCGCGCCGAGGAAGCGATCAAGAGCGGCTTCTTCGAGCGCGAGATCACGCCGGTGACGCTGCCCGACGGCACCACGGTGAGCACCGACGACGGCCCGCGTCCCGGCACCACCTACGAGAAGATCAGCCAGCTCAAGCCGGTGTTCCGGCCCAACGGCACGGTGACCGCGGGCAACGCGTGCCCGCTCAACGACGGCGCCGCCGCGGTGGTGATCACCAGCGACACCAAGGCCAAGGAACTGGGCCTGACGCCGCTGGCGCGCATCGTGTCCACCGGGGTCAGCGGCCTGTCCCCGGAGATCATGGGCCTGGGCCCGATCGAGGCGACCAAGAAGGCGCTGGCGCGCGCCAAGCTGTCGGTCGGCGATATCGATCTGTTCGAGATCAACGAGGCGTTCGCGGTCCAGGTGCTGGGCTCGGCGCGCGAGCTGGGCATCGACGAGGACAAGCTGAACGTGTCCGGCGGAGCGATCGCCCTGGGCCACCCCTTCGGCATGACCGGCGCACGCATCGCCACCACGCTGCTCAACAACCTGCAGACGCACGACAAGACGTTCGGTCTGGAGACCATGTGCGTCGGCGGCGGCCAGGGCATGGCGATGGTGATCGAGCGGCTGAGCTAGGACGCGCGCGTTGAGTGTGCGCCCATGGCGGCGACACGCCGGGTAAGCCCGCCGTCAGCGCACACTCAACGCCCTCAACGCACAACGAAAGAACCGGCACGCCCACGGGCGTGCCGGTTCTTTCTCTGTGGCAGAGCTAGTCGTTCTGCAGATAACTCAGCAGACGCAGGATCTCGATGTACAGCCAGACCAGCGTCACGGTCAGGCCGAGCGCGATGCCCCATGCCGCCTTCTCCGGCGCGCCGGCGCGGACCATCTGGTCGGCCGCGTCGAAGTCGATCAGGAAGCTGAACGCCGCGATCGCGATGCACACCAGCGAGAAGATGATCGCCACCGTGCCGCCGCTGCGCAGGCCCAGACCGGTGCCGCCGTTGACGTGGAACATCGCCAGCACGAAGTTGCCGAGCATCAGGGCCAGCACGCCGAACATCGCGGCGACCAGCATGCGGGTGAACTTGGGCGTCACCCGGATGGCCCCCGTCTTGTAGACGACGAGCATCCCGAAGAACACCCCGAAGGTGCCCAGCACCGCCTCACCGATCAGCGCCCCGGCGTTGGCGTTCGACACCGAGAAGTTGGCGAAGACGAACGAGATGGCGCCCAGTACCAGACCCTCGAGCACCGCGTAACTCAACACGATGCCGGGGTTGTCCTGCTTGCGGCCGAAGGTGGCCACCAGCACCAGGGCCAGGCCGCCCAGTCCGCCGACCAGGGCCAGCGGCATGGCCAGCGCGACGTCGCGGGCGACCAGGAAGTAAGAGACCACGGCGGACAGCGCCAGCACGGCCAGGGTGATGCCGGTCTTGGTGACGACGTCGTCGATGGTCAGCGGACGCGAAGCTTTGGCCTCCGTGTACGGGGCCGGGTAGGGAGCCGCGTACGGGTCGGCTCCATAGCCCTGCATCGGGGGCGCGCCAGTGCCGAATTGTGCGTATCCGCCCCTCTGCTTAGGCAGCGAACGAAATACCGGGTTGCTTGTCTCCCGCACCGTCGGATCCTCTCTAATTGGCTTCGAGCTGTGCGAACACAATCTCAACGATCGGCGTTGCACCCTGGTTCCCAGCGGACCTGGGCGTTTTCCGGTGGATATTGTCTCCGCCGTTGTCGTCGCGTTAAAGATAACCCTTACCCGCGGGCATCGCGCCGGTCGTGACGATCTAGATTTCTTCCTCGAGGCTGAACCGGCGATGGGAGGCGAGGGCGTGACCGACGAATCCGATGAGGTTCTGACCGAAGTCGAGGGCACCGTCGGCTTGATCACGCTCAACCGGCCCAAGGCGATCAACTCGCTGAATCAGCCGATGGTCGACGCGCTGAGCGCCATCCTCACCAACTGGGCGGGCGACGACGCGGTGCGCGCGGTGGTGCTGTCCGGCGCCGGCGAACGCGGACTGTGCGCCGGCGGCGACGTGGTTTCGATCTATCACAGCGCGCGCAAGGACGGGGTCGAGGCGCGACGCTTCTGGCGCGACGAGTATCTGCTCAACGCGCAGATCGCCGAGTTCCCCAAGCCGTACGTGGCGTTGATGGACGGCATCGTGATGGGCGGAGGCGTCGGCGTCAGCGCGCACGCGAACACCCGGGTGATCACCGATACCTCCAAGATCGCCATGCCCGAGGTCGGCATCGGCTTCATCCCCGACGTCGGTGGTGTCTATCTGCTGTCCCGGGCTCCCGGCGGGCTGGGTCTTCACGCCGCGCTGACCGGGGCGCCGTTCTCCGGAGCCGACGCCATCGCCATGGGTTTCGCCGACCACTACGTCCCGCACGGCGACGTGGATGCGTTCCGCCGTGCGGTGGTCTCCGACGGCGCGGAAGACGCACTTGCCAAGTACGCGACCGAACCGCCGGCCAGTGAGCTTGCCACGCAACGCGACTGGATCGACGAATGCTATGCCGGTGACACCGTCGGGGACATCGTCGCCGCGCTGCGCGGGCACGACGCGGGTCCGGCCGAGGAAGCAGCCAACCTGATCACCACGCGTTCCCCGATTGCGCTGTCGGTGACCCTGGCGGCGGTGCGCCGCGCCGCCAAGCTCGCCACTTTGAAAGACGTTCTGGTGCAGGACTATCGGGTGTCGTCGGCGTCGCTGCGCTCGCACGATCTGGTGGAGGGCATCCGCGCCCAGCTGATCGACAAGGATCGCAATCCGCAATGGTCGCCGGCGCAGCTGTCCGCGGTCACCGCGGCCGACGTCGAGGCGTATTTCGCCCCGGTCGACGACGACTTGAGTTTCTAGAAAGGCGGTTTGGATGACAGACACGAATTACGAGACCATCCTCGTCGAGCGCGAAGAGCGTGTCGGCATCATCACCCTGAACCGGCCGAAGGCACTCAATGCCCTGAACACTCAGGTGATGAACGAAGTCACCAGCGCGGCAGCCGATTTCGACGACGACCCCGACATCGGGGCGATCGTCATCACCGGCTCGGCCAAGGCGTTCGCCGCCGGCGCCGACATCAAGGAGATGGCCGCGCTGACGTTCGCGGACGCCTTCGGCGCCGACTTCTTCGCCCCCTGGAGCAAGCTCGCCGCGGTCCGCACCCCGACGATCGCCGCGGTGGCCGGGCACGCGCTGGGCGGCGGCTGCGAGCTCGCCATGATGTGCGATGTGCTGATCGCCGCCGACACAGCGAAATTCGGCCAGCCCGAGATCAAGCTCGGCGTGCTGCCCGGCATGGGCGGCTCACAGCGGCTGACCCGAGCCATCGGCAAGGCCAAGGCCATGGACCTCATCCTGACCGGCCGCACCATCGGCGCCGAAGAAGCCGAACGAAGCGGCCTGGTCTCACGAGTGGTGCCGGCCGACGACCTGCTGACCGAGGCCAAAACCGTCGCGACCACCATTTCGCAGATGTCGCGCTCGGCGGCCCGGATGGCCAAAGAGGCCGTCAACCGCGCGTTCGAATCCACCCTGGCCGAGGGACTTCTCTACGAGCGCAGGCTCTTTCACTCGACTTTCGCGACCGAGGATCAGTCCGAAGGGATGGCGGCCTTCGTCGAGAAACGCCCGCCGAACTTCACCCACCGCTAGGACGCTTGCATGAGCGAACCGGTTTCCGCGACACAGGCAGACCAAGACCCGGCGGACGTCGTCGAGGAGTCCGCTGCGCCCGAGCCGGACGTCGCCGCGCGACCGGCACCCGGGTCGCGAGCCGGGCGTGCGGTCCCCACCCTGCCATGGACCGAAAGACCTTGGTATGTGCGGCATTACACGTTCACCGGCACCGCGGTGGGCGTGATCTTCATCTGGCTTTCGCTGACACCGTCGCTGCTGCCCCGCGGCCCGTTGTTCCAGGGGCTGGTCAGCGGGCTCTCCGGGGCCATCGGCTATGGGCTGGGCGTCTTTTCGGTCTGGCTGGTGCGGTTCATGCGCGAAAAGGATCACAGCCCACCGCCACCATCCTGGGCGTGGAAGGTGCTGATCCCGGTCGGCGTGGTGGGCCAGGTGCTCATGGCGATCTGGTTCCACGTGTGGCAAGACGACGTGCGCGACCTGATGAACGTGGAGCACCTCAAGTGGTACGACTACCCGCTGGCCGGCGTGCTGTCACTGGTGGTGCTGTTCACGGTGGTCGAGATCGGCCAATTCATCCGCTGGCTGGTCCGCTTTCTGGTCGGTCAGGTGGACCGTTTCGTGCCGTTTCGGCTTTCGGCGACCATCGTGGTCATCACCCTGGTGGTCATGACCGTCGCGGTGCTCAACGGGGTCGTGCTCAAGTTCGCCATGCGCACCATGAACGACACCTTCGCCGCGGCCAACAACGAGGTGAGTCCCGATAGCGCGGCGCCGAAGTCCCCGCTGCGCTCCGGCGGTCCCGAGTCGCTGGTGTCGTGGGAATCCCTTGGCCACCAAGGCCGCATCTTCGTCGGGGGCGGTCCAAAGGTCGCCGATCTGACCGCCTTCAGCGGGACCCCGGCCACCGAGCCGATCCGGGCCTACGCCGGATTGGACTCGTCCAAGGGCATCACGGCTTCCGCGGAACTGGCGGCACAGGAATTGCAGCGCACCGGCGGACTGCAGCGCGCCGTCGTCGCGGTGGGCACCACCACCGGCACCGGCTGGATCAACGAGGCGGAAGCCTCGGCGCTGGAATACATGTACAACGGCAACACCGCGATCGTGAGCATGCAGTATTCGTTCCTGCCGAGCTGGCTGTCGTTCCTGGTGGACAAGGAAAACGCCCGGCACGCCGGGCAGGCGCTCTTCGAGGCCGTCGACAAGCTGATCCGCCAGATGCCCGAAGGCAGCCGGCCCAAGCTCGTGGTGTTCGGCGAGAGCCTGGGATCGTTCGGGGGCGAGGCGCCGTTCTTGAGCCTGAACAACGTGCTGGCGCGCACCGACGGGGCATTGTTCAGCGGACCGACCTTCAAAAACACCATCTGGACCGATCTGACGTCGACGCGTGATCGTGGGTCGCCGGAGTGGTTACCGATCTACCAGGACGGTCGATATGTCCGATTCGTCGCTCGCGCAAAGGATTTGACGCGTCCCAACGCCCCGTGGGATCACCCGCGGGTGGTGTATCTGCAGCACGCGTCGGATCCCATCGCCTGGTGGACGCCGGATCTGTTGTTCAGCAAGCCTGACTGGCTGAACGAGCCGCGCGGCTACGACGTACTGCCGCAGACGCGCTGGATTCCGATCGTCACGTTCCTGCAGGTGTCGGCCGACATGGCGGTGGCGGTGGACGTACCCGACGGGCATGGCCACCACTACGTCGCCAACGTCGCCGACGGCTGGGCGGCGGTGCTGCCACCGCCCGGATGGACGCCGGAGATGACCGCGAAACTGCGTCCGCTGCTGCACTCCGACGAGACGACTTAGAGCCAGCGGCGCGCGGTGCCGTCGGTGTCGGCGAACACCGGATCGACCCGGTCCCCGGCCAGCTCGCTCAGCACGCCGGCGCCGGCCAGCGCGTGATAGCCGCCGATGACGTCGGTGGCGCGGTGCAGGCCGATGTCCAGCAGCGCGGCCGCCGCCAGGCTGGACGTGTAGCCCTCCGAACACAGGATCACCCATTCGACGTCGTCGCCGACGGCCTCGGGCAGCTTGGCCTCGCTGGTGGGATCGCAGCGCCACTCCAGGACGTTGCGTTCGATCACCAACGCGCCGGGCACCTCACCCTCGCGAAAGCGCTGGGCCTGCGGCCGGATGTCGACCAGCACCGCGCCGCGCCGCAGCGCATCGGGCACTTCGACGGCGGGCAGGCGGCGATACCGGCGCCGGGCGGATCTCAAGACGACGTCGATGCGGCTCATGGCGATCCCTCCGGCTGGTCGGTCAGTTCGGTGCGTTCGCGGCGCAACGTCTTGCGGTCGGTGACCTCGTAGTACGACATCGCCGTCAGGGGTGGCGAGTAGGCATGCACGCTCAGGGTCGGCTGCACCGGCGCGGCGGAGATGCTCGGTGCCCCCGAGACCGGCAGCGAAACGGGCACGGTGACCGGCCGCGGCGCCCAGACCACGTCGTGCACCCAGCCCAACGGGAACCCGGCCTGATCGCCGGCGTCCAGCCGACGGCGTCGCAAAGCCTTTCCGTCCCAACGGTATTCGTTCAGCGATCCGGAAATGACGGTCAGCGCGCCCAGCGACCCGCCGTGATCGTGCAGCTCGGTCGGCTGGCCGGGCACCCAGCTGATCAGCCAGACGTCGAGTTCCTCGTCGCCGTGGATGCGGGTGAACCAGCGCCGCGACTCGGGTATGCCGCCCGCGGGCAACAGGTGGTCGCAGCGCCCGCTGAGCACATCGTCGGCGGCCTGGTCGGTGGCGTAGAGCAGATCAGGCACTCGCAGCCGGGTCGGGCCGGCGGACGGGGCGGAGAGGGCTCGCGGGCGCGGGGCAGCCACAGTAGGGACCGTGGCGACGGGCACAGACATTTAGAGGAGCTTTCACGCGAAAACGGACAGGACAAGCGGCGGCGTGTTACGGCCGACAACACTCGCAAAATCCGAAGCGCTCCATCACGGCCGCCAGTGTTGCATAGATTGAGACCGTGCGCTGGCGCGGTGATCGGTCCCGGCGGTGGGGCGCGGTTGTTGCCGTGGCCGCCATCCTGGCGGTCACGGGGTGCTCGCACGGCGCGCCCTCGTCCCAATCGGCGCGGCAATCCGGCGTCGGCAACGGCCCGGGCTCGGCGCCCGCGGGCTCCGTCGGCCTGTCCCCCGCCGGCGTGACGACCCGGGTCGACGTCCCCGCGGACTCGTCCGAAGAGGAGTACTACCAGGCCTGTCACGCCGCGAAAGAGTGGATGGACGCCCAGCCCAAGACGGGCGCGTCGCTGTTCGAGCCGTATCTGTCGATGGTTCAGGCCTCCCCGGCGGGCACCGCGGGCAGCTGGAACGCACCGTGGTCGAAGCTGACGCTGGCCCGCCAGGCCGCCGTGATCGTCGCCGCGCGGGCCGCCGCCAACGACGAATGCGGGTAGGGCCGCGCCCCGCGATTGTTCGCCGCCGCGTAATTGGGATCACGGCTGAAAAAAGTGCCCGCGCCGCCCGCTGACCGACCCCCTCCGCGCAAAATATAGGGGTGCCCGACGAACTTCCGCGTCGATCAGAACCGACCCGGGTGGCACTCGCCCTCGGCAGCGGCGGCGCCCGCGGCTACGCCCACATCGGGGTGATCGAGGCCCTGGTGGCGCGCGGCTACGACATCGTCGGCATCTCCGGCTCGTCGATGGGCGCGCTGGTCGGCGGATTGCAGTCGGCCGGACGGCTCGACGAGTTCGCCGACTGGGCGAAGTCGCTGACCCAGCGCACCATCCTGCGGCTGCTGGACCCGTCCATTAGCGCGGCCGGCGTGATGCGGGCCGGCAAGATCTTGGACGCGGTACGCGACATCCTGGGCCCGGTCGCCATCGAAGAACTGCCCATCCCCTTCACCGCGGTGGCGACCGATCTGCTGGCGGGCAAGTCCGTGTGGTTTCAGCGCGGCCCCCTCGACGAGGCGATCCGGGCGTCCATCGCGATCCCCGGCGTGATCGCGCCCCACGCGGTCGATGGGCGGCTGCTCGCCGACGGCGGCATCCTGGATCCGCTGCCGCTGGCCCCGCTCGCCGCGGTCAACGCCGACCTGACCATCGCGGTGAGCCTGTCCGGCAGCGAGGCGGTCAGCAACCGTGAACCGGAGCCGGGCGCCACCGTCGAGTGGCTGACCCGCATGGTGCGCAGCACCTCCGCGCTGCTCGACACGGCCGCCGCCCGTTCGCTGCTCGACCGGCCGACGGCGCGCGCGGTGCTGAGCAGGCTGGGCGGACCGGCCGGTGAATCGGACAGCTGGGCGGACACCCAGGAGGACGAGCAGCCGGTTGACGACGCCGGCGAGCTGGCCGGCGTGGGACCCGAGGTGCCGAAACTGGGCAGCTTCGAGGTGATGAACCGGACCATCGACATCGCCCAGGCCGCCCTGGCCCGCCACACCCTTGCGGTCTACCCGCCCGACCTGCACATCGAGATCCCGCGCTCGACGTGCCGGGCCTTGGAATTCCACCGGGCGGTGGAGGTGATCGCGGCCGGCCGCGCGCTGGCGGACGACGCGCTGGACGCCCTGGAGGTCGAGGACGACCAGGACGACCCGCCCGCGATCGAGCGCTAAGCCGCGCTCAAATCGCTTGCGCGCCAAGCGCTGTCATAGGCCCAGGAAGCGGGCGATGGCCGCGGCTTCGCGGCGGCCCTGGTCGCGTCCGGCCAGGGCCGACGGGATGCGGCAGCCCGGGTCCAGCGCGTTGGGCCCGAAGGCGGCCAGCGAATCGGCGTCGGCGAAGACGGCGAACGCAGCCCCGGGAAACGCCGAGACCTCGGCGGCCGGCCCGGCACCGAACGGTGACGGCGCATCGATTCCCGAGGGCACCAGCACCACCGCCGTCGCGCAGTCGGCGGCCACCACGAGGTTGACCGAGCTGGCGACCCCGCCGTCCATGTAGTGGCGGCCCGCGATCGTCACCGGCGGCCACGCCCCCGGCACCGCGCAACTCGCCGCGACGGCGTCGACCAGGTCGACGCCCGACTCGCGGTCGAAGACGGTCAATTCGCCGGTTTCGACGTCGATCGCCGTGAGCCGCAATTCGGAATCCGGCCAGTCGTGCGACGGCAAGCGCCGCGCGATGACCTCGCGGCGCACCGGCGCGGGAACGGTTTCGGTGGCCAGCGCCACCGCACCGATGCGCTGCATCTGTTGCCGGGTCCGGTCCAGCGTCTCCTCATACGGCTCAGCCAGGGCCGTCAGGAACAGTTCGGTGATGGTTTCGACGTCGACCCCGGAATCGATCTCGGCCGATGACTCGGCGACCTGCCGGTCGAACAGCTCGTCCAGGGTGTGGCCGCTGCTCAGCTGCGCGGCGACGGCCGAGCCCGCCGAGGTCCCGACCAGCACGTCCGACTCGACCAGTAGCCGGGCCAGCGTCGGCGACTCGTCGGCGATGCCTCGCAGAACACCTGTCTCCCAGGCGATTCCCGCTATTCCCCCACCGGCCAGCACCAGGGCGCGTTTGGTCGTCACGCTCAGTAACTCTGCCAAACGGCGTCAGGCCAGTTGCCGGGTGTTCGGCAGTGCGTGCTGCGACTCCTCCACCGGCGAGCTCAGGTCCTCGCGACGCAGCAGATGCTTGGGCGGGTCCGGCAGGATCATGCTGCGGTGGATTTGCAGATCCGCATCGACATGGAAGAGTTCACCCGCCGGCAGCAGCCGCCAGCGTGGCTCGTCGTCCATCACCTCAGTGGCGAACACCACCGATGACCGCTCACACAGATGCTCCGACCGGGCGTGAATCCGCTTGGTGCACAAGTCGAATTCGGAATCAAGCGAAGCCGGTTCGTCGGATCGATCCAGAATATAGAGGTGATGGGTTTCGGGGTATCGCAGCGCCCACATGTCGGTGGCCGTGCATAACAACACGTTGACCGCGTAGATCCAAGCGTGCTCGGCGAGCCATCGCATGGCGTCGGTGAGGCCGGCGGTGATGTCGCCGTCGCGGGCCCGGATCGCGGCGGTGATCAACGCGAAGACCCGCTCGGAATCGGTGTCGCCCAACACCAAGTCGTCCGTGCCGACCTCGCGCAGCCGCTCGTCGAGGATGTCCAATCCTTCGAGGACGCCGTTGTGCGCGAAGATCCGCCCGTCCTGCAGGAACGGGTGCGTGTTGTGGATGTCGAGCGAGCCGGTGGTCGCGTAGCGGACATGGGCGATGACGGTCGTGCCGGTCATCCGGTGCGCCTCGGTCGCGAATTCGGCGTCCTGCCAGGCCGCTATCGGCTCCTTGTACAGGTGCGGTTGGCCGTGTTCGTCGAAGACGCCCAGCCCGGTGCCGTCCGGATTTCTCCTGCTCTGCTGAGCCAGGCTGTCCGGGGCATCGAGCAGCCAGAAGGTCGCGGTGCACGCGTGCGTCCCGGCGTGCAGGCCAAAGAGTCGGCACATGGCTTCCCACGCTAGCGGTCGCGGGTCAGCCCGTCAGCACGGCCGACAGGTGTTGCAGCGCCCGACGCGCGTAGCCCTTCCACATCCTGCCCAGCACCGGCAGGGCCCAGGCCGTCAGCGCGGAGCGCGGGCGGATGTCCCAGCGCCAGGTGATCTCGGTGCCGCCGGCGGCCGGGGTGAAGATCCATTCGCCGAGGACGTGGTCGACCAGCAGCGCCATCGGACCGGTGACCTCCGAAAGCCGGTAGCCGAACGACCGCGGCGGGTCGACGCTGGTCAGTTCCTCGCGCATGCTGGCCCCACCGGCCAGCTGCACGACGCGGGTCTGGCCCGCCGCGTCCCAGGCGCCGGTCTGCTCGCGCACTTCCTTGATCGGCGGGAACGGCCCGTACCAGCGGTGAAAAAGCGTCGGGAGCGGAATGGGCATTGTCCGGTGAAAAGCGTCCTGGACGGCGACCGGGGTGATCACGGATTGATCGACGACGAGTGAATGTGCCACTGGTGTAACGCCTTTCAGCTCAGCGCGCCTCGATCACCTGGTATTCGTCCCCGGCGTAGCGCGACCGGATGGTCTTCTTGTCGTACTTGCCGACGCTGGTGCGCGGTATCTCGTCGACGAAGGTCCACCGCTCGGGCAGCCACCACCGAACTACCTTGTCGGCGAGGAAGTTTCGCAGCTGTTCGGGGCTCACCGCCGCGCCCTCCTTGGCCACGATCACCGCGAGCGGCCGTTCCTCCCAGCGCTCGTCGGGAACGCCGACCACGGCGGCCTCGACCACATCCGGGTGCCCGATCAAGAAGTTCTCCAACTCGACCGAGGAGATCCATTCCCCACCGGATTTGATGACGTCCTTCGCGCGGTCGGTCAGGGTGACGAACCCGCGCTCATCGATGCGGCCTACATCGCCGGTGCGCAGCCAGCCGGAGTCGAACTTCGATTCGTCGCGGCCCAGGTAATAGGAGCCGGCGATCCACGGTCCGCGGACCTCGACCTCGCCGACGGCCTGGCCGTCGTTGGGCAGCACCTGACCGTCGTCGTCGACGATGCGCATCTCCACCCCGCAGACCGGCTGACCCTGCGTTCCGCGGAAGGCCCAGTGCTGGTCCTCCGGGGTGCCCGGCGGCGGCCAGGCCATGGTCGCCAGCGGCGAGGTCTCCGTCATGCCCCACAGCTGCCGAATCTGTACGTCGTGCTTTTCCTCGAAGGTGCGCATGAGCGACACCGGGACGGCCGAGCCGCCGCAGACCACCAGCCGCAGCGACGACATGTCGTGGTCGGGGTCGTCCTCGAGGTGATGCAGGACGCCGTTCCAGATGGTCGGCACCGCGCCGGTCACGGTGGGCTTCAGGTCCTCGACCATCGCGACCAGCGAGCGGGGGTCGAGGTGGCAATCGGGCAACACCAGGTCGGCGCCGGCCATCAGCGCCGCGTACGGCAGCCCCCAGGCGTTGGCGTGGAACATCGGCACGATGGGCAGCACGCTGTCGGTGGCCCCGACGCCGATGCCGTTGGTGGTACACGCGCCCATCGTATGCAGGTAGCTCGAACGGTGGCTGTAGACAACGCCTTTCGGGTTGCCGGTGGTGCCGCTGGTGTAGCACATCGCGGCCGCGGAATTCTCGTCGATGCGCGGCCAGTCGAACTCGGTGGGCTCGCCGTCGAGGACGTCGGCGTAGCGCAGCACGGTCTTGCCCGCGCCCTGCAGCGGCTCGGTGTCGTCGCCGACCACGATCACGGTGTGCACGGTTTCGAGCTCGGGCAGCACGGGTGCGAGCAATTTGACCAGTGAGGCGTCGACCAGCACCACCTGGTCTTCGGCCTCGTTGGCGACGAAGGCGATCTGCTCGGGGAACAGCCGGATGTTGAGGGTATGCAGGACGGCACCCATCGACGGCAAGGCGAGGTATGCGGTGAGGTGCTCGGCGTTGTTCCACATGAACGTGCCCACCCGCTGGTCACCGGTGACCCCGAGCCGGCGCAGGCCATTCGCCAGTTGCGCGGCCTGCCGGCCCAGCTCCCGGTAGGTCGTGCGCCGGTAGCCGTCGCCGGTGGCGGTCGTGACGGTGCGTTCCCCGTGCACGGTGCAGCCGTGACGCATGATCGCGGTGATGGTCAACGGGAAGTCCTGCATCGTGCCGTCCACTGATCTACCGCCTTAGTCTCGGGGCAGCACCCGCCTGTGCCGTCGGCCGCCTCCCACCCTAAGCCTCAACTCGCGAGAGTGTCAGCACCCGAGGAGACTGACGGTCGATCGCGTGGATTCCGTTCGGCCGGGGCCGCTTTGGCGCCCCGTGGCGCCGGCGGACCTAGGCCAGGACCGATTCCCACTCCGGCAGTTCGGGCAGCCAGCCCGCGGACGACAGGTCCCGGTCGCTCGCGCCGCCGGAGGTCTGCGATGGCGCGGTCGACGCGATGCGCGCCGCGGTGATCACGCCGGAGTAGTCGGCGACGTAGAGATGGGTGCCGTCGGGGCTCTCCGCCACGCACGACGGGTGCTTGGACACCTTGACCTCGCCGACGACGTCCTGCTGGTGGGTGCTCAGCACCGTGATGCGGTCGTCGCTGACCAGGTAAGCCCGCGCGCCGTCACGACTGAGCGTCATCCGCGTGAGCGGGCCGGTGATCTCCGGGATCTTGTGGGTGCCGACGATTTTGTTGACCCGGGTGTCCACCACGTCGACCACCGCGCCGGCGACCGGATCGCAGCTCGCCACGTACGCCGTGCCGCCGTCGTCGCTCAACGCCACATCGCGCAGGGGCAGCCCGAGGTCGACGACGCCGACGATGCGCGACCGGCCACCGACCCGGCGATTATCGGACCGCGTCCGGGTATCGATCATGACCAGACTGCCGCCGGTCGGGGCGTTCATGCCGACATACAGCCGACGTCCGTCGGCGCTGATCCGCACGCATTCGGTGGTGGTGCCGGGCACGGTCGCCAGGTCGATGACCTCGAGTTCGCCGGTGGTGGTGTCCAGCACCGTCACATCGGCGCCGCGAACCGCGTTCCGGCTGGCGTAAAGGAATTTGCCGTCCGGGCTCACCGTCAGGTCGCTGACGCTGTTCGCGAGCCGGTGTGTAGCGATACGCCAGTTCGTGACGACATCGATTACTTCGATGGCGTCGTAGCCGGCGGTCGCGACGCTGACGTAGGCGTAGTTGGAGTCCGCACTGCTCATGGTGACTGCGAACGGTTCGGCCAGGCCGGGGACGGTGCTCGAGACACGGCACGTGTTGGCGTCGATGACCGAAATCATGTTGCGGCCGTAATTCGTTGCGACCAGCCGGCGCCCGTCCGGGCTGATGTCGATATCGCTGATCGGACCGTTGTGCAACGGGACTCGCACCACCGAGGTGGTGTCAAGCTCGAAGATTCGGGCGTCTGGATCGTCGTGTGCGGCCGTAGGGCCGTTCACATCGTTCACGCTGGCACCGCCTTTGCTGTTTGTCGGCTCTGTGGGCGCAGTGGCGAAGCCCGCCGGTGCGTGTGCGACGATTGGCCTCCGGATCCACCGGCTTTCAGCACCGAAAGGCGCTGACGAGACTGGTTTTCGGTAGTCTACTGGCCCTAAATCGCCGCACCGCAGTTCGAGATGCTCGACGTTAGCTACGTCACTGTCCGCACTCAGGTTCTGCTCAGACTTCCAATCCCGCTGTATCGCAGTCGCTTACCCGTAGCGAAAGTCAGGCAAACCCGCTTCCGGCGGATTTCGCGCGCGCCGCTAACAGCCCACGTGAGCGCGCTATCGGGTACGGATGTAAGGAAATCTCAGGTTTCGCGGCCGACGAGGGATAAATCACACCGCCCGGCGCCGGGGTTACCTTAGCTGAACTGCGTTTGCGGCCTCGCCAACCGGACCCCGTCGACGGCGATGTCGAGTTTCTCGTTGTAGAAAGCGATTAGACCGGCAATCTGACCGACCGCCGGAAGCGGATAGTGGTAGGTCCATGCCAGGTCCTCGTGCACGGCGTCACCCACGCGCACCGACCAATAACCTGACGTAACCCCCTTGTACGGACACAGCGTCTGCGTGGGGCTGGCTTCCAGATGCTCGAAGGCGATATCGGTCGGATCGATGTAATACCTTGTCGGCAAACCAGTTTCAAATAGCAAAACGGGAGTTGTGGTGTCGGCCAAGACAATTCCATCGAGCTCCACACGCACATGGCGGTGCGAGCGCAGGGCGTCGACCCGCGAATACGGATTGCGCGGGTGGCCGTAGATCGGCTCGTCTTCTTCGAACCACCGCAACGGATTCCACTCGAACCGCACCGTTCCGGCCAGCGGGCCATCCCCGTCGGCGTCGAACACCCGCGCGGCGGACTCATACTTCTGGCCGGCGCCCACCAGGGAGTACAGCCGCGACGCTCCGAATTGCACCTTCTGGGCATGGTTTTCGTCGTGCAGGAACTCGGAACGGACGTCGTCGAGCGGGATGTAGTACTGCGGGTAGTACGGAACTTCCCACACGTAGCGGGCGGCGGTGGTGTCGAACACCAGCGCGTCGCCGAGATAACCACGGACCCGCCGCGGGGCGGGTTCGACCCTGCCGCGCGAAGCGGCCATCTGCGGGTAACCGGTGTCGGCGGTCATCGCTGACCTACTGATCCTTGGAGGCCAGTCCGGCCGGGGCGTGACCGATGGCCTTGCGGATGGCGTCGGCCAGCGCCAGCGCGCTTTCCTCGGTCAATTCCAGCGCCACCCGCGCCGACGGGCCGAGCTGCGGATTGATCACGTCGATGTTGACGGTGTGGCCGTAGGGCGCGTGGACGGGGTGGTCGACATACACCGTCGCGCGGTTGGCGCCGAACCATCCCGTCGCGCCCTTGCCGCTGCCGTCGATCTCGACATGTTCGGTGAGATAGGTGCACATGGGAAATGCCTAGCCCTTCAGGTAGGTGGCGAAGAACTCGTCGATGCGCCGCCAGCCGTCCACCGCGGCCTCCGGCCGGTACGCCGGCCGGTCGACGGAGAAGAACGAATGGCCCGCACCCTCGTAGGAGTGGAATTCGTGCTGCTTGTCGTGCTTGTTGAGCTCGGCGTCCAGGGTGGCCACAGCGGCGGGCGCCGGAAACCGGTCGTCGAGCCCGAACAGGCCCAGCAGCGGACAGCTGAGGTTGGCGGCCAGATCCAGGATCGGCTTCATGGCCTTGGGCATGCCCTCGGGCGGGTCCTCGACGATGAACGCGCCGTAGCAGTCCACCGCCGCATCGAACGGCAGCGAGCACGCCGCCAGGTAGGCGTGCCGTCCGCCCGAGCAGTGCCCGATGACACCGAACTTGCCGTTGGCGCCGTCCAACGTGCGCAGGTGCTCCACCGCGCCCGCGACGTCGCCGACCAATCGTTCGTCGGGCACCCCGCCGGCGGCGCGGGCCGCGGCGGCCGCATCATCGGGCGCGGCACCCGGGGCTTCGCGCGAGTAGAGGTTCGGCGCCACGGCGTTATAGCCGCTGACGGCGAGCCGGCGGACGAACTCCTTGGTCTCCCGGTCGTACCCGGGCATGTGGTGGATCCATACCACGCCGCCCCGCGAGCCCTGCGCGAGCGGCACGGCCTGGTAGGCCTCGATCTCGTCGCCGCCGTGGCCGGTGATGGTGATGGTTTCTGCGCGGATGGCGTCTGCGCTGGGTGCGTTCATCACGACTCCCTTTCTCCGCTCCGGTGGGCATTCCCCCGCCACCCGGATGCGGAGCGCTGCGGCAGGTCCGGGGCCGCTCCGCCGAGAACCAACGTAGCCCAATCGCGGTGCGGGTTCAGTGCCGCTTGTCGCGCACCTTGTAGGTCGAGGGCCACGACTTGCGGGACTCGTCTCCGGTCAACGGGGTTCCCATCCCGCCGACCTTGACGGCGTACGCCTCCTTGCCGGGGCCGACCTCACGGTTGGCGTGTTCCTGGGCCAAGAAGTAGAGCTCGTCGATGGTGGCTTCGTCGTAGGCGACGAACGAGGTTTCCCGCGCGACGTCGTCGATGCCGGCCAGCATCCGGTCGGGCAGCAGCCGCGACGCGACCGCGGCGAGCCCCAGCAGCCCGAACGGAACGATCCAGTAGCAGAGGAACGACAGTGGCGTCTTCGTGTCCAGCATCAAGGCGGCGGTGGTCCCCGCGGGCCCGGCGGGACCTTGCACGATCGACGGGATCACCGAGGACACCGTCATCGCGGCGAACGTCGCGACCCACAGCCAGCTCAGGATCTTGACGATCCGGCCGAACAGCTCGGTTTTGACGACGTCGGCGGCTTGTTCCGCCGCTGCGAACTCGGCAACGAAGGGCCTGCCGACCAGCATCCCGATCAGCGTCACCAGGAAGATCCCGGCGTTGCTCAGCGGCAGTATCCACCGCTCGAGGAACGAATCGCCGAGCGTGAAGGCCAACGCGGCGAGAATCAAAAGCACTGCGACGGAAGCAAAATCGAAGAACTGCCACTTCCTGCCCACCGCGCCGCCCAGGCCCAGGCTGGCGGCGGCGATCGCCAACGCGACCAGCACGGCCGCGGCGAACGGAACATTACCGACGAGTACCCAATACACGATCCACGGCGCGAGGCCGAACAGCATGCCCATGCTGGGTCAGTGTATGGATGACGGTTTGCGGCCCCGTCGGCGGCAGGCCCAAACTGTTGGTCCGCGCGCACGACGGCGGTGGCCGGACGGCGATCATGTTACAGCGCAACCGATTCTGGGCACTGAGCCGATGGCGCGGTGTTCAGCGCCATCGCCAGAAAGTCCAGGCGCTCCAGCGACCGGAACAGCGTCAGCCCGAAGTCCTGCGCGCTGCTTGTCCTCTGGCCTGACGTCGCCGCGCTGCGCCACGCCGTCAATGATCTCCCCGATGGCGCCGCGGCCGTCGACGAACTGGACGAAGGGCAGCTGGGCCGGGTTGAGCCAGCCCGGCGGAGTCGACCGATCCGGCCGTACTTCGCGTACAGCGAGACGCCCAGCACCCCGTCCGGCGACCGGTTACCGGTTGCCGGCTTCTTCTTCGGCGTAGTGGATCATTCGCTCGCTCAGGCGGACCAATGGGTCTTCGTGCCCGCCGGGCATGCTGTAGGCCAGGCGGCGCAGCTCGATGGCGAATCCGTAGAGGTCTTGGCTTAGGGACGGAGCATTCATAAGGCGACTTCCCACATATGTGGAGTGTGTATTGGATTCGTAAGCGCCCGAGTGCTCTTCCCGATCAGACCGCCACGGGCATGCGCTTGCGCGTTACGCCTACCCCGATTCGGCTTCATACCAAACCTGCGCGTCCGCGGGACGCGCACGCCTGTGCGCTTGCTCTCGCCCAGTCGGACGCGTGCGGGTTCTGAGCCGTCGCCGTCCGGGTGACCGACGGCACGATTGCGACCGCAGGGGCACGGAGTTAGCAGGGCGAATGGACACCCGCGTGTTGCTCGCCGGCCGCTATGAGGTGCGCGGCAGGCTGGGTCGTGGTGGCCACCGACACCCTGACCGGAAACATCCTCGGCACCATTGCCTATCTGAGTCCTGAGCGACTCGCCGGCGCGCCTGCGTGTGTATGCGGTCGGCGTCGTGGGCTATGAAGCACTTGCCGGGCATCGACCGTTCCCACAGGAGAACGTGGCCGCGCTCGCCGGCGAGTGGTGAACACCGCTCCCAGCACGCAGACCGTGCCCCCAGTCGGACTCGAACCGACACTGGGCGGATTTTAAGTCCGCTGCCTCTGCCAATTGGGCTATGGGGGCCCGGTCGCGAATGTAGCCGACGATGGGCCGGCTATCCGGTAGGGCCTTTGAGCGCCATGGCCAAAAAGTCCAGCCGCCACAGGCCCCTGAATAGCTTGTGCCCGAAATCTTGCAGCAGGGCCCTGTGTTCGTCGGGGACGTCACCGGCGCATGCCACACATTCGATGATCTCCGCGATCGTGCGGCGGCCGTCGACCTGCTGGACGAAGGGCAGCTGGGCCGGGTTGAGCTTCTGCTTGCCGCCCGGCCAATGGATTTCGTCGCCGGACAACAAGCATGCCGTGCGCAGCAGCGGTACGTAATCGAACGAAGCCGGTGACGCGAAATCGACCGTGTACTGGTCCTTGGGACGTTCCGGGCGGCAGGCCAGAAAGAAGTGGGTGGCGTTGGCCGGCTGCAGACGTTCCATCACCGACCACAGTTCGGCGTCGGGCAATTGGTTCAACGCCGATTGGAACCCGCTCACCGGCGCGAGCATGTCGTGCGAGTAGTAGGGCGTCTTGTGAAACCATCCCTGGAATGCGAGTCCGGCCGCGGCGACCAGGTCCAGGCATTCCGCAACGGTGTAGCTTCGCGCACGACTGTGCAGGAACGTGTCGACCAGGGCACCGTCGGAGACGAGGTCTCGCGCGGCTTTCAGATAGCTGCGCACCGGATGGTCGGCCGGTAGCACCGCGATCGCCTCTTTTACCAACTGGACCGAGGCCTCGTCCTGCGACAGCCGAAGGTCGCGAAACACCGACTCGAGCATTTCGACGCCGATCCGGCCGTACTTCGCATAGAGCATGACCGCAAGGACTCCGTCGCTGCGCAGGCACTGGCCCAGCGCCGTCAGCCCGGCCAGCGGATCGGCCATGTGGTGCAGGACGCCGCTGGAGACGATGAGGTCGAAGTCGCGCCCGAGCGCCGACACCTCTTCGATCGGCAGCAGGTGCAGCTCCAAATTCTGTAGCCCGTGCTTATCCTTCAGCCGCCTCTGGTGATTCAGGGCACTGCCGCTGACGTCGATCCCCACCACCTTGGCGCCGCGGTTCTTGAAGGCGTACAGGGCGGCCTGAAAGGTGCCACAACCCGCGATCAGGATGTCGAGGTCCGGCTTGTACTCCCGGTCCGGCCACAACACCCGGTGGGCCCAGAACGGATCGAACCAATCCCAATGGTTTTCGCTCCAGGCCGCGAGGTCGGCCACCGGGGGCGGATATTCCCACCGATCGTATTGGCGGGAGACACCGTCACCGCGCGGATCCTCGGTCACTTCGGCGTTGGCTCCTTCGCGGCGTGCCTTGTGTTGGTGGGTGCGACCAACTTACAAGCCTTCGCCGATATCCGGGCGACGAGAAACCCCTGGTTAACTCGTAGAGACAGATTTGCCGGACGCAATTAGGATTCGTTTCCTGCACGCAGGTATGGCGCGGAGGAGTCGACGAATGAAAATCACGGCACGGTTGGCCGCGCCGGTCGCTATCGCAGTGGCAGGCGTCCTCGGCATCGTCGCCGCGCCGATCGCGGGTGCCGACCCCGCGGACGACCAGTACCTGCAAACGCTGCATTTGCGCGGCCTCAGCTGGGCGGACGGCGCCGACCAATCGATGATCAATGTCGGGCATGCCGTGTGTACGGACTTCGATGGCGGGGACACAGCCGCCCAGACCATCGCCGATGTGAAGAAGTCGCTCGGGTTGAGCAACGGCGGCTCCAACATCATCGTGGGCGCGGCGGTTGCGGCGTACTGCCCGCAGAACCGCAGCAAACTATAGAAACCGTCGAAGGCGGCAGTGGCAACACCGTCGGGATGCTGCGACGACCCCTTACTGCCCGGAATTCCGGAGCAAAATCCCCTAACCCGGCCAGCCGATCGCGGGTTTGCTACTCGACACTGGGCGCAACGCCACCTAATGGCCGGCAGCAAATACCGGCGGTCCGCGACAGCCACGTGGTGATCTGCGTCACAGGAGGCCTCGCGACACGCTACTCGGGCAGCCGCCGGAAGCTCAGCCCAGTTTGCGCGACACCGGCCCCACGTAGGCGTCGCCGCAACCGCAGCCCGGGTCGATTAAACGCGCCCGCATCTTCCGGCCACTGTCGAACGTCAACCGGCACTTAGGAATTTGACTCCGTCCCGCCATCGCCGGTCGGGGGCCCTGAGCGCGACTGGCAGTCCGCCGGCGCAGCCACCAGCGAGCAATTAGCCAAATGTCTAACGTGCGACACGAACGGGTGTCGACTAGTATCCGCGCGCCACGCGCGATTTCCTTCTGCGCCACTCGACTTCAGATGACGTCACGGTATCGCCTGACAGGAGCTTGTTAAAACTACGACACTCGGCGTTAAGAAGCCGTAAACGGCTGTCACGTGTGCCTTTTCGGCGGGAACGTGGAGTCGGTGGATAGCTAGCCTTTCCCAAACGCACAGGGGACGTGGCGTGAACACACAGGCCGGCTCGCCGCAGGGGGTCGGTCCGTTCCAACACTAGGAGCAACGGATGTCATTTCTGACAACACAAACCGAAGAGATGTTAGCCGCGGAGCAGCTGCTCAGCGGAATCAACACCAACCTGGCAGCGCAGAACGCGGGCGCCGCGTCGGCGACCACCGTGATCGCTCCCGCGGCCGCCGATCCGGTCTCTGCCCAGCAGGCGGCAATCTTCTCGACCTACGGCACTCAGTATCAGGCGATCGCCGCCCAGGCGCAGGCGCAGCTGGAGCAGTACGCGAGCACCCTGGGCGTCAGCTCCAACGCCTACGGCGACACCGAGGCCGTCAACGCGAGCCAGGCGGTGTTGTCGAATGCGGCGTCTCCCCTCGCTGCCGCCGCGTCCACTCCGTCGAACACTCCCCTCGACTACCTGTCCTGGCTCCTCGGTAGCACCGGCAACGGCACCAACCCGAACATGCTCGGCGGCATCTTCGGCCTCTCGAGTAACGGCGCCAACATCTTGAACATCGGTGTCGGCAACTGGGCCTCGGCCGCGTCCAACCTGGTCGGGCTCGCCGGTGGTGGTCTGCTCGACACGTCCGCTGACGCCGCGGGCGCCGGTTTGGCCTCGGATGTCGCCGCCTCGCCCGGGCTCGGCGCCACCACCGTCGCTGCCGGCGGCGGCTCGGCCGGCATGAGCGCGATGCCGGTGGCCTCGATGGGCTCGGCGACCATGGTCAGCAATCTCGCGGTGCCGCCGAGCTGGGCCGGCGCGTCGGCGCCGGTGGCCGCGCCGGTCAGCGCGATCCAAACGGCGGGCTGGACCGCCGCCGCGCCGCAGGCCGGCGCGGGCACGGTCGTCCCCGGCATGCCGGGAATGGCCTCGGCGGCGCGCAGCAGCGCCGGGTTCGGTGCGCCGCGTTACGGCGTGAAGCCGATCGTCATGCCGAAACCGACGGCCGTCTAAGCAGCGGTCACCCAGACGTCGCATTCGAACAGACAAACTAAGGAGCGGGACAAAAATGGTTCTAAGTTTTGCGGCAATACCCCCGGAGATCACTTCCTCGCTCATCTACTCCGGTGCGGGCGCCGCGCCCCTGATGGCGGCCGCGACGTCGTACGCCAACCTGGCCGCCGAGGTGAGCACGACGGCCACCCAGTGGGAGTCGATCATCGCGTTGCTGACCAGCGAGCAGTGGACGGGCGGCGGGTCGGCGGCGGCGGCCGCGGCGGCCCAGCCGATCGTCACCTATCTGACCGAGACGGCGTCGACGCTCGAGCAGGCGAGTGCGCAGGCCACCGCGTCGGCGGCCGCCTTCGAGGCGGTGTTCGCGGCGGTGGTGCCGCCGCCGGTGATCGCCACGAACAGGGCGACGCAGGCGGCGCTCGTCGCGTCCAATGTGCTGGGCCAGAACACGCCGGCGATCGTGGCGCTGGACACCCTGTACGCCGAGTACTGGGCCCAGGACGCCGCCGCGATGGCCGCGTATCAGGCCGCTTCGGCGGCGGCCGGGGTGCTGACCCCGGTGACACCGCTGACATCGACCACCGACCCGGCGGCCGCCGCGGCCGTTGATAACGCCGCCCTCGCCGGGGGTGCGACCGGCGGCACGGCGCAGGCGCTCGCCGCGCCCGTCTCGAGCGCGGCGACCTTGGCAGCCCCGACACTGCCCTTCACGACCGATGGGCTCCTGAGTTCCATCGACAACTTCCTCGGCACGCCGGCCGTCCTGAACGGCATCAACGGCGCGGTCAACACCGCGGCCTGGTTCACCATGATCACCATCCCGACCGCGGTGTCGCTGGGCCACACCCTGGGCGCCGTGCCGGCCATCGCCGTCGGCGACGTGGCGCCCGATGGTGTTGCCGGCATCACCGAAGGCACCATCGTCAACTCGGTGAGGCCGGCGGGCGGCCTGGGCGCCGCGACATCGGCGGCCGTCGGGGAAGCCTCCATGGTCGGCCGCCTGTCGGTACCGCCCGGTTGGTCTGCGGCCGCCCCGGCGACGCAACTGGTTTCGGCGACGGCCCCGCTCGAGGGGTCGGGTTGGACCGTCGCGTCCGAGGCCGCCTCCGCCGAGCCGGTCACCGCGATGCCCGGCATGCCCGGAATGGCGGCGGCAGCAAAGGGTGCCGGCGCCTACGGCGCCGGGCCTCGGTACGGCTTCAAGCCGATCGTCATGCCCAAACAGGTTGTCGTCTGAGAGGGTCCGCTGATATGGGAAAAAGGGGGTACATGTCACCCATTTGAGGCGAGCAATTAACCGGCAGGCCGTAGTCTATTTGCAACGCGGCCACCACCGCATCAATTACAACTGTTAAGACTTCGGCGAACTGAAGCTTCAAGATAGGAGACAGCCGACATGGCAACACGTTTTATGACCGACCCGCACGAGATGCGGGCGATGGCGGGCCGCTTCGAGGTCCACGC
>NZ_MBEI01000010.1 GCF_001953985.1 Mycobacterium colombiense
GAAGAGACCCTGGCCGGCATCTACGCCCAAATACTCGGCCTCGAGCGAGTCGGAGTCGACGACTCCTTCTTCGACCTAGGCGGAGACTCCCTATCCGCAATGCGGGTGATCGCCGCGATCAACAGCACCCTGAACGCTCACCTTGCGGTGCGCACCTTATTCCAGGCGCCGTCGGTGAGAAGCCTGAGCCAGCAGTTGGGCCAAGCTGCCAGCGAGGTGGAAGTAGTCCCGGTTGAGTTCCTCAAGCAGGGCGCCGGACTTCCGCTGTTCTGCATCCATCCCGCGAGTGGGCTGGTCTGGCCGTATTACGCGCTGGGCAATTATTTGGACTGCCCGATCATTGGAATTCAACAAACCCCGCAAAATGGGGAGGTCGAACCTGCGTCGATCCTCGATATGGCGAAAACCTATGCCGACCGGATCCAAGCGATTGATCCTACCGGGCCCTACAATCTGCTCGGCTGGTCTTTCGGAGGCGTCGTCGCCCATGAAATTGCCATCGAGCTCCAGCGACGCGGATGCTCAATTGCGCGTCTCATCCTTCTCGATGCCTTACTGATCAACGAAAGCAGTGATGTCCCGAATAGCGCTGCTTTGGTCGAACAGGCGCTCGAAGAAGTTTTGCGGTTCTGTCGAGTGGATATTCCCGATCAGGAAGCGCCGCTTACCTATGAGCGGGTAGAAGAACTACTTCGCGAACGAGGGTTTGTCGACTTTCCTCGATACAAGCCGCTACTCGAACTGATTGTAAGAAACGACGATACGAACATCGGGTTGGCGCGAGCCCACGAACCCGGTGTCTTCAACGGTGACGTAAACATATTCGCTGCTGTGCTGGATGAGGGCGATCAGAGTATGCAAGATTGGCGACCTTATGTCACTGGCAACATCAACAGCTACCCGATCGCATGTATGCATCAAGAAATGATGAGTACCGAATCACTTGTCCTGTATGGCCAACTACTCAAAGCTCTATTAGAAACCGAAGGGGCGTGCATAGAATGATTGCCGCGAAAGTGCTTACCCGGATTTGGGCAAGATCGACATCACACTCAGAGAGGGGCTAGGCTCCATGCAAAAAATCGAAAAGGATTTGTTCGGTCGCGTTGTGGAGAGCGAGACGCAGCGGCAAGGATTCTTGTTGCGAACGCGCATCTGGCTCTACCAATTCATACAAAACATGTTCTTCGGGTTTGAAAACTTCATTGGGCGCGCCTCGATTTACGGCGACCACGAGTTTTTCGATCCCAAAGACTTTCCCTGGGTCGGGGCGGTCGAGGCTGATTGGCGCAAGGTCCGTGAGGAGCTCGATGCGCTTCTGCCCTATGCGGCGGACATCCCTGCCTTCCAGGAACTCCAGCCGGCCCAGAAGGCGCTCACCCAAGACGACGGCTGGAAAACTTTCTTCTTCTACGCCTACGGTCTCAAGGCGCGGGGGAATTGCCGCCGCTGCCCGGAGACAGCCAAGCTCCTGAAGCAGATGCCGGGCATGAAGACCGCGTTCTTTTCCATCCTCGCGCCCGGCAAGCACCTGCCGCCACATCGTGGGCCCTGGAAGGGTGTGCTCCGCCTCCATCTCGGGTTGCTCATTCCCGAGCCGGCCGAGAATTGTGCCATCCGAGTCGGGACGCAGACCCGTCATTGGCAGGAGGGCAAGGTGATGATCTTCGATGACACCTTCGAGCACGAGGCCTGGAACCGGACGGACGGGGTACGGGTGATCCTTTTCGTCGACATCATGCGGCCGATGCGCTTCCCGGCGAATCTAGTGAACTCGGTGTTCACGTCGGTGATCGCGATGCCCTTCGTGCCTCTCACCGGCCTCGCCGGCAACTATCTTCGCTGGGAAAAGCGGTTCGAGGCCCTCGTCAATCAGGGCGCCCCGGCGAAGTAGCGGTTTGAAGATGTCTACCGAACCGACCACCCTGCACCATACGAAGAGATACCGCCTTCCGGCTTTCCTGCGGTCTCGCCGGTTCGCCGTACTCGTCGCGATCGGCGGCATGCAGCTGATGGTGGCGATGGACGGGCCCGTCGCGATCTTCGCGCTGCCCAGGATCCAGAACGAGCTGGGCCTGTCGGATGCCGGGCGCAGCTGGGTGATTACCGCCTACATGCTGACCTTCGGTGGCCTGATGCTGCTGGGCGGCCGGCTGGGTGACACCGTCGGCCGCAAGCGCGCATTCATTGTCGGGGTCGCGCTGTTCACCTTCGCCTCGACGTTGTGCGGCATCGCCTGGGACGGAAGCACGCTGATATCGGCACGGCTGCTGCACGGCGCGGCCGCGGCAATCATCGCGCCGACCAATCTGGCGCTGATCGCGACCACGTTCCCGAAGGGGTCGACACGCAATACGGCGACGGCGGTGCTCGGTGCGATGACCGGTCTCGGCGGAGTGCTGGGCCTGGTGGTGGGCGGGGCGCTCACCGACGTGTCGTGGCGGCTGGCGTTTTTGGTGAACGTACCGATCGGGCTGGCGGTTATCTATCTCGCCCTCATCACGCGGCAGGAAACGGAGAAGGAGCGGATGAAGCTCGACGCCACCGGGGCGGTACTGGCGACGCTGGCCTGTACCGCCGCCGTGTTCGGTCTCTCGATGGGCCCGGAGGTGGGGTGGCGGTCCGCCATCACGATCGGTTCAGGCGTGGTGGCTCTGGCGGCTTTCGTGGCGTTTGTCCTGGTGGAGCGCACCGCCGAGAACCCCATCGTGCCGTTCAACCTGTTCCTCGACCGCAACCGGTTGGCCGCGTTCGCGGCCACGTTCCTTGCCGGTGGGGTGTTTTTCACCCTGACCGTGCTGGTCGGCCTGTACGTGCAGACCATCATGGGCTACAGCCCGCTGCACGCCGGCATCGCCTTCATCCCGTTCGGCGTCGGGGTCGCCATCGGGGTAGCTGTGGCGTCGAAGATGGTGATGTGGTTCCCGCCGCGGGTGGTGGTGATCGCCAGCGGCAGTCTGATTCTGGTCGCCACGCTATACGGCGCGACACTCAACGCCAGGATCCCGTACTTCCCGAATCTTCTTTTGCCGCTACTCATCGGCGCTACTGGTCTCGGCGCGATCTTCGTCCCGCTCACACTGTCGGTGATCGCCAGCGTCGGCTTCGACCGTATCGGGCCCACATCGGCGATTTCAGTGATGCTGCAGACCTTGGGAGGACCGCTGGTTCTGGTCATAGTCCAGGCCGCCATCACGTCGCGCACACTATCCCTGGGCGGCACTCTCGGTCCGGTGAAGTTTATGAACGCCGCCCAGTTGCATGCGCTGGACCGCGGCTACACCTACGGAATGCTGTGGCTGGCTGGGGTAGTCGTGCTGCTCAACGCCGTGGCGCTGCTGATCGGGTACACCGCCGCCCAGGTGGCCCACGCGCAGGAAGTCAAGAAAGCCATCGACGCCGGGGAGCTGTAGCCCGCAGTCGGCTACGTGTCTACGACCGCCGACGAGACTGCTTGTCGCAGTCCCGAGGGTGTCGGACGTCTCTACCGGATATTCGCGATGCTCGGCGTCAAAGAGCAGGTGCCACTGGCTTATCCACTTACCAATGTGAAACAGGCGCAGGGCAAATGACGAGTGTTGCCCGCCGCACGGCGTGTCCGGCAACCGCCCTGACGGTCGTAGGGACCCAGGTCCGAGCCCCTGCGTAACGGCCAATAGTCGGCACTTTCGACGAAACGCGCTGTCGCAGAATGCAATCCGCGCCAGCACGCGCATCTTTGGAGAGCGTTTGCCTGTCACTACGCAAGCCACTCTGTCGATTTGCGCTCACCACTCGATGTACGCGAAGTGACTACGCTACCCGGCTTGATAAGCCAGACAGCGGGTTTGAAACGCATAACGCTCGGGGTCATGCAACGGCCGGGACCGTTGCCGGGCTAAGCCCTAGAGCAACTGGGCGAAATAGCTAGTGCAGCGAACTGTTCGACCCATGCCAAGCGAAATTTGGAGGACCGGTGAGTACCAACCCGTTCGATGATGACAACGGCAGCTTCTTCGTCTTGATCAATGACGAAGAGCAGCACAGCCTGTGGCCGGCGTTCGCCGAGATTCCAGCCGGCTGGCAGATGGTTTACGGCGAAGCGGATCGTCCTGCGTGCCTGGAGTACATCGAGCAGAACTGGGCCGACATCCGTCCGAAGAGTCTGCGCGAGAGGTTGGCAGGCCGTGGTTTTGATCGTTGAACCGCGCGGGCAGTCGGCGGATCCCGACGCCCAGGCATACCCGCTGACGCGCGGACAGCTAGGCATTTGGCTTGCGCAGGAAACGGGTCAACTCGGCACTGAGTGGCAGCTTGGCCTGTTCGTCAAAATCGACGGCAGGGTAGACCGTGATGCCCTCCAGCGGGCGATCACCCAAGCGGTCCACGAGGCCGAGGCATGCAGGGCCGCCTTCTTCCAGGTGGATGGTCAGATTCTCCAGCGGCCGATCGACTACCCGGATGTCGAGCTGGCCTTCTATGACCTGAGCGGCTCGGACCATGCCGAGCAGGAAGCCCACGAACGAGCAGCCGAGATCCAACGCACGCCGATGCCGTTCAGCGGCCCGCTGTTCAAATTCGCGTTATTCCAGACGCGGCCCGACGAATATTTCTGGTTCGTCTGCAGCCACCACATAATCGTGGACGGAACCGGCATCGGCCTCGTAGGCCGCCGGATTGCAACTATCTACTCTGCAATTGTTTCTGGCACGCCCATTTCCCCCGCGTTCTTCGGTTCGCTGCAGGACCTGGTGAGTAGCGAGTCGGAATACGAAGCGTCCACCGATTATCTGGAAGATCAGGCCTACTGGAGCGAGAACCTTCCCCAGAAAAACGGACCGGATTATCGGGTACCTCAGGACGCGAGCGATCAGGATTCGTATTGGCCTTCTGAGCCAGTTCAATTGGACCCGTTCGTCGTCGGCCGAATCAAAGAACTAGCCAAAAGGTTGGGTATCCGTCGATCATCGGTCCTCACCGCGGCCTGCGCGCTGTTGGTGGGTGGGTTCGACGCTGACGCTTCAGAGGTGGTGCTCAACTTCCCGGTCAGCAGGCGAATGCATCCGGCCTCAAAGCTGCTTCCCGGGATGCTCGCCGGGGTGGTACCGCTGGTCTTGAGGGCGTCGCCGGAATCGTTAGTCGGCGATTTCTGCAAGCACGTAGACACGCGAGTACGAGAAGCGCTGAAACATCAGCGATTTCCGGTGCACCTGCTTGAGGGTGACGGTGATGTTCGCGGCCTCGGGCGGGCGGCAAATCGCGTCGTCCTGAATTTCGTGCCGGCCAGACTGACCCTGGATCTCGCTGGTGTTCCGGCAACCGCGACCTACACCACTTTTGGCCCGATAGGTCACTTTGGGCTGTTGTTCTACGGCGTCGGTGACGAGCAGCTTTTCAGCACGGCAGGTGCCGGGCAACCGTTTTCGGATTTTGGCCCCGCCGATTTAGCGCAGCGGTTGGAGCGGCTGTTGGTGGCGATGACCGCCGACCCGTCCCGGTTGCTGTCGTCGATGGACGTGCTGGATGCCGGTGAGCCTGCCCGGCTGGATGGGTGGGGCAACCGTGCGGTGTTGACCCAGCCGGCGAGCACGCCGGTGTCGATTCCGGCGTTGTTCGCCGCACAGGTGGCCCGCACCCCGGAGGCGGTGGCGCTGGTATGCGAGGGCCGATCACTGACCTACCGTGAGCTCGATGGCGCGGCCAATCGGTTGGCGCACCTGCTGATTGGTCACGGCGTGGGCCCGAATGCTTCTGTGGCGCTGCTGTTTCCGCGGTCGGCCGAGGCGATCGTGGCGATCTTGGCGGTGCTGAAGACCGGGGCGGCCTATCTGCCGATCGACCCGGCGCTGCCGGCGGCCCGGATCGAGTTCATGCTCACCGACGCTGCGCCGATGGCCGCAATCAGCACCACCGAGCTGGCCGAGCGGTTCGATGGGTTTGACCTAATTGTCATCGATGTCAATGACGAGGCTGTGGAAGCGCAACCCAGCACAGCGGTCTCGGTCCCGGCCCCTGACGACCTTGCCCACATCATTTACACCTCGGGCACCACCGGGGTGCCCAAAGGCGTGGCCGTCACGCACCACAATGTTGCGCAGCTGTTCGACTCGCTGCAGATCGGCGTGGAGTTGAAGCCGGGACAGGTCTGGACGCAGTTCCACTCCTATGCCTTTGACTTTTCGGTATGGGAGATCTGGGGCGCGTTGCTGCACGGCGGGCGGCTGGTGGTGGTACCCGAGTCGGTGTCTCGTTCGCCGCAAGAGTTCCACGCCTTGCTGGTCAGTGAAGGCGTAACGGTGCTGACTCAGACTCCGTCTGCGGTGAGTGTGCTCTCGCCGGAGGGGCTGGAGTCGGCGGCGTTGGTGATCGGCGCCGAGCCGTGCCCGCCGGAGTTGGTGGATCGGTGGGCGCCGGGGCGGGCGATGGTCAACGTCTACGGTCCGACCGAAACCACGATGTGGGCGTGCAAGAGTGCGCCGCTGACCGCGGGATCGGGATTCCCGCCGATCGGTTCGCCGGTGACGCGGGCGGCGTTTTTCGTGCTCGACGAGTGGTTGCGTCCGGTGCCGGCCGGGGTGGTCGGCGAGTTGTATCTGGCCGGTGAAGGGGTCGGGGTCGGCTATTGGCGTCGGCCTGCGTTGACCGGATCGCGGTTTATGGCATGCCCATTCGGGAAGCCCGGGGCGCGGATGTATCGCACCGGGGATCTGGTGCGATGGGGTGCCGATGGGCAGCTGCAGTATCTGGGCCGCGCCGACGAGCAGGTCAAGATCCGCGGCTATCGCATCGAGCTCGGCGAAATCCGTGCGGCCCTAGCCGAATTGGATGGGGTGGAGCAGGCGGTGGTGGTCGCGCGTGAGGACCGCCCCGGCGACAAGCGCCTGGTCGGCTATGTCACCGGAACCGCCGATCCTGCCGAGCTGCGGAGCGCACTGGCCGAGCGGCTACCGGAATATATGGTCCCGGCCGCCGTGGTGGTGTTGGACGCGCTGCCGTTGACGGTCAACGGCAAGCTCGATACCCGTGCCCTGCCGGCACCCGAATACGCCGAGACCGATGGCTACCGTGCCCCGGCCAGCCCCACCGAGGAGATCCTGGCCGGCATCTACGCCCAGGTACTCGGGCTCGAGCGCGTCGGTATCGACGACTCCTTCTTCGACTTGGGCGGGGATTCGCTGTCCGCGATGCGGGTTATCGCCGCGATCAACGCCGGCCTGGATACTCACCTTGCGGTGCGAACGTTGTTCGAGGCGCCCACGGTGGCCCAGTTGGTGCCCCGTATCGGCACCGGTGGGGCTGGGCTGGAGCCGTTGGTGGCGGTGGAGCGGCCGGCGGTGGTGCCGTTGTCGTTTGCCCAGCAGCGGTTGTGGTTCATCGACCAGTTGCAAGGGCCTTCACCGGTTTACAACATGGCGGTGGCGTTGCGGCTCAGCGGGCGGCTGGATGCCGACGTGTTGAGTGCGGCATTGGCCGATGTGGTGGGCCGCCACGAGAGCCTGCGCACCCTGTTCATCGCCCCGGACGGGATCGCCCGGCAGCTGGTGGTGCCCCCCGAGCGAGCCGACTTGGGCTGGCAGGTCGTCGACGCCACCGGCTGGTCGGCAGAACGGCTCGAGGAGGCCATCGATCCCACAGTGCGTCACCCGTTTGATTTAGCCACCGAAATCCCCTTGCGGGCAACGCTTTTCCGGGTCGCCGACGACGAACACGTGCTGGTGGCCGCGGTGCACCATATCGCCGCCGACGGCTTGTCGATCGCCCCGCTGGTGGCCGATCTGGGGGTGGCCTATGCCAGCCGGTGTGCCGGGCAGGCCCCGGGTTGGGCGCCGTTGGCGGTGCAGTATGCCGATTACACGCTGTGGCAGCGCGCCCAGTTCGGTGATCTCGAGGACAGCGACAGCCGCATCGGCGCGCAGCTGGCTTATTGGGAGCAGGAGCTGGCCGGGATGCCCGAGCGGTTGGCATTGCCCACCGATCGGCCCTACCCGACGGTGGCGGATCAGCGCGGCGCCAGTGTGGCCGTGGAGTGGCCGGCCGAGCTGCAGCAGCAAATTCGTCGGGTGGCC
>NZ_MBEI01000011.1 GCF_001953985.1 Mycobacterium colombiense
GGCGAAGTTCTGCCAGGCCAACACCACCTGCACCAGCGGGTGATGGGCCAACGATCGGGTCGGGTTGAGCCGCTCCACCAGCAGCTCGAAGGGCACGTCCTGGTGCTCGTAGGCGGCCAGGCTACGCGCGCGCACCTGGGCCAGCAGTTCGGCCACGGTGGGATCCCCGGTCAGATCGACGCGCAGCACCAAGGTGTTGACGAAGAACCCGACCAGCTGATCGAGTGCGGGGTCATCACGTCCGGCGATCGCGAACCCGACCGCCACATCACTGCTGGCGCTGAGCTTGGCCAACAGCACCGCCAGGGCGGCCTGGACCACCATGAAACTGGTCGTGTTGTGCTCACGGGCCGCCTGCGCGACCCGCTGGTGCAGCTCGGCCGGCCAGTCCACGATCACACTGGCACCGCGATAATCGGCCGCCGGCGGGTAGGGCCTATCGGTTGGCAACGCCAGCCGCTCGGGCATCCCGGCCAGCGCCTGCTCCCAATACGCCAACTGCGCGGCGATCGGGCTCTCGGCATCGGCCACCTCACCGAGCTGGGCGCGCTGCCACAGCGTGTAATCGGCATACTGCACCGGCAATGGCGCCCACCCCGGGGCGTGCCCCGCACACCGGCTGGCAAACGCCACCCCCAGATCAGCGACCAGCGGGGCCATCGACACGCCGTCGGCGGCGATATGGTGCATCACGGCCACCAGCACATGCTCGTCCGCGCCAACACGGAAAAGCCTTGCCCGCAACGGGATCTCGGT
>NZ_MBEI01000012.1 GCF_001953985.1 Mycobacterium colombiense
GAGGCCGGTGAGCTCGCCGGGATCGGCGGGACGGTGGAGTTCCGCACCGACGTGTTCGACAGCCAAAGCATCGAAACACTGATCGAGCGGTTCCAACGGGTGCTGGCGGCCATGACCTCCGATCCCGGCCAGCGGTTGTCGTCGGTGGATGTGCTCGACGACGCTGAGCGCGGCCGCCTGGATCGGTGGGGCAACCGGTCGGCGTTGACTCGGCCCGCCCCCACACCGGTGTCGATTCCGACCCTGTGGGCCGCCCAAGTCAAGCGCGCGCCCGAAGCGCTGGCGGTGACCTTCGACGGCCACTCGATGACGTATCGCGAGCTTGATGAGGCGTCGAACCGGTTGGCGCATCTGCTGGCCGGCCTGGGCGCCGGCCCGGGCAAGCGTGTGGCGCTGCTGTTGCCGCGGTCGGCCAAGGCGGTCGTGGCGATAATGGCGGTGCTCAAAACCGGGGCGGCGTATGTCGCGATCGACCCGGCTGTGCCGACGGCCCGGATCGAGTTCATGCTTGCCGATGCCGCACCGATCGCCGCCATCACCACCGCTGGGCTGGCCGACCGGTTCGACGGGCGTGGTCTGCCGGTCATCGATGTCGACGACCCTCGCATCCCCGGCTACCCGGACACTGGCTTGCCGGCGCCTGCCCCCGAGGCGATCGCCTATCTGATCTACACCTCGGGCACCACCGGTGTCCCCAAAGGCGTGGCAATCCCTCATCACAACGTGACCCGGCTGCTGAGGGCACTGAACGCCGACGTGGAACTGTCGCCGGAGCAAGTGTGGTCGCAGTGTCATTCGTTGGCCTTTGACTTTTCGGTGTGGGAGATCTTCGGTGCGCTGCTGCACGGCGGGCGGCTGGTCGTGGTGCCCGACTCGGTCGTGCGCTCGGCGGAGGACTTCCATGCCTTGCTGGCTGCTGAACAGGTCAGCGTTTTGAGTCAGACGCCGTCGGCGTTTTATGCGCTGCAAGCCGTCGATGCGCGGGTAGACGACCTGGGATCTCAGCTGAAGCTGGAGACGGTGGTGTTCGGCGGCGAGGCGCTGGAACCCGAGCGTCTTGGGACGTGGCTGCGCAAGCATCCGGGGTCGACGCGGTTGATCAACATGTATGGGATCACCGAGACGACGGTGCATGCCTCGTTCCGCGAGATCAGCGTGGCCGACATCGACCGCACTGTCAGCCCGATCGGGGTGCCGCTGGTGCATCTTGGCTTTTTTGTGCTGGACGCGTCGCTGCGTCCGGTGCCGGCCGGGGTGGTCGGGGAGTTGTATGTGGCCGGCGGCGGGCTGGCCTACGGATACGTGGGCCGCGCCGCATTGACCGCGTCGCGATTCGTGGCCTGCCCGTTCGGGGATTCCGGGGCGCGGATGTATCGCACCGGGGATCTGGTGTGTTGGGGTGCCGATGGGCAGCTGGATTATCTGGGTCGCGCCGATGAGCAGGTGAAGATCCGCGGCTATCGCATCGAACTCGGGGAAATCCGTGCCGCCCTGGCCGCGCTGGATGGGGTGGAGCAGGCGGTGGTGATCGCCCGCGAGGACTCTCCCGGCGACAAGCGCCTGATCGGCTATATCACTGGAGCCGCTGACCCAGCGGATATTCGGGCCCGGTTGGGTCAGCGGCTCCCCACCTATATGGTGCCCGCGGCGGTGGTGGTAATCGACGCGCTGCCGTTGACGCTCAACGGAAAACTGGATACCCGGGCCCTGCCGGCTCCCGAATACACCTCGGGCGATGCCTATCGCGCCCCGAGTACCCCCACCGAAGAGGCCCTGGCCGGCATCTACGCCCAGGTACTCGGGCTCGAGCGGGTCGGGGTCGACGACTCCTTCTTCGACCTGGGCGGGGATTCCCTGTCGGCGATGCGAGTGATCGCCGCGGTCAACAGCGCCCTGGATGCTCACCTTGCGGTGCGCACCGTGTTCGAGGCGCCGACCGTCGCCCAATTGGCGGCACGTATCGGTGGCGATGGGGGCGGGCGTAAGCCGTTGGCGTCCGTGGAGCGGCCGGCGGTGGTGCCGTTGTCGTTTGCCCAGCAGCGGTTGTGGTTCCTCGACCGGTTCGAGGGCGGGGTGGCGACCTACAACATTCCCACCGCGTTTCGGATCAACGGAGCGCTCGATATCGAGGCGCTGGGGGCGGCTATCGACGATGTGATCGCCCGTCACGAATCGCTGCGCACCATATTTCCCGACGTCGACGGTGTGCCGTTGCAGCAGGTGTTGCCGGCCGCGGCGGGGATGTGGCGGCGCGGGGACGCGGTGGTGTCGCTGAGCGAGCAGGATGTGGTCGGCGAGTTGGTGGCGCTGGCGGGATACCGGTTTGATTTGTCGGCCGAGATCCCCATTCGAGCGCAGATCTATGCGGTGGGCCCCGAGCAGCATGTGGTGGGAATTGTGGTGCACCACATCGCCTTTGATGGCTGGTCGCTGGCCCCGATGGTCCGTGATGTGGGCGAGGCCTATCGGGCGCGGCGGCAGGGCCGCGCCCCGCAGTGGGAGCCGTTGCCGGTGCAGTATGCCGATTACACGCTGTGGCAACAGGATTGGTTGGGCGCCGAGACTGACCCCGACAGTGTGATCGCCGGCCAGTTGGCGTATTGGCGGCAACAGTTGGCTGATCTGCCCGAGGTGGTGTCGCTGCCGGCGGATCGGGCGCGCCCGCAGGTGCCGAGTTATCGCGGTGATGAGGTGGAGCTTCGCATCGACTCGCAGACCTGGGCGGGGGTCAAGGCGTTGGCGGCGGCGCATAACGCGACGGTCTCGATGGTGTTGCAGGCGGCCATGGCGGTGGTGTTGCAGCGGGTCGGCGCCGGCGAGGACGTGGTGATGGGCGCACCGATCGCCGGGCGGATGGACGCGGCGCTCGATGAGCTGGTCGGGTTCTTCGTCAACACCTGGGTGTTGCGGGTAGGGGTGAGTTCTGCGCAGCGGTTCAGCGAGGTCCTCGAGCAGGTGCGCCAGCAGGCGCTGGATGCCTACAGCAACCAGGATGTGCCGTTCGAGCTGCTGGTCGAGCAGCTCAACCCGGTGCGCTCGGCGTCGCATCATCCGCTGTTTCAGGTGCTTTTGGTCTTCCAGAACAATGCGCGCCCCGAGATGGCGCTGGAGGGCGTCAGCGTCGAGCAGTTGGCGGTGTTTACCCGTACCGCCAAGTTCGACCTGGATATCGAGCTGAGCGAGGTGCCCGGCGAGGATGCGGGTGCGCCGATGGCCGCCGGGCTGATGATGTATGCCACGGATCTGTATGACCGGTCCACCATCGAGCGGCTGGTCGGCTGGTTCGGCCGAGTGATCGAGGCGGTCGTAGCCGACGCCTCGGTGACGGTGGGCGAGGTGTCGCTGCTGGATCGCGGCGAGCGTGATCTGGTGCTCTCGGGCTGGTCAGGTGCCGGGGTGACCGCCCCGGTGGGTCTGGCGCCGACGTTGTTGGCGGCGGCGGTGGCCGCCGACCCGGACGCGGTGGCCGTCATCGACGGTGACCGGGCGGTCTCGTATGGCGAGCTTGATCAATGGTCGACGCGGTTGGCGCGGGCGCTGATCGAGGCGGGGGTGGGCCCGGAGCGCGCGGTGGGCGTGGCGATGGGTCGCAGTGTGGAGTTGGTTGTGGCCTGGTGGGCGGTGCTCAAGGCAGGTGGAGTGTATGTGCCGGTGGATCCGACCCATCCGGTGGAGCGGACCGCGGCGGTGCTCGACGCGGTTGGCGCGGTGTGTGCGTTGACGTGCAGCGCTGACACAGTCGCCGGGGCGCGCCCGGTGCTGCGCATCGATGAATTGGACCTGACCGGGTACCGGGTGGATCCGATTGTTGACGCCGAGCGGCTGGCGCCAGCGGGCACCGACGACGGCGCGTATGTGATCTTCACGTCCGGATCCACCGGTGTGCCCAAGGGCGTGGCGGTCAGCCACGCCGGTCTGCTGGGATGGGCGGCGGCCCAACGCGCAATGTTCGGGTTGGGTGCGGACGCGCGGGTGTTGATGGTGGCCGCGCCCACGTTCGATGCCTCGGTCGGTGAGTTCTTGTTGGCGGTGGCGTCGGGGGCGGCGTTGGTGGTGGCTCCGGCGGGAGTGTATGCCGGCGAGGCGTTGACCGCGTTGATGCACGACCAGCGGGTCAGCGCGGCGATTCTGACCCCGACGGTGTTGTCGTCGCTGGATCGGGCCCGCCTGGACGCGCTGGACACGCTGATCGCTGTGGGGGAGGCCTGCCTGGACGAGGTGGTGGCTGCCTGGGCACCGGGTCGGGCGATGTTCAATGGCTATGGCCCCAGCGAGACCACCATCTGGGTTACCTGTGCGCCGTTGATGGCGGGCCAGCCGGTGCGCATCGGCGCCCCGATCCCGGGGGTGTGTGCGCTGGTGCTGGATGCGCGGCTGAACCCGGCCCCGCCCGGGGTAGTCGGTGAGCTGTACCTGGACGGGCCGGCGGTGGCGCAAGGCTATGTGGGCCGTGCCGGATTGACCGCGGAACGGTTCGTGCCCAATCCCTACGGGCAGCCCGGGGCGCGGATGTATCGCACCGGCGATCTGGTGCGCTGGACTGCCGAGGGCACGCTGGACTATCTCGGCCGCGCCGACACCCAGATCAAACTGCGCGGGCAGCGCATCGAGCTGGGCGAGATCGAAAACACCCTGCTGGCCTGCCCGCAGGTCACCCAGGCCGCGGCCAGCGTGCACCACAGCGACACCGGTCCGCATTTGATCGGCTATATCACGTTGGAGCGCAACAGCATTGCCGATGACGATGCCGAATTCGTCGAAGAGTGGCAACAGCTGTATGACGACCTGTATGTCGCTGAGGTCGAGGCGCCGGTGTTCGGCATGGATTTCCGGGGCTGGAACAGCAGCTACACCGACGAGGCGATTCCGCTCGAGGAAATGGTGGAGTGGCGTTCGGCCACGGTGAATCGGATCCTGGCATTGCAGCCGCAGCGGGTGTTGGAGCTCGGCGTGGGTTCGGGGCTGCTGTTGTCCCAGATCGCCCCGAACTGTGCCGAGTATTGGGGCACGGACTTTTCGGCGCCGACGATCCGCAATCTGCAGGCGGCGGTTGCCGCGCAGCCGTGGGGGGATCGGGTGCAGCTGCGGGTGCAGCCGGCCGATGTGGCCGAGGGGTTGCCGGAGGGCCATTTCGATGTGGTGGTGCTCAACTCGGTGGTTCAGTACTTCCCGAGTGCGGGGTATCTGCGCGACGTGATGTCCGTGGCGATGCGGTTGCTGGCACCGGGCGGGGCATTGTTCATCGGCGACGTGCGTAATTACAGCCTGCAGGGCGCGTTTCAGACAGGCGTCGCGCGGGCCCGCACCGAGGCCGCCGATGCCGCCGAGATTCGTCAACGCGTTCAGCGCGCTGTGCTCGGCGAGCCCGAATTACTATTGGCGCCAGAGTTTTTCACCACCTGGGCTGCCGACCAGTCGTCGGCGGTCGGACTGGATATTCAAGTCAAACGCGGGATGGCCGACAACGAACTCAACCGCTACCGCTACGACCTCGTTGTCTATAAGTCCCCCGCACCGGTGCGCTCACTGGCCGGCGCGGACAGCTGGGCGTGGGCCCAGTGCGCGGGCCTGGACGGGTTGCATACCCGGTTGATGTCTGAGCGTCCGGGCGCCGTTCGTGTCACCGGTGTTCCCCGCGCCGGAGTGAGCAGCGACGTCGACATCGAACGCGGCCTGGCCGCCGGGCTCCCGTTAGCCGACGCCTTGGCCCATGTCGACGACGCCAATGCCGTTGTCCCCGAACAACTGCACCGCCTTGGTGAGACCGCCGGATATCGCGTCGCGGTCACCTGGAGCGCTCAACCGGGCACCGTGGATGCGGTGTTCATCGCTGCGGCTGAGGCTGAGCAGACCTCCGCGCTGACCGATGTGTATCTGCCGCGTGTCGGGTCCCACCGAGTCACCAGTTACGCCAATGACCCGCAGACCAACGCCAAAGTCACCGCGGTGCGTCAGCAGTTGAGCGCGTGGTTGCCCGAATACATGGTGCCGACGCACATCGTGGTGCTCGACGAGTTCCCGATGACCTCCTCGGGCAAGATCGACCGTAAAGCCTTGCCGGCACCCGTGTACCAGGGTGCTGATAGTTACCGCGCCCCGAGTACCCCCACCGAGGAGATCCTGGCCAGCATCTATGCCCAGGTGCTGGGGCTGGACCGGGTCGGGGTTGACGACTCGTTCTTCGACCTGGGTGGGGATTCGCTGTCGGCGATGCGTCTGATCGCTGCGGTCAACACCGGTCTGGATGCCGATATTTCGGTGCGTGCGGTGTTCGAGGCGCCCACGGTTGCCCAGTTGGCGCCGCGCATCGGTAAGGGCGGGGGCCTGGAGCCGCTGGTGCCGGTCGAGCGACCGGCGGTGGTGCCGTTGTCGTTTGCCCAGGGCCGGATGTGGTTTACCGACCAGTTGCAGGGCCCATCACCGGTTTACAACGTGGTGGTGCCGTTGCGGTTGGGCGGGAACCTGGATGCCGAGGCGTTGGGGGCGGCGCTGGCCGATGTGGTGGACCGCCACGAGAGCCTGCGCACCCTGTTCCCGGCAATCCAGGGGGTGCCCCAACAGCTGGTGGTACCCGCCGAGCAGGCCGACTTCGGCTGGGACGTCATTGATGCCACCGACTGGCCCGCAGACCGGTTAGGTGAAGCCATCGTCGCCGCGGTGCGCTACCGGTTTGACCTGGCCACCGAGATCCCTTTGCAGGCAAGGCTTTTCCGCGTCGCCGACGACGAGCACGTGCTGGTGGCCGTGCTGCATGAAATCGCCGCGGATGGCTGGTCGACGATGCAGCTGCTGCGTGACCTGGGTTTGGCTTACACCAGCCGGTGCGCGGGGCGCGCCCCCGGCTGGGCGCCATTGCCGGTGCAGTATGTCGACTACACCCTGTGGCAGCGCGCGCAGTTCGGCGATCTCGACGACAGTGAGAGCCGCATCGCCGCGCAGCTGGCTGCTTGGGAGCAGACGCTGGCCGGGATGCCCGAGCGGCTGCAGCTGCCCACCGACCGGCCCTACCCACCGGTGGCCGATCAACGCGGCTCCCGGGTCATGGTGGAGTGGCCGGCGCAGTTGCAGCAACAGATTGCTCGTATGAGTCGCGAGCACAATGCGACCGGTTTCATGGTGATGCAGGCCGCCCTGGCGGTGATGCTGTCCAAGCTCAGCGCCAGCCGCGATGTGGCGGTGGGGTTCGCGATCGCCGGGCGCCGCGATCCCGCACTCGATGAACTGGTGGGGTTCTTCGTCAACACCTTGGTGCTGCGCGTCGACCTGACTGGTGATCCAACGATGGCCGAGCTGCTGGCCCAGGTGCGACGGCGCAGCCTGGCCGCCTATGAGCACCAGGATGTGCCGTTCGAGGTGCTCGTGGAGCGGGTCAACCCGACCCGGTCGTTGGCGCATCACCCGCTGGTGCAGGTGATGTTGGGCTGGAACAACTTCCCCGGGCAGGTCAATGTCCCGGAGACCGGGCTGAGTGTGGGTGATCTTCAGGTCAAGCCGCTGGCCGCGGATACCCAAACCGCGAAAATGGATCTGGTCTTCTTCCTCAAGGAAAACTGGACCGAGGCCGGTGCGGCCGCCGGGATTTCCGGGCACGTGGAATTCCGCACCGACGTATTCAACGCGGACACCATCCAGGCGATGATCGCGCGGCTGCAGCGGGTGTTGATGGCGATGACCGCCGACCCGACCCGGCGGCTCTCGTCGGTGGATCTGCTCGGCGAGGGCGAGCACGCCCGGCTGGAAGAGCTTGGTAATAAAGCGGTTTTGGCCAGCCCGTCGAGCGTTGCGGTGTCGGTGCCGGAATTGTTCGCCACCCACGTCACCCGCACCCCGGATGCCGTGGCGCTGGTGTGCGAGGGCCTGTCGGTGACCTACCGGGAGCTGGATGAAACCTCGAACCGGTTGGCGCATAGTCTCGCGGCTGCGGGCGCAGGTCCGGGACAGACTGTGGCACTGCTGTTTTCGCGGTCCGCCGAGGCGGTCGCGGCGATCATGGCGGTGCTCAAGACGGGGGCGGCCTATCTGCCGATCGACCCCTCGTCGCCGGATACCCGGATCGAATTCATGCTCGGCGATGCCAAGCCGGTCGTCGGCGTCACCACCGCCGATCTGGCTGAGAGGTTCGAACGCCATGGCGTGACGGTCATCGACGTCAACGATCGACGCATCGACACCCTGCCCACTGGGCCCCTGCACACGCCGGGGCCGGATCCCGACGATGTCGCTTACCTGATTTACACCTCGGGCACTACCGGGGTGCCCAAAGGTGTTGCGAT
>NZ_MBEI01000013.1 GCF_001953985.1 Mycobacterium colombiense
GACCAGTACCGGGTCGATCTGGTGCTGTGCGGTCACGAACACCACTACGAGCGCTCGCACCCGTTGCGCGGCACGCTGGGCACCGACACCCGCACGCCGATACCCGTCGACACCCGAAACGATGTCGTCGACGCCACACGCGGAACGGTGCACCTGGTCATCGGTGGCGGCGGCACCTCGGCGCCGAGCAACGCGATGTTCTTCCCCGATCTCCGGTGCCGCGTGCTGACCGGCGTGGGCGCATTCGACCCCGGGCTGGGTCGCAAGGCGCCGATCTACGTTCTGGAGGACGCGCCGTGGTCGGCGTTTCGCGACCGCGAGAACCCTTATGGTTTCGTGGGTTTCGACGTCGACCCTGGTCCACCCGGCGGTGACACCTCGATCAAGGCGACGCACTACGCGCTGCGGGGACCTTTCGGTGAGGTCGCGGTGATCGACGAGTTCACGCTCACCAAGCCGCGTGGTGACAAGGCCGGCTAGCCCGGCCCAGCAACATGGCCACAGCGGATTTTATCCCTGTGAAATACTTCAGAAATGGTTGAATCGCCGGGTGGTCCGGTCGCCGGGGGCCGCCTGGCGGACTTCGTGGTCGATCGGCGCATGCTGCTGATCACGGCGCTCGCGGTGCCGATCGGGGCGCTTGCCGCGGGCGCGGCGTGGTGCCTGCTCCGGTTGATCGGGTTGGTCACCAACCTCGTCTTCTACCAGCGCTGGGCCGTCGGCCTGGTGGCCCCGGGGTCCCACCCTCATCCGTGGTGGTTGTTGCTGGGCGCCCCCGTCGTCGGCGGCCTGGTGGTCGGCGTCATGGCGCGGCTGGGCTCGGAGAAGATCCGCGGTCACGGCATGCCCGAAGCGATCGAGGCGATTCTCACCCAGGGCAGCCGTGTCGAACCGAAAGTCGCTATCCTCAAACCTATTTCGGCCGCAATCAGCATCGGCACCGGCGGCCCGTTCGGCGCCGAGGGTCCGATCATCATGACCGGCGGGGCGCTCGGGTCGATCCTCGCCCAACACCTGCACCTGACCGCCGACGAGCGCAAGATCCTGCTGGTTTCCGGAGCCGCCGGCGGGATGGCGGCCACCTTCAATTCGCCGCTGGCGTCCATCCTGCTGGCGGTGGAGCTGCTGCTGTTCGAATGGCGGCCCCGCAGCATGATTCCGGTGACCGCGGCGGTCGTCGTCGCGACCGTCGTGCGCCAATTCATTCTGGGCGGCGCCCCGGTCTTCCCGGTCGACGTTGCGCACCTGAGCCGCATCGACTGGAAGATCGACCTGCTCGCGCTCGTCATCGGGGCGTGCGGCGCGGTGGTCGCCATCGCCGCCACTCGTCTGGTGTATCTGGCCGAAGACGCGTTCTCGCGCCTGCCGATCCACTGGATGTGGTGGCCCGCGATCGGCGGCCTGGTGATCGGGGCGGGCGGGCTGGTCGAGCCACGGGCCCTCGGCGTCGGCTACGACGTGATCGACGCGCTGCTCACCGGCCACGCCACCCTGTCCCTGATCGTCGGCATTCTCGTCGTGAAGACCGCCATCTGGTCACTGTCGTTGGGTTCGGGCACGTCGGGCGGCGTGCTCGCGCCGGTGTTCATGATCGGCGGCGCGCTCGGAGCCCTTGTGGGACAAGGCCTGCCGCACGTGTTCCCGGGTTTCTGGGCGATCCTCGGGCTGGCGGCCGTGGTGGGCGGCGTCATGCGCTCGCCGCTGACCGGCATCGTGTTCACCCTCGAGCTCACCCATGCCTGGCCCGCGCTGCTCCCCTTGATCGTCGCCTCCACCACCGCCTACGCCGCGTCCGTGATGATGCTCGACCGATCCGTGCTGACCGAGAAGATCGCCCGGCGTGGCCTGCACCTGACCCGCGACTACACCACCGACCCGCTCGAAGCGTTCTTCGTTGCCGACGTCATGCATCCCGAGCCGGCGGACATACCCACGGGCGGCAGCGTCAGCAGCCGCGACACCCTGCGGCATGCCGCGAACGTCCTCGCCGAATCGGGCGGCCGCGCGCTGCGCGTCCTGTCGCCGGAGGGCGCCGAACAAGGTCACCTGCTGCTGCAGGATCTCCTTGCCGCCCGCCTGCACGACATCAACGAAGACACCCAGCGCACCCGGCACTTCATCGCGTTCGCGCGGCGGCGCGCCCGACGGGTCGTCGAGCCCGACTAGCTCAAAACAGCGTCGCCTGAACGGGTTCCGGCGGCGGCGCGGGCGAGACCGCTCGCGAGAACGGGCGGTGGTCGCCGGCCAGCCGATGCTTGGCGATCAGCGGGGCGGCCCGCTCCCGCAACATGTCGCGATAGCCCTGCGGCAGGTAGGCACCGCGCCGGTACAGCTCGCGATAGCGGCCGACCAGCTCGGGATGCGAGCGGGCCAGCCACGCCATGAACCAGCCCCGGGTGGAGCTGCGCAGATGCAGGCCGAAGACCGTGACGCTACTAGCGCCGGCCGCCGCGATCTGGCCTAGCAGCCCGTCGAGATGCTCGGCGGAATCGGTGAGATGCGGCAGCACCGGCGCGACCATCACATGACAGTCCAGCCCGGCGGCACGGATCGCGCTGATCAGGCCCAGCCGCGCCTGCGGTGTGGGCGTGCCGGGCTCGACGTCCTTGTGCAGCTCGGGATCGCCGACGGCCAGCGACACCGCGACCGAGACCGGAACCTGCGCGGCGGCTTGGGAGATCAGCGGCAGGTCGCGCCGCAGCAGCGTGCCCTTGGTCAGGATCGACAGCGGCGTGCCCGATTCGGCCAGGGCGCCGATGATGCCGGGCATCAGCGCGTAGCGCCCCTCGGCCCGCTGGTAGGGATCGGTGTTGGTGCCCAGGGCGACGGTCTCGCGCTGCCAGGACGGCCGCCGCAGCTCGCGACGCAGCACCTCGACGACGTTGGTCTTGACGACGACCTGAGTGTCAAAGTCCTTGCCGCAGTTTAGCTCCAGGTATTCGTGGGTGGGCCGAGCGAAGCAGTACCGGCAGGCGTGCGAGCAGCCGCGGTAGCCGTTGACGGTGTAGCGGAACGGCAGCGCCGCCGCGTTCGGCACCTTGTTCAGCGCGGACTTGCACACCACCTCGTGAAAGGTGATCCCGTCGAACTGCGGCGAGCGCACGCTGCGCAGGAAGCCGATGCGTTGCAGCCCCGGGAGCGCCCCGTCCTCTTCGACCGGCGTCCCGTTGACCGCGACGGCCTGGTTTGCCCACCGCATGTGACCTATTCGAACATTAGTTCGAGGGCGAGTCAAGCACGGAGCTCGCGCGAGCGGCTTACACTTCCGCAATGTTCTCGGAAACGCGCTATGCGCTGAACGGGGACATGCGCGTCGCCTACCGAGCTTCGCCCGAAGGTCCACGCGACATCGTGTTCATCCCGAACTGGTTCTCAAACTGCGAGCTCGCGCCCGAAATGCCGGCCATTCAAGGCTGGGTCGAGGCGATGACATCGCTCGGTCGACTGATCTTCTTCGATCAGCCGGGCATGGGAGCCTCCGATCCCGTCAAATCGGGCGTGCCGGCAACCCTGGAGCAATGGGTCGACAGCATTACTGCGGTGCTCGACGCTCTCGGGAGTCGCGAGGCGGTCCTTATCGCGGGCGTCGGCGCGCTCGCGGCGGGGACCCTGTTTGCGGCAACGCATCCTTCACGCACAACCGGGCTGGTAGTGCTAGAGGGCTACGCGGATCCGAACGCCTCGCGCACCAGTGGTCCCGCTCTCGACGAAGTCGCCGCCGCGCTGATCGACATGTGGGGCACAGGAGAGTCGCAACATATCCTGAACCCGGACATGCCCTGGAACGAGGAGATTCGGGCAACTTCGGCTCGGTTCGAACGCCTGTCAGCGAGTCCAGGCACCGCTGCTCTCACGCTGCGTTTCATGGCGGAAATGGACGTACGTGCACTGCTCCCGGCGATCCGCGTGCCCACGCTCGTCGTCCAACACATGGATGACGCTGTGATACCCCGGGATTGGGGCAAGTACATCGCCGATCACATTCCAGCTGCGAAGTACGTTGAGCTGCCTGGGCGAAATCTGTTCCACATAGTCGAACCATGGCGAGAATCCTTCCGAGAGATCGCGCAGTTTCTCACCGGACACCAGCTCGATGTGGCCGATGATCGGGTGCTGGCCACGGTGCTGTTCACCGACATCGTGGACTCGACACGGCGGGCCGCAGAGATGGGCGACCGGGACTGGCATGCCTTGCTTGATGCGCACGATGCCGTCGTCCGTGCGCAACTGTCCCGGTTTCGGGGCCGCGAGGTCAACACCTCGGGTGACGGCTTCCTCGCGATGTTCGATGGCCCTCAGCGAGCGATCCGCTGCGCCGTGGCGATTCGCGACGCGGTGCAGGCGCTCGAAATCGAGGTGCGCGCAGGGCTGCACACCGGCGAATGCGAAGTCCGCGGCGACGACATCGGCGGCATCGGCGTGCACATCGGCGCGCGGGTAAGTGCATTGGCTGGCCCGAACGACGTGCTCGTGTCAAGCACGTTGTGCGACTTGGTGATTGGGTCGGGGCTGGAATTCGAAGAGCGCGGCACACACCAACTCAAGGGTGTGCCCGGTGATTGGCGATTGTTCGCCGTCACCGCCTGGTAAAGCGGTTGCCCGGCAATCAGAATGGCGGTGGATCATCGTCGCCATCGGCCGGTGGAGCGGGACCGAAGTAGGCGGCCTCGCGTTCTCGACGTCTCGCTTGCCGGGCCAATCGATTCTGCCGGCGTTCGGCGGCGACGCGGTGGGCCCGATTCTGGGCCCGGGTGCGCGACCGCTTGGGCATCATCGCGGCGCGCTCGCCGCAGTGGTCGGCCGCCCGCGGCACTGGCGGGCGGATCTCGCCGGTGGGCGCGCACAGGCTCGGGAAGAGCAGGGCGCTGCCCGGCGTGGTGACATAGGAGCGCCCCGACGGGGCGGTCAGGATCAGGGTCCCGTCGGACAACTGGCGTTCCTGCCAGCCCCAAAAGGTCTTCGCCAAATGATGTGTGCGACAAAGACATTTGAGGTTCGACGCGTGGGTTGGTCCGCCCTCGCTGTAGGGAATCGTATGGTCCACATCGCACTCGATGGCAGGGCGGTCACAACCCGGCCAGCGGCAGGTCAAATCTCGACACCGCACAAACTCTGCCAGCGCCTTCGATGGCACGTGACGCGGCTCGGGCGCGGAGTCAACCGGGTGAACCAGCGGCAGCAGCTTCGCCGAGGCGGCCAGCTCGGCCAGCAGCTCCGGCGGGATCAATCCCTCGGCACCCACCTCGACGGCCGGCGCCTGGCCGCCAGTCAGGGTGGCGCGCTCGGCGATCACATGAATCACCACCGGCCCGGCGGAACCCCGTTCCCCCGCGGTGCAATCCGCGAACCCGCACCGGCATCCCAGCCGGTCCGCGCCGGCGGCCAACGCCCCCAACGCATCGGCGCGGCGCTGCTCGCGGCTGCGCGGGTCCCGCTCGCACACCGTGGCCGCTAGCGCGTCCAACCGCCGATCCAGCGCATGCGCATCCGGGCTCAACAGACTGCCTTCGATGTGCGACAGGCCGCCTTCCATATCGACGACCCAGACCTGGCGGTCGGTCCGGCTTTCGGTGCGCCGGCGCACGGCGTCCGCGTCGGCGCGGGCCACGATCTTGTCCACCTGTGCGGCCAACCGCCCCTGCGTCATCGACGGCCAGCGCGGCACCTTGATCGCCAACTCGGCGTCGACCGCCGCCAACACGTCGGGGTCGATGATCAGATCGGTGCGGTAGACGATGGTGGCGAACAACCGAAAATCGAGGTCACCCGCCCGAAAGACGTCACCGACGTTCGGCAGCCGTTCGCGCATTGCACGGGCATACCGCACTCGGCTGGCGGCCAGCCCCTGGCCGATTCGCAACTCCGCGGCCACTTCCGCGCTGACCGCCGCCTCGGTGTCGACCGCCCACTCCTCGGATTCCGAACACCGCGAAAGCCGATACGAAAACAACTCCCCTATCGCAGTCAACTGCTCGGCCGCCGCCCGGTTTTCGACCCGCGAGAACACACCGATCCGCTCCAACAGCGCGGCGGACTCCGGCGTTGGCGACGGATGGTGCCGCTCGACAAGCTCGTCGAACCGGGCGATCACCTCTTCGAACATAGGTTCGATTATGGCACCGGGGTACGACACGTTTCGGGCGCGGCGACCATAGGGGGAGCTCGCGAACGAGGTTAAGCTGCGGGTCACAACCTCCCTACGCCGGCCGCGAGGAAAAATGAGCGAACGCATCGAGACTTCCCGCACCATCGCCGCGCCCGCCCCGGCCATCTTCGCAGTGCTGTGCGACCCGCAGGGCCACGTGGCGATCGACTCGTCCGGAATGCTTCAAGACGCCGAGGGCGAACCGGTGCGCGCCGCCGGTGACCAGTTCGTCGTTCACATGGACCGCGAATCATTGAACGATTTGCCGGAATTGGGCAAATACGACGTCACCGTCGACATCAAGGACTTCGAGCAGGATCGGCTGATTTCCTGGACGGTTCTCGGCCAGATTCGGCCGCCGATCGGTCATGTCTACGGCTACGCGCTCACACCCACCGAGGACGGCTCGGCCACGATCGTCACCTCGTTCTACGACTGGTCGAACATCGACCCGAAGTGGCGGGAAGCCGGAATTTTCCCGATTCTGTCCGAGGGCGCATTGCGCGCGACGCTGGGAATTCTCGACCGCACGGTGCGCCGCGGTTATCCCCGCGGATAAACCCCCCAGCCACCGCCACCCGCCAACGTGACCGCCAACGAAGCAACCCATTGCCGCCGCGATCACACGGACAGTCTTCGGGCCGAGGGACCCAGAATAAGCGAATTCCAAGGTTGGTAAGCAAATCTATAGAGTTCGGTCTGTGATCGTGTCGTGCTTCAATTGTGATTCTTGACGAGCATTGTTACCGCAACCACTTGAGTGTCTGAAGCACCGGCGCTCCAGCGGAAGTTGAGGAGTATTCCCTTGTTACGGAACATGTTTGCCATTTCGGACGCTCGCAGACCACTGACCCGAGCCGCGCTGGGTACGGCGCTCGCGCTGGCCGCAATTGGGTTTGGCGGCGGGGTCGCAGGAGCGGCTCCGCAGCAACCTTTGCCTGTCGACGATCCAGTGCCAGTCCCGGCCCCCGCCGAGCTCAACCCGGCCACCGCTGTGAATATCGCCAACACGATCTTCGGCGAGCTCGGTTCTCTATTGAATTCCTTCTTTCCCGGCAGCGGTTCCAGTACAGCCCCCGTGGCTCCGGGCTATCCGAGCACGGTGTTGCCGGGGCTGAGTCCTGCCGTGCCGTATTCGCCCGGCGCGGCACTGCCCGATCCATCGTCGTTCTAGGTCGCGGGGCCTCTGGGCGCAACCGAAGTTCCGCGCGCTCTTCGCCATGGCGCTCAGGAGCGGGGCGGCCGGCTGCCGTCGATTCACGTGGCGGATGCGTTGTTGGATCACCGCCGTGGCTGACCGAGTGGGGCTAAACGGGTACGGCGCAGGCGACTACGTGCTGTCGAGTTGCGAAAGCACCTCGGCGACAACGGAATCCAGCGCGACGGGGACCTGCTCCCCGGTCCCGAGATCCTTCACCCCGACGGTGCCGGCCTCGATGTCGCGGTCGCCGAGGACCAGCGCGATCCGGGCCCCGGAGCGGTCTGCCGCGCGCATCGCGCCCTTGAGACCGCGGTCGCCGTAGGCCAGGTCCACGCGCACACCGCCGGCGCGCAACTGCGCGGCCAGCACCGCCAGCCGCAGCTTGGCCTGCTCGCTCAGCGGCACGCCGAACACCTCGCACCGCGCGGTCTCCGCCACGCTCTTGCCCTCCGCGCGCAGCGCCAGCAGTGTCCGGTCTACACCGAGCCCAAACCCGATGCCGGACAGGTCTTGTCCGCCGAGCTGGTGCATCAGCCCGTCGTAGCGGCCACCGCCGCCGATGCCCGATTGCGCGCCCAGGCCGTCGTGCACGAACTCGAACGTGGTCTTCGTGTAGTAGTCCAGCCCGCGCACCATGCGGGGGTTGATGACGTAGGGCACCCCCATCGCGTCCAGGTGCGCCAACACGGTGTCGAAGTGTTGCTTGGCCGCATCGGACAGGTGATCGAGCAGCACCGGGGCGTCCGCCGTCATGGCGCGCACCTCGGGCCGCTTATCGTCGAGCACCCGCAGCGGGTTGATCTGCGCCCGCCGTCGCGTCTCCTCGTCCAGGTCGAGGGCAAACAGGAAGTCCTGCAACAGTTCCCGGTACTGCGGTCGGCAGCTGTCGTCACCCAGCGAGGTGATCTCCAGGCGGAATCCGTCCAGCCCGAGGGAGCGGAAGCCGGCGTCGGCGATCGCGATCACCTCGGCGTCCAGGGCCGGGTCGTCGACGCCGATCGCCTCTACGCCGACCTGCTGCAGCTGGCGATAGCGGCCGGCCTGCGGACGTTCATAGCGGAAAAACGGCCCCGCGTAACAGAGTTTGACCGGCAGCGCGCCGCGGTCCAGGCCGTGTTCGATGACCGCGCGCACCACGCCCGCCGTGCCCTCGGGCCGCAACGTCACCGAACGATCGCCACGGTCGGCGAACGTGTACATCTCTTTGGACACCACGTCGGTGGATTCGCCGACGCCACGGGCGAACAGGGCGGTGTCTTCGAAGATGGGCAACTCGATATCGCCGTAGCCGGCCCGGCGGGCGGCGTCGAGCAGGCCGTCGCGCACCGCGACGAACGGGGCCGAATCCGGCGGGACGTAGTCCGGCACGCCCTTGGGCGCAGAAAACGCGGAGAACTCGCTCACGGGCTACAGGCCTTCGAGGAACGGGTTGAGGCGGCGCTCGGCGCCGATGGTGGTGGAGTTGCCGTGCCCCGGCAACACCACGGTCTTGTCGTCCAGCACCAGAAGTTTGTCGACGATCGAGGTCAGCAGGTCACGGCCGCTGCCGCCGAACAGGTCGGTGCGGCCCACCGCGCGTTCGAACAGCGTGTCACCGGTGAACACCACGTCATCGTCCCCGGCGACCCGGAACACCACCGACCCGCGGGTGTGTCCGGGCGTGTGGTCGACGTTGACGGTCACACTGCCCAAGTCCAGCTTGTCGCCGTCGCGGTCCAGCTCGACCACCTGCTTGGGCTCCCGCCAGAAGGCGCCCGCCACCATCTGCGCCAGGCGCGGGCCTAGGCCGTAGATCGGGTCGGTGAGCATGAACCTGTCCTCGGGATGGATGTAGGTCGGGCAACCGTAGGTGTCGGACACCTTCTGCGCCGACCACATGTGGTCGATGTGCCCGTGGGTCAGCAGCACCGCGGCCGGTGTCAGCCGGTTTTTGTCCAGGATGTCTCGCAGCGGACCCATCGCCCGCTGTCCCGGATCCACGATGACGGCGTCCGTTCCTGGCCGCTCGGCCAGCACGTAGCAGTTGCACTGCAACATGCCGGCGGGAAATCCGGTGATCAACACGGTTCCCAGTTTCCCATGGGCCCCACTTGACACGAGTCGCGGCGCCCACATTAGCCTGAGCTGGCAACTCTCCCGTTTAAGGGGCCCCGATCCAAATCATGGAGGCATAGCGGCCGTGCCGACCAACGAACAGCGACGTGCCAACGCCAAGCGCAAGCTCGAACGGCAGCTGGAGCGGCGAGCGAAGCAAGCCAAGACGCGCAGGATCGTGCTGATCGCGGCCGGCTCGATCGTGGCCGTGGCCGTGATCGCGGCGGTGGTGATCACGATCGTCAACACCAAGCACGACGACCACAAGAGCAACGCCGCGGCGTCGACGACCACCAGCAGCAGCAGCGCGCCGGAGACGACGGCGCCCGGCCAGCCGGGTCAGACCGCGCCGCTGCCGCCGTTCAAGCCGTCGGCCAACGTGGGCGCCAACTGTCAGTACCCGGCCTCACCCGAGCCGGCGGCCAAGCAGGTCAAGCCGCCGCGGACGGGCAAAGTGCCCACCGATCCCGCCCAGGTGAGCGCCAGCATGGTCACCAACCAGGGCCACATCGGCCTGTTGCTGGCGAACAACGAATCACCTTGCACCGTCAATAGTTTCGCGAGCCTGGCGGGCCAGAAATACTTCGACAACACCAAGTGCCACCGGCTGACCACTTCGCAGGGCCTGGGCGTCCTGCAGTGCGGCGACCCGAAGGGCGAGGGCACCGGCGGTCCGGGCTACCAATTCGCCAACGAATACCCGACCGACCAGTTCCCGCCGAACGACCCCAAGGCGCAGGAGCCCGTCGTCTATCCGCGCGGCACCCTGGCCATGGCGAACGCCGGGCCCGGTACCAACGGCAGCCAATTCTTCTTGGTGTACAAGGACTCCCAGCTGCCGCCGCAGTACACCGTGTTCGGCACCATCCAGGCCGACGGGCTGGCCACCCTGGACAAGATCGCCAAGGCCGGCGTCGCCGGCGGCGGTGAAGACGGGGCACCCGCCACCGAGGTGACCATCACCTCGCTGCTGCTCGACTAGGCCGAATCGACGCGAAACTCCCTCTGATCGGCGGGATTCGCCCGACGCGCACCCCCGAGAGCTTATGGTCGTTGGGTGAATCTGGATCCAGACTCATTCGGTCATTACCGAATCTTGGACTTGTTGGGGCGCGGCGGGATGGGACGCGTATACCGCGCCTACGACACAACCACGGATCGGGTAGTCGCACTGAAAGTGCTTCCGCCGCATCTGGCTGAGGATCAAGACTTTCAGCAGCGTTTCCGCCGAGAGGCCCGCATAGCGGCGGCCCTCAACGACCCGCACGTGGTGCCCATCCACGGTTTTGGCGAGCTGGACGGCCGGCTCTATGTCGACATGCGGCTGATCGAGGGCCGCCACTTGTCGCAGTACATCAACGAAAACGGCGACCGACTCAGCCCCGAGCAAACGGTCGCGGTGATCGAGCAGGTCGCGGCGGCGCTGGACAGCGCCCGCCAGGCGGGGTTGATCCACCGCGACATCAAACCGATGAACATCTTGATCACGACCGCACACAATTTCGTCTATTTGATCGACTTCGGTCTTGCCCGCACGGAGGCCGACACCCAACTCACGCAGACCGGTGCCACGATGGGCACCGTCGCGTACATGGCGCCCGAGCGCTTCAAAGGCAAAACGGATCACCGCGCCGACGTCTACTCGTTGGCCTGCGTTTTGCACGAGTGCTTGACCGGCAAGCGCCCCTACGCGGGAGAGAGCCTCGAAGAACAGCTCAACGCGCACCTGAACGCCCCACCGCCGCGACCGTCCGCAACCGCACCCGGTGTCCCGTCGGCCTTCGACGCGGTTGTCGCCCGCGGCATGGCCAAGGACCCCGAACAGCGGTATCAGACGGCAATCGAGCTCGCCGAGGCTGCCAGAGCGGCGCTGCTCGGTGGCGCGGCTACGTCGGGACCTCCGGGCGCGGCGCCCCCGGGGCCCGCGGCTCCCCCGCCGGCCAGCAAAGCCGATCCGCCGTTGCAGCCCGGCCGCCCGACGCATTCGCGGCGTCTGCTGGTCGGCATCGTCGGCGCATCGGCGCTGGCGCTGGCCGCGGTGGCGGCGCTGGTCATCGCGCTGGTGACGCAGAGCCACGGTTCGGCCGACAGCACGGGAGCTTCCACCCAGACCCGGGCGCGGGCGCCCGGCAGGACCGGGTCGAACCCCGGATCCAGTGCGTCGGCGACGGTACCGCCGTTGCCGGCATTCGCACCGCCGGCCGATCTCGGGGCCAACTGCCAATATCGTTCGGTGCCGGACCCGGTCACCCGGCCGGTGAACCCGCCGCAGTCGGGCCGGGTGTCCACCACTCCGCCGCAGATCGGCGCGGTCATCTCCACCAACTTCGGTGACATCTCCATCCAGCTCGCCAATTCCGAGTCCCCCTGCACCGTGAACAGCTTCATCAGCCTGGCCAAGCAGCAGTTCTTCGACAACACCCAGTGCGCCCGGCTGATCAGCTCACAAGACGGCGGATCGCTGTTGTGTGGCGGCCCCGAGGTGGACGGCTCGGGCGGCCCCGGTTACGAATTCGGCGACGAGTACCCCACGGATCAATACAAGCCCGACGACCCCGCGCTGCGTGCGACGGTGGTGTACCCGCGCGGCACCATCGTGATGGCCACCGAGGGACCCAACACCAACGGCAGCCAATTCGCCTTGATCTTCAAGGATTCCGAGATGGAGCCGCAGAGCACGGTGCTGGGCACCATCGATCAAGCCGGGCTGGAGACCCTGGACAAGATCGCCCGGGCGGGCATCGCCGGCAATCGTCAGAGCGGCGCGCCCACCAACCCGGTCAAGATCACCTCGGTGCGGCTGAGCTAGGCGGGTTCACGCCGCCGACGTCACGCGGTAGACGTCGTAGACGCCTTCGACGTTGCGCACGACGTTGAGCAGATGGCCGAGGTGCTTGGGGTCGCCCATCTCAAAGGTGAAGCGGCTGATGGCAACTCGGTCGCCGGAGGTGGTGACCGACGCGGACAGGATGTTGACCTTCTCGTCGGCCAGCACCCGCGTGACGTCCGACAGCAGCCGGTGCCGGTCGAGCGCCTCGACCTGGATGGCCACCAGGAACACCGACGACGGCGATGGCGCCCAGTGCACTTCGATGATGCGCTCGGACTGCTGCTGCAGCGAGGCCGCGTTGGTGCAGTCGGTGCGGTGCACGCTCACGCCACCGCCGCGGGTGACGAACCCCATGATCTGGTCGCCGGGCACCGGGGTGCAGCATTTCGCCAGCTTGGTCAGCACGCCGGGGGCACCGGGGACCGAGACGCCGACGTCGTCACTGCTGCGCGGGCGGCGCAACATGGTTGTCGGCGTGGACCGTTCGGCGAGATCCTCCTCGGCCTGGTCGATGCCGCCGAGTTCGGCCAGCAGCCGCTGCACGACGTGCCGGGCCGACACATGCCCCTCACCGATCGCCGTGTAGAGCGCGGACACGTCGGTGTAGTGCAGCTCGCGCGCCACCGCCGCCAGCGTCTCGCCATTAACCAAGCGCTGCAACGGAAGTCCGCCGCGACGCACCTCGCGGGCCATGGCGTCCTTGCCGGATTCGAGCGCCTCCTCGCGGCGCTCCTTGGCGAACCACTGCCGGATCTTGGCCTTGGCGCGTGGTGAGACCACGAACTGCTGCCAGTCCCGCGACGGCCCGGCGTTGGCCGCCTTGGAGGTGAAAACCTCGACGACTTCGCCGTTTTCCAGCTTGCGCTCCAGCGCCACCAGCCGCCCGTTCACCCGGGCGCCGATGCAGCGGTGCCCGACCTCGGTGTGCACCGCATACGCGAAGTCCACCGGTGTCGAACCGTTGGGCAGGGTGATCACGTCGCCCTTGGGCGTGAACACGAAGATCTCTTGGACCGCAAGGTCATAGCGCAGGGACTCGAGGAACTCGCCCGGGTCCGCGGCCTCCCGCTGCCAGTCGAGCAGCTGGCGCATCCAGGCCATGTCGTCGATCTCGGCCGCGGCGTGCGGATGCGGAAGGCCGTTGCGCCCCTTGGCTTCCTTATAGCGCCAGTGCGCGGCGATGCCGTATTCGGCGGTGCGGTGCATGTCGCGGGTGCGGATCTGCACCTCCAGCGGCTTGCCCTCCGGCCCCACGACGGTGGTGTGCAGCGACTGGTAGACGCCGTACCGCGGCTGGGCGATGTAGTCCTTGAACCGCCCGGCCATCGGCTGCCACAGCGAATGCACCACGCCGACAGCGGCATAGCAGTCGCGGATCTCGTCGCACAGGATGCGGATGCCGACCAGGTCGTGGATGTCGTCGAAGTCGCGGCCCTTGACGATCATCTTCTGGTAGATGGACCAGTAGTGCTTGGGCCGACCCTCGACCGTCGCCTTGATCTTCGACGCGCCCAGGGTGTTGACGATCTCCGCACGCACCTTGGCCAGGTAGGTGTCCCGCGACGGCGCGCGCCCGGCGACCAGCCGGACGATCTCCTCGTACTTCTTGGGATGCAAGATCGCGAACGACAGGTCTTCCAGTTCCCACTTGACGCTGGCCATCCCCAGCCGATGCGCAAGGGGCGCAATCACTTCCAGCGTCTCGCGGGCTTTGCGCGCCTGCTTCTCCGGCGGCAGGAAGCGCATGGTGCGCATGTTGTGCAGCCGGTCGGCGACCTTGATCACCAGCACGCGCGGATCGCGCGCCATCGCGGTGATCATCTTGCGGATGGTCTCGCCCTCGGCGGCGCTGCCCAGCACCACCCGGTCCAATTTGGTGACGCCATCGACCAGGTGGCCCACCTCTTCGCCGAATTCCTCGCTCAACGCGTCCAGCGTGTACCCGGTGTCCTCGACGGTGTCGTGCAGCAGCGCGGCCACCAAAGTCGTGGTGTCCATGCCCAATTCGGCCAGAATGGTCGCGACGGCCAGCGGGTGGGTGATGTAGGGGTCGCCGGAATGGCGTAGCTGGCTGGCGTGCCGCTGGTCGGCGACCTCGAAGGCGCGCTGCAACAGCGACACGTTCGCCTTCGGGTAGATCTCCCGGTGCACCGCCACCAGCGGTTCCAGCACCGGGTTGAGCGTGCTGCGCTGCGCCGTCATCCGGCGGGCCAGCCTGGCCCGGACCCTCCGCGACGCGCTGCTGGACGTTTTCAGGGATTCGGCCGGTGGCTCCGGAACCTCCATCGGCTGCGTGATGGCCGGCGGCTCCGTGACTTTAGTGGGCGCGTCGAGCGCTTGCGCCGCGCTGTTTTCCTCCGCCACGTTGGTCACCTCCGAAATCGAGGATATCTCCAATGCCTGAGCACTACTCGCAAGTCAGGCTGTGTACCGGCAACGGCGCGACCGCTTCCCGGCCGCGCAGCTCGCCCAGTTCGAACACCACCGCCGCCGCCATCACGTTGGCCCCGGCGCGCCCGAGCAGCCGCACCGACGCGGCCAGGGTACCGCCGCTGGCCAGCACGTCGTCGATGATCGTGATGTTGGTCCCGCGCAGGTCCATGCCGTCGGCGGGGATTTCCAGCGTCGCGCTGCCGTATTCCAGGTCGTAGCGCTCGGCGTGTACCGGCGGCGGCAGCTTGCCGGCCTTGCGAATGGCCAGCACACCGGTCTGTAGCCGGTCGGCGACGGCCGCGGCCAGCAGGAATCCCCGGGCCTCGATGCCGGCCACCAGATCCGCACCGGAGGCGATCTCGGCCAATGCGCCGGTGACCGCCGTCATCGCCGTCGCGTCCGCGAACACCGGGGTGAGGTCCTTGAACTGGACACCGGGCTTGGGGAAATCGGCCACCTTGCGCGTCAGCGACGCGATCAGCTCGGCGACCGGCGCCCGCGCGCCGGCGCTCGTCATCGGGGCCTCACTGGATCAGCGCCCATCGGTCCATGTTCCAGCCAGCGCCCCACCGCGTCGGGTTCTTGCTGACCGCGTACATCTTCTTCGAGGTCAACAGCGTGCGCTGCTGCCGGTACAGCGGCAGGGTGGGCATGTCGCCCCACAGTACCGGGGCGGTTTCGGTCAACAGCCGGACTCGTTCGGCGGCGTCAGCCGAGACGGCCAGCGCGCTGATTGCGTTGTCGACCTGGGGATTCGAGTACCCGGACAGGTTGTTGCCGTTGCCGGTGTGCAGGGCGTAGGCATCGAGCGCCGACGACCCCGTCGACCCGCTGCCGGTGGCACCGCCGGTGCTGGCCAGCAACGCGTCGATCTTGCCGTCCCGCAGCGCCTGCGGGCCCGGCCCGTCCAGGATGACGCCGGCGACGGTGACACCCGCCGCGGCGCACGCCTTGGTGATGACGCCGACGTTGACCGCGAGCCGCGCGTTGGGCCCCTGATACCCGATCCGCACCGTCAGGGGCGCGCCGCCCAGCGCCTTGCGCGCGGCGACCGGGTCGGCCTTGCCGAACGGTTCGGCCTCGGCGGCCCCGTCAGCGGCCGACACGGCGTCATCGGTGGCCGGGTCCAGGCGGGAGTTGGCGATCGGCGTCCCCGCGTCCTTGGCCAGCGAATCGCGTGGCGTGCACAGCGCGACGGCGCGGCGGGCCTTGGGCGCCGCCAGCGGGCCCTGCGGGGCGAAGATCAGCTGCTCGACGCCGTCCGACGGCCCGTCGGAGCGCTCGTAGTTGTCCGGCGTGGTCAGCGCCCCCGAGGAACCCGCGGCGACGTCGACCACGTCGACGCTGCGGCTGTTGACCCGGTCCTGGATGTCGGGCCCCTGCGACCACACGGTGACCCGCTTGGTGATGGCCTTGGGCCCCCACCAGCGGTCGTTGGCGACGAGCACCACGGCGCCGCCGTCCAACACGGATGCGATCTTGTACGGCCCCGACGACGGGAAACGCTTGACGTCGATCCCGGGCTTGAGGTCCCAGGTGGTGTTCCACAGCTTCGCGATCTGCTGCACCAGTGGCCCGTTGTTGCTGAGCAGGGCCGCGGTCACGTCGACGTTGAGTTGGTCGGCGATGACGTGCGACGGCATCAGCGTGGTCGCGGTGAACAGCTGGGTGTAGTCCACAACGCCGCGGTCCGGAATGAAGGACACCCGGGCCTTCTTTTGCCCGGGGATGCATTCGACGTTGGCGATGTCGAGGTAGCCGGCCTGGGTGGCGGCATGGAAGTCGGGGAACTTGCCGGACTGGGCCGCCCAGGCGAGGACGATATCGTCGCAGGTCACCGGCTTTCCGTCGGAGTAGACGGCGTTGTCGGCGATCTGGTAGTCGAGCACCAGCGGCGTGCCACCGACCACCGACACGGTGCCGAAGTCGCGGTCGGCGACGGTTTGCCCGTCGGGCCCGTGATAGCTGAAGCCGGTGAGCGTGCGGGCGAACGCCTGCGCTCCGGCCGAGGCGGCGCCGGCCACGGTGTTGGTGTTGTAGGTGGACAGCGGGCCGTCGACCACGTAGTCGATCTGGGACGCGGCGCTGCCCGCGCAGGCGGTCAGCGTGACAGCGGCCACCAGCACTACCGCCAATCCTCCGCCGATCCACCCCGCGAGGGCCCGACGGCCGATGAGCGCGCCACGATCGGCCCCAGCTCCCCGGTACCCGGTGGCCATGGGCCTACCGCCGGCCGACGTTCCGCTTGCCGGTGGGACGACGGGTCCCGGTCGGCCGCACGGGACGGGCGCCCGGCGCCGGCTTGCTCGGCGCGGGCTTGGACGGCTCGGCCGCCGCCGTCGCTTCGTCCGCCTCCTCGGCGGTCTCGGCCTCATCGTCGCCGGCGCCGGTGTCGGCGGCCGCCCGGGAGCCGGGGCTGCGCCGGCGCGTCACGCGTCGGGTGTGGGTGCGCACCAGCTCGGTGCGCTCGCGCAGCGTGACCAGCAGCGGGGTGGCGAAGAAGATCGACGAGTAGGTGCCGACCAGGATGCCGACCAGCTGCACCAGCGCCAGGTCCTTCAGCGTGCCGACGCCCAGCAGCCACACCGCCACGACCATCAGCGCCAGCACCGGCAGCACGCTGATCAGGCTGGTGTTGATGGAACGCATGAACGTCTGGTTGATCGCCAGGTTGGCCTGCTCGGCGAAGGTGCGCCGGGTGGTGTGCTGGAAGCCGTGGGTGTTCTCCTCGACCTTGTCGAACACGATGACGGTGTCGTAGAGGGAGAAGCCGAGAATCGTCAGCAAGCCGATGACGGTGGCCGGCGTGACCTCGAAACCGACCAGCGAGTACACCCCGGCGGTGACGCTCAGGTCGAAAACCATGGTGGTCAGCGCGGAGATGGCCATGTACCGCTCGTAGCGGATCATGATGTAGACGCCGACCAGCACCAGGAAGACGGCGAGCGCGATCAGGGCCTTGTCGGTGATCTGGTCGCCCCAGGTCTCGGAGACGGCCGCGTCGCTGATCGCCTGCTTGCTGGGCTTGCCGTCGGCGCCCTTGGGTCCGAAGGCGTCGAACAGGGCGTTGCGCAGCTTCGTGGTCTGGTCGTTGGTCAGCGTTTCCGAGCGGATCTGCACGGTCGCGCCCGCGCCGTTGCCGACGACGACCACCGTCTCCGGATCGTTGCCGATGGCCTTGCGGAACACCTCGGTCACCTGCGAGGTCTGCACGATGCCGGTCTTCCCGGCGGCGGGCATCGACACCGTCGTGCCGCCGTTGAAGTCGATGCCGAAGGTGAAGCCGCGCAGCAGGATGGACAGGACGGCGATGGCGACGATCGCGCCGCTGATGCCGAACCACAACCGGCGCCGGCCGACCACCTCGAACGCGCCGGTGCCGGTGTAGAGGCGCGACAGGAAGCCGTGGTGGGGCTGCCCGGCGGCGCCGCTGTCGGTCAATTCGGTAGCGCCTTCGGATGCTTCGGTGATCTCGGTTGCGTCTTTGGAGGCTTTGGAGGGAGTCATGCGTTATCCCCGTCCCGTCTTGACCTGCGCCGAAGCCCGCCGTTCGCGGGCAACCTGCTGAACGGCACCCAGGCCGTTGTAGGCCGGCCTCGCCAGCGTCGGGGACTTGGACGCCAGGTACACCAGCGGCCAGGTCACCAGGAACACCACCACGATGTCGAGGACCGTGGTGAGGCCCAACGTGAAGGCGAATCCGCGCACCTGGCCGATGGCCAGCGCGTAGAGCACCGCGGCGGCCAGGAAGGTGACGGCGTTACCCGACACGATCGTCTTGCGGGCGCGCACCCAGCCTCGTGGCACCGCCGACCGGAACGAACGGCCCTCGCGGATCTCGTCTTTGATGCGCTCGAAGAAGACGACGAACGAGTCGGCGGTGGTGCCGATACCGATGATCAGACCCGCGATGCCGGCCAGGTCCAGGGTGTAGTTGATCTGCCGGCCCAGGATCACCAGGATCGCGAAAATCATTGCCCCGGAAGCGGCCAGCGACAGCGCCGTGAGCAATCCCAGCACCCGGTAGTAGAGCAGCGAGTACAGCAGCACCAGGATCAAGCCGATCGCGCCCGCGACCAACCCGGCCCGCAGCGAGGTCAATCCCAGTGTCGCCGAGACGGTTTGGGCCTCCGACGATTCGAAGGACAGCGGCAGCGAGCCGTATTTGAGGACGTTGGCCAGCTGCTTGGCGGTCGCGGCGGTGAACGGCGGATCGCCACCGCTGATCTGGGTCCGGCCGCCGGGAATGGCTTCCTGGATCATCGGCGCGCTGACGACCTGCGAGTCCAGGGTGAACGCGGTCTGGGTACCGATGTGGGCGGCGGTGAAGTCGGCCCAGGTGTTGGCAGCGGCGGACTTGAATTGCAGGTCGACGACGTAGCCGATGCCGCGCTGGTTCTGGCTCGCGCTGGCGTCCTGGATCTGGTCGCCGCTGATGATCGACGGGCCCAGCAGGTAGGCGACCTTGTGGTCGGTCGAGCAGGTGATCAGCGGCTGGGCCGGATCGTCGTTGCCGGCCAGGATGTCTTCTTTGTCGCAGCGCGTCGCCTGGAACTGCAGGGCGAGGAACTGGATGCCCTGACGCGTGCTCTGGCGCCACTTCTTCTCGTCGGCGATGCGATCGGCGAGTTCCTTGCGCGGATCAGGCGGCGCGGGCGCTTCGGCGGGCGGCGCCCCTTCGGCCGGCGCGCCGGGCGCGGGAGCGGGCGCTGGTGCGGGAGCGCCGGGTGCGGGCGCGGGCGCGTTCGAGCCGGGCGCCGGAGGTGCGGGGCTGGGCGTCGGCGGGGGGTCCTGGGGATACGGGCGCGGCCGCGCGCCCGCCTACCGGTCGCTTATTCA
>NZ_MBEI01000014.1 GCF_001953985.1 Mycobacterium colombiense
CCGCCCAACGCCAGGGCACACTGGGCGCCGGTCAGGTCGCGGTGATCCGCACGTTCTACCACCGCCTGCCCGGCTGGATCGACCTGGCCACCCGCGAGCAGGCCGAAGCCCAACTGGCCGAATTCGGAACCCGGTTTCGCCCCGAACAACTCGCCGACCTGGCGCGGGCACTGGCCGATGTGCTCAATCCCGATGGCACCTTCACCGACGAGGACCGGGCGCGTCAGCGTGGCCTGATGCTGGGTCACCAGCAAGCCGACGGGATGTCGGCGCTGCGCGGCTGGCTGACACCTGAAGCGCGCGCCACCCTGGAAGCCGTCTTGGCCAAACTCGCCGCCCCGGGCATGTGCAACCCCCTCGACGACACCCCGTGCGTGGACGGCGCACCCAGCCAGCACGCCATCGAGCACGACCCGCGCTCCGCGGCCCAGCGCAACCACGACGGACTCAACGCGGCCCTGCGCGCGCTGTTGGCCTCCGGAGAACTCGGTCAGCACAACGGGTTACCGGCCTCCATCGTCGTCACCACGACACTGGCCGAGCTGGAGGCCGCCGCCGGGCGTGGGTTGACCGGTGGCGGCACCATCGTGCCGATCAGCGACGTCATCCGACTGGCCCGCCACGCCCACCACTATTTGGCCGTCTTCGACCAAGGCAAGGCCCTGGCGCTGTATCACACCAAGCGCCTGGCCTCACCCGGCCAGCGAATCGTGCTGTACGCCAAGGACCGCGGATGCTCTGCCCCCGGCTGCACCGTGCCCGGCTACTACTGCGAAGTCCACCACGTCACCGACTGGTCCACATGCCACACCACCGACGCCGACCAACTCACCTTCGCCTGCGGCCC
>NZ_MBEI01000015.1 GCF_001953985.1 Mycobacterium colombiense
CCGGGGCCGGATCCCGACGATGTCGCTTACCTGATTTACACCTCGGGCACTACCGGGGTGCCCAAAGGTGTTGCGATTACTCATCGCAACGTGACGCAGTTGTTGGGGTCGTTGGATGCCGGGCTGCCCGATGCCGGGGTGTGGGCGCTGTGTCATTCGTTGGCGTTCGACGTCTCGGTGTGGGAGATCTTTGGTGCGCTGTTGCGTGGTGGGCGCGTGGTGGTGGTGTCGGAGGCGGTGACGGGTTCGCCGCAGGACTTGCATCAGGTGCTGGTTGCTGAACAGGTCAGCGTGTTGACACAGACTCCATCGGCGGTGGCGGCGTTGCCGGTTGAGGGGTTGGAGTCGGTGGCCTTGGCGGTGGTCGGTGAGGCCTGCCCGGTCGAGGTGGTGGATCGGTGGGCGCCGGGGCGGGTGATGGTCAATGCCTATGGCCCCACCGAGACCACCATGTGTGTGGCGATCAGTGCACCGCTGACGCAGGGATCCGGAACGCCGCCGGTCGGCTCACCGGTTTCGGGGGCGGCGCTGTTCGTCCTCGACGAGTGGTTGCGCCCGGTTCCGGCCGGGGTGGTCGGCGAGTTGTATGTGGCCGGTCGCGGGGTCGGGGTTGGCTATGTGGGCCGGACCGGGTTGACCGCGTCGCGGTTCGTGGCCTGCCCATTCGCGCAGT
>NZ_MBEI01000016.1 GCF_001953985.1 Mycobacterium colombiense
CCGCTCACGAACTGTTGCACCGCGCCGGCCAACGCAAACTCATCGGCGGCCAAGAAGACCAGCTCATCGACATCGCCCTGGAGATCAAACGCGAGCGGGAAAGCGGCGCCGCGGCCCCGCGCTGACCCGCCGGTCTGGCCGACGGCGCACACAGGCGCCGCAAAGGTACCGCGAGTAACCTGACGCCTATGAGCACATCCAAGACAGTCGGCGCCCGTCGCCGCGGGCTGTACGGCCTGCTCGCCGGGGGGTTGATGACCGCTACCGCCGCAACGGTGATCGCGGTGCCCGTCGCGGGCATAGCCAGTGCGGATCCGCAATGCAATCAGGACGTGGGTGCATCCATCGACTCGTACCTGCAGCGGCATCCCGACCTGCACCAGCAATTGCAGCAAAGGTCGCAGGCGGAGGGCGGTAACGGCAACGTCATCGACTACCTGAACCGGCATCCCGACGTCCGCCAGCACCTGATCGACCTCTCCCACTCCTGCCCTCCCTAGTGAGTCGGCGTCGTCGCTGAACGCTGTGGCCGACGCGCGGGAATGTTCGCCATTGACGAAAAAGTAGAACACGTTCTAGCGTCTAGGCGTGTTCTCTGATTCCCTCACCGCTGCGATCGCAGAGGCCGAGCAGTTGGTCGCCGACGCACCGTTCATCGAGACCGAAGCCGACCTGCTCGAAGGGTTGCAGTACCTAGCCGGCTGTATCTCGGGCTGCATCCATCTGGCCGTGGACTACGACCGCGACCATCCTTTCCTGCAGTCGGGTACCGGGCCGTTCACCAAGATGGGCCTGGACAACCCCGACACCCTCTATTTCGGTACCCGGGTGCACGCCAACCACGACTACGTGGTCACGGGCAGGCGCGGGACCACCACTGACCTGAGTTTCCAGCTACTCGGCGGCGAGTACACGGACGACTTCGTGCCCGTCAGCCAGGCCGCGTTCGACGACCGCGAGCTCGAGATCGCGCCCGACGGCAGCTTCGAGTGGCGGGTGCGGCCGACGAGTCCGGGGCAGCTGGTGATCCGCGAGGTGTACGGCGACTGGGCGGCGCAGCGCGGCACACTGGCGATCTCCCGGCTCGACACGGCGGGCACCGCACCGCCGCCGTTGACCCGTGAGCTCATCGAAAAGCGTTACGCCACAGCGGGAAAGCAGCTTGTCCAGCGGGTGAAGACCTGGCTGCAATTCCCGCAATGGTTTTATCTCGACCTGCCGGTCAACACCATGGTGCCGCCGCGGCTGACTCCGGGCGGACTGTCCACGCAGTACTCGTCGGTGGGCCATTTCGACCTGCGACCGGATCAGGCGATGGTCATCACCATCCCGGTGTCCGACGCGCCCTACCTCGGCTTCCAGCTGGGCAGCCTCTGGTACATCTCGCTGGACTACATCAACCACCAGACCTCGCTGAACAACACTCAGGCGCAGGCGGATCCAGACGGCAAGGTCCGCATCGTGGTCGCCGAGCAGAACCCGGGAGTGACCAACTGGGCCGAGACGGTCGGCCACCGGCGTGGCTTCCTGCAGTTCCGCTGGCAGCGGGTGTCGCGTCAGCTCACCGACGCCGACGGTCCGACCGTTGAGGTGGTCGACATCGACAAGGTTCCGGCCGCGTTGCCGTACTTCGAGCACAACAAGATTTCGGAGGACGACTGGCGCGCCCGAATTGCGCTGCGCCACCAACAGATTCAGGCAAGGATGCTGGGATGACGAAGTTGCTCGACGGCAAGGTAGTGGTGATCAGCGGCGTCGGCCCGGGCCTTGGCACGACGCTGGCGCACCGATGCACACGAGAAGGGGCCGACCTGGTGCTGGCGGCCCGGACGCCGGAGCGCCTGGACGACGTCGCCAAGCAGATCGCCGACCTCGGAGGCCGTGCGACCACGGTGCGCACCGACATCACCGAGGACGACCAGGTGAACAACCTGGTCGATGCCACCTTGGAGGCCTACGGCAAGGTTGACGTGCTGATCAACAACGCATTCCGGGTGCCGTCGTTGAAACCGTTCTCGGGCACCAGCTTTCAGCATATTCGTGACGCGATCGAACTCAGCGCGCTCGGCGCACTGCGGCTCATCCAGGGGTTCACGCCGGCGTTGGCCGAGTCGAAGGGCTCGATCGTCAACGTCAACTCCATGGTGCTGCGGCACTCGCAGGCGAAGTACGGCGCCTACAAGATGGCCAAGTCCGCGCTGCTGTCCATGTCGCATTCGCTGGCCACCGAGCTGGGCGAGCAGGGGATCCGGGTCAATTCCGTTGCACCCGGCTATATCTGGGGCGAGACACTGCAGGGCTACTTCAACCACCAGGCCGGCAAGTACGGCACGACGGCCGAACAGATCTACCAGGCCACGGCGGCCGACTCCGACCTGAAGCGGCTGCCGACCGAGGACGAGGTGGCCTCGGCGATCCTATTCATGGCCAGCGACCTGTCCAGCGGCATCACCGGGCAGACCCTGGACGTCAATTGCGGGGAGTATCACACCTAATGGCAGAGCGCACCGATGTCGGCACCGTTGACGACCTGAAGGCGTCGGCCAGCAAGATGATCGGGCTGGATGATTTCGGTAGCAACGACGACAACTACCTCGAAGCGCTGGAAGTCCTGCTGGACTCCTACCGGCGAGACGCCGACTTGACGCCGTTGGGCAGCAAGATGAATCGGTTCTTCCTGCGTGGTGCGCTGGTGGCCAGGCTGCTTTCCGAATCTGCCTGGAAGCAATACCCGCAGCACGCGGACGTCGCCATCGAGCGGCCGATCTTCGTCACCGGGCTGGTCCGCACCGGCACCACCGCCTTGCATCGGCTGCTGGGCGCCGATCCCGCGCACCAGGGCCTGCATCTGTGGTTGGCAGAATTTCCACAGCCGCGCCCGCCTCGTGAAACCTGGGAATCCAACCCGTTTTACAGCCAGCTGAACGGACAGTTCGAGAAGCATCATGCCGAAAACCCGGACTACACGGGTCTGCATTTCATGGCGGCGTACGAGCTGGAGGAGTGCTGGCAGCTGCTGCGGCAGTCGCTGCATTCGGCGTCCTACGAAACGCTGGCGCACCTGCCCACCTACTCGCAGTGGCTGTCCCGGCAGGACTGGACGCCGTCGTATCAGCGGCACCGCCGCAACCTTCAACTGATCGGGCTCAACGACGCCGACAAGCGATGGGTGCTGAAGAATCCCAGCCACCTGTTCGCGCTGGACGCGTTGATGGCGACCTATCCCGACGCGTTGGTGATCCAGACGCATCGTCCGGTCGAAACGATCATGGCCTCGATGTGCTCGCTTGCGCAGCACACCGCCGAGGGATGGTCGACGTCGTTCACCGGCGCCCAAATCGGCGCCGACGCAATGGAAACGTGGTCGCGGGGGCTGGAGCGGTTCAACACCGCACGGGCCAAATACAGCCCGTCGCAGTTCTACGACGTGGACTACAAGGAGTTGATCGCCGACCCGATGGGTACGGTAGCCGACATCTACCGGCACTTCGGCCTGACGTTGACCGAAGAGGCCAAGGCGGCCATGGAAAAGACCCACGCCGACAGCCAGTCCGGCGCGCGGGCACCCAAGCACACCTACTCGTTGGCCGACTACGGCCTCAGCACCGAGACGGTCAAGGAGCGGTTTGCGGGCCTGTAAGTCACAGGCGCCACAAGAGTTTCCGAATCGGAGCTTTGACTTCTGCCCGCCTCTCAGCGACAACCTCTACGACTCTCCACGGCGCGATCGCGTTGTCGCTCAAAGGCGGGCACAACACCAACGCTTGCGCGCGGGGCCGACCCGCCGCGGGCCAGGACCCGGGGTGACGTTCGCTCAGTCGTCGTCCGGCTCGTCGTCGAGGTCGAGATAGCCCTCGGCGACCGCATGTTCAATGCTGTCAGCGAGTTTCGGGCACGACTTCGTGCGCGCGGTGTCGCCCCCGGACTCGCGCACCTCGGTGAAGTGCGCGCAGCGCTGCCACGCCTCGGTGTTCCACTGCACCGCGGTGTGTCCCGGCCCGAGCCTGCGAACGGTGACCCGCACGTGGCAGAACCGGCAGTCCACGGGCAGCAGACCCGAGCTCAGGTATCGCTCGCGGTCGGCGCGACTGGCTTCGGCAACCGCCGCGGCACGCTGTGGGTCGTTGGCGAAATCCATTGATTTCGACCAGGTTCCGCCCTTGCGCTCGGGGCCGGCCGGATGCTCGTCGTGGTCATGATGATCGCCATGCAGCAACAACATCGATCGCGCAAGCTGATCGACGTCAGGCACCGCCGGCTGATCGTCGCCCATGATTTCTAGTGTTGCTTGGCCGGCACGTCGTCGGTAGCCGTCTCGTCCGCCTCGGAGTCCTTGGCCTTGAGGTTCTCCTCGACCTCGGAATTCCAGTACTCGTTGGCGCGGGTGGTGTCCACCTCGATCTCGAAGCGCTCCACCATCTCCGGCTCGATGTCGGCGACGTCGACGTAGAACTGCTGATACCAGCGGCGCAGCTGGTACACCGCACCGTCCTCCTCGACCAGCAGCGGATTGTCGATGCGGGTCTTGTGCTTCCAGATCTCGACGTCTTGCAGGAAGCCCTTGCTGACGCCCTCGGTGAACACCTTCGACAGCTTGTCGGTCATCTTTTCGTCCATGCCTTTGGGCTTTTCGACGATGACACCCCACTGCAGCACGAACGAGTTCTGGGTCACCGGGTAGTGGCAGTTGATCAGGATCGACTCGGCCTTGTAACCGCCGTAGCTGTTGTGCAGCCAGTTGATCATGAACGACGGCCCGAAGTAGGACGCCTCCGAATCCAGATGCGCCTCACCGTACGACGTGCCGAGGTCATTGACGTCCGGCCGGCCGACGTTGTGCAGGTACTGCGACGCGATGTGGCCCTCGAAGACGTTCTTGAAGTACGTCGGCAACCCGAAATGGATGTAGAAGAAGTGCGCCATGTCGGTGACGTTGTCGATGATGTCGCGGCAGTTGGACCCCTCGATGAGGATGCGGTTCCAGCGCCACTCGGTCCACTCGTCGCTGTGGGCCTCCGGGATGTCCGGGATGCGCACGGCGGGGTCCGGCGGGTTGTTCTCGTGGTCGTGCCACACGAACAGCAGGCCGCCGCGCACGTCGGTCGTCCACGACCGCGTCCGCGCGGTCTTGGGTGTGCGCTTGGCGTAGGGGACCAGCTTGCAGCGGCCGTCGCCGCCCCAGCGCCAGTCGTGGAACGGGCAGGCGACCTCGTCGCCCTTGATGGTGCCCTCCGACAGGTCCCCGCCCATGTGGCGGCAGTACCCGTCGAGGACCTTGATGTCCCCGTGCGAGTCGGCGAACACCACCAGCTTGGTGCCGAACGCCTCGATCGAATGCGGCTTACCGTCCTGGAAGTCCTTGGCAACGCCCAGGCAGTGCCAGCCGCGGGCGTATCTGGTCGGCAAGTCGCCGGGATCGATTTCCCGGATGCCGACCGCCTTGGTGTCGGTACTCACCTGTCACCTCCAACTCGCTGGGCCTCTAACTAGAACACGTTACAGTTTTGCGGCGGGGGCGCGCAACGACGGCGAGCCTGGCCACCACATATGCGCACTGGGGTATATCTAAACGATGCCGCTGTTTGCGTTCGAGGGCCGCGCGCCACGGGTCGATCCCACCGCTTTCGTGGCCCCGACGGCCACGCTGATCGGCGACGTCGTGGTGGAGGCGGGGGCCTCGGTCTGGTTCAACGCCGTATTGCGCGGCGACTACGGACCCATCGTGGTGCGCGAGGGCGCCAACGTCCAAGACGGGTCGGTGTTGCACGCGCCCCCCGGCATCCCGGTCGACATCGGTCCCGGCGCCACGGTCGCGCATCTGTGCGTCATCCACGGGGTTCACGTCGGGCAGGAGGCGCTGATCGCCAACCACGCCACGGTTCTGGACGGTGCGGTGATCGGCGCACGCAGCCTGGTCGCCGCGCACTCGTTGGTGACGGCCGGGACCCAGATTCCGCCCGGCATGCTGGCCGTCGGCGCGCCGGCCCAGATCAAAGGACCGGTCGCTGGGACGGGCGCCGAGATGTGGGTCAAGGTGAACCCGCAGGCCTACCGCGATCTCGCCCTGCGGCATCTGGCCGGGCTGGATCCGCTCTAGACCTTGCGCGTGTTGGCCGCCGCGCGCTCCATCTCCCAGTAGGCACGGAGGGCCACCATCTTGCCCTCGGCGTTGACTCGGTAGGTGAAGACACCCTCGGCGGTCGTCTGGTACTCGCCCGTAGTGATGAGGATGTGCCCCACGTTGGCTTCCTCGTTGCCGCACTGATACGTGTCGCGGAAGAAGAACTCGATCTTCGTGGTGGGGGCGATGGCCTTGTCCCAGAAGGCCGAGATCGCGTCGCGGCCGCGGTGTCCCAGGCCTTCGGGGTCGAATACCGAAGGTCCGATCGGGTCCTCGACGATGGCGTCGTCGGCGAACACCGCCAGCCAGGCGTCCTTGTCCCGGGCCGCCACCGCCTCACGGGAGCGGCGGCCGGCCTCGTGCGCGGGATGCCCGCTCACGCATCGACCTTTTGGGCCGCGGGCTTGTCAGCGCCCACCACCCACATCGAGTAGTACTGCGAACCACCGCCGTAGGCGTGTCCCAGGGCCTTTCGCGCGTTGGGCACCTGGTGGTCGCCACCCTTGCCCATCACCTGAATTGCCGCTTCGGCGAAGCGAATCAGGCCGGAGGCACCGATCGGGTTCGACGACAGCACGCCGCCCGACGGGTTCACCGGCAGCCGTCCGCCGATCCTGGTTTCGCCGGATTCGGTGAGCTTCCAGCCCTCGCCCTCGGCGGCAAAGCCGAGGTTTTCCAACCACATCGGCTCGAACCAGGAGAACGGCACGTAGATCTCCGCGGCGTCGATCTCGTCGATCGGGCTCTCGATGCCGGCGGCCTTCCACAGCGCCGCGGACGCGTCTCGGCCGGCCTGCGGGCTGACCTGGTCGCGCCCGGAGAACTGCAGCGGCTCGGTGCGCAACGCGGTGGCGTGGATCCAGGCCACCGGATGTCCTTGCGCCAGGCGGGCTTCGGCGGCCTCCTCGTTTCCGATCACCACGGCTGCGGCGCCGTCGGACGACGGGCAGGTCTCGTCGTAGCGGATCGGATCCCACAGCATCGGCGACGACATCACCTTCTCGACCGTGATGTCGGGCTGGTGCAGGTGCGCCAGCGGGTTCTTGCTGCCGTTGAGCCGGTCCTTGACCGCGACAATGGCACCGATGTTCGTCGGCGCACCGGACCGGCGGATGTATGAGCGCACATGCGGGGCGAAGTAGCCGCCCGCGCCGGCACCCACCGGCTTGATGAAGGGGATCGGAATCGACAACGCCCACATGGCATTTGATTCCGACTGCTTCTCCCAGGCCATCGCGAGCACGCGCCGGTACTTGCCGGACTGCACCAGGCTGGCGGCCACCACCCCGGTGGACCCGCCGACCGATCCCGCGGTGTGCACGCGGATCAGCGGCTTGCCCGTGGCGCCCATGGCGTCGGCCATGAACAGCTCGGGCATCATGACGCCCTCGAAGAAGTCCGGCGCCTTGCCGACCACCACGGCGTCGATATCGTCGAAGGTGCTGCCGGAGTCGGCCAACGCCCGGTCGATCGCCTCGCGCACCAGGCCGTTCATCGAAACGTCTTGGCGCTTGGCGACGTACTTCGTTTGTCCGGTACCTAGTACCGCAGCAACGTTTGGCCCTGCACCGGCCATCAGTTCTTTCCTTCCATCACCGCGACCAAGTTCTGTTGTAGCGCAGGCCCGCTGGTGGCGTGCGCCAGCACCCGCTCAGCCGAACCGTTCCAGATGTGTTGTGCCGCAAAGCCGATGCGTTCGAGACCGGCGACGAACATGGGGTTGGCCGCCAGCGCGCCGCCGGACGGATTGACCTTGGTCGGTCCCGGTATCCGGATGGCTTCCTCGATGATCAGATGCTGGTGGGTGAACGGCGCGCAGATCTCGGCCACGTCGAGGTTGTCGGTCCGCCCGCCGGTGGCCACGTGGGCCGCGGCCTTGGTCGACGGGGACTCGGTGAGGTCCCGCGCGCCCAGTGACGGGGTTTCGATGCGATGCTCGATTCCGGTGATCCAGGCGGGATTTTCGCGTAGTTCGCGCGCCCGGTCGCCGGCCGCGAGCACGATGGCCGCGGCGCCGTCGGTGATCGGGGCGATGTCGTGACGGCGCAGCGGGTCGGCGAAGAACGGCCGCTCGAGCAGTTCGGCCACGCTGATGGACCCCTCCACGTTGTCCACCCGCCGCGCGTTGGCGAAGGAGTCGAACGCCACGCGCGCCATCTGCTCCTCGGTCCACTTGCCGGTGTCGAGCCCGAGGCGCGCCTGCAGCCCGGCCATCGAGATCGAATCGGGCCACAACGGTGCGACGGTGTAGGGGTCGGTCTGCCGCGACAGGATCTGACGCAGGACGCCGGCCGAGGACTTACCGAAGCCGTACACCAGCGCGGTGTCGACCTCGCCGGTCAGGATCTTGATGTAGGCCTCGTAAAGTGCCCAGGCCGCATCCATTTCGACGTGTGATTCGTTGATCGGCGGGACGGCACCGATCGAATCAATCGCCGAGATGAACGAAAATGCCCGTCCGGCAAGGTAATCGGATGATCCGGAACACCAGAAGCCGATATCGGTCCTGCTGATGCCCAGCTCCTCGTACAGCTGGGCGAAGCACGGGATCAACATCTCGACACCGTTGGTGGTGCCGTCGGTGCGGCGGACGTGTGGGGCGTGGGCAAAGCCGACGACCGCAACGTTGCGAGCGCTCATGTGCAGGTAAGCCCTTTACAGGTGGTGCTTGTAGGTGTCGTAGTCGGCGTCGGGTTCCCCGGTCGGCCGGAAGTACTCGATGTTGTCGATGCCGAAGCCCCACTCCTCGCGGGGTTTCCACACCGCCTCGACGCGCATACCCATCCGAACTTCGTGGGCGTCGATGTCGGCGACCAGATGCAGGAACGGGATGTCGGCTCCGTCGAGCAGCACGTAGGCCGCCACGTAGGGCGGCTTGATGCGCTGGCCCTGGAACGGGATGTTGATGATCGCGAACGTCGTGACGGTGCCCTTGTCCGGCAGCTCCACGAACTCGGTCGTCGGCTGGCCGGTGGCCGGGTCGGCGCCATGCGGCGGGAAATAGACCTTGCCGTTCTCGCCCGTCTTCGCGCCGAGCAGCTTGCCCTGCGCGATGGCCCGCAGGTAGGCGCTCTCCTCGTGGGAGGCGCTGTGCTGGATGGTCAGCGAGACGGGCGTGACGATCATGGTCACCGGGTCTTTGTCGCCGTCCGACTGCTCGGTTACGGCCTCGGCTTCGTCGCCGAGCGCGAAATAGGCGATGTCGGTGATGGCGCCCACCGGCTCGTCCACCCAGTGCACATGCACCCGGGTGCCGGTCTTGATCGCCTTCGGCTCACCCGCGTCCACCGCGTGGATCAGCGGGGTGTCGGCGCCGTCCAGCTTGATCAGCGCCCAGGCGAACGGGCGGTCCAGCGGCTGGCCCTCGATCGGCTCGGGCTGCCAGGTCCACGAGACCACGGTGCCGACACTGGACACCGGTACCATCTCGCCCAGCGGCTCATAGGTGACCGGGTCATATTCCGCCGGCGGCACGTGCACCCGGCCATCCGATCCGCGCACACCCAGGACGTGGCGGTCACGCAGCGCGGTGAAGAACTTGCTCAGCGTGGGGCCGACCGAACGGGTGTAGTCGAAGGACAACGTCAGTGGCGCGGCGAGTGGTGGCTCAGGGTGATCCATCAGGGGCGGGCTACTCGAGCTGGCTGTCACGTCATCGAGTAGAACAGGTTCTAAGAACGGATTCAACATCGGGTCGGCGACGGAAGGGCAAAGACGAATGAAGCTCGGATTGCAGCTGGGATATTGGGGCGCTCAGCCGCCGCAGAACCATGGCGAGCTCGTCGCTGCGGCCGAAGAGGCCGGATACGACGCCGTCTTCACCGCCGAGGCCTGGGGTTCGGACGCCTACACACCGCTGGCCTGGCTGGGTTCGTCGACGTCGCGGGTGCGGCTGGGCACCTCGGTGGTCCAGCTGTCCGCCCGCACCCCGACGGCCTGCGCCATGGCGGCCCTGACGCTCGACCACCTGTCCGGCGGGCGGCACGTCCTCGGCCTCGGCGTCTCAGGCCCGCAGGTGGTCGAGGGCTGGTACGGCCAGTCGTTCCCCAAGCCACTGGCCCGCACCCGTGAATACATCGACATCATCCGGCAGGTATGGGCGCGCGAGGCCCCGGTGACCAGCGCCGGGCCGCACTACCCGCTGCCGCTGACCGGCGAGCGCGCAACGGGTCTGGGCAAGCCGCTCAAGCCCATCACCCATCCGCTGCGGGCCGACATCCCGATCATGCTGGGTGCCGAGGGACCGAAGAACGTCGCACTGGCCGCCGAGATCTGCGACGGCTGGCTGCCGATCTTCTACACGCCACGGATGGCCGACACCTACAACGAATGGCTGGACGAGGGATTCGCCCGCCCCGGCGCACGCCGCAGCCGGGAGAACTTCGAGATCTGCGCGACGGCCAACATCGTCATCACCGAGGATCGCAGCGCCGCCTTCGCGGCCATGAAGCCCTATATCGCGCTCTACATGGGTGGGATGGGCGCGGAGGACACCAACTTCCACGCCGACGTCTACCGCCGGATGGGCTACTCCGAAGTGGTCGACGACGTGACGAAGCTGTTCCGCAGCAACCAAAAGGACAAGGCGGCGGAAATCATCCCCGACGAGGTGATCGACGACGCCGCGATCGTCGGCGACCTCGACTACGTGCGTAAGCAGATCAAGGCCTGGGAGGCCGCCGGCGTCACCATGATGGTGGTGTCCGGCCGCAGTACAGAGCAGGTCCGCGAGCTGGCGACGCTGCTCTGACACCCGCCCACGACAAACTAGAACACGTTCTAATTTTCTTGCCAGGGGCTTAGAACGCGTTCTAGATTGTCCGGATGACACGCCCGACGACGATGCAGAGCGTGCAGCGCGAGCCGGACAGTCGATCCCGGCCCGGCCGGTCAGCCGAGCGGGTGGGCGTCGCCGAATGTCATCTCGACGTGGCCGACAGATCCAGAGACCATCGCCCGCTTCGGCAGGCCCAGCGACGCCAGCTCCTCGGCGTAGGCGTGATCGCCCAGCCGCAACTTCGCCCCGCCGAGCTGACCGCGTACCCCGCGCACCCGCATCTCCCAGGGCACTTCGCGGGTGGTGCCGTCGGCGAAGGTGTAGGTCTTGAGCACCTGCGGGCGCGACGTGAACGTCGAGGGCACCGGCACTCCGCGGGCGAAGTCGATGCCGGCGATGTGCGCGCCGTCGGCGCTGACGTCGAATCCGAACCGGCCGTGCTCGCGAACGGTGAAGTCCGCCATGATCTTCGGGAATCCCCAGATCGAGCGCCCGGCTTCCAGGGTGAAGCTTTGGTCGACGGGCAGATGGTGGATGAACGCGGCCGCATCGCCCAGTGCCCGCCAGCCGTGCGCCGTCGAGCCGGGTGGGTTGACCATGACGCAGGTACCGAATTCGTTGTACTGCCCCAGATCGCCGTCGATGTAGCGCGCCAGCATCAGGTTCACCACCGCCCGGCCGGGGCGGGTCTGGCAGACCTGCAAACCGCTGTAGTCGATAAGGCGTTGTGCCGCTTGCGCATCCACCGAAAACATCGCGGTGTGTACGTCCGCTTTTCGTATCCGCACCGGCATGGTGAGGACTGTCCCCGCAACTACGTGTTGTGACTCAGCCATGCCGGTTACTGTAATCCGCTCGTCAACATTTGGAGGCTGTGAATGACTTCGACCATCCCCGAAGCAATCTCGAACATCGACCTGACCGACGGCAACTTCTACGCCGACCGTCACACGTCGCGCGAGGCCTATCGATGGATGCGGGCCAACCAGCCGGTGTTTCGTGATCGCAACGGACTGGCCGGTGCTACCACGTATCAAGCCATCCTCGACGCCGAGCGCAATCCGGAACTGTTCTCCAGCACGGGCGGCATCCGTCCCGACCAGCCCGGCATGCCCTACATGATCGACATGGACGATCCGGCACACCTGGTGCGGCGCAAGCTGGTCAACGCCGGGTTCACCCGTAAGCGGGTGAAGGAGAAGGAGCCGTCCATCGCCAAGCTGTGCGACACCCTGATCGACGCGGTGTGTGAGCGTGGCGAGTGTGACTTCGTCCGCGATTTCGGCGCGCCGCTGCCGATGGCGGTGATCGGCGACATGCTGGGCGTGTTGCCCCAGGAACGCAGCATGCTGTTGAAGTGGTCCGACGACCTGGTGTGCGGGCTGAGCTCGCACATCGATCCGGAATCGGAGGTGGCCCAGAGCGTGATGAACGCTTTCGCCGCCTACACCGCGTTCACCATGGACATCATCACCAAGCGGCGAGCCGAGCCCACCGACGACCTGTTCTCCATTTTGGTGAACGCCGAGGTGGAGGGTCAGCGGATGTCCGACGACGAGATCGTCATGGAGACGCTGCTCATCCTCATCGGCGGTGACGAGACCACCCGGCACACGCTGAGCGGGGGGACGGAGCAGCTGGTGCGCCACCGCGACCAGTGGGATGCCCTGGTGCGCGATCCCTCGCTGCTGCCCGGCGCGATCGAGGAGATGCTGCGCTGGACGTCGCCGGTGAAGAACATGTGCCGGATCCTGACCGCCGACACCGAATTCCACGGCACCTCGCTGCGTGAGGGCGAGAAGATCATGCTGCTGTTCGAGTCGGGCAACTTCGACGAGACGGTGTTCGAGGACCCGGACAACTTCGACATCCGGCGTAACCCCAACAGCCACATGGCTTTCGGTTTCGGCACGCACTTCTGCCTGGGGAATCAGCTTGCGCGCCTGGAACTTTCGATGATGACCGAGCGGGTGCTCAAGCGGCTGCCGGACCTGCGGCTGGCCGACGACGACTCGGCCCTGCCGCTGCGGCCGGCGAACTTCGTCAGCGGCCTGGAAGCGATGCCGGTGGTGTTCACCCCGAGCGCGCCGCTGCTGAGCTGATTTCCTGCGCCGTTCGGCGCGTCCAGGCCGCCGACACCCGAGCGATGACGCCACCTGCCGTGTCCTCTGCGGTGATGCGTATGTTGATCCAACCCATTTCCGCGAGTGACTCCGCGCGTCGAATGTCTTTGCTGAATTGCCGTCGGTCAGACCGGTGGTGATCCCCGTCGTACTCGACGGCCAATTTGATGTTCTCCCAGCCCATGTCGAGCACGGCGACCAGCTCGCCGTAGCTGCCGTAGACGGGAATCTGCGTGCTCGGGCGCGGGTAGCCGGCAGCGATGAGCAGCAGTCGCAACCACGTCTCCCGCGGCGACTCCGCCCCCGCGTCAACCAGTGCGAGTGCGCGCCGCGCGCGGCGGACGTTGCGATGGCCCTTGTAGCGCTCAGCGAGCGACTCGACTTCGGCGATGTCGAGTTTCGTTGCCCGAGCGAGCGCGTCGAGGGCCGCGACCGCTTTGCCAACCGGGTTGCGGCAAGCGATGTCAAAGGCCGTACGCGCCGCGGATGTCGTGGGTATGCCGCCGATCACCCGAACTTCATTGCGTGCCAGTGAATCCGACCAGGTGTTGATGCCGGGCGGTGGACGGCGGTGTTGGTAGAACAATTGTGCTGGTGCCCGGTGGTCGACCCATTTGGCGCCGTGCAGCGCCGAGGCTGAGCGCCCGGCGACGACGCCACGGCGCCGCGACCACAGCCAAGCAGCTTGCGCGCGCGACGTGGCGGTCAGTTCGGCGGCGGGGGCGACGTAGACGTCGGGGTGCAGCGCGACGAATCGACTCCGCAGCCGGTGCCGGGTAAGGGAGCCGGTTGCGAGCGCCTCGCTGCCGATGAAGGGTTCGTGCACGCGAGCAGTGTGGCGCGAAGGACCGACGGCGATGCCGAGCGTGAACTCAGGGCGGAAAATCGGCCGAAAAGTCGCCCTGAGTTCACACTCGGCGAAGGGAAGGCGTCTAGCGGTTTTTGAAGTTGGGCTTGCGCTTCTCGGCGAACGCCCGCGGGCCTTCCTTGGAGTCCTCGGAGAGGAACACCGGAATTCCGTTGGCGGTGTCGGGCTTGAAGGCCTCTTCCTCGTGCATGCCCTCGGTCTCGCGGATCGTCTTGAGGATCGCCTGCACGGCCAGCGGGCCGTTGTTCTCGATGACCTCGGCGATCTCGAGCGCCTTGGTCAGCGCCTGGCCGTCGGGAACGACGTGGCCGATCAGGCCCATCTCCTTGGCTTCGGCGGCGGTGATGTGCCGTCCGGTCAGCAGCAGGTCGCAGGCCACGGTGTAGGGGATCTGGCGCACCAGGCGGACCGCCGAGCCGCCCATCGGGTAGAGGCTCCACTTGGCCTCGGAGATGCCGAATTTGGCGCTCTCGCCGGCGACCCGGATGTCGGTACCCTGCAGGATCTCGGTGCCCCCGGCGATGGCCGGGCCCTCGACGGCGGCGATCAGTGGCTTTTTCAGCCTGCGGCCTTTGAGCAACGCGTCGATTCGCGACGGGTCGTAGCTGCCGTCCTTGAACGACTCACCCGGCGGCTTCTGGGTTGCTGCCTTGAGGTCCATGCCCGCGCAGAAGTAGCCACCGGCGCCGGTCAGGATGCAGCAGCGGATGTCGTCGTCGTTGTCGACGCGGTCCCAGGCCTGGACCATGATCTCCATCATTTCCGTGCTCAAGGCGTTGCGGCGGTGCGGCCGATTCATGGTCACGATGAGGGTGTGACCACGCTGTTCCACCAGCGCGTCGGGTCCGGTCTCCCCGTTTTCTGTGTTTGCTGGGGTTCCGGCATTCTCCACGGACACGGCTACCGCCTTTCCCTCGACAATGGGCACGAGCTTGCCTCGAAATGTAACACGTTCTAATTTGGTGGCCGTGGCCTTGAATATTGCCGACCTTGCAGAGCACGCCATCGACGCTGTGCCCGACCGTGTCGCCCTGATCTGCGGCGACGAGAAGTTGACCTATGCCCAGCTAGAGGAGAAGGCCAACCGCCTGGCTCACTACCTGTTGGAGCAGGGGGTGAAAAAAGACGACAAGGTCGGACTGTACTGCCGCAACCGCATCGAGATCGTCATCGCGATGCTCGGCATCGTGAAGGCCGGCGCCATCCTGGTGAACATCAACTACCGCTACGTCGAGGGCGAGCTGCGCTACCTGTTCGAGAACTCCGACATGGTCGCGCTGGTCCACGAGCGCCAGTACTCCGACCGGGTGGCCAACGTGCTGCCCGAGACCCCCGCCGTCAAGACGATCCTGGTCGTCGAGGACGGCAGCGACAACGACTTCAGCCGCTACGGCGGTGTCGAGTTCTACTCGGCGATCGGGGGCAGCTCACCCGAGCGCGACTTCGGTGAGCGCAGCGCCGACGACATCTACCTGCTCTACACCGGCGGCACCACCGGCTTCCCGAAGGGCGTGATGTGGCGCCACGAGGACATCTATCGGGTGCTGTTCGGCGGAACCGACTTCGCCACAGGCGAATTCGTCAAGGACGAGTACGACCTGGCCAAGGCCGCCGCGGCCAACCCGCCGATGGTCCGCCACCCGATCCCGCCGATGATCCACGGCGCCACCCAGTCGGCCACCTGGATGTCGATCTTCTCGGGCCAAACCACGGTGCTGGCACCGGAATTCAACGCCGACGAGGTCTGGCGCACGATTCACGACCACAAGGTGAACCTGCTGTTCTTCACCGGCGACGCGATGGCGCGGCCGCTGCTGGACGCGCTGCTGGCCCACCAGGACAAGGGCAACGAATACGACCTGTCGTCGCTGTTCCTGCTCGCCTCCACCGCGGCGCTGTTCTCGCCGAGCATCAAGGAGAAATTTCTCGAGCTGCTGCCCAACCGGGTCATCACCGACTCCATCGGATCGTCGGAAACCGGATTCGGCGGCACCAGCATCGTCGCCAAGGACGCGCCGCACGCCGGTGGCCCGCGCGTGACGATCGACCACCGCACCGTCGTGCTCGACGAGGAGGGCAACGAGGTCAAGCCCGGCTCCGGTGTGCGCGGCTTCATCGCGAAGAAGGGCAACATTCCCGTCGGTTACTACAAGGACGAGAAGAAGACCGCCGAGACGTTCAAGACCTTCAACGGCGTGCGCTATGCCATCCCCGGCGACTTCGCCGAGGTCGAGGCCGACGGCACCGTCACGATGCTGGGCCGCGGCTCGGTGTCGATCAACAGCGGCGGCGAGAAGATCTACCCCGAGGAGGTCGAGGCCGCGCTCAAGGGCCACCCCGACGTCTTCGACGCCCTTGTGGTCGGCGTGCCCGACCCTCGGTACGGGCAGCACGTCGCCGCCGTCGTACAGCCCCGGCCGGCCGCCCGGCCCACGCTGTCGGAGCTGGACAGCTTCGTGCGCTCCGAGATCGCGGGCTACAAGGTGCCGCGCAGCCTGTGGCTGGTCGACGAGGTCAAGCGCTCGCCCGCGGGCAAGCCCGACTACCGCTGGGCCAAGGAGCAGACCGAGGCCCGTCCCGCCGACGATGTGCACGCCGCCCACGCCACTGCGTGACCGACTTCGTCAAACGTAATCCCGCCGCACCGACCGGTTTCTTCGCGGCCGAAGCCGCAGGGCTGCAATGGCTTTCGGCCGCCGAGGGCGGCGTGCCGTGCGCGCAGGTCGTCTCGGTGGACGACACGAGCCTGACCCTGCGACGCCTGGAATCGGTGGGCCCGACCCCCGAGGCCGCGCGCACGTTCGGCGCCCGCCTGGCCGTCACGCACGACGCCGGCGCCCCGGCGTTCGGGGCCGGGCCGGACGGCTGGGACGGGCCGGGCTATTTCGGCCCGCTGTCGCAGCCCCTGCCGATGTCGCTGTGCCCGCACCGCGACTGGGGCGAGTTCTACGCCGAGGAACGGCTGGCCCCGATGGCCGAACTCGCGGCCCCGCGGCTCGATGCCCGCACCCGCGACGCCGTCGACTCCGTCGCGGCGCGTTGCCGTGCGGGCGATTTCGACGACGACGACCGGCCGGCCCGGCTGCACGGCGATCTGTGGAGCGGGAACGTGATGTGGACGCCCGACGGCGTGGTGCTCATCGACCCCGCCGCGCACGCCGGCCACCGCGAGACCGACCTGGCGATGCTCGCACTGTTCGGCTGTCCGCACTACGACGCGGTGATCGCCGGCTACCAGGAGGCGCGACCGCTACGGCCCGGCTGGCGCGACCGCATCGGGCTGCACCAGCTCTTCCCGCTGCTGGCGCACGTCGTGCTGTTCGGCGGCGGGTACGCGCAGCAGACGCACGCCTGCGCCCGCGCGGCGCTGACCATCTGACCTCGGTCCGCGGCGGGCCCCGGTCTAGAGTCGAATCGCATGACGATCGATGTCTGGATGCAGCATCCGACCGCGCGGTTCCTGCGCAGCGACATGCTGGCATCCCTGCGGCGGTGGACGGGCGGGACAATCCCCGACACCGACATCCCGATCGAGACGACCCTGGCGTCGATGGACGCCGCCCGCGTCGAAGTGGGTGTGCTCAGCGCCTGGCGCGGGCCCGGCGGGGCGGACCTCGTCTCCAACGACGAGGTGGCGCAATGGATTGCCGCGCACCCGGACCGGCTCGCCGGCCTGGCCACCGTCGACCTGGACCGCCCGATGGAGGCCGTCCGGGAGTTGCGGCGGCGGATAGCCGACGGAGGATTCGTGGGCCTGCGGGTGGTGCCGTGGTTGTGGAATGCCCCGCCCACCGATCGTCGCTATTACCCGCTGTTCGCCCAATGCGTGGAATCCGGCGTGCCGTTCTGCACGCAGGTCGGTCACACCGGCCCGCTGCGTCCGTCAGAGACCGGCCGGCCGATTCCCTACATCGACCAGGTGGCGCTGGACTTCCCGGAGCTGGTGATCGTCTGCGGCCACGTCGGCTACCCGTGGACCGAGGAGATGGTCGCGGTGGCCCGCAAGCACGAAAACGTCTACATCGACACCTCGGCGTACACGATCAAGCGGTTGCCGGACGAACTCGTCCGGTTCATGAAGACCGGCACCGGACAGCGAAAAGTGTTGTTCGGCACCAACTATCCGATGATCACCCACGAGCACGCGCTGGCGGGACTGGACGAACTCGGGCTGTCCGACGAGGCTCGCCGAGACTTCCTGCGCGGCAACGCCGAACGAGTTTTCCGACTGGAGGCAATGAAGTGAACGGTGCCCAGGCCCTGATCAACACCCTGGTCGACGGGGGCGTCGACGTGTGTTTCGCCAACCCGGGCACGTCGGAGATGCACTTCGTCGCCGCACTGGACGCCGTGCCGCGGATGCGCGGCGTGCTGGCGTTGTTCGAGGGGGTCGCCACCGGCGCGGCCGACGGCTATGCCCGCATCGCCGATCGCCCGGCCGCGGTCCTGCTGCATTTGGGCCCCGGCCTGGGCAACGGCCTGGCCAACCTGCACAACGCCCGTCGCGCGCGGGTGCCGATGGTGGTGGTGGTCGGCGACCACGCCACGTATCACAAGAAGTACGACGCTCCACTGGAATCCGACATCGACGCGCTGGCCGGTAGCGTCTCGGGATGGGTGCGCCGAACCAGTGACGCCTCCCAGGTCTCGGCCGACGCCGTCGAGGGCATCGCGGCCAGCCGATGGGGTTCACAGATCTCGACCCTGATCCTGCCCGCCGACGTGTCCTGGTCCGACGGCGCCCAGCTGTTCTCCAACCTGGAGGCGCAGCCGACGGGCGCCGATCCGCTGCTGGCGCCCGAGGTGCTCGAGGTGCTTCGCTCCGGCGAGCCGACGGTGATCATGGTGGGCGGCGACGCCACCCGCCGCGCCGGGCTGGCAGCGGCCAGCCGGATCGCGGCGGCCACCGGTGCCCGCGTGCTGTGCGAGACCTTCCCGACCCGCCTGGAGCGCGGCGCCGGCGTCCCCGCGGTCGACCGGCTGGCGTATTTCGCCGAGGCCGCGACGGCCCAGCTGGACGGCGCCAAGCATCTGGTGCTGGCCGGCGCCAAGTCGCCGGTGTCGTTCTTCGCCTACCCGGGCATGCCCAGCGATCTGGTACCGGCCGGCTGCGAGGTGCATGTGCTCGCCGAATACAGCGGCGCGGCAGACGCTTTGATCGCCCTGGCCGATCAGCTGGCGCCGGGCACCGAAGCGCCGGTGGCGCCCGCATCGCGGCCCCAGCTGCCGACCGGTCCGCTGACCTCCGCGTCGGCCGCCGACGTGATCGGGGCGCTGTTGCCCGAAGGCGCGATCGTGGTCGACGAGTCGAACACCTCCGGTGTGTTGCTTGCGGGGGCGACCGCCGGCGCGCCGGCGCACGACTGGCTGACCCTGACCGGCGGGGCGATCGGCTACGGCATCCCGGCCGCGGTGGGCGCCGCGGTGGCCGCCCCGCACCGTCCGGTGCTGTGTCTGGAA
>NZ_MBEI01000017.1 GCF_001953985.1 Mycobacterium colombiense
CACCGGCGCCAACTGCGCTCGCGCGGTATACAACGCCGCGGTATACCCAGCAGGACCCGAACCAATAACGATCACGTCATGCACTGTGTCGGCGGTCATGAAAACCTTTCAAGCGATTCGTCTCTGGATCTGTGTAAACGCCAGCGTAGGTACGGCTGTTCCCGGGTGTGTCGTACCCATGGGACCACACTAGGGGCGGGGGACCTGGGTATTGGCCAGTAGTCCGGTATCGGCTGCGCTGCACTTCGGTGATACCGCGAACACGGCCAGGATGTGCGGGCTGTCGCCGGGTATCACCAGAACGATTCCGGGGCGGGCGTTGATCTCGACCGGCCGCGCCCCCAGGACCTGGGTGGACGCGGGATAGCCGAGGCCGGTGAGGCAGGAGGCGCGCCGCGCCGGGTCGTTGAGTGTGCCGTAGTCGGGGCTGCGGCCGAGCAGGCCGAGGATTTCGTTCTGCGAAAGCGGGATCTCCATCGGCGGTGTCGACACGGTGATGTGCTGGACATCGCCGGGGGTGTCCGGGACGGGTTCGGGCGCGTGCAGGAGGGCGATGGTCCCGAAGCCGATCGCGGCGAGCACCGCGCACACGCCGGCGGCCGCCGCGATGGTGCGGGCCGGACGGATGTGTGGGCGGGCGGAATGATCGGCCGGTCCGGCCGCGTCGGTGGACACCGGCTCCGCCGAGCGCAACGCCGCCGAAATTCGGTCGGTCACCTGTGGGGGAGGATCGGGTGGCACGCCCGGGTCGGCGCCGACGGCGGCGACGTCGCGGCGGACCCGATTCAAGGCGTTGAGCACGTCGGCGGCGTGTGGATCGGCGCGGACTTGGCTGCGGACGCGGGCGGCGGCCTCGTCGTCGAGAATGCCGGCCTGCAGGTCGGCGAGCAGTTCGACGGTCAGCGGGGGGTCTGATCCCGCGCTGCGGTCATCCGCCGCGTCGTTGTCCGCTGCATTCATCGGACTCAGTGTCCGTCATGCACGCGCCCATGGCACGGATGGCCCGCGGGGGCGGCCGGCCGTGGAGGGTCAGGCCTGGCCGGCGGCGTCGGGCAGGGCGTGCGCGCCGGCGTTGAGGTAGCCCAGCAGTTCGGCGAGCCGCACCCGCGCGCGAGCGCAGCGGCTCTTGATCGTGCCTTCGGCGACGCCGAGCAGCCGGGCGGTGTCGGCCACCGAGTAACCCTGCATGTCGACGGCCACCACCGCGGCCCGCTGCTCGACCGGAAGCCGCATCAAGGCGCGCTGCACCGCCATCGTGGTCTCGACCTGAGCCGTGCGATCGGCCACCGGATAGATGTCTTCCAGCGGCACGGTCGGGTGCGCTTTGGTGCGGCGCAGCCGGTCCAGGCAGGCGTTGACGACGATGCGATGCAGCCAGCTGCCGACGGCGGCGTCATGCCGGAACGCGCCGGCGCCGCGGTGCGCGGACAGCATGGCGTCCTGTAGCGCGTCTTCCGCGTCCTCGGGGGTGCGGGTGGTCAGGCGGGCGAGCCGGTGCAGGTGCCGCTGGTGGCGAAGGAAGAGCTCGCTGAAGGCGTATCGGTCGCCGGCCACATGGGCTGCCAGTAGCTCGGCGTCACTGCGCTCCTGCTTGGCGTTTCTCCCGAAGCCCACGGCCGGACATTAACCAATTGCGTATGGCGCGGCACTTCACTCGCAAGTGCTTGTGTGAGTGTGTGGAACGGGCCGCGGATCAGGACGCGGCCTGGACGGTGATCTCCGAAATGCCCGCTTGGCTCTTGCCGTTGGTGGAGCCCAGCGTCGAGATCCACACCAGCAGATTCGACGTCGGCGAGCCGGCCTTGACCGGGATCGCGTTGTGGCCGGGCTTGAGTGTGAAGGCCGGCGCCAGCACCGTGGTGTCGTTGAGGCTGGACGGGCTCGACGAGGAGGCCGCGCGGATCTCGACCTTCGTTCCGTTGCTGGGGGTGTCGATGTTGACTTGGCCGATCACGGTGGGGCTGGGCAGTTGCAAGATCAGCCCCTCACCCTGCTTGAAGCTGGGGAAGGGAACGGCGTCGGTGTAGACCTCGGTCGCCCAGGCCGTCGAGGGATCGCCGTCGATCGCCTGCCCGGCCGTCCCCGCATTGTCGGCGTCGCCGTCGGGGGAGAAGACGGTCGCCTTGGTGGGTTTGACGACGCTGCCCGCGGCCGCCGACGGGGCGGGCGCCGGAGCCGACACGGAGGACGACGACGAGGGGCCGTTCAGCCCGAGTTCGTCCTTGTTCAGGCCACCGCCGACGTTGCCGAAGATCTTGCTCACGATGGACGCCAGCACCAGCAGGGCGACGACGATGACGGCGAGACCGGCGCCGACGCCGATGACCAGGTTGCGCCGCCGGCGCGCGAAAATCTCCTGCTCCTGACCGGGTGAGATCAGAGCCGTCGACGGCGAGGGCGAATCGTCGATCGGGCCGAGGACCTCGGTGCGGTCGGCGACCGCGGTGGCCTGCTGGAGTAGGTTCAAAAGCGTTGAGGCGCTGCGTATTCCGCCGTCCTCCTGGACCGCGCGGACGGCGACCGCGGAGATCTGGAAGGGGATGTCGCGGTCGAGGGACATGGGTTCGACGGGGTTGCCCGACGAGTCGCGTTCGGCCGCCGCGAGCCCGCTGCGCACCCCGCTCTCCAGGATGGGCCACCGGTTGACCAGCAAGGCGTAGAGCGCGGCGCCGATGCCTCGGATGTCGTCCTGCGGGTTGGCGTCGGGCATGGTCGCCGGGTAGGCCAGCACCACATCGCCCTCGATGCTGACCCGTACCCGGCTGGGGTGGTCGATCGACAGGTCGACGCCGGCGCGGTGGGCCGCGTCCGCGGCGGCGGCCAGCGACTGCATGGCCCGCACCGCGCCCACCGGTGATGGTGCGGTGTCGGCGACCTCCTGCAGCGAGCCGCCGCGAATCCACTCGGACACAACGAGGCCGCCGGAGCCGGTGTGCACCACGTCGAGCACGCGGGCGATGCCGGGTTTGTCGATGCGGCTGAGCCGCAGGGTGCGCGACAAGATCTCCTGCAGGACCTCATCGGGCAGGGCGCCGTCCGGGTCGACGAAGGTCAGGGCCACCTGCCGATCCAGTGCGGTGTCCAGCGCCTGCCAGAACTGCAGCGGCGGGGCGCCGCCGTGGAACACCAGCAGGCGGTAGCGGCCACCGGCGATGCGGGCGCCGGGTACCAGGTGCACGTCGTCTCCGGCAGAATCCGCCGAACGTTCGCGCGGCGCTTCGAACGGGGTCGGTGCGCGCCGGGTGTCGCCGGGGATATCGCGGCTGACCTGGTTGGACGGGCGCGGGGCGGGCCGCTTGGGCCCGTCGGCCGGGATGTCGGGCTGGAAGTCGTCGGCGACCGGCCGCGGCGGCGGAGTACCTGAGCCCGCGCCAGGCCCAGCGCTGGGGGTTGCGCTCTCCATCGGGCGGTCGGTCACCTCCGGTCCTTTCGCTAGCCGGGCTCGGTTTGCCCGCTCCGGAGGCCTGCGCCGGATCGGCTCCTGGACCGCATTTACCCCAGGCGGGGACGAATTCCTCTGCTCAGGGTACGTGACCGGGCGCCGGTGAGACGATCGATCCTTGGCACTCGGTTTGCGCGGACGCGGTCCGCGGCCCGTGATGCGGTACCGGAGTGCGTCCAGCGCCGCCCGCGCCTCGGGAACCTCAGCGCGCAGCATGACGGCGACCGTGATCGGCAGCATGATCAGCCCCAGCACCAACAGACGAAGTAATGAACCGGCGCCACCGTGCTCGGTCAGCCCGTCCAGCCCCACCAACCGGTCGATCACATGGGCGATCAATCCGGCCAGCATCGACGCGGTGAGTGTCACCAGGATGGTGCGGACTTCGCCGACGCCGATCAGGTGCCCGCCGGCCGGCAGCAGGGCGCGTCGCAGCAGGACGTAGCCGATGACGGCGCCGGCCAGGAATCCGACGCCGTTGGCCAGCCCCAGGAAACCGGCCACCAGCTTGGGGTCGTCGGTGAGGTGCGGCGCCAGCACCGAGCCCACGATCTTGACGGCGGTGATGACGAGGATGATGACGATCGGCGTCCACGGCTGTTCGCGCGCGTAGAACACTCGCAGCTGCAGCAGCACCAGACCGTAGGGAATCAGCGTGAAGGCCGACAGCGTGATCGCGGCGCCCAGGTAACCGGCGTCGACGTTTCCGAAATGGCCGTAGGCGAACAGCGCGCTGCCCATCGCGGGACCGCCGACGGTCATGAACGCCACGATCGGGATCAGCGTGATCAACGTGAGCCGGGTGGCCAGCGACAGGTCGCCGAGCACGGCCTTGGTGTCGTCGGCGGCGGCGTTACGGCTCAGCCTCGGCATCACCACGGTCAGCACCGTCACGCCGATCATGCCGAACGGCAGCATCAGGACCAGCCACGTGTAGTTGTAGATCGCGGGGCCGGATGCCGCCGCGGTGCTGGCGATCTGGTTGCCGACCACCAGGCCGAGCTGGCTGATCAGCACGTAGAGCACCATCGCGGCGGCCATGGTGCCGAAGCGCTTGAGCCGCTGGTCGATTCCCCACAGGGGTCGTAGGTCGACGCGCTGGCGTCGCAGCGCCACCAGCAGCAGCCCGGTCTGGGCGAACACGCCCAGCGTGGTGCCGACGGCGAGCACCAGCAGCTTGGCGTTGCCCATCCGGACGGGATCGACTGAGAGCTCGCCGGGAACCAGCGCGTAGACCGCCAGGGTGACCAACGCGACGACGTTGTTGAGGACCGGCGCCCACGCCGTGGGCCCAAACACGTTGCGGTTGTTCAGGATTGCCATGAACACCGACGTCAGGCCGTAGGCGAGCACCTGGGGGAGCAGCAGGTAGGCGAACGCGACGGTCAGCGGCTCGTTGACTTGCGGGTTGCGGCCCAGCATCAACCGCACCAGCAGCGGAGCGGCCACCACCGATAGCACGGTGGCGAAGACCAGCAGCGCCGTCGTCAACGTGACCAGGCGCCGCACGAAGGCCGCGCCGCCATCGGGGTCGCCCTGTTCGGCGCGCGCCAGCACCGGCACGAAGATCGCGGTGAACGTCGCCTCCAGCACCAGGGCCGCCACCAGGTTAGGGAGCTGGTTGGCCACCGAGAACGCACTGGACAACGCGGCGCCCAGGATCGCGGCCAACAGCACCACCCGCGCGAAGCCGGTGAGCCGGCTGATCAAGGTGGCGAAGGCCATCCCCCACGACCGCGACACCAGCGCCGCGTCGGACAGCTCGGGGCGCCGACGGTCGATCTCGGCGGCAACGGGCGGCAGCGGACCGGTCGGCGGTGAGCCCGACATCCGGGAATGGCGCGGCGGGTCGGGCAGGCGATGGTGTGGTTGGGCCTGCCGATAGGCGGGGGTCATACTCGGTGCTCGTGTTCGGCCGGCTGGTCGGCCTCGCCGCGCGCCTGGCCGGCTTCAGCGGCGTGCCGGGCGTCGGGTGGGTCGGGGCGGTCCAGGTCGGCGCGGTCGGGCTGGCCGCGGAAGCGGTGCCACAGCCGGCGGCCGGCCAACAGGACGAGCACCGCGGCGGCCGACAGGGTGATCGCGAACAGGACCTTGCCGTAGGCGTTGGAATGCACCGACAACCGCACCGGGTCACCCAGCCGCAAACCGTCCGCGGTCCGCAGGGTGACGTCGACGGCGACGCGCTGGGTGAAGTTCACTTCGATCGGAATGCGCAGCGGCAGGTAACCCGGCGGCAGCTCGATCTGGCCGACGTCGGTGACGTTCATACCCGGCGGCGCGTCGACATGCAGCCGCACCCGGATCGGGACGGCCAGCCCGTTGTGCAGCGCCAGCGGCAGCGGGCTGTGCTCGGTGGCCAGGGTGTAGGAGCCGCCCGGGTTGACGATCGTCACCGCGCCGAACAGGTCGCTGACCGTCTTACCGACCACCGCCAGGCGCTGCTGCGCCAGCCCGTTGCGGGTGTCCGGCGGTTCGGACTGGCTCAGCGCGCGCAGCATGTCCTCGCGCAGCGGCGCGGTGTACTGGACGCCGGTCAGTCCGGTCCGATCGTCGGTCATCAGCGATGACGTCAAGCCCCATAGCCGGCCGACCTGCCCGGTGATGAGTGCGGTGACGTCGTCGCTGAACTGGCCGCGCGCGGACGTGTAGTCGCCGACCTCCTGCGGTGGTTCGGGGTGGGCTTGCGCTGCCTGGTTGGCCTCCGCGATCACCGCCGGCAGGGGGCGCGGCACCGCCAGACCGGACCGGATGGTGGTGGTCAGCGCGGTCAGGATGACCTGCGCGTCGTCGGCCTGCAGGCTCCATGTCGTCGGCGGCACCAGGATCTGGGTGCGCGGGTCGTCGCGGCGCAGCGCGTGCCAGAAGATCGAGCCCAGGGCGTCCTGGCGGCGCGCGGTCACCGAATCATGTCCGAGCCGAACCGTCAGTGATGAGTCCAGGTACGTCGGCACCTCGGGGTTGGTCCCCGCTCCGGCCAGCGCGGCGCCCACGGCCGGGTCGAACGGCGCGACGACGACCTGAGGGGACAACCGCCGGGGTGCCGTGTCGACGGCGGTCTCCGAGGAGCCCTGCGCCTCGGCGGCCGACAGATCAGTGGCGGCGATCGCGACTGTGTTGTCGTTGGCGCTGAGCAGCTTGACCGCGCTGCTGGTCAGCGGGCCGTCGGGCACCAGCGTGGCACCGCGGATCGAGGAGACGTCCAGGATCTTGTCGATGATGCTGTTGGCGCTCGTGGTGGCGATGGCGCTCAGGCCGGGATCGTTGACGCGCTGCACGGCATCGAGATCGGCCTGCGCGTAGGGGAGCGGGGCCACACAGGTCCGGTGCGCGAGGGCACGCAGGCGGTTCAGCCATTCGGCCGCGGTGGCCTGCCCTGCGCCCGGGTGGGTGGGGGTGCCGGGCAGCTGCGCCGGGCCGTCGGGGGAGTTGGACACGACATAGCCGGCGGTCATCGCGTTGACGGTGACCAGCAGATCCGGGTCGATCGCCAGACACAGCGCGCGGCCGACGGCGCCGTCGGGGTCGACATCGTGACTGGTGGCGACTTCGGCCGAGGCCAGCAGGATGTCGAGCCGGCCGCCGCTGGCCAACGAGGTGGCCAGGTCGTCGTCAACCAGCCGCACCGGGATGGTTCCGCCGGGCACGCCGGGCGCCAGCCGGGGCCGGTCGGCCAGCGGCCACAGCATCGTCATCAACACCGGTTTAGAGGTGTCGGGCGCGACCGCGGAGCCCACGTCGTCGGCGCGGTCGGGTGGCACACCGACCACCGGCAGCAGGAAGCGCGCGTTGTCCAGCCGTGCCGGCGCGCCGTAGTCGGGCGTGCCGTTCACGTTGACCAGGACCGGATAGATGCCGGGCTTCTCCACTCCCAGCGACGGCGTGGTCAACGCGCGCAGCGGGGCCGACAGGGTGAAACCCACCTCTTGTCCGCGCTGCAGTTCGGGCGCGACCGTCAGGAAATCCGCGGCCGCCTGATACCCGTCAGTGTCGCCGTCCAGGGTGGTGCGCAATCCGGCGGACGCGGTGACCGCGCCGGCATGCTCGAGACGGACCATCACATCGCGGACCGGACGGTCGCCGATGTTGGTCACCATGCCGCTGACGGTCACGACGGGCGGACTGGTCGTGGTGACCACGTCCGGGGTGACTTGATCGATGCGGACCCGGACAAACGGCGTCACCCCCGGCTCGCCTGCGGCCGCCCGCGGCATCACCGGCCCGGTGAGCACCGCGAGTCCGGCCACGATGGCGAGCACGGCGGCGACACGCGCCAAGCGGGCCCAACGCAGACGCGGAGCTGTCACGGCCCTGGTCCGTGGCCGTTCTTCCGGCCCGCGGCCGGTTTGTCAGAATGCCGAGTCCGCGAATGGGTCTGCGGGCGGCGCCGCGGCGAGCTGGGCGGCAGCGGTGGAAGCGAGGCCGGACCGTCGCTCTTCAGCTTGTCGATCAGCTCGTCGGCCACGCGGGCCAGGCGGCGCTCGTCGGCGTAGGCCAGCCGGGACGGCAGTTCGCCCATCGGCACCCAGGCCACCTCGGCGACTTCGAGGTCCTCGTCGGACAACTCGCCGCCGGAGAAGCGCATTAGATAGTGGTGCACCGTCTTGTGCACGCGACGGCCATCGGTGACGAACCAGTAGTCGATGCGGCCCAGCGCGGCCAGCACGCTGCCCCGGATGCCGGTCTCTTCGGCCACTTCTCTTATAGCGGTCTGCTCGGCGGTCTCGCCCAGTTCGATGTGCCCTTTGGGCAGCGACCACAGCATCCGTCCGCGCCGGTCGATGCGGCCGATCAATGCGGCGACCTGAGACTCGCGCGGTCCGTCGAGACCGTCGATGACCAGCCCGCCGGCCGATGTTTCGTGGACGGTGCGCAGCTGATCGGGTCCGCGGCGAGATGCCCGGGATCGGCGCGACTTGGTGGCCGTCGAATCACCGGTCACTTGACCAGCGGTTTGGTTCTCGGACGAAGTCGGGGTGCCACGGCCGCGGCGACGCCCCCGGCGCCGACGTGGTTTGCCTTGTTCGCCGTCCGACACCCAAGCGATAGTAGCTGGCACGGCATATTCTTCCGGAGATACTCGCCGCGGGTGAGTGCGGGAGGACGCGGCGCGGGAGGCCTCTCGTCAGATCGGGCCGAGCGCGTGAGCGACGATAAAAGCTGGAATGAAGATCAGGATTGAGATTGGTCCTGACAGGCTGCCGATGAGCATTCCGCGCCCGGTGTGGCCCGTCTATGACCTGCGAGCCTCCTCACAGGGGCTTTTCGCCCACGGCCGACTAGGCTGATCGAACGTGCCAGACGCCGCCCAGGATGCCGACCTGCTGACCGCCGCCGCGGTCGCCCTGAATCGGCATGCGCCCATGCTCGCCGAGCTCGGCGCCGCGTTCGACGCCGCGGGCCACGAGCTCTACCTTGTCGGCGGCTCGGTGCGGGATGCGTTGTTGGGCAGGTTGAGTCCCGACCTGGATTTCACCACCGACGCGCGTCCAGAGCAGGTGCAACAGATCCTGCGGCGGTGGGCCGACAACTTGTGGGACACCGGGATCGAATTCGGCACCGTCGGCGTCGGAAAGGGTGACCATCGCCTGGAGATCACGACCTTCCGCGCCGACACCTACGACCAGGTGTCGCGGAATCCCGAGGTGCGCTTCGGTGATCGCCTCGAAGACGATCTGGTGCGCCGCGACTTCACAGCCAACGCGATGGCCGTGCGCATCAAGCCGGCGGGGCCGGGCGAATTCCTCGATCCGCTAGGCGGTTTGGCGGCGCTGCGCGCCCGGGTCCTGGACACCCCCGCCGCCCCGGAGGTGTCGTTCGGCGACGACCCATTGCGGATGCTGCGCGCGGCGCGGTTCGTCTCGCAGCTCGGCTTCGGTGTCGCGCCGCGGGTGCGCGAGGCGATCGACCGGATGGCGCCGCAGCTGGCGCGGATCAGCGCCGAACGGGTGGCCACCGAGTTGGACAAACTGGTGCTCGGCGACGACCCGACGGCCGGCATCGATCTGCTCGTACAGACCGGCATGGGCGAGGTGGTGCTGCCCGAGGTCGGCGGCATGCAGATGGCCATCGACGAACACCACCAACACAAGGACGTCTACCAACACTCGCTGACCGTGCTGCGCCAGGCGATCGCCCTGGAGGACGACGGCCCCGACCTGGTGCTGCGCTGGGCCGCGCTATTGCACGACATCGGCAAGCCCGCCACGCGGCGCCACGAAGCCAACGGCGGCGTGAGTTTTCACCACCACGAGGTCGTCGGCGCCAAGATGGTCCGAAAGCGGTTGCGGGCGTTGAAGTATTCCAAGCAGATGGTCGAGGACATCTCGCAGCTGGTGTATCTGCACCTGCGCTTTCATGGCTATGGCGACGGCAAGTGGACCGACTCGGCGGTGCGCCGCTACGTCACCGACGCCGGGCCGCTGCTGCCACGGCTGCACAAGCTGGTGCGAGCCGACTGCACGACCCGCAACAAGCGCCGGGCCGCGCGGTTGCAGGCCAGCTATGACCGGCTCGAGGCGCGGATCGCCGAGCTGGCCGCGCAGGAAGATCTGGCGCGGGTGCGCCCCGACTTGGATGGCAACCAGATCATGGAGCTACTCGGCATCCCGGCCGGCCCGCAAGTCGGCGAGGCATGGCGGTTTTTGAAAGAGCTTCGGTTGGAACGCGGCCCGCTGGACAACGAAGAGGCGACCGCGGAGTTGTTGGCGTGGTGGCACTCTCGGGGGAACGACTAGCGACAGCCACGCGTCCGAATACGCATGGACTACTGCTTGGCTGGCGATGACGGCGCGGCCGCCTTTTGGCATGGACAACCCGACCTCGACCTCGATGGCGACGGTCGCTTCGAATCGATCGGGCTGGATTTCGATCACGACGGTCTGCGCGACGACGCACTCGCGGATCTCGACGGCGACGGCCTCGTCGACCACGCCGTGCTCGACCTCGACAACGATGGCGCCCCCGAGGCGTACTTCACCGACGACGGATCCGGGACGTGGGCGGTGGCCATGGACCGGGGTGGGCAGCTGCGCTGGTTCGGCCTCGACGGTGTCGAGCACACCGGCGGCCCGATGGTCGACTTCGACGGCCACGGGCGCGCCGACGCCCACTTGGTCGACACCGATGGCAACGGGCTGGCCGACCGGGTGCTGCGCACTGACGAAAACGGCGTGACCGGTTACATCGACACCGACGGCGACGGCAAATGGAACGTCCGGCTGACCGACACGGACGGCGACGGTCTCGCCGACGGCGCGAGCTCGCTCTGAGGGTGGTGTTGCTGACCTAGCGCCGGCGTGATGTTACTGCGCTACCTGAGCATTTCCTTCCTCGTTGCCGAAGCCGGCGGAGATCCCTGGTCGACCGACGCCAGCCTGCAGGCCGGCTGCCCAGCGCAGATCTCCGCTCTAGCCAAGGCTTTCCGTGATGCCGGGGTCAGCACTGCGGAGGCGGCTATCGCGTTCGACGCGGCCCGTCGCCGGTTCGAGGCAGCGTGGAATCGCCGCAATGGCGAGCAGCCGATTAATGACGCCGACGAGGTGCAGCGTGTGACCAGGTCGCTGGGACTGCAGGCCGCGCAATTGCCGGGGATCGCGATTGATTTGGAGAACATCGCCGCCGCGTTGTCCGAGGCTCAACGAACCTCCGCGTGGTACCTGGCCGCGTTGGAGTACGACCTCGAGGACATCGACGACGAGATTTGCGAGGCCCGCGCTGACGACGATAGTCGCGGTGCCGACGATCTGCGTGAGGACGCCGTCACCGAAGTGAGAGCGATCTGGCTGGCGCTGCGGCAGATTCGCGACCGGTATTCAGTCGTGCTTGCGGCTGCCTTAGGAAGGCTGCGTGCTGACGGGGCGGACCCGGCGGAGGTTCAAGGCGTCGACGAATTGTCGATCCCGCCAACGGACAGCGATCCTGGACGAGTAACAGCATGGTGGGACTCGTTGAGCGCCAATCAAAAGCAGCTGCTGATCGATCAACACCCTTACGAGCTGGGCAACCTCAACGGCATACCGGCCGACGTGCGCGACTCGGTCAACCAGGCGGCGATGAAAGATGATCTGCGAAGGGTAGAAGACGTTGCCCGCCAGCGCGGGCTGGTTCCCTCGGCGCTGCGGGACAGTGCACGCAACAACCGGGACGCCGACGTGTTCACCCACCCCGGCGATTACGGGCTGTGCGCCACCGACATCACCCGATACCAGAACGCGGTGAAAACCAACGACTTCCTCGAACGCGACGAAAAGCCTGACGGACTGCCGGTCATGCTATGGGCATACGATGCGTTGGCCTTCAACGGCAAGGGTAGGGCGGCCATCGCGATCGGCAACCCGGACAAAGCCCGCAACACGGCGGTCATCGTCCCGGGCACCAACAGCAGCGTGCGGGGCGGGTGGATGTCCGACGGAACGGACGACGCCATCAACCTCTACGAGCAGGCCGCGAGAGCCGACCCCCAGCATCCCACCGCGGTGCTGGCCTGGATGGGTTATGACGCACCCGAATTCGAGACGCAATGGGAGCAGGTTGTCACCGATCCGTCGAATCTGGAACAGGTCGGCACTCCATGGCGGGCCCGGCAGGCGGGGGCGCTGCTGGCCGCCGATGTCAACGGCCTTGCCGCTACTCATGATGCGTCGACCCCCAGGCACGTCGCCGTTCTCGGGCACTCCTACGGTTCCACCACCGTCGCAGACGCGTTCGCCAACAGCGGCATGCGCGCCAACGACGCGGTGCTAACCGGTTGCCCGGGAACCGATTTAGCGCACAGCGCGACGGACTTTCATCTCGACGGCGGCAGTTTATATGTGGGTGCCGCATCGACCGATGCGATCAGCTGGATCGGCGAGGCGGGCGGTGGCCTGCCCAACGGATTGAACGCGACGCTGGACCAACCGCTGGGCCCGCTGGCCGGGCTCGGCGCGGACCCAGCCCATGCGGGTTTCGGGGCGGTGCGGTTTCACGCCGAAGTCGCCGGCTCACACAGCGTCATGCCGTGGTTCACTGACCACTCGCACTACTACGACGTGGGCAGCGAAGCGCTGCACAACATCACTGAAATCGTCACCGGGCACGGCGATCGTCTGGCCGGCGAGGGCATGCTGGCGCCCGACCGAGCCGCGGCGCGAATCTCCATTCCGCTCCAGGTGCACACCCCCTTGGGGACGGTGTCGTTGCCGCACGTCGGGGTCCAGATGCCTGTGCCCGTCGATCCGGAATGGGATCGGCCGGGGCGATCGGTCACTAATGGGCACGCGTTTTAGGCGCGGGTCGGCCGGTCGGCGGTGGTGAATTGACCACTCACGAATCGGCATTTAGCCTGATCAAACCGACTATGTGGCGCTAGAGAACCCCGGAAGGAGTGCCGATGTTCGTCGATACGGAGCTCTTGCATTCCGGAGGCAACCAGTCACACCGCGCGGGCGGGCACGCCCAGGACGGGGCGGACCAGTTGGCGGGCGGAACCGTGGCATCGGGGATGTTCGGTGACTTCGCGGCGGCCGACGCGTTTCACAGTGCGGTTTCGGCCGCGCATGGGCAGCACGTGAAAACGCTCCAGGGACACAGCGAGACGCTCACGGGGGTCGGCACCAAAGCGCACACTGCAGCCAACGGGTTCACCAACATGGATAAGAACAACGCCACCGAAATGCAGGCGCTGCGACCAAGTTCCGGTCCTTCAACGGGGACCGCCTAAGAAATGCCCTCGCCGGAGGACCCGCCCTCGCATCCGGGTGCGGGGCCGCATGCTGGTCCGCCGGTAGGGCAGTGGGCGGCTGGCCATCCCGCGCCGCAGGCGCGACGATCACGAATGTGGCCGGCGATCGCCTTGAGTGCGATGGTTCTGGCTTTGGTCGCGACAGTCGTGGCTGCCATTGCGTCGGTTGTTGCTACGTCGCGGTCGACGGGTCCGAGTGGGGCACCTACTCCGGCCGCGCCTACGTACAGTGCTGCCGAAGTGTCTGCGTCGCACCAGAAGCTGTGTGACGCTTACAAGTTGGAGGCGCGGTCTGTCGAGATTGATACCAACAGGACTGATAAGGCAGTGGCGCGTGTCACACTAGCCAATGGAACGGGCATGCTCAGCGATGCGGCCGACTCGCCAGCTCTCGACTCGAAGGACCGGGACGCGGCACGCGCGCTAGCAACGGCCTACCGCACTGCAAATGCGCTTGGCAGCATCGCCACAGATGCTGAGTACCGGACCGCGCTCGATGACATTGTCGCCAAGGACGCGGCAATGAGGCAGAGATGCGGGAATGGCGGCGGCTGATTCACGGAGAGCCCCGTTGATGCTTGTTAGTCCCGTGAGTTGCTCCACTATTTAGCGGATTGCGTACACAATCTTCGATAGACCATTTCGAGCGCAGTCAAGAGATTCGAGGAGGACGCATGGTGGGGGATTTGCCTCCCGCTCCGGGGGAGGGGCCGACCACCGGCCCACCGCCGAGCTCAACGCATTGGGCGCCAGCCTTTCCAACGCAGGCACCACCGCGTCCACGGACATGGCCAGCGATCGCCTTAGCCGCGATTGCCGTCGTCCTCGGTGTCGCTGCTCTGGTTGTCGCGTTGACTCGGCCTACGAGTGATCAGTCGGCGGCCTCGTCAACCACGTCGGCAACACCGTCGTACACCGCGGACCAAATTGCGGCCGCGCGCAAGCAGCTTTGTGACTCATACAAGCTGGCCGCACATGCTGTCCAAGTAGACACAAATGGCGACAATCCTGCGTTTGCCGGCATTGCCACTGTGAACGCGGCAGTGATGTTGCAGCAGGCAGTCAACGCTGCTTCAACGATCTCGCCCGGCGACCGAGATGCCGCACTTGCATTGGCTGCGGCGTACAGCAAGGCCCAGGCGACGGCGAGCCTGGTGCAAACACGTGATGATCCCGCGTGGCGCTCGGTGTCCGACGAAGTCAACACAAAGGATGCTGCGATGAAAAAGATTTGCGGCGGGTAACGTGACCACGTAAGCGTGGTGCTATGCCGGTTCAACCAATTGAAACAGCTGGCGCACAGCTATTCTAATAGCCGTACCCGACCGCGCTCGTAGTTGGCGAGGGGCGCTTCGAGATTTGCGTCCAGCCTCTGGCAATGGTCAAACGCGAACTCGATGCAATGCGCGCCAGGTCCTCCCAATGACCGACTGTTCGCCCCACGGGCCGAATAACCCCTAGCCGATCAAGTGGATCTCGCTGGCGACTACCGCAGTGTCCGGTGAATTGCCTCGCTTCAGGTTGCCTGATCCACTATTGAAGGAGGAAGGGACGCTAGGACCGTTTATACGGTGTCGCATGCGGGCTTTGCGGACGGAGGAGGACGAATGCCGGTAGATGTGCCTTCGGACCGGGGTGGGGGACTGTCCGCCCAGCCGTCCGCTCGAAGGTGGCCGCCACCGGATACCGCGCAGCTAGCATCACGTCGCGACACATACAAGCTGGCGGCGCAAGCAGCGCAGGTTGAAACGGCTGGCTCGGATAAAGCGCTGGCGCGCATCGCCACATCCAACGGCGCGATCCTGCTCGAGATGGCAGCAGCCAACCCCGTTTTAGACGCTGAACACCGCGATGCGGCAAGGGCGCTGGCGGTGGCGTACGGAACTCTCACAGCGAAGGGCAGCTATGGGGTAGCCACGGACGCTCAATACCAGGCTGCACTCGACGACGCGATCGCCAAGGACGCTGCCATGAAAAAGGTGTGCGGTGGGGGTTGACCTTCCACCTGGCACATGGACACCAGCGCTGATTGGTCCATGGTGGCCAGCAGCTTCGACGGGTTTACGCGCCGGCGCTCAACACTGGAGCCAAGAGTGCGCCGAGCAGCAGCTGTATTCGCAGAGCCTACGCACCCAGTGGACAGCCTTCGCTGCACGTAATAAGGGGCATACGGCAGACGATCTCATAACCAGATTCCAGCAAGGGGAAAAACTTCATCTGGATCTTGCCGAAAAGTACCAGACGAAGGCCTCGGCGTTTAATTCGGGCGCCGACGCCATCGACTATCTGCGAAGTCGCTTGTCGGATATAGCAAATACGGGCAATAAAGAAATCAATGACATTCTCGCATCAAAAAAGCTGCTTCCGGAGAAGTTGGCAGAAATACAGGCTATTCAGGCGCGCTGCAACGCCGACGCCGCGAATGCCAGTCGGGACGCGGCCGACAAGATGATGGCGGCGACGCAAAAGATCCTCGATGCTGAAGGCATTGGCGGTAACGCCCGGACCTGGGCGCAGGCAAACGGGTTCGATGTTGGCGATGCCAAACCGCCGAGTCCGATCAGCGAGGAGGATTTAGACGCATCAAAAGCCACGTCAGGTGGGTTGGGAGGCAGCGGTATCCATGGCGGGCCGGCGCCTGGGGGCGGCGGCCCCGGTGGGTCTCCCGCCGGATGGGGAGGCGGAGGTGTCCATGGCGGGCCGGCGTCCGTTAGTGCTGGCGGACCCGGGGGGACGCCGACGGCGTTCGGAAACGCCAATGTGCCGGGTGGTCCGGTACCGGGCGGTGGCGGTGCGGCGGGCCTAGCGCCGCACGTCCAAATGCCTGGCGGTGGCGGAACCGTATCTCCCGGCATACCAGGCGTACATGGCGGCGGAATGCCGATCACACCGGTTGGTCTGGGTCAAGGCGGCCAGCCCGGATTGGCCCAAGCCTTTACCTCCGGCTTAGCGACCGGGCAGGCGACGGGACCTGGGGGCCAAGCGTTTACGGCGGGGCCGCTCCAAGCAATGGAGGCCGGGGGGCCCCAAACTCCTCAGGCCACACCAGCAGTGACGCCGACCGTACCCAGCGCTGGAGCATTCATCCCGACGGCTACTCCGGTCGATGCACCGCCAGCCGCGTCGCCCGCGCCAACGACCACCGGGGGAGGAACTTCAGTTGCGCCGGTGATGACCGGTGGCTCATGGTCGTCGCCCGCACCGACCCTCGGTGGCGGATCGTCCATCCCTTCAGGATCGTTGCCCGCCTACGGTTCCGACCTGCGTCCGCCGGTGGTCGCGCCCCCATCCGTGCCTTCTGCGCCGGTCGGTCCCGTGTCGGGTGCACCGGTAGCTTCTTCGCCGGCATCTTCCCCATCCGCGGGCGGACCGCTTGTCTCCCCGGTGGAGCGGACGGCGTCTGGTGCCGCCGCGGGCCAGGCCGGTGCGGGGTCGTCAACCATGGCCGGCGCGTCGGCAGCGTCCGCGGCAGCAGGCGCGACCGCCGGCACGGTGTCCGCCAGGACGGCCGAACAACAGCGGCTACAGCGGCTTGTCGATGCGGTGGCCCGTCAGGAGCCGCGGCTGTCGTGGGCGGCGGGACTGCGCGACGACGGCACCACCACGCTGCTGGTCACCGACCTCGCCGGCGGATGGATTCCACCGCACGTCCGATTGCCCGCCCACGTAACCCTGCTTGAGCCGACAACGCGACGCCATGACGCCAACGTGGTCGATTTGCTCGGCGCCATCACGGTCGCGGCGGCCCATCACGCCAACACGTATGTCGGCGAACCTGGTCCCGACGAGCCCGCGCTGAGCGGAGATCGGCCTGCCCGTTCGGCGGCACCTGATGTCGATGAGCTTGGGCCTACCCTGGTGGATGCCGTACGCCGTCGGGACGGCCTTCCTCGTATCGCGCAAGCTGTCGCGGCGCCGGCGGTGCGAAAAACGGGTGTCCTCGAGAGCGAAACCGCGATGCTGCGTGAATGCGTCGCGGAAATTCAACACTCGGTGCTGAACGCGTACCCCAACCACGGCCTAGCGGCTGTCGGCGATTGGATGCTTCTAGCAGCTATCGAGGCGCTGATTGACGGGCATGGTTACCTCGCGAATTATCATCTGGCTTGGTTTGAGGCGATTAGTCACCGGGGCGGTTCCTAGTTGCCCATAGCTGTCGGGTGAATAGCGTTACCGGTGTTTTATGCCAAAATGGCCGTACTAGCGCTCGGCGTTTACGGGCTTTGCGAGTGGGGTGGAGGTGAGATGTGAATCAGCCGATTTTTCACGATTTTCCAACTACTACCGGGCTAGCCAGCGGAGTGCCAGTGCCGGCCCCACAACCAGGGCCCGGACACCCACCCGACCAATCTCCCGCCGGCGGTGGCGGTGGCGGCGCACTAACCGGAGCCGGAAACGCCGGTGTCCCCAAAGACGCAGCCGACGCAGCCGCCGCAGATGCTGACCGTCGCGCCCACGCCGCCGACGCCGCCGCGAAGTTTCCGGCCAACGAGGCAAATAGCCAGCAGGACATGCAGATGATCCAGCAGATGCTGCAGAGCGTCACGGGTGCGCTCGGCGGCGCGATCGGCGGCGTGATGGGGCCGATGACGCAGCTTCCGCAGCAGGCGATGCAGGCCGGTCAGAGCGCCCTCCAGCCGCTGATGAGCGCGGTGCAGGGCGGGGCCCACGGCGCCGGACTGGCTAGCGACGCGCATCTGGTCGACAGCGTCGGCAGCGGCGGCGGCTCCGGACTGGGCGCCGGTTCCGGCGGCGGCGGTGCGGGCCTCGGCGGTGGCGGCACCACCCCGGCCAGCTCGCTGGGCCCGCCGCCCGTGCCCACGTCGTCTCCGCCGACCACCCCGGCCGGCGCCAAGGCGCCGATTATGCCCCCAACCGGTGGAATGCCGGCCATGCCAGGGCAATCCGGCATGACCGGTATGCCGATGATGCCGCCGGGCGCTATGGGCGCCGGGGGCGAAGGCGGCAAGAAAGACAGCCCGGTCGAGAAGCGGGTGATGGCGCCGGGTGTGCCCAACGGCCAACCGATCAAGGGCCGCTTGACGATTCCGCCGAGCGCCCCGGGCAACAAATCCGGCGAGGCCAAGCCGACGGTCGTCACCAATAGGCCCAACCGCCGGATCGTTATCATGCCGTCCGAGGACGAGCCGAAAGAATAGCCACCGAATCTTCCCAGCCCGCCGAAACGTGAGTGGCCGGGTGGTTGGCCCACCAGTATTGTCGCTACGTAATCGTGGCCGGGCCGATCCCAATGTGCGGGTCAAATTGGGTTGTTCGTTATTGACAGCAGAACTGTCGATGCGTGCATGCTATTGGTACGTCTGCAGCGACCGCGGAATACGCGGCCAGGAGGGTGTGGGAGTAATAGCGCGAAGTGTCCGGCAAGGATGCGGCGCCGCGAGGGCGCACAAATGGATCAGGGTGGGGAAGTCGGTGACCGACCCCCTCAACGTGCAAGCGGTCACGGCGCTGTCTCGCGCCCACAATCTGTTCTCGGCCGCAAACACGACTGACGGCGTCGGTGACGCACCGGCTAGGACGCAGGCGCACGCCGAGGCGATAACGCACCGCGCGGACGGGCTTCCCGGCGCGGCGGCGCAGCGGTCGGTCGCCTCGAAAACGCAGTTGACGCACCTCGCGCATTCCGACCGGACACTGGGACAGATCGTCAGCGCGGCGAGGGCCGATCACACATACGGCCGTGCGGCGACGCGGACGGTGCTGGACGCCGCCTTGACCGACACGACACCGGCCGTCGATACGCCGCTGGGCCGACGCGAAGCTGCCGCTCGCATGGCGGCCCGGCTGCGGGCCCAGCACCGGCATGTCGCCGGATCGCGGCGCCGGGCAAGGCTGCTCGCGCGCAGGCTTCGATGCCTGCACTACCTACGAGGGCGGTCGATGCACAGCAACCAGCCCAGCGGACGCGCGGCAGTGCTCGCGGCCATCCGTAAAGCCTTGGACATCAAGGGCATTCACGACCCGGCCGCGCGCGCCCGCTGGGAACGCGGGATGGACCTGGTGGCCCGCCGCGAGTCCAACTACAACGCAAACGTGGTCAACGACTGGGATTCCAATGCGGCACGGGGCACACCGAGTAAGGGCGCCTGGCAATTCATCGCGCCCACGTTCGCGGCCTACCACCAGCCGGGGACCTCGCGCGACATTCACAACCTGACGGCGCAGGCGTGCGCGTTCATCAACTACGCGATGGGCCGTTACGGGGTGGCCGTCGACGCGTCGAATCTAGCCGATCGGATTCAGCAGGCCGATCCTCACCGAGCACCCAAGGGGTACTGAGCATGCCGCTGAGTTTGTCTAACCGCGACCAGAACTCTGGGCACCTGTTCTACAACCGTCGGCTGCGCGCGGCGACCACCCGCTTCTCGGTGCGCATGAAACACGACGACCGCAAGCAGACCGCGGCGCTGGTGTTGTCGATCCTCCTGGTGGCAATCGCCTGCGGCTGGATGCTGCTGCTGAACGTACTGAAACCGACTGGCATCGTGGGTGATTCGGCGATCATCGGCGACCGGGATTCCGGGGCGCTCTACGCCCGGATCGACGGCCGGCTCTACCCGGTGCTGAATCTGACGTCCGCGCGGCTGGCGACCGGCACGGCGAATCAGCCGACGTGGGTGAAACCCGCTGAGATAGCGAAGTATCCGACCGGGCCGCTGGTCGGCATCCCTGGTGCACCGGCGGCGATGCCGGTCCATCGGGGTGCGACGTCGGCGTGGGCGGTGTGCGATACAGCGGGACGACCGCGCAGCCCCGAACGACCGGTGGTGACCTCGATCGCCGGCGTGCTCGACGGCTTCGACCGGGCCACACCGCTGAGCGACGACGCCGGGGTGCTGGTCACGTTCGAGGGCAACACCTTCGTGATCTGGGGCGGCAAACGCTCGCAGATCGATCCAACGAACAGGGCGATCACGCTGAGCCTGGGACTCGACCCGGGAGTCACACTGCCGGTAGAGATTTCGCGGGCCCTCTACGACGCGCTACCCGCGACCGAACCGCTCGCCGTCCCCACGGTGCCCCTGGCGGGCACGCCGTCGACGTGGGTCTCGGGCTCACAGGTCGGCGCGGTATTGCAGGCCCAGACCGCCAGCGGCGGCAAGCAGTTCTACGTGTTGTTGCCCGACGGCGTCCAGAAGATCACCAGCTTCGTCGCCGACCTGCTGCGCAGCGCCAACTCCTACGGGTCGACCGCGCCGCGCGTGGTGACGCCCGACGTGTTGGTCAACATCCCCGAAGTGTCCTCGCTCGCGGTGGACTACTACCCGACCAAGCGCCTCAATTTCATTGACACCGCTGCTGATCCGACCACCTGTGTCGGATGGGAGAAGGGGTCGACGGATCCGCAGGCGCGCGTCGTGGTCTACAACGGTCGCGGACTGCCCACGCCGTCGTACATGGACAACCGCATCGTGCACCTGGTGCGTGACGACCGCGACCCGGCCTCGGTGGTCGCCAACCAGGTGCTGGTGTTGCCGGGCGCGGCGAATTTCGTGACGTCGACCAGCGGCGTGGTCACGTCCGACTCCCGGGAATCGTTGTTCTGGGTTTCTGACAACGGGGTGCGGTTCGGCATCACCAACGACGACACGACGTTGCGCGCGCTCGGGCTTGACCCGGGGTCGGCGGTGCAGGCACCCTGGCCGCTGCTGCGGACTTTCGCCGCGGGCCCGGCACTGTCAAGGGAGGCAGCGCTTTTGGCGCGGGACACCGTCCCCGCGCTCGGCAAGGTGGCTGTGGTGACGACATCGGCGAAGCCGGGAGGCTAGAGAATGTCCAAGAAAGCGTTCCCCATCAACCGCGTCAAGATCGAGCCGCCGAAACCGGTCCGGGTGGCGCCCAGCGCACCGATCGCGCTGCCGGAGCGCGAGCCGCGCAACATCTGGGTGATGATCGGTGTGCCGGCGCTGATCGTCGCGCTCATCGGCACCATCGTCATGCTCTACGTCTCCGGCGTGCGCAGCCTGACCACCGGCTTCTTCCCCCTCATGGGCATCGGCGCCTTCAGCATGCTGGCCTTCTCCGGCCGCTTCGGCCGAGCTCGCAAGATCACTTGGGGCGAAATGGAAAAGGGCCGTCGCCGCTACCTGCGCGATCTCGACGGCAACCGAGACGAGATCCAGACCGCGGTGTGCGCGCAACGGGAATGGCAGAACTCCGTGCACGCCGACCCCCGCGGTCTCGGGGCCATCATCGGCGGCCCGCGGATGTGGGAACGCGGGCGCGGCGACGCGGACTTCCTGGAGGTGCGGCTCGGCACCGGCGTGCAGCACGCGCCGGACTCGGTGTTGTCGGTGACCTGGCCCGACATCGCCTCCGACGAGGAACTCGAACCGGTCACCGGGCAGGCGCTTCGCGATTTCATCTTGGAGCAGCGCAAGATTCGCGACATCGCCAAGGTGGTCAACCTGCGCTCGGCGCCCGGATTCAGCTTCGTCGGCGAGGACCTGGACCGGCTCCGGTCGCTGATGCGCTCGGTGCTGTGCTCGCTGGCGGTCTTTCACAACCCGCGCGACGTCAAGCTGTTGGTGGTGACCCGCAACCCCGAGGTGTGGTCGTGGATCGTGTGGCTGCCGCACAACCTGCACGACGAACTCTTCGACGCCTGCGGGTTTCGGCGCCTGGTCTTCGCCACGCCCGAGGAACTCGAAGAGACCCTCGGCGCCGAGCTGCACATGAAGGGCAAGCGTGGGGCCTGGACCCCGCTGGCCGCGGCCAGCCCCACCGCGATGGGATCGACCCTGGAAACCGGTGCGGACACGGTCGACCTGGGCCCGCATCTGGTGATCGTCGACGACAACACCGGCAGCCCCGACGCGTGGGAGAGCGTCGTCGGCCAGGTCGGCAAGGCGGGAATCACCCTGCTGCGCATTGCTTCCCGGATCGGCGCCGGCGTGGGCTTCGCCGACGACCAGGTGTTCGACCTCAGCGAACGCCACAGCTCGCCCAACGGCTCGGTCAACGGCGAGGTCGTCCTGCACCGCAACGGCTCCGACGCCGACGGCGAAGACGACCGCCCGGCACCACTGCTGCGGGTCCGCAACAAGTTCTTCGCCCACGCCGACCAGCTTTCCGTGCACCGCGCCTACCGCTACGCGCGGGCGATGGCCCGCTGGTCACCGACTAGCCGCAGCGAGATCGCCGACTCGGTCAGCGGCGCAACCGAATTGTTGCGGGCGCTGGGCATCAACGACCCTAGGGACCTTGACGTCGACCGGCTGTGGGCCGAACGTCGCGGCCGCGGTGACGAGCGCTGGTGCGAGGTCCCGGTCGGCGCCAAACCCAACGGCGAGCTGCAGAACATCACCATCCGCGCCAAGGACTTCGGCGGCTTCGGGTTCCACTCCGTCGTCATCGGCACCAGTGGCTCGGGTAAGTCGGAGTTCTTCCTGTCGTTGGTCTACGGCATCGCGCTGACGCACTCCCCGGAGACGTTCAACGTCATCTTCGTCGACATGAAGTTCGAGTCGGCGGCGCAGGACATCCTGGGCATCCCGCATGTGGTGGCCGCGCTGTCGAACCTCGGCAAGGACGAACGGCACCTGGCCGAGCGGATGCGCAGGGTCATCGACGGTGAGATCAAGCAGCGCTACGAGCTGTTCACCTCGGTGGGCGCGCGTGACGCCAACGACTACGAGGAGATCCGGCTCGCCGGGCGCGATCTGCCGCCGGTCCCGGTCCTACTCGTCATCGTCGACGAGTACCTGGAGCTGTTCGCCAACCACGAGAAGTGGATCAACCTCATCATCCACATCGGCCAGGAAGGCCGCGGTGCGAACGTCTTCTTCATGCTGGGCGGGCAGCGGCTGGACCTGTCCTCGCTGCAAAAGGTCAAGTCCAACATCGCCTTCCGCATCGCGCTGCGCGCCGAGTCCGGTGACGACAGCCGCGAGGTGATCGGCTCTGACGCCGCCTACCACCTGCCGTCCAAGGAAAACGGTTTCGGTCTGCTCAAGGTGGGGCCGCGTGACCTGGAACCGTTCCGCTGCTTCTACCTCTCCGCCCCGTTCGTGGTGCCGAAGACCAAGGAGGTCGCCACCACCGTCGACATGACGCTGACCAAGCCGCGGTTGTACAACTGGCAGTTCCAGCCACTGGACGCCTCCGACGCCACGGCACTCGAGGCCGCCGCGGCTGTCGACGCCGAGCCCGACGAATTCCTCTACTACGACGACGGTTTCAAGCGGAAGAAGATCGTCGACGTGTTGCGGGAGTCGCTGCACGATGTGCCGCACCGCTCACCGCGCCGGCCGTGGCTGGAGCCGCTCGAGGAGCCCGAGTCCATCGACGCCCTCGTCGCCGGATACCGCGGCAAGCCCTGGCACGTCGACTATGGGCGCAACCCGGGCCTGATGTTCCCGGTCGGCGTCATGGACATCCCGGAGGAGTCCAAGCAGATCGTGCATGCGGTGGACGCGTTGCGCAGCAACGTGATCGTGGTGGGCGCCAAGCAGCGCGGCAAGACCACCACACTGATGACGCTGATGTGTTCGGCCGCAACGATGTACAGTCCGTCGCGCGTGACGTTCTTCTGCATCGGCGGGGCGACCCTCGCCCAGGCCGCCTCGCTGCCCCACGTCACCGACATCGTGTCGCCGAAGGACGCCGAAGGCATCGAGCGAATCCTGAGCAGCATGGACGCCTTGATCGACGCCCGCGAGGATTCGTTCCGTCGCCTCAAGATCGACCTCGACGGCTTCCGCGAACGCCGGTTCGCGCCGGGCAGCGACGGCCTGGGCGGCACCGACGCTAACGACCCGTTCGGCGACGTCTTCGTGGTGGTCGACGACTACGACGACCTGTACTCGAAAGACACCGTGCTCGGCGACCGGATCATCTCGTTGAGCAGCCGTGGCCCCGAATACGGGGTGCACGTGATGTGCAGCGCCGGCGGCTGGATTCACGGGCAGCGGCAGAGCCTGCTGCAAAACGCCACGGCGCGAATCCAATTGCGGTTGGCCGATCCCAGCGAAAGTCAGATGGGCCATTCGTCGCTCGAATCGCGCGACGCGGCCCGGCGAACACTGAACCGGCCCGGCTTCGGTCTGACCGACAGCCTGCACGAGCTGCGCGTGGGTGTGCCGGCGCTGACCGATCCCACCACCGGTGCGATTGTCAGCATCGTCGACGTCGGTGCCCGCATCGCGGAGGTCGCCGGCGTGACCAAGCACGCCACCCTGCAGCGACTGCCGCAGCGGGTGGCGCTGAAGGCGATCCTGGACTACGAGGCCGCGCACCCCAGCGGCGACGACCTCTCGATCAGCTTCGCGATCGGCGAGCGGCACGAACTGGGTCCCGTCCCCATCAAGCTGCGCGAGAGTCCCGGATTGATGATCTTGGGGCGGCAGGGCTGCGGAAAAACCATGTCGCTGGTCGCCATTGGCGAGGCGATCATGAACCGGTTCAGCCCGGAAGAGGCGCAGCTGACGCTGATCGACCCCAAGACCGCACCGCACGGTCTGCGGGATCTGCACGGGCCCGGTTATGTAAGCGCCTACGCCTACGACCAGGACGAGATCGACGAGGTGATCACCGCACTGGCGCAACAGGTCCTGCTGCCGCGGCTACCCCCGAAAGGCCTGAGCCAGGAGGAGTTACGCGAACTCAAGCCGTGGGAGGGCCCGCGGCACTTCGTGCTCATCGATGACATCCAGGACCTGCGTCCGGACCAGAGCTACCCGCCCAAGCCGCCGGTGGGCGCGGCGCTGTGGAAGCTGATGGAGCGCGCGCGGCAGATCGGGTTGCACGTCTTCACCACGCGCAACAGTGCGAACTGGGCGACGCTGCAGATGGATCCGTGGATGCGGTTCCAGAACTCGGCGAAAGTGGCCCAGCTGTACATGGATAACGATCCACAGAACCGGATCAACCGAAACGTCCGGGCCCAGACGTTGCCGCCGGGGCGTGGCTTGCTGGTCAGCGTCGACGGTGACGTCGAAGGTGTGCTGGTCGGGCTGCCGTCGTCGGTCACACCGCCGCAGCAGTAACCAGTTGCGGCTCGGGCGCTTTCACCGTCGGCGTGACGACGCGGCGGGGGAGTGGGCTCGGCCACCAGAACCACCGGCCCAACAGCGCCACGATGGACGGCACGATGAAGGCCCGTACCACCAGGGTGTCCAGCAATAACCCGACCGCGATCGTCGTGCCGATCTGGGCGATGCTGAGCACACTGCTACTCAGCAGCGCCAGCATGGTCAGCCCGAAGATGACGCCGGCGACGGTGACCACCCCGCCGGTTGCACCGAATGCCCGGATGATGCCGGTCTTCAGACCCGCCGCCGCTTCCTGTTTGATGCGCAACGCCAGCAGCAGGTTGTAGTCCGCGCCGACCGCGATCAGCGCGATGAAGGCGATCGGCGCCACAGCCCAGTGCAGGTCGTGATGAAGCAGGTGCTGCCAAATCAGCACGCTGGCACCGATGGCCGACGCGTAGGACGTGACGACGGTTCCGACGACGACCAATCCCGCGACCGGGCTGCGCAACATGGCGGTGACGATCAGGAAGATGAGGACCAGCGCGGCGCCTACCAATAGCTCGGTGTCGCTCGCGACAAAGCGCTGCAGATCGGCGGTCACCGGGCCGACCCCGGCGAGGTCGACCTCGGTCGGGGTCAGGGTGCCCTCCTTGGTGGCCTCCTTGATCGCGGCGCGCACCTGGTCCGCCCGCTTGGCGCCGTCGGCGCCCCACTCCGAGCCATCGCCATACACCAACAGGTAAGCGGCGCGGCCATTCTCGGAGATCAGGTGGCTAAGCGCCGTGGTGTACCGCGGGTCGGTCAACGCCCGCTGCGGCATATAGAAGTCCGCCGCGGCGCTGCCCTGAAACTGGGTGGCGATCTCGTTCATGTAATCGGTCAACTGACGCATTTGGGGTCCGAGCGTGTCGGACAAGCTCAGCAGGTCATGTGTGGCCGAACGCGCCTGCCCCAAGGCGTCTTTCATCGACGTGACGCTCTGCGGCAGGGTGGCCATCGCGGTGGCGGCCGTGCTCGAGCCGCTGGTGAGCTTCGCGGCGCCCGAGCCCAGGCGCGTGGAGGTCTGCACCAGGCTGTCGACGGGCTGGAGCACGCGGTCCACCGTCGAGCAGATCGGATTGGTGGCGCAGTCGGGGGTCCGTCCGACGAAGTCGCGCAACGGGTCGAGGTAGCCCGACACGGTCGTGACGTTGCGCTCCAGCCCGTCCATCCCGGCCCGCATGTCCTCCGCGGCGCCGGACATATCGGCCAATCCGGCGCTGCCACCGCGCAATCCGTTACCCAACCCGTCGACGGCAAGCTGGGTTTGTGCCAGCGCGCTGTCCAGCTCGGAAACCCGCTTGAGGCGCTGGGTCAGCGAATCCATGGTGTCGCCGAACTGACGGCCGAGCACACCGGCCTGGTAGCTCAACGTCGCCTGTTCGGGCACCTTGCCGTCGGGCCGGCTGGCGGACTGCACCGCCCGCACCCCCGGCACCGCCATGATGTGGCGGGTGATGCGCTCGATGGCGATCAGGCCGGCCGGGTTACGCAGGTCGTGGTCGGCCTGGACGGCGACGACATCGGGCAGCAGCGCGTTGGCCGCGAAATGCCGGTCGGAGCTGGCATAGCCGCGATTGGAGTCGGTGGACGACGGCGTGGCGGCGGGTTCGTTGAAGCCGACCCGCATGCTGACCAGCGGCAGCGCGACCAGCAGGATCAACGCCAGCGCGGTGACCAGGATTGGTCCCGGCCAGCGCGCGACGGCCGTTCCGACGCGCCGCCAGCGACGCGCGGTGGTAGACGGCCGCGGCTCCAGATATCCGCGGCGTATCGCCAGGGTCATGAGCGCGGGTGTCAGGGTCAGTGCGGCCACCATCGTCGCGAGAATGCCGATGGCGCACGGCAACCCGGCGCTGCGGAACGAGCCGACCTTCGCGAACACCAAACACGCCAGCGCCACCGATACGGTCAGCGCAGATCCGATGACCACGGGCGCGATGGAGCGGTAGGCCTGCGTCAACGCCTGGCCCGGCTCGACGCCGCGGCGCCGGCCTTCGTGGTAGCGGCCGACCAGGAAGATCGCGTAGTCGGTGCCGGCCCCGAGCGTCATAGCCGCCATCAGCGCCACTGAAAACAGCGATACCTCAACCACGTTGGCTTGGCCCAGGGCGGCGACGACAGCGCGGGCCAGGGCCAGGGCGAGCCCGACCGAAATCAGGGGGATCGCCGCCGCAACCGGCGATCGGTAGACCACCAGCAACAGCAGCAGGATGAGACCGATGGTGGCGGCGGTGATTCCGAGCATCTGGCGGTCGATCGCCGAGAATTCGTCGACGATGGTGGCGCCGGGGCCCGTGACATGGACCTGCAGGCCTGCCGGTGGTGAGAGCTTGTGGAGGGTCCCGCGCACGGTATTCACCGAGTCGCGCGCCTGTGCGGTGCCGAGCATGCCGGCCAGCCGCACCATCACGCTGACCGCCTTACCGTCCGAACTCTGCGCACCGGCGGCCGTGGCCGGCTGCGACCACAGGTCGGTCACCGCGTACACATGACGCTGATCCGAGCCGAGCGCTGTCGTCAGCGCATCGTAGAAGCGGCGATCCTGCGGTGTCAGCCGCTGATCGCGTTCCAGCACAACGTAAACGAAGTTGTTGCTGGGGGTCTGGTTGAACAGCTGGGCAGCCCGCGCCGCGGCCACCGCGCTGGGCGCGCCGGGAGGCATGAAGGACCTGGCATGGGAGTCAACCACCCGCTCCAGCTGCGGGACAGCCACATTCGCGACGCCCGCCGCCAGCACCCAGAGGCCGACGACGAGGACCGCGTACCGGCTGGTCAGTCGCGCAAGGCTGCCCATGCGGTCATGCAACGGTCTGCCGTTCGCTGGTGGGCCCGCCGAACAAGCCGACCGCCACATGCTCACCGCGCGTAAGCGAGCGCACGCGCAGCGAGCGACGGGTGCCGATCTTCACCAGCGCGTGCAGCCCGGGATGGGCGGCCTCGAGATCGGCACGCACCTGTTCGGCCGGCGCGCCCTCGTAGGCGGCCTGATCCAGCTTGGCCACCAGCATCGTGATCCAGCGCTGGCCGAGCGAGAGCATCAGGCCCTCCTCGTCGCCGAACAGCTCGGACACCTCGGATGAGTTGTCGATCAACGCAAGCGCCGCCTCGGGGTCCGTCTCGGCGGCTCGTATCACCTCGGCCATGAAGGCCATGCGGTCGTGCAGCAGTGTCCATGTCATGCCTCGACGTTAGGAAAACTGCCCTCCGCCGCGCGTCGTGCCGAAGTGCAGTCTTTGGCTCCTACTAAGGGCGGAGACGGGTGCCGACCGCGGGAGGATGTGACGAAACGGCGAGCTCTTCTAGGATTGGACGATGTCGCGCGCCGCAGTGGATCACCTGCGGGAACAGCTTCGCCGACGCAGCGAGCTGCTTCCCGTCGGCATCACGTGGACCTCGCTGATCGCCGTCGATGTCAGCCTCGTGCTCGGCGGCGTGATCGGGACGCTGCAGCGGCCCGCAGCCGACCTGCCCGTGGCGCTGACCGCGTTCGCCCTGGCCCTATCAACCGAGCTGGCGTTCTTCGTCTTCAACATGAAAATCACGCCCTGGCCGTTGTGGGCGACCTGGTCGGCGGCCACCGCGCTGACTCTATTCGGCACATCGACGCCGATACAGGCCGATTTCGCGCCGGCGTTGTTGGTGCTGATGGTCTTGTCGGTCGCGACGTTGGCCTCGGTTCTGGGCGGCTTGCTGGCCGCGGCGTCGGCAGCGGCGCTGCTGCTCACGGCGTCGGCGCTGCACCGCCTAGACGCGATCGCGTTGTATCTGGGTTTCATCGCGGTGGGTTGGCTGCTCGGCTACGTGATGCGCACCCAGCGGCTGCTGCTGGCCGAACAGATTGAGGCGCAGGAGATGCTGGCCGAGCACGCCGCCGCCGACGAACGCCGCCGCATCGCCCGCGAAGTGCACGACGTCATCGCGCATTCGCTCAGCATCACCCTGTTGCATGTGACCGGCGCTCGCCGGGCGCTGCAGCAGGACCGCGACGTCGATGACGCGGTCGAGGCGCTGCAACAGGCCGAGAAGCTCGGCCGCCAGGCGATGGCCGACATCCGACGCACCGTCGGGCTGCTCGACAACTGGCCCACCAAGACCGCGCAGACCACGCCCGAACCCGGCATCGACGACATCGCAGCCCTCGTCGAGGGTTTCCAGCGGGCCGGTCTGGCCGTCGGCCTATGCCTCGAGGGCCCCACCGATCACGTGTCGGCCGCGGTCGGCCTCGCGCTGTACCGCATTACCCAGGAGTCACTGGCCAACATCGCCAAGCATGCGCCGGAGTCGAAAGCCGGTGTGGTGTTAGATATTTCGCCGTTATCCGCGCGGCTCGCCATCACCAATCTGCTTCCCGCGGCGGTGATGGCCGCGCAGTCGGCCGAAGGGCGTGGCTTGCGCGGCATGCGCCAGCGCGTCGAGCTGCTCGGCGGGGCCATCGAGGTCGGCCCCACCCGAGACGGCTGGTCGGTGTGCGCCGAAATCCCACTGCACGAAGGCGATACGGCCTGGCGCCCATGGTGGTGCAAGGCATGATCGACGCGACGCCCGAGATCAGCGTGCTGCTCGTCGACGATCAGGACCTGGTGCGGTCTGGCCTGCGCCGGATCCTGCGCCGCAAGGACGGTTTCGCCGTCGTCGCCGAATGCGCCGACGGTGACGAGGTGCCCGTGGCGGTGGCCGAGCACCGGCCCGACGTCGTCGTGATGGATCTGCGGATGCGCCGCATCGACGGCATCGAGGCGACGCGCAGGCTGGGCGGCCGGCCGCCGGTGCTCGCGCTGACCACCTTCAACGAGGACGAGCTGCTGTCGGGGGCGCCGCGGGCCGGCGCGGCGGGGTTCGTGCTCAAGGACTCGTCGGCCGAGGAGCTGATCCGCGCGGTGCGGGCGGTCGCCAGGGGCGACAGCTATCTCGATCCCGCGGTGACCTCGCGGGTGCTCACCACGTACCGCAAGGCCGCGCCCGGGCCGCGCGGCGCCGCGATCGGCGAGCTGACCACCCGCGAGCTCGACGTGCTGACGCTGATCGGCCAGGGCCTGTCGAATACGGAGATCGCCGACCAACTGTGCATCTCGGGCGTCACGGTCAAGAGCCACATCGGGCGGATCTTCGGGAAGCTCGATCTGCGCGACCGGGCAGCCGCGATCGTCTACGCGTACGACAACGGCATCGTCGCGCCGCGCTGAGGACCTAGAGGGGCGCCGACTGCTCCGTCAGGTTCAGCAGCAGCAGGTAGGCCATGCACACCAGGAAGTTCAGCACCACCATGACCAGGCCCGCGAACATCAGGGAGCGGGTGCCGCGCTGTCTGAGCCGCTTGTAGCGCGCGGCACGCAATTCGCGGTCGAGCCGGATCGCGATCAACGCGAAGTTCACGTTCATCAGTTCGTGGGCGGCCAGCGGCGCGCCCTCCAGCATTTGCCGCAACCGCTCCGGTGCCGTTCGAACACCCACCCGTTCGAAACTGTGGCACAGACGTAACGCCCGCCGTCGGCGGAGCGTCTCATATGGCAGCCGAAGCCGCCGCGCAAGTTGCCCTCGATCGTCCCCCCAGGGGTAAGACGGGGTCATCACAAGCGGGATTGTAAATCGATAGGCGCCACTTTCGCGCTGCGAACACGAATTATGTTGCGAGATATCACTTCGACGCACCACCGCTCATTTGCTGGGACGTGGGCAACTCGAGGTAGCGTTCCAGGTTGCGATGCATGTTGATCACGCGTCGTTCCTCGCTGGACAGCACCATGTGGGTGAAACCGGGTTGATGCATACCGCGCTGCAAGCTGGGCAGCACCGCGATGTCTTGGGTGAGCACCACGCCGGGCTCGGCCGCATCGGCCGCCATGCGGACGTCCGTCGGCTTGGTGCGCGGCGCACCCGGCGGCATTCGCGTCATCAAGAACATGATCAGCTCGCCCTTGTCGGGGGAGGGGTCGGGGGCGGGCCGCGAGCACATGACGGTCAGGTGGTCGGCGTTGGTCAAAAGCGTCATGTTGGGAAACACGTTGTACTGGTGCAATCGGGTCATCCGATCCGTATCAGCCCAATTGAGATCGACACCGCGGCTCGCGGCGAAGGCACGGGTCCGGTCGGCGATCAGGTCGGCAACCGTCTGGCCCGGCCGGCGTTCGTCGGCGGGGAAGGGCGTGCCCTCGGCCGCGCCCATCAGCGCCCCCTGCGTGTAGACGTAGGCGTTCCACACCTCTTCGTCGCTCAGCGCGCCGTCGAAGCGTGGGCTTTGCACGCCATAGGGCTGATCCGACTTCCCGGTATGGCCCCAAATCTGTTGCGGCGCATGGATATCATCGACGCAGCGCAGCAGTTCGGGATGCAGGGTCTGGATGTGGTAGGTCTCGCTGTATCCGTCGGCGATCGTCTTCCAGTTGGCATCGACCTCGACGGTGAGCGTGGCGTAGCAGCGGAAATCCTCCAGGTGACACCAGGCGATGTCGTCGGGCACCGCCTCCAGGTATTCGGTCAACGACACCGCGCCCGGATCGAGATTGACGAAGACGAGCCCGGCCCAGGTGTCGACGCGAGCCGGTATCAGCGGAAAGTCGGACATCCGCAACGAGCCGAAGCCCTTGCGGTTGGGCACCCGTTTGAGCGCCCCGGCAAGGTCCCAGGTCCACCCGTGATAGCCGCACTTGAGTTCGCGCAGGCCCGAGCCGGATCCGGTGCACAGCGAATTGCCGCGATGCCGGCAGACGTTCTGGAACGCGCGGAGCGCCCCGTCGTCGTCCCGGACGATCAGCACTCCGTAAGGGCCGCAGCGGTATTCAAAGTAGTCGCCGGGTGCGGCGACGTGGTCGACCATGCAGGCCAGTTGCCACACCCGCGGCCACATCCGCTGCGTTTCGAGCGCGGCGAAGGCGGGGGAGTAGTAGCGCTCGGCGGGCACCAGCGTGGGGTTATCCGGCGGGGTGCCGATGGCATCCTCGTCGCGGGTCCGCGCCGGGTTGCCGGCCGCCGTCGCCATCGAGGGAGTTCTCAGCGCGCTCCGCGGACCAGCCGTCCGGGGCGGGCGCCGGTGTCGACGTCCTTGCGGCGGGTCACCGTTCCGCTGACGATGGTCGCGGCATAACCGCTGGCCCCCTGCAGGATTCGGTTCCCACCGGCGGGCAGGTCAAACGCCATTGCCGCCGGGTGCAGGGTCAGGGCGTCCATGTCGATGACGTTGATGTCGGCCTTCTTGCCGGGCTCGATGGTGCCGCGGTCGGTGAGCCCGAACAGGTGAGCGGTGTCGCGGGATTGCTTGCGGATCACGTACTCCAGCGACAGCTTCTCGCCCCGGCGTCGGTCCCGCGCCCAGTGGGTGAGCAGGAACGTCGGGTAGGACGCGTCGCAGATCATCCCGCAGTGGGCGCCGCCGTCGGAGAGCCCGAGCACGCCGGCCGGGTGCAGCATCATCTCGCGAATCGCGTCGTGGTTGCCGTCGGCGTAGTTGAACAAGGGCAGCATCAGCATGTTGGTCGCGTTGGACTCCAGCATCAGGTCGTACAGCGTGGACAGCGGGTCCTCGCCGCGGGCCTTCGCGATGGCCGCCACCGTGCGGTCGGGGGTCGGCTCGTAGTCGGGGGGATTGCCGAGCGCAAAGAGCCTGCCCAGCGAGTGCTGCACCAGGGCGAACATCCCGTCGAACAACAAGGTGGGGTCGACGGGTAGGTCGTCCTCGGACAGGATTGCGGCCTTCACCGCGGGGTCGGCCAGCCGCTGCGCGAGCTCGTCACGGGCGCACTCCGCCTTGAGCCGGCGGTAGGTGGGCCGGTGGCTGAATCCGTGATGCCCTTGGAAGCCGATCATCATGCCGAATGGCCGCGCCGCGATCTGCGGATGGAGGCGGGCGCCCGCCGCATGCGCGTCCGCCGACAGGTCGAGCATCTCGCGCCACAGTTTCGGATCGGCGTCCACCTGGATCAGCGCGAAGGACACCGGCCGGTCGATCTCGGCGCTGAGTCGCCGCATCCAGTCCAATTCCTTTTTGGGACCGATGATGTCCTCGCCGGCGGCGCCCTGCGGCGCCAGCTCGAACACCGCTTGACCGCCGGCCGCCATGGCGCGGCCGAGACCGAACAGCTCTTCCTCGGCCGCGAAGGTGCCGGGGACCGGTTCGCCGTCCATCGCGCGGTGGCCCATCGTGCGCGACGTGGAGAAGCCGAGTGCCCCGGCCTCGATCGCCTCACGAACCAGCCGGCCCATCGCCTCGATGTCCTCGGGGGTGGCCGGTTCGTTGCGGGCGCCGCGCTCGCCCATCGCGTAGGCGCGAACGGCGCCGTGCGCGACCTGGCTGCCCACGTCGACGGAGAACTTCTGCTTGCCAACCGCATCGAGGTACTCGGGGTAGGTCTCCCAGCCCCAGGTGATGCCTTCGGTCAGCGCGGTGCCGGGGATGTCCTCGACGCCCTCCATCAGCTCGATCAGCCACTGCTCGCTGCCGGGCCGCACGGGGGCGAAGCCGACGCCGCAGTTGCCGGTCACGATCGTGGTCACGCCGTGGCCGCTGGACGGTTCCAGCAGGCTGTCCCAGCTGACCTGGCCGTCGTAGTGGGTGTGGATGTCCACGAAGCCGGGAGCCACCACATGCCCTGTGGCGTCGATGGTTTCGGCCGCCTCCCCGCTCATCGCGGGTCCGTCGGCGGTGCGGCGCACGACGTCGACGATCTTGCCGTCCTTGATGCCGATGTCGGCCGGGTAGCGTTCCGCGCCCGTGCCGTCGACGACGGTTCCACCGATGATCTTGAGGTCGAACATGAGGCTCCTCTTCGCCGCCGTGGGCTGTGTCTGGAGGGCTGAGCCGGAAGGCGCGCAGCATTTCGCTACGCAAGGTAGCGTAACTCTTGGTGCGACGAAGGCAATAGCCTCAGCCGAATTGGGCCGGCCTACAGGGAGCTCTTCAGGGCGGCGACGGTTTCCAGATCGTCGAGCGCGGCGGCGCCACGGCGCAGGCCTTCCATCGCGATGTCTTCGACCTGCATCCCGCCCATGCCGGTGGTGATCAGCGGGGCAACGTAGGCGTACAGCGCGCCCTGGCGAAATCGCAGCCACAGGTCGTCGCGGTCCAGGTCGGGGCCGCCGGACGCGATCAGCGCCCGCCGGTAGTCGTCAAGGAGTTCGCGCTGGTTGGCCTGCCGGTCTTCGGGCGTCAGGCTGGTGATCAGCGTGTAGGCCAGTTCGCGGGAGGGGTGTCCCCGGCGCACCGCCTGCCAGTCCAGCAGCCCGGCCTTGCCGCCATGGAAGTACATGTTGCCCGGGTGGGCGTCGCCGTGCATGACGGTGTGCGGGGGAGTGTCGATGAGTGCGGCGACGGCGCGGTAGTTGTCGGCGATGAACCTGCCAGCGTCGACCGGGATCGTCGTGCGCTCGGCGAGCCGCTTGATCGAGGTGTGCATCAACGAACCGGTCAACAGGGACGTGACGTCGCCGGACGGCGTGTACAGCCAGCCCATCGGGCCGCGTCCGTCGCGCGGCAGCCGGCCCCAGAAGGTGGCGTGCAGCTCGGCCAGCAGCTCGATGATCAGGCTGGCCTGGTCGGCCGACAGCGGGTGCAGCGTGTCCGGGAACTCGCACGACTCGGCCGGCAGGTCCTCCAAAACCAGCAGGTAGCGGCCGGTCGAGCCGTCGAACGCCGCGCCGTAGCAATAGGGGACGCCGATGACCTGCGGCGCGAGCTCACGATAGAACCGCACCTCGGTTTGTCCGAGGCGCCCGAGTTCGCCCATCAGCCGGGTGGCGGCGGTCTGTGCCGCGACCTTGACGAACACCGATTCGGGGACGTTCTTGCCGGTCAGGACCAGGCGGCCGCGCGAGGACGTGCCCGCGTCCCTGCTCAGGACGCGGATGGATCGAACGGTGGTGCCCATGACCCGGGATAGGACCGCCGGGTCGATGTCTTCGACCGTCCGGGGAAGGCCGAACCGGCCGCCCACCACCGCGTCGGTGGCCACCCGGCCCGCGCCGCGGCCCAGGTGAGCGGCCAGGCCGAGGATAGAAAACGCTTGTCCCACAGGAGTTTTCATGCCCATCCATCCCGATTTGCCAGCCGGCCGCGGCGCTGTGCTTTAACACCGGTGGCGCCGGGCAAAACCAATTGAACGTCTGGACATCAGACAATATACGATTATTGTCTGATCTGTGGCACCAGGGCCCGCACCACGAACTGCTCGACGAATTCTCGTTTGTCCGCGGCGGGGCGATATCGCCACGACGGAGCCAGTAAAAACAGCGTCGTGGTGTGCAACCACTGCACGATCGACCGGAAATCGACGTCGGGGTAGAGCAACCCCGCCGCCTTCCATTGGGTCAGCAGCGGACCGTAATGCCGCATCAGCAGCTCCACGATGGGTTCCGAACCCTTCTCGAGCGCCGAGGCCACCGCGGTGCTCTCGGCGGCGAACAACGCTTCGTTCAGCGCGTTGCCGTCCACCGACTCCACCCGGGCCAGCACCATCTCGGGCAGTGATCGAACCGGGTCGTCCGGAGCGGGCAACGAGCGCACCAACTCGGACAGCGCGCTGTCCACGCGCGTCAGCATCAGGCCCAGCAGGACATCGTCGCGAGCCGGGAAGTACCGGTACACCGTCGACCGTGACACCCCCGCCTCGTCGGCCACTTCGCCCATCCGGAACTGGGTGTTGCCGCGCCGGACGATGCAGCGGCCCGCGGCGTCCAGGATTCGGCTGCGGGCCTCCTCGTCGTCGAGGATCGCGCGGTCGTCGCCCCACCGCCGGCTCGGTTCCATGGCGGCGATGTTACGGGATACGTTGTGCTGCTTTGTTATCTGACGCAAGCAGAATTCGGCGAGGTCCGCCTCGCGGTTGAATCCAATTGCAGCACAACAACTTTACTATTTAGAAAGGGCGATCGATGGGGTACTCCGCCGCGGACGAATCCTTCACCCACCAGCTTCCGACGACGTTCGACCAGGTGCACAATTCCGACCCGACGTGGTCGGATCGGTGCTACTTCTTCGCCGCCTCGCCGGACGGCACCATGCTGCTGGCCAGTGGCTACGGCAATAACCCGAATACCGCCAGCGGGCTGGGCTACGTCAAGGTCAGCCTCGCCGACGGCCGGCACTGGGACCTGTTGTCCGGGCGCCCGGTCAGCGGCGACGATCGCGGCGACCTGAGCGCCGGGCCGATGCGCTGGACCTGCGTCGAGCCGCTGAAGAAGTGGCGATTGGACATCGAGCCCAACAACTCCGGAATCGAGTGGGAGCTCTATTACGAACCCACGGCCCCGATGTGGGAGCTGTTGCCGATGAAGGTGCACGGCAAGGATGGCGAATTGCTCGCGGACATGTACCACATGAAGGAGCCGGGGCGGTGGAGCGGATGGGTGCAGATCGACGGCGAGCGCATCAGCGTCGACGGCTTCCATGGCGGTCGCGACCGCACCTTCGGGGTGCGGATCTCCGACCAGATCGACTTCTGGCTGTGGCTCGACGCCGGTTTCGACGACCACGCCATCGAGGCCTGGGTCATCGAATCATCGGACGGCACGGTCAATTACGTCGACGGCGGCATCACCTACGCCGACGGGACCCTGTCGAAACGCTTCGTCCAGATCGAGCACGAGGTCGAATTCGACGGCGACTGCAAGCGGCCCACCCGCGCGGCGCTCGTCTTCACCGACGAGGACGGCAACGCTCATCGCGTGTTCGCCGATACGCCCCATCCGGAGGTCAACGCCTACTACGGCCTGCCGATGGCGCACTGCCAATACGAGGACCTGGGTGGCGGCGCGTACTTCATCCATTTCGCCTGGGACAGTCGCGATCCCGGGCAACTCGCCGAGACCGAGGGCAAATCGATGGCCCTAGACCAGCTGATGCGGTTCGAGCGTGACGGCGAGACCGGTTGGGGCATCTTCGAATTGCTGCTCGGCGGGCAGGGCTATCGCCGCTACCCCAACTGGACGGCGATGGATATGTCCGCGTTCACCCAGGACAAGACCCCGGTCGATCGGCTGCCCGCGGACGGCGAGGGGGTTGGCCAATGACGCTGGGCGCCGAGCTGGAACAGAGGTTGAGCGGCTGGCTGCGTACCCAAGTGCCGGGCGCCGACGACGTCCGCCTCGAGGGCATCGATCGGGTGAGCTTCGGGCACTCGGCCGAGATGATGACGCTGGGCGTGGTCACCCGGCGCGGCGGTCGTGACGATCGCCAAGACGTCGTGTTGAGGCTGCGCCCCCGACCACCCGCATTGCTGGAGCCTTACGATCTGGTGCGCCAGTTCACGATCCTGCGCGCCCTGGCCGATACGCCGGTTCGAGTCCCACCGGTTTTATGGCTCGAGCCGACCGGCGACGTCCTCGGCAGGCCGTTCTTCGTGATGGAACGGGTCGGCGGCGACGTCTACGAGATGGAACCGCCGGCCGACGCCACCGAGCAGACGGTGGTGCGGATGTGTCAGAGCCTGGTCGAACAGCTGGCCGCCATCCACGCCGTCGACCTCGGCCGCACCGGGCTGGACACCCTCGACGATGGCGCCGGCCACCTCGACCGCGAACTCGGGCACTGGGCCGAGGAGATGAACCGGGTCAAGCGCGGCCCCCTGCCGGCCCTGGAGCGGCTGCACCGGGAACTAATGGCCGGCAAGCCGGCGCCGTGTCCGAAGGTCACGCTGGTGCACGGCGACGCGAAACCGGGCAACTTCGCGTTCACCGGCGGCGAGGTCAGCGCGGTCTTCGATTGGGAGATGACGACGGTCGGCGACCCGCTCACCGACATCGGGTGGCTGGAAATGCTGTGGATGCAGCCGGTCGGGATCAACAGCCACCCCGCGGCCCTGTCCGTCGACGCCCTGCTCGCGCATTACGAGTCGGTCAGCGGCATCACGGTCACGAACCGGCCCTGGTACCGGGCGTTCAACGCCTTCAAGATGGCCGTCATCTGCCTCATCGGCGCGATGCTGGTCGAGGACGGACATAGCGACGATCAGAAACTCGTGCTGGCCGCCTATGGCACCTCTCTGCTGACCGGCGCCGGGCTCACCGAACTCGGGGTCGGCGAATCCCTCGAGGACGGTCCGGTGCTGCCGCGCGAGGAACGCGTCCAGCAGTTGCTGGCGCAGTCGGGCTGATCAGGCGCTGTAGCCGGGGGCCGTCAGGCCGCTCCAGGTCAACGTGACTCGGGTGCCCTGCGCCGTGCGGTCGATGGCGACGTCGTCGGCCAGCGCCTCCATCAGGGGGATGCCGCGGCCGCGCATCTGCTGCTGGTACTGGACCGGCTTCTTCTGACGCCACCGGCCGCGGTCGTCGACGATCACCGCCAGGGTGTCCGAGTCGTCGTCGTAGGCCGCGCGCACGTCGACCGTCCCGCGCTCCGCGGCGTCGACATAGGCGAATTCCGCGGCATTGGCGATCGCCTCGTTCACCGCCAGCAGCAGGTCGTTGAAGCGGTCGTCGTCAAGCGAGAAATACCGTCCGAGCCACACCCCGAACTCGGCGCGGGTCCGCGCAGCGCTGCGCGCGTCGGCGGCCACTCGCGTCCGCACAAAGCGGGACGGATCATCGATGTTCGACACGTTCTGCGGCTGATCAGAGCGTCCCATCGTCCCCAGTTGCGTCCTCACCCTGTCGAGGCTCACTCACCAGCGAGACCGCTCAGCGCACCGTCGAGGGTGCTGTAGAGCGAGAGCACGCTGTCGATTCCCATCAGTTTGATCGGCCGGCTGGTGGCCGAGCCGTTGGCAACCACGGCGAACTGCGTCGGCGGCTCAACCTCCGACTGCGCGGTCACCAGGACGGTCATCCCGGCCGAGGCCAGGAAACCGACCTTGGACAGATCAACGATCAGCGCCGCGGGCTTGGTGGCCAGCGCGGTCTGAATGGCATCAGCCAGCAGCGGCGAGCTGAGCATGTCGACTTCGCCGGAGACGGTCAGCACGACCGCCTGATCTACCTGGTGTTTGCCCACTTCAAAAGAGGTTGGATCGACGATGTCGCTGGATTTTTCGCCCATGGTCTTTCACTCACATTCGGTCCCGGGTGGGACACCGCTAGCTTCGAAAATAGCAACTGTCATACCGGAGGCTGTTGATTCAACCCCTCGGGAACACGCTTGCCTACGGAGGAGACGCACCCCGTCGACCTGCACTGAATGCAGATGCAGCCACAAGTGTTTAGCCAATGGTAGGACACGCGGCGTAGCACGCTCAAAACGCTGAACGATTTCGGGCGCCGCGACGTAGTCCGGATGTGCGTGACGGCCGGCGCAGAAGTTGCACGGGGCATCGGCCCGTGCGTGAATTGCTTCCACCGGTTTCGTTCTCTGCCCGCAGGGTGTGGCCTGCACAAACGGGAAGGACGGTGGGCCGTGGAACCCGGTGATCGCGGCGTCGGACAACACGATGACGAGCGGCCTGACGACAACGCGGAGCCCGCGCCACCGCCCTCGCAATTCGGGACGCTGATTCGGCGGCGCGCGCTACTGGGCATGGGGGCGGTAGCCGGAGTCGCGGCGGTCGACGTGGGCGGCTTCGCCTATGCCGGCGGCTGGCTGCGCCCCGGCGCGCTGACCCCGCCCCGGTTCACGGATCGCTTCGAGCACGTCTATGGCCGCCATGACGGCTTCCGGCGAAACCACGCCAAGGGGCTGAGCGCCACCGGAACGTTCGTCAGCAGCGGGGCGGCCGCGGCGATCTGCCGGGCCGCGGTCTTCCGGCGCGGCAGCGTTCCGCTGATCGGCCGGTTCTCGCTGTCGGGTGGGCTGCCCGACCAGCCCGACAAGCTGGACACCGTGCGCGGGCTGGGTCTGCTCTTCGACGGGCCCGACGGCCGGCAGTGGCGCACCGCGATGATCAACATCCCGGTCTTTCCGGACAGCACGCCCCAGGGGTTCTACGACCGGCTGCTCGCATCCAAGCCGCTGCCGGGCACCGGCAAGCCCGACCCGCAGCAGATGGCGGCGTTCCTGCAGCGGCACCCCGAGACCGCCGCGGCCATGCGCATCATCAAGCAGGCACCGCCGAGCGCGGGGTTCGCCGACAGCGCGTTCCACGGGCTGAACGCCTTCCGGTTCACCAACGGTGCCGGTGCGACGGTGCCGGTGCGCTGGTCCGCGATCCCGCAGCAAGGGCCCGACCTCGCGACCCCACAATCCGCGCCGGCCAAGGACTACCTGTTCGACGCCGTGATCCGGGCGCTGGCGCACACGCCACTCAGCTGGCGGCTGGTGCTCACCGTCGGCGAGCCGGGCGATCCGACCCACGACGCCACCAAACCCTGGCCGGCGGGGCGGCGGACGATCGACGCGGGCATCATCACCATCTCCGCGGTCCAGACGGAGGAGGCCGGCAACGCGCGCGACATCAACTTCGATCCCCTGGTGCTGCCCGACGGCATCGCGGCCTCCGACGACCCGCTGCTCGCGGCCCGGTCCGCGGTGTACGCCCGTTCATTCACCCGTCGCGCCGAGGAGCCCAAAACGGCCAGCGCGGTCGACGTCGAAGCGGTCCTGCAATGACGCCGGGCCCTGTCGCGGCGCGGTTCACCCTGCCGTCGCGCGTTCTGCACTGGCTGATGGCGCCGATGGTCATTGGGCAGCTGCTCATCGGCGTGACCATGGTCGCCGCGCTCAGCTACTACCCGCTGCTGCTGGCCATCCATCGGCCCCTGGGCGTGCTGATCCTCGCCTTCGCCGTGGTCCGGCTGGCGAACCGGCTCACGCACCGGCCGCCGGCGTTCCTGGCCACCATGAGCAAAACCGAACGCCGCATCGCGACGGGGTCGGAGTACCTGCTCTATGGCCTGCTGCTGGTGCAGCCCCTGACGGGGTGGGCCATGCTGTCGGCGGCGCGGTTCCCGATCACCCTGCTCGGTCCGGTCGCGCTGCCCGGGATCGCGCCGCGCAACATCGACATCTTCGCGGTGCTCCGGGAGTGCCACAACGCCTTCGCGCTGCTGCTCTTCCTCGCGTTTACCGCCCATATGACGGCGGTACTCTTTCACACGCTCGTCTTGCGTGACCGGCTGTTGGACCGCATGGCGCTGTGGCGCACCAAGGCCGGCGCCGGGCAGCCAGACCGGGGCTGAGACCGAAATCGCAGTCTGACGACCTGCCTGCTCGGGCTCGAAGTGGCCGAATATGATCGGCACGATTCAGACTTCAGCGCGCGGGCACGGGCCGGGCGTGCGGTGCCCGTGAGGGCCACGAGGAAACTGGGAGAGTTCAATGTCGAACCAGCAGCAAGCGGAACGGATGAGGTCGGGCAAGGGGTTCATCGCGGCCCTTGATCAGAGCGGCGGTTCGACGCCCAAGGCGCTGCGCCTCTACGGCATCGAGGACAACGCGTACTCCTCCGAGAAGGAGATGTTCGACCTCATTCACCAGATGCGCTCGCGGATCATCACGTCCCCGGCGTTCACCGGCGACCGCGTGCTGGCGGCGATCCTGTTCGAGCAGACCATGGACCGTGAAATCGCGGGTAAGCCGTCAACCACCTATCTCTGGGAGACCAAGGGCGTGGTGCCGATCCTCAAGATCGACAAGGGTCTGGCCGACGCGTCCGACGACGTCCAGCTGATGAAGCCCATCCCCGGCCTCGACGAGCTGCTGGACCGGGCCGCCGGCCTGGGTGTCTTCGGCACCAAGGAGCGGTCGGTGATCGGCGGCGCCAACCCCAAGGGCATCGCGGCCGTGGTCGCCCAGCAGTTCGAGCTGGGCCACCAGGTGCTCTCGCACGGGCTGGTGCCGATCATCGAGCCCGAGGTCACCATCTCGATTTCGGACAAGGCCGAGGCCGAGGGCATCCTGCGTGACGAGATCACCAAGCAGCTCGACGCCGTGCCCGAGGGCCAGCGCGTCATGCTCAAGCTGAGCCTGCCCACCGAGGTCAACTTCTACCGTCCCCTGATCGAGCACCCGAAGGTGATGCGGGTGGTCGCCCTTTCCGGCGGCTACTCCCGCGAGGAGGCCAACGACTTGCTGGCGAAGAACACCGGGTTGATCGCCAGCTTCAGCCGGGCGCTGACCGAGGGCCTGACGGCCGACCAGTCCGACGAGCAGTTCAACGCCACCCTGGACAAGGCGATCCAGTCGATCTACGACGCCTCCGTCGCCGGCTGAGCTAGTAGCGGTGCTGGGCCATGCGCGGCGGCCCGGCCTCGCCGCCGCCTTCGTCGGACACCAGCGCGGGGACCATCTCGCTGGTCACCAGACCCTCGTCCCGGGTCAATTCGTCGATGATGGCGAAGGATTCGGCGATGTTGGCCGGGGTGTCGATCACGATGGTGACCACGGGCACCCGGCGGGTCAGCGAGAACAAGCCGTCACCGTGGGGCGGGTGGTCGCCGTGAAAACCCCAGACGCCGCGCAGCACGGTCGCGCCGTCGGCGGTCTTGGCCTGGCGCAGCCGCTGGGCTATCGCGCGGTGGATCGGCATACCGCCGTCGTGGGCCGACTCGGAGGTGTAGATCGTCAGCTTCTGGAACAGCGGCAAGCCACGCTCGTCGACGCCGGGCAGGGCGTGCGGTCGCTCCAGGAACTGGCCATCGCGCTTGCACACCCGAACCCGCTCGAGGGTGAACAGGGGCCTGCGCAGCAGCTCCCCGAGCTCCGGGAGCACACGACCGATCCGCTCACCGGATCCGACCACGACGATCATCATCGGGACGTCGGCGTTGCGCCGAAAGAAGCTGGCGCGCTGGCGTTCTCCATACGCGACGCCGTCCACCCCGAGCAGCACCGTGGCGCCGGCAAGGCCACGCCGGTGCATCAAATCGCAGAGGGCGATGTAGGCGGGTGAGCCGTTGACCCGTTGCTTGCGGCCGACGTAGATCGTCAGCTTGACCGCGTCGCGCAGGTCCTCGGGCAGCTGCGCTGTGCCGATGTGCTCGTGGAGCAGCCGGGCGCGCTCCAGAGTGACCAGACCGCGCTGCTTGACGGACAGCACCGGGTCGAGCAGGGCCTCGATCTTCGCTCGCGTGTCGACCGCGATGATCGCCACCGGCGGGTCCTCCGACAGCGTCAGGGACTCGTCGGTGCGCAGGTAGTGACCGGTGCCGAACCCGCCGATGCCGCGCAGCAGGACGCCGCACGCGATGCGGTGCTGTGCGTACAGGCCGAGCAGCACATCGGAGACAAAGCTGTCCCCGGTCCGCCTACGCTCGGCCAAATAAGTGGTGAGCTTCAGGCAATCGTCCATCGCCGCTCCCGTCGCCTGCCGGCGAGCCTACCCGCTCGCAGACATCAAGCGTCGCAGCGGCGTTCGACGCGACCGACGTCAGCGCAACTGTTCGGTCGGTACCCCGTAACGGTCCTGGTAGGCGCTCACCCGCTCGCGTACCTCGACGGCGTCCAGCCCGGTATCCGACCAGGTGTACCGGCCGCGCCCGCCATCCGAGGGGTGCGAGGCCAGGAAGTCGCGCATCTTCTGCTCGGCATCGGGCCGCAGCTCGCGGTCCAGCCGTTCGTAGATGTCTTTGATCGTGGTCCACGGATCCTTGATGAAATCGGCGAATTGCACGTCGATCACGCGGCCCGCGGGCACCGCGCCGCTGTCCCGCAGGGTCATCTCGCGCTCCAGGCCGACGACGATCTCCTCGTAGGACTGGGCCGCGCACTCGGTGATGCTGGATTCGTCGCTGCACATCCGGCGTAGGTGGTGGGTCAGCGCGGCGATCGACGAGATGACGTTGAGCGGATCGCGGTGGGTCTGCACGATCAGCGCGTCGGGGTATTCGGCCAGCAGCGCATCCAGCTGCCACAGGTGCGCGGGCGATTTCAGCAGCCACTGGCCGGGCACGCCAGACTGCAAGTGCTGCAGAAAGATTCGGTGGAAGCGGTAGGCGCCCGCGTGGTCGGCCTCATACATCAGCCATCGGTAGTAGCCCGGCAGCCGATACTGCACCGAGAAGATCATGCTGACGAACTGGGCCGCGGTGATGCGCACGCACTCCTGGCCGACCAGCGCGCCCATCGGATGAAAGGCAAGGAAGCCGGGCATGATCTGCTCGGAAAGGTCGATGCTGGCTTGGGTTTGGGCGATCCGGGGGTCGGTGTGGTAGGTCTCGGGTTGCGGTACCGGACAGGGCTCGTCGACCTCCCAGGTCAGTGGTGCGCGTAGTTCGGGATCCTGGGCGAGCAGGTCGTAGAGGATCGTGGTGCCGGTGCGCGGCTGGCCGACGATGAAAATGGGCGCCTTGATCTCTTCGGCGGCGATCTCGGGATGTTGTTTGCGCCAAGCGATTACACCGAGCCTGTTCTTCAAAGCCCGCATCAGATCGAGGTGAGCGATCTCGATGCCGACATCGGACAGCCGCGCGTCATTGATCAGCCCGTCGGTGACCCGGTGCAGCCCGGGCCGCCAGCCCTCGTCGCCGAAGTCGGCGCTGCCGACTTCCTCACACGCGGCGGCGATCAGCCGTTCGGGGGCGAATCGGTCCTGCAATGTCATTTCCGCTCCTGGGCTTGGCGCACCGAGACGGTGACCTCGGGCGGGCTCGGATTGTCCAGCCAGCGCAGCACGATGAAGCCGCGATGCCGGCCGCCGGTGTCGAGCCAATGGCCAAACCCGAAGTCCTCCGCGGAGATTGCGATCCGTACCCGCCCGTCGGCATCGGGCTGGACGCCGCGATTCGTCACCGAGCTGTGCCGGCGACGCGGCTCCAGGCATTCATGCCAGATGCTTTCCAGCGTGACGTTCCAGTACCGGGTGTCGGGCGGAACGATGTCGAGAACGAGGGCCTGGCCTGGGTCGAGCCGAAAGGTCCCCATCATGTACAGGTTGTCGGGCGTGGTGTCGGCCTCACCCAGGTCGGCGGCCTGGGCGGTCAACAAGGTGTTCGGACTCTGCAGGAGTTCGGGCTTGATGGTGCGGTGCAGCGTCGCCAGTTTCATCAAAGACCATGCCATCGCGGTGAACTGGTCGGCGAGCGCGTCGTCGGTCAGCGTTGTCAGGGGGCCGGGGTCCAGCGACTCGATCTGCAACGTGGCCAATTCCTCGCGGGCCCGATCACCGATGTATTCCCGGACGACCACTGACGACGCGTCCGGCGGGAGCTTCACCCACTGCGCGCCGGCCAGATCGGAGGGCTCGTCCGCCGAGAGCACGAGCGTGAATTCGCCCGAGCCCAGCACCAGATCGCTGTCGCTGACGTAGGCCGCCATGCGCCGCGGCGTGAGTCCGGTGCCGGCCAGGATCTGCAATCCCAGGTACGCGCTGGTGCCGCGGGTCCCCGTGATCCGGTAGCGGCGGTCGCCGCGAATCATCGCCAGGTAGTAGTTGCCGTCTGGGTTGGGCCCACCGACCATCCTGTTCTCCGAACACATATCGAAGAAAGTCGGACGGTCGGGATCGGCCTCGACCGTCATCTGCGCACACAGTGACGACACCCTTGCGACCAGGCGCAACCCTTCGGTCAGTTCCCGCTCCGACTCGGCGTCTTCGGTGATGATCTTGGTGACGTCGCCGAGCATCTGCTGGAAGAGCTGCCACCAGGCGCGTGCCTGCGGGGCGGCCTGATCGGACGATTCGCGGGTTTGAGACATCGTCTCATGCTAAGACTATGTCTTACGGTTTTGTGTCGATTCGCAAGAAACAGGGTGGGGACATGTCTGGTGCAACGTCCGCGTCGCCGTCGCTGGCCGAGCGCAAGCGGGCGGCGACGCGACAGCGCATCGCCACGGCCGCAGCCCAGCTGGTCGCCAGCCGCGGCCTGGCCGGGGCCACCGTCGACCGCATCGCCGACACCGCCGACATCGGCCGGGCCACGTTCTTCCGCTATTTCAACTCCAAGGAAGACGCCGTCGCCGAGGGCATGAACGCCCACTGGCTGGACCGGATCACCGCGGCGCTGGCCGCCCAGCCGCCGCAGCTGACCGCCATCGAGGCGGTGATCGGCGCGTTCGGTGAGCTCGGCCGCGGCTCCGCCGAAATCGAGCCGCAGATCCGTGAATTGGCCACGCTGACAAGGTCATCCGAGACGCTGGACGCGTGGACACTGCACATCTATGTGCGCTACGAGTTGGCGATCGCCGAGCTCATCGCACCGAGGATGCCCGGGCTGACCGCGCAGGACCCGCGCCCGCGTCTGATCGGCGCGCTGGCCATGGCGGCGGTGCGCATCGCGCTCGACGACTGGCTGAGCCACGGGGGCTCCCTGCCCGGCCGGGTGAGAAAGGGGTTGGCCGCGCTGACGGTCGGCTGAACCGCTCAGCCTCCGGTGAGGGCCGCCACGATGAGCCGGGTAGTCCGTTCGGCTCGCCGGCGCGAGTAGGGTTGCGCGCCCGACAGGATCGGATACACCACCCCGCCGACGATCGCGTCTGCCGCCGATTCGGCGGTGGCCTCGTTGATGCCGTCGGCCAGCAGCCGGGCCCGCACGCTGTCATGCAGGGGCGCACTGAAGCCGGCGCGCAGTTTGACGGCGGTGTCCTCATGTTCCATGCAGGCGACGGTCAGCGTTCGCAGCATGGCCGCACCCCGCGGCGTCGTCAGGCTGGCGCACAGCTTGCCCACCCAGCCGACCAGGTCGGTGCTGAGGTTGCCGGTGTGGTTGACCGACGCGAGCAGCTTGTCGGCGTCTTCGAGCATGACGTCGGCGACCAGCGCGGGACGGGTGGGCCACCACCGGTAGATGGTCTGCTTGCCCACGCCGGCGCGGGCGGCGACCGCCTCGATGGTCAGGCCGTCGAACCCCCGCTCGAGCAGGAGTTCACGCGTAGCGGTGACGATCGCCGTGCGCGACTTCTCGCTGCGTCTCCTGGGTGAGCTCGCCGGCGTGCTCACCTGCGTGAGATCGCTTGGCATCTGGTGGTCCTCACTGCCGCGCTGGCCCGCTTTACATCTCCTGACTACCCCCGGTAGTCTGCCACAAGACGAGACGGTCCGTCTTGTCGACGCAGCGGGTCGCGGTTGCCAGAGTGGTGGCGCTGGGTCGCCGCCATCGGAGTCGGAAGGGTAGCAGTCCGTGCGGCCAACGTCAGTCACATCGCGCCCGCCCTCATGAGCCTGGGACTGACTCCGGAGCAGCAGGAACTCAGCGACGCCGTGGCGCAGTTCGCCGCCCGCAACGCTCCCATTGCCACGACGCGGGAGGGCTTCGACGACCTCGCGGCCGGACGCGTACCCGGGTGGTGGGACGCCTTGGTCGCCAACGGTTTTCACGCCGTGCATCTGCCCGAAGACCTCGGCGGCCAGGGCGGAGGGCCGATTGACGCCGCCTGCGTCCTGGAATCGGCGGGCAAGTCGCTGCTGCCCGGACCGCTGCTGCCGACGGTGACCGCCGGAGCCGTCGCGCTGCTCGCCGAACCGACGCCGCTCGCAGAGTCATTCCTGCGCGACCTGGCCTCCGGCGCCACCGCGGCGACCGTGCTTCCCGACGACAACCTTTCTGCCCGCTTCGACGGCGGGCGGTGGCGGGTCACCGGCGCCTCGCCGGTCACCCAGGGAGTGTGTGCGGCGCGCACGATCCTGCTCGGCGCCCAGAGCGACGACGGCGATGTCGTCTGGTTGCTGGTGGACCCCGAAAACCCGGCGGCCACAGTCGAACCCGTAACCGGCACCGACCTCGTCGCCGACGCCGGGATCCTGCGACTCGACGGCTACCGCGCGGCCGAGTCGGAGGTCCTCAGCGGCATCGACCCCGACCGCGCGCGGTGCGTCGCCGTCGGTCTGGTGGCCAGCACGATGGCCGGCATCGCGCAATGGTGCGTCGAGGCGGTCACCGCGCATCTACGCATCCGAGAACAGTTCGGCAAAGTGATCGGAACCTTCCAGGCGTTGCAACATAACGCCGCCATGCTGTTGGTCAACAGCGAACTTGCCACCGCGGCGGCCTGGGACGCGGTCCGCGCCGTCGACGAACCGCTCGACCAGCACCGCCTCGCGGCGGCCGGGGCGGCGACCATCGCGGTCTCGCCGATGCCGGACCTGGTGCTCGACGCACTGACGATGCTCGGGGCGATCGGTTTCACCTGGGAACACGACGTGCACCTGTACTGGCGGCGGGCCATCAGCCTGGCGGGATCGATAGGTCCGGCGAATCGCTGGGCGCGGCGGCTGGGCGAGCTCGCGTGCACGCAGACGCGCGACATGTCGGTGAATCTCGGCGACGCGGAATCGGAATTTCGTTCCTGGGTGGCCGAGACGCTGGATGCGGCAATGCAATTGCGCAACGACACGCCCGCGCCACACGGCGACTACGCGGACCAGGCCTCCGGACCGCAACGCACGTTGATCGCCGACGCCGGTCTGATGGCGCCGCACTGGCCGGCACCCTGGGGCGTCGGGGCGGATCCGTTGAAACAGCTCATCATCGACGAGGAGTTCGCCAAGCGGCCCGGGCTGGTTCGGCCATCGCTGAACATCGCCGAGTGGATCCTGCCGTCCGTAATGGTCGCCGCACCGAAAGACCTGCAGGAGAAGATGATTCCGCCGACCCAACGCGGCGAGATTCATTGGTGCCAGCTGTTCAGCGAGCCGGGTGCCGGCTCCGACCTCGCGTCGCTGACCACCCGGGCGACCAAGGTCGACGGCGGCTGGCGAATCAACGGCCACAAAATCTGGACGTCGTTGGCGCAGTACGCTGACCTGGGTGCACTGCTGGCCCGCACCGACCCCGAAGCCAGCAAGCACCGCGGCATCGGGTACTTCATCCTCGACATGCGATCGCCGGGCATCGAAATCCAGCCGATCAAGACGGCGACCGGGCAGGCCCACTTCAACGAGGTATTCCTCAACGACGTCTTCGTTCCCGACGAGATGCTGCTCGGCGGCCCGACCGACGGCTGGAGCCTCGCGATCGCGACGATGGCCGAAGAGCGTTCGGCCATCAGCGGATACGTCAAGTTCGACCGGGCCATCGCGCTCCGCCGCCTCGCCGCTCAACCCGGACAAGACCGCGACGACGCGCTGCGTGAGCTCGGCGAGCTCGACGCCTACACCAATGCGATCAGGGCGCTCGGGGTGCGCGAAACCATCCGGCTGCTCGACGGGCAGGCGTCGGGTCCGGCGTCCAGCATCGCCAAGGTCGCGATGAACGTGCTGCTGCGCCGGACCTTCCAGGCCACGCTGCAGTTGACCGGGCAGGTCGCGATGGTCGACGACCCCGACGCCGCGGTCGTGGAACCGTATCTGCATCTACCTGCCGAGCTGATCGGCGGGGGAACGAGGGAGATCCAGCTCAACATCATCGCGCAGATGATTCTCGGCCTACCCCGAAAATAAGGACACAGGATGGGATTACGCGGAGAAGCCGCGATCGTCGGATACGTCGAACTGCCGCCGGAACGCATGACCAAGGCGTCACCCGCGCCGTTCGCCATCGAACAGTGGGCGGAACTCGGCGCCGCCGCGCTGGACGACGCGGGCCTGCCCTTCGAGCTCGTCAACGGGATCGTCGCGTCGCACCTGGCCGAGTCGGAGATCTTCGTCCCCTCCACGATCGCCGAATACCTAGGTGTGGGAGCGAGATTCGCCGAGCACGTCGACCTCGGCGGGGCCAGCGCCGCCGCCATGGTGTGGCGGGCCGCCGCCGCCGTCGAACTGGGCATCTGCGACGCGGTGCTGTGCGCGCTGCCGGCCCGCTACATCACCCCGATGTCGCCGAAGAAGCCCAGATCGCTGGGCGACGCGTTGTATTTCGGTTCGTCGAGCAACCAATACGGTTCTCCGCAAGCCGAATTCGAAATCCCGTACGGGAACCTCGGCCAGAACGGCCCCTATGGCCAGGTGGCCCAGCGCTACGCGGCGGTGTACTGCTACGACGAGCGGGCCATGGCCAAGCTCGTCGTCGACACCCGGGTCAACGCCAACCACACCGAAGGCGCGATCTGGAAGGACAAGCCGCTCACCGTCGACGACGTGCTGGCCAGCCCGGTGATCGCCGACCCGCTGCACATGCTGGAGATCGTGATGCCCTGCGTCGGCGGGGCGGCGGTCGTCGTCGCCAGCGCGGACGTCGCCAAGCGGTCGCGCAATCGTCCGGTGTGGATCAAGGGATTCGGCGAACACGTTCCGTTCAAGACACCGACGTATGCCGAGGATCTGCTCAATACCCCGATCGCCGCCGCGGCCGACACCGCGTTCGCGATGACCGATCTGAGTCGAGACCAGATGGACATGGTCTCGATCTATGACTGCTACACCATCACCGTGCTGCTCTCGCTGGAGGACGCGGGCTTCTGCGAGAAGGGCAAGGGCATGGAATTCATCAACAACCATGACCTGACCTTCCGCGGCGACTTCCCCCTGAACACGGCCGGTGGGCAATTGGGTTTCGGCCAAGCGGGTTTGGCCGGCGGAATGCACCACGTCTGCGACGCCACCCGCCAGATCATGGGCCGCGCGGGTTCCGCGCAGATCGCCGACTGCAACCGGGCCTTCGTGTCCGGCAACGGCGGCATCCTGTCCGAGCAGACCACCCTGATTCTGCAAGGGGACTGACCGATGGAATTCGAACGACCGATGCCCGTCAAAACGCCCACCAGCGCCCCGTTTTGGGATGCGCTGGCGCAGCACCGCATCGTCATCCAGTATTCGCCGTCGTCACAGGCCTACGTGTTCTACCCGCGGGTGCGCGCGCCGCGCACCCTGGCCGACGACCTGGAGTGGCGGGAAATCTCCGGGATGGGGACCCTGTACTCGTACACGGTGGCCCATCGGCCGGTCAGTCCGCATTTCGCCGATGCCGTGCCCCAGCTGCTCGCCATCGTCGAATGGGACGAGGGCCCAAGGTTTTCCACCGAGATGGTCAACGTCGACCCGGCCCGCCTGAAGGTCGGGATGCGGGTGAAGCCGGTGTTCTGCGACTACCCCGAACACGAGGTCACGCTGCTGCGTTACGAGCCAGCCTAGGTCGACGACCGCACCACCAGGTGGGCGATGTCGGTCAGCTCGGGAGACGGTGGGGCGGGATGCCCCAGCCGCTCGAAGACCGCGGCAAGCGCGGCGTCGGCGACCGCGCAGGGATCGAATTGCACGGTGGTCAACGGCGGCGTGCTCACCATGCCCATCGGGCTGGCGTCGACGCCCATCACCGCCAGGTCGCCCGGACAGCGCAGCCGCGCTTGATGAATGCCGTACAGGACAAGGCAGGCGATCTCGTCGCTTTGCGCGCACACCGCGGTCACCCCGTCGCCCACCCAGCCGGTCACCACGTCGGCGGCGTTGTCCAGGGTGACCTCGTCGACCCGCACGGCGGGAAGGCCGCGCAATTGCGCCGCCCGTGACACACCCTCGAACCAGTAGTCACCCAGCGGGCGCCATCGGGCAATCCCGGTGTAGGCGAACGCGATCCGGCGATGGCCCCGCTCGACCAGGTGATCGACCCGCATCTCGCCCACGGACAGATGCGGGTCTTTGAGCGCGGGCAGGGTGCCGATTTCGATATGGGGGATGCCTGCGTTCGTCACCGCTTGCCGCGCGGCCGCACTCAGCGGGAACAGGCTGGTGACCGCGACGGGATCCAGATTCTCGATCGCGTCGACCACGTGCTGGTCGTCGTCGGTCTCGAAGATCTGCACCTGAAGAAAACCCTCGCGGGCCAGCGCGGTCGTCATCCTGCTGCCGGCCTGCATCGGCATCTCGCCGACGGCCACGTGCGGCACCACGTAGAGCACCACTCCGCTTTTGCCGCGCGCGAGGTTACGGGCGGCCAGGTTGGGCCGATAGCCCAGCAGTTTGGCCGCGCGGTATACCGCGTCGCGGGTTTCCGGGGAGATGCGGCGGCCCTGCGCGTTGTTGAGCACATAACTGACCGTGGCGGTGGACACGCTGGCCAGTCGGGCCACGTCGGCGGTGGTCGGACGCGCAGCTTTATTCGTGCTCAACTTCCGTTACCTTCCGGGCCCGGTCATGCCCCATCGTGGCACGGGCCGCCGATTGGCATCGCGCCGTCCCATCCCGGGCGTATGCGGCCCTCGACGGGAGGTGGACTAATAGTCCCTAGTCGCGTAGGGGCCGGAAGCCTACCCACTCCTTATGGGACACGCGGCTGCGCCGTTGCTGCGTCGCGGATTAAGCGGGATACGTCGGCATCCGTGCCCGGCGGCGCCGGTTGACACTGTGACTCACACCATTATCTACTAGTCACTATCTATCGACCGAGGAGCGCGGCATGAACAAGGACGATCTGATCCTGATCAGCGTGGACGATCACATCGCCGAGCCGGCCGACATGTTCGACGCCCACGTTCCCGCAACTTATAAGGACCGCGCGCCGCGGGTGGTCATCGAACCCGACGGCATCCAGCAGTGGTACTACGGCGAGATCCGCGGACGCAACATGGGACTGAACGCCGTCGCGGGAAAGCCACGCGAGATGTACAACATCGACGCCTCCCGCTACGACGAGATGCGGCCGGGTTGCTTCAACGTCGATGAGCGGGTGCGCGACATGAACGCCGGCGGCCAGCTGGCCGGGCTGAACTTCCCGAACTTCACCGGCTTCTCCGGCCAGGTCCTCAACCAGGGCCCCGACCGCGACACGAACCTGGTGATGATCAAGGCCTACAACGACTGGCACGTCGACGAATGGTGCGGAGCGTACCCGGGCCGATTCATCCCGTGCGGCATCCTGCCGCTGTTCGACGTGGCCGAGGCCGCCAAGGAGGTCAAACGGCTCGCCGACAAGGGCTGTCACGCCGTCACGTTCTCGGAGAACCCAGAGGCGTTGCAAATGCCCAGCATTCACACCAAGTACTGGTATCCGTTGTTCGAGGCCGTCTGTGAAAGCAACACGGTGCTGTGCACCCATGTGGGCTCCGCGTCGCGCTCGCCGCAGGTGTCCACGGACGCCCCGCCCAGCGTGCAGATGACCGCCTCGTCGATGATGAGCATGTTCACGTTCACCGAACTCATCTGGGCGGAGTTCTGGGCCGACTTCCCGCAGTTGAAGTTCTCGCTGACCGAGGGCGACGTCGGCTGGATCCCGTACTTCCTCTGGCGGGCCGAGCACGTCTACAACCGGCACTCGGGTTGGACGCTGGCATCTTTCCCGCCGGGATACGACGGGCCGACCGACGTGTTCAAGCGGCACTTCTATACTTGCTTCATCAGCGACAAAGTCGGTGTGCAGAACATGAATTGGTTCAACGAGGACATGCTGTGCTGGGAGTCCGACTTCCCGCACTCCGACAGCAACTGGCCCTTCGCCCCTGAGGACATCGTCGCCACCATGGGCCACCTCGACGACGCGGTCATCGACAAGATCACCCACCAAAACGCCATGGCCGCATACTCGTTCGACCCGTTCCGATATATCCCGAAGGAGCATGCACGGGCCGGCTACCTCCGCGCACAGGCCACCGATGTCGACGTGGTCACCCATGTAGGCCGGCAGGCCAGCCAGCGCGACCGGGACGCATGGACGCGGATGACGCAGTTCGCCCTGCAGGCGCAGGCCTCGGCGCAGGCGCCGGTCACGGTCGAGGTGTCCGGCATCGCCGGGCGCGCCACCACCCTGGGCAACTGAGCGTGGCAGCCGAGGCGCCGTTCGCGGACTGGCGCGTGCTGGAGTTGTGCAACGGCCTGGCGGCGTCCTATTGCGGCAAGATGTTCGCCGACGCCGGCGCAGACGTGGTGAAAGTCGAATCACCACGGGGTGATTCGCTGCGCCGCTGGTCGGCGGGCGGACCTCCCGGTGCGCTGTTCGGCTACCTGGCCGCGGGCAAGAAGTCGGTCGTCAATCACGGCCAGGCCGAGATCACCTCGCTGCTGGCCGGCACCGACCTCGTGCTCACCGACCTCACCGACGGCTGGACACTGGACAACATCACCGCCCACACCGCCGCGTCGGCGGTCGTCGTGGCCATCACACCATTCGGCACCACCGGCCCCTACGTCGAAAACCAGGTCGTCGCCAACGAATTCATCCTGCAGGCGTTGTGCGGATCGATCGCCGGACGCGGCTGGCCGGACGACGAGCCGGTGCAAGCCGGCGGCCGGCTCGGCGAGTGGCTGGCGGGCACCTTCGCGGCGGCGGTCGCCGCGGCTTCGGCCAGGCATGCCGCCCGCAGCGGCCGCGGCGAGGTCATCGACGTTTCGACATACGAGGCGATGGCGATCGCCATGGGCGGCCTGTCCGCCATGTCGGCCAGCGTGCTGGGCGCAGATTCGCTGCTGCACGAACGCAGCCTGGAGCTGCCCTCGATCGTTCCGACGGCCGACGGCATGGTCGGCTTCTGCACCATCACCGCGCAGCAGTTCCAGGACTTCCTGGTGATGATCGAGCGCGCCGATCTGGTCGACGACGCCGAACTGGCCTCATTCGCCGGCCGGGTCGAGCGCCGCGACGAGTTCCTGGGCATGGTCACCGAATGGACCGGGAGCCGAACCACCCAGGAGATCGTCGATCTCGCGGTGGCATTCCGGATCCCGGTCGCCCCCATCGCGACTCCCGAGATGCTGCCCAAGATCGACCACTTCGTGGAACGCGGCGTCTTCGCCGAATCGCCGGCCGGGGTGCTGGCCCCGCGGGTGCCGTATCGCAGCGACGCGATAGCGACCGGGGCGCCGGCAGAACCGCCGCAACTCGGCGCCGATACCGGGAGCGTGCGGTGGCCCGCGCGCCCCGAATCGCCGCGCGCCGCCGACGCCGACGCACTGCCGTTGTCCGACATCCGGGTCACCGACTTCACCGCGTTCTGGGCCGGGCCGGTCGCCACCCAGCTGCTGGGTGCCCTGGGCGCCGACGTGATCAAGATCGAGGGCGTGCGCCGGCCTGACGGCATGCGGTTCTCCGCCGGCCGCCCACCCGACTGGGACCAATGGTGGGAATGGGGCCCGGTGTTCTTGTGCAGCAACAACAACAAGCGCGGCGTCAGCATCGAACTCGGCACCGACGCCGGACGAAAGCTCGCCCTCGAACTCATCGCCGCGAGCGATCTCGTCGTCGAGAACTTCTCACCCCGGGTGATGGCGAACTTCGGCCTGGAATTCGACGCGGTGCGTGCGGCCAACCCGCGGGCGATCATGGTCCGGATGCCGGCGTTCGGCCTCGACGGCCCGTGGCGAGATCGGGTCGGCTTCGCGCAGACGATGGAACAGGCCACCGGCATGGCGTGGATGACCGGACACGCCGATGGCCCACCGGTGATCCCGCGCGGTGTCTGCGACCCGATCGCCGGCCTGCACGCCGCCTTCGCCGCCGTCGCGGCGCTGGCGATCCGCGACCGCCGCGGCACCGGAATGCAGGTGGAGTCCACCATGGTCGAGGCCGCCCTGAACGTGGCGGCCGAAATGCTGGTCGAGTATTCCCGCAACGGGATCGCGATGCGCCGCAATGGAAACCGCGGCCCGGGCGCCTATCCCCAGGGCGTCTACCGCTGCCGCGGCGACGACGAGTGGGTCGCGCTGGCCGCGATGGACGCGGCCGCCCGCTCGTCGCTGGCCAGCCTCCTCGGCCAGCCCGGGCTGGAGGAAACCGGCTGGGCCGAGCGGGCCGACGACATCGACAAACTCATCGCCGCCTGGGCCGCGGGGCGATCGGTGGCCGAGGCCGTCGAGGCGTTGCGCGCTGGCGGCGTGGCCGCGGCGCGGGTCACCCCGGCCGCGGCGCTGCTGACCGATCCGCAGCTGCGGGCCCGCGGCTTCTGGGAGACCGTCGACCACCCCGTCGCGGGCTCCTTCCTTTGCACCGGAATGCCTTTCGCGTTCCTCGGCAGGCCGCGGCGCTGGATACGGCGGGTGCCGCCGCTGTACGGCCAGCACACCGATGAGGTGCTGACCGACGTTTTGGGGCACAGCCCGGACGAGCTGGCCGGCCTGCGGCAATCGGGAGCCATCAGCGCCCGGCCGGCGGGCCTGTGACATGGCCGTCAGCCTGTGCGTGCCGCCCCGCGCCGGCGAGCTGTGTGCGCCGGTGCGCTTCCTGGTGCGCCAGGACTCGGTGGTGATGGAGCTGACCGCTCGGCACCGCATCACCAGCGTCGAATGGGACGACGACGAACACGCCGTCGCGATGGTCGTCGAGATCACCGACCCGCAGACGGCGCGGCCGGTGGACGTGCGCATCGATGTCCTGGAACTGGATTCGGCGGCCGAAACCGAGAACGCCGACACACACGGCACGATCATCGGCACCATCACCCGCGACGGGCGGCAATACCAGGTCCGCGGCACCTACCTGGGTGTGGTCGCGGACGAAAACTGAAGGGCTGCAACGGAATGGACTGTCAATGACGGCGGCGAAGCGCACCGCGGCGATCGTCGGAGTGCACAACACCCGGCAGGGGCGCCGCCTGGACGGCGAAACCTCGCGCGGCCTGGCGATCAAGGCGATCCTGGGCGCGCTCGACGACGCCGGCCTAACCCTGGACGACGTCGACGGCATCAGCGCGAGCCCGCACTCGACCTCGTTGATCTACGACCTGCGGATCGGGCCGGCCTGGCAGGGCCTGGCGTTCGGGGTGGGCATGATCACCGAGGCGGTCACCGCCATCGAGCACGGCATGGCCGACGTGGTGGTGCTGGTCGCGGCGCAGGCCGGCGAGTACCGCGACCACGAGGCCACCGCGCCGTGGACCCGGCCCGAGAACGAATTCGTGGCCCCCTGGGGCATGTTCACCACCGCGGAGTTCGCGCTCATCGCGCGGCGCCACATGCATGTCTATGGCACGACGCGCGAACAACTTTCGATGGTGGCGGCGACGATCCGCAACAACGGCTCACGCAATCCCGAAGCCGTCTACTACGACCGTGGTCCGTTCGCCCCGGAGGACATCACCGCGTCGCGGCCCATCGCCGACCCGTTCCATCTGCTGGATTGCGCCACCACCTCCGAGGGAGGGTGTGCGCTGGTTATTGCCAACGTCGATGCCGTCGACGTTGCGGGCCAACCCATCTACGTGCTGGGCAGTGGCGCGGACTTCCACGGTCCGTCCTATCAGCATCCGCCCGCGTACGATCTCGCCGGGCGGCGCGGGGATCACGTCAACGGTGTGGTGGGGCGGCGCGCCGCCGACTGCGCGTTCAACCACGCCAGACTGCGCCGCGACGACGTCGACGTGCTGGAGCTCTACGACCCGTTCTCGTTCGAAATCATCCGTCAGCTCGAGGCTTTCGGCTTCTGCGGTGACGGCGAGGGCGGCCCGTTCGTGGCCGACGGTCACATCGCCATCGACGGCAGCCATCCCATCACCACCGACGGGGGGACCATGTCGTTCAGCCACGCGGGCGCCAATCCGCAGATGATGCAGCGGGCCATCCGCGCGGTGCAACAGCTGCGCGGAGCGGCCGGCGATCTCCAGGTCCCCGACGCGCATGTCGCGTTGTGCAGTAACGGGGGAGCCGGGGCCCTGTTCACGACGGTGCTGATCCTGGGAGACGAACCACGATGACCTCCGATCCGTTGCGGCCCCAGACCGGGCCCGTCCCGCACGCGAGCAGCCACGTCAGCCGGCCGTTCTGGGAAGGCTGCCGGTCCCATGAGCTGCGCTACCAGCGGTGCGCGGCTTGCGGATCGGCGAACTTCCCGCCGACCGAGCATTGCCGCCAATGCCTTTCGGAGAACCTGCGCTGGCAGCCGGGCGGCGGCCGCGGCGAGATCTACAGCTGGACGGTCGTATATCGGCCGGTCACAGCGGAATTCGAGCCGCCCTACGCCCCGGCCATCATCACCCTGGACGAGGGCTACCAGATGCTGACCAACGTCGTCGGCGTAGCACCGGAGGACCTGGACGTCGGCCTGCGGGTACGCGTGGAGTTCCACGCCACCGGGCCCGACGTCACGCTGCCATACTTCACCGGCGCGGAGACGGACAGCTCGTGAGCCCCAGGACCACCAATGGCCTGCCGGTCACGGCCTACCTGGTGCTGGGGGTGCTGGCGGCCAACGACGAGCAACTCACCGCCGGCGAGATCAAGATGCGCGCGGAACTGTCGGTCGGGCACTTCTATTGGTCCCCGTCGGTCAGCCACGTGCGGCGCGAACTGACCCGCCTCCTGCAGCGGGGCATGGTCAGCGAGACCGGCGCGCAATCCGGCAAGCGCGCCATCACCTTGTACGAGACCACCGATGCCGGCCTCGACGCGCTGCGCCGCTGGGTCCAGCACTTCCCGGGCCAGGAACAGGTGGTCATCAAACACCCCGTCATCCTCAAAACCTGGCTGGCCCGCGGAGAGGACCCCGAGCACGTCCTCGACACGTTGGACCGGCATCTGGAAGCGACCCGGGCCCGGCTGGACGAGGCGCTGTGGTCTCGGCAGCGGTCGGTCGAGCTCGGCATCACCGAGGACCCCGAGCAACGCTACTCGTTTGCGGTGTTGGACTACGCGATTCGCGGGCTGTACGCGGAAATCTCCAACATCTCGCAACTGCGTGACGAGATCGCCGCCGGCACAGCCCGAGACCCGGTCAGACGGGTGCGACGGTCGAAGGGGCAGATCCGGCGCCGGGCACCGAGAAGCCCGGCGTAACCGATGGTGGCGACCCGCCGCACCCGGCTCCGCCGCCCGTGCGCTCGCCACTGACCGTGTAGGCGGTGCCCCGTGGTTCGCGCTCCCACAGCACCTCTCCCGGCCCGACGGCCGTTCCCTGAGCGATCAACTGGCGCTTGAGCACCTTGTGCGTCGCGGTGCTGGGCAAGTCGGCCGCGATGCGGACGAAGCGCGGGCGGGCCTTGGGGGACAGGTCGGGCTGCGCGTCCAGGAACGCTTCGAATTCGGCGGGCGCAAGGGTGCGGCCGTCGTTGAGGACGATCGAGGCCATCACCTGATCGCCGACGTGACCGTCCGCGACGGCATAAACCGCGATCCGGTTGATCGCGCTGTGGCGCAACAGAATACGCTCGATCGGCGCCGCGGCCAGGTTCTCGCCGTCCACCCGCATCCAGTCCGCGGTGCGCCCGGCCAGGTAGATCCAGCCGTCGGCGTCGCGGTACGCCAGGTCCCCGGACCAGTACATGCCGTGGCGCATGCGTTCGGCGTTGGCGTCCGGGTCGTTGTAGTAGCCGGTGAAGAAACCCGAACCCGCCGTGTTGACCAACTCGCCGATCGCTTCGTCGGCATTGGCCAGCGCCCCGTCGGCATCGAACCGGGCGACCGCACATTCGGTGACGGTGTCGCTGTTGTAGATCGCGATACCGTCCATGCCTTTGCCGATCGAGCCCTTCGGGGTGCCTTCTTCGCGGATCACGATGACGGCATTCTCGGTGGAGCCGAAGCCGTCCTCGACCTGCACACCGAAGCGGCGGGCGAATTCGTCGATGTCCTTGTCGTTGGCCTCGTTGCCGAAGGCCACCCGCAGGGGATTGTCGGCGTCGTCGTCGCGTTCGGCCGTGGCGAGGATGTAGGCCAGCGGCTTCCCGACGTAGTTCATGTAGGTGGCGCCGTGGCGGCGGATGTCGTCGAGGAAACTGCTCGCCGAGAACTTCGCCGGCACCATGGCGGCGCCGGAGCACACCGCGGGCGCCCACCCGGCGACAACCGCGTTGGAGTGAAACAGCGGCATCGAGACGTAGCAGGTGTCCTGTTCGGTGAGGGCGAAGCGCTGGACCAGGTTGAGTCCGGCGAACGTCGCCATGAGGTGTGATACCTGCACCGCCTTGGGATTTCCGCTCGTCCCGGAGGTGAAGATCATCATGAAAGCGTCCATCGCGGTCACCTCGCGGTGCGGCTTGAGCTCACCGGCGGCGTCGACGAATTCGCTCCATTGCGGTGTCGAGGAGTCGAGGATCTGCGTGCCGCCAAGGTCCAAGCCGTCCAGCAGCGGCCGGTGTTCGGCGTCGGTGACCACGAACTGGCAGTCCGCGCGCCGGATATCGGCGGCCAGCGCGTCACCGCGCCGGGTGGTGTTGAGTCCGCACAGGACGTAGCCGCCGAGCCCGGCCGCCGCCATCTGGCTGACCATCTCGGGGGTGTTGCCCAGCAGGGCGCCGATGTGCATCGGCCGCTGCTGATCGGCGGCGGCCAGCAGGGCGGCGGCCCGCGCCGCGGCGCCCGCCAGATACTGGCGCCAAGTCCATTGCAGGTCACGGTATTTCACCGCGACCGCGGGGTCGTTCAGGCGCTTGCGCAGCAGCGCCTGAATCGTGTCGTCAGCCATCGGTCGAATCCACCTTCACTCCGCCCGCACTACGAGACGAGACGGTGCGTCTTATAGTAGCGGGCGGTTCAGCTCCGCCAAGCCGCAGCGGCAGGCAGTGCCGGTGGGCGCCTACCCCGCACCATCTCGCGTTGTGGAAATTTTCATGCCCATTTCGCCCAGGATTCCCGATCGCGGTCCGCGTGTATAGCCGGTCCGTTCGCATTCAACGGCCATCATTGCCTCATGCTCTTTGAGTTGCACAGGTCGCTGATCCTGCTGAGGAATCGAGCGCGCGAATATCGCCTCGAAGTCGCACAATCGCGGTCGAGGGGCGTCTCCGGCCGGCGGCGGCCCCGCGGCCGGTCGGCTCCGCCGAAAGACCACGACCAAAGCTGATGCCGCTCAACGCCGTTGGCAATTGGGGCCCTCGCCCGTCGACTGCCTAACCGCCCACCATCATCAGGCCGCCGTCTACGGCCAGCAGCTGACCGGTGATGAAGCCGGAGCCGGGGCCGGCCAGGAAAACCAGCATCGGGCCGACGTCGCGGGCGGGCTCACCGAGCGTGCCGCCGAGCGGGATCATCATCTGCATCTGCTGGTCGATCAGGGCAGCGGCGTCCGGGCCGAGAAAATCGCGGAGCCGGTCGGCGCCCGCCGTCTGCACCGCGGGCGCGAGGGCGTTGACGGTGATGTTGTCGGAGGCCCAGGCCTTGGCGGCCGACCGCGTCCACGCCTGCACCGCGCCCTTGGTGGCGGCGTAGACGGCCGAGATCGGGCTGCCCATCACGGCTTCGGATGAGCCGAAGTTGATGATGCGACCGCCCTTGGGCTCTTGGTCTTTCATCACCCCGTAGGCGGCCTGGTTGGTGAGGATGGTCGCCTTGATGTTGGTGTCCAACAGGAATGAGATGTCGTCGGCGCCGATGTAGCCGGGAATCCCCGCCTGCCACAGCCCGGCGGCGTTCACCAGCACGTCGAGTCCACCGAGGTGCTGCGCCGCCTCGCCGACCATCGCCGAGACGGCCTCGGCCTCGCGCACGTCGCACTGCAACCATTCGGCCGTCAGGCCGTCCGGCGGTGGCGTCTGGTGATAGGTCGCGGCGACCCTGGCCCCCGCCTCCGTCAGGACCGAGACGGCGGCCGCGCCGATACCGCTGGCGCCGCCGGTGACCAGGATTCGCCTGCCGAACAGGGGAGACGTCGCATCTGACATGGGCAAGACGCTACCGCGACCGGAGGTTTCCGCCGCGGCGGCATCAGGCAGGTCAGGTGCGCACCGCGATCGTCGAGAGCAGATCGGCGAGCCGGTCGGGCTGGTCGACCATGGAAAAGGTCCTGGCCCCGGCGATCACTTCGAGGCGGGCGTTGGGAATGGTCGCGGCCAGCCGCGCCCCGTCTTCCTGCTCGAAGAACACGTCGTCGGCCGACCACGCGATGAGCGTCGGCTTGTCGAAGTCGTACAGCCTGGCCGCCACCGTCGTCGTCACCTCGGTGCGCATCGAAAGCGTGAACTGCCGCAGGTCTTCGGCGACCGCGGGCAGCGACAGCGCCGGGCGCACCCAGAGTGCGGTGAGCTCGTCGATGTTGCTGTGCGCCAGGCCGTTGAACGCGCGGGCGCGTACGACCGGTGCGCGCACCGCTTGAATCGCGGTGCGGAACAACGTCTTCGACTTGGCCGCCACCAGCAGTGGCCGCAGGATCGGCGGCGGAAAGTGTTCGAACGCATCGCAACTCGTGAGCACCAGCGCGCCCAGTCGCTCGCGATGATGCACGGCCACCAGCTGGGTGACGACGCCGCCGGTGTCGTTGCCCACCAGCACCACGTCGCGCAGGTCGAGCGCGGTGAGCACTTCGGCGACCATGCCGGCAACACCGGTGATGGTCTGGTCGGCGCCGCGGCGCAGTGGCTCCGGATGCGCGCCCAACGGCCAGGTCGGCGCGATGCAGCGCAGACCGCGGGCGGCAAGGCGCTCACTGACCTGGCGCCACAATTGTCCGCCCATCATGTAGCCGTGCACGAAGACCACCGGCCTGCCGTCCTCGGGTCCGGTTGCTTCGTAATGGATGGTTCCGGCACTAATGTCGATCGTCGACATAGCAAACTCCTACTTCAGAGATACACTTACAAACAGGCTGCATGTTCGTAAGTTACCAACAGGTTGTATGGAAAGCAAGAGACGGACCCAGGAAGAGCGCTCCGCGGCGACCCGCGACGCGCTGATTGCGGCTGCGCGCAAGTTGTGGGGGCTGCGGGGCTACGCCGACGTCGGGACGCCGGAGATCGCCTCCGCCGCGGGGGTGACCCGCGGTGCGATGTATCACCAATTCGCCGACAAGGCAGCATTATTCCGCGAGGTCGTCGAGGTCGTCGAGCAGGATGTGATGGCGCGGATGGCCATCGTGGTGGCCGAGTCCGGGGCCACCACACCCACCGAGGCGGTCCGGGCCGCGGTCGACGCGTGGCTCGACGTCTCCGGCGATCCCGAGGTGCGCCAGCTGATCCTGTTGGATGCGCCGAGCGTGCTCGGCTGGGCCGAATTCCGTGATGTCGCGCAGCGATACAGCCTCGGCATGACCGAGCAGATGCTCAGCGAGGCCATCCGGGCCGGCGAACTGGCCGAGCAGCCGGTGCGGCCTTTGGCCCACGTGCTGATCGGCGCGCTCGACGAGGCGGCCATGGTGATCGCCACCGCCGACGACCCGCAACGGACCCGTCGAGAAGTCGGTCAGGTGCTGCACCGGCTCATCGGCGCGATGTTCGACGCTCGGTGACACCCGCCGGCAGTTTGCTGAGCTTCCGAATATCGGGCTGCTCACGCGTCGATGGTGGGACGATATTCCACGTGACGGACGGCCGGGGCATGCCGGCGGAGAGCGTGAGTACCCATGGCGAGCTCGGCGCATCGATCGACGAGCTGGTCGATCGCGCCGTGTCCGCAATCAATCGTGGTGACGCTACGACGGCGACGGCGTTGGCCGGTCAGGTGCTTGCCATCGACCATGCGAATGCCGACGCCGAGGACTTGCTGTCGGTCGCGCCTGGTGTGGGAGGTGAGATCCGGCGGCTCACCATTCTGTTCGCCGACGTGGTCGATTCAACCGTGTTGTCGACCCGCGTGGAGCCGGAGATCTATCGTCTGGTGGTCGGAGGCTACCGGGACATCGTTTCGCGCACGGTTGACGGGTATGAGGGCCACATCGGCTCCACCAAGGGCGACGGATTGCTGGCGGTATTCGGTCACCCGACTGCGCATGAGAACGACGTCAAACGGGCGGTGCACGCAGGACTGGACATCGCCCGCGGGGTAGCACGGCTCAGCGAGCAGACACAGCGCCGGTTCGGATTCGACATCGCGGTGCGCGTCGGGGTGCACCGCGGGCTGGTGTACCTGGACACCGCACAGGACGATGTGTACGGGTTGGCGGCGAACTTGGCCGCCCGCCTGTCGGGACTTGCAGCACCGAACTCTGTGGTGATTTCCAATCCGGTTGCGGCGTTGGTGCGCAACGACTTCGAGCTCGAAGAGCAACCCGCCGCGCCGGTCAAGGGCGTGGCCGGATTGATCGCTCACCACCGCGTCGACAGCGAACGTGCTGAGCGTCCGGCGGGCGTCCGTGGACCTCTGGTGGGCCGCCATCGCGAGCTGGCCCAGCTGCGCACACACTGGCGGCGTGCACAAGCCGGCGCGCTCAAAACCCCCGGGCTGTTGTTCTGTGGCGAACCGGGCGTCGGCAAGAGCCGGCTCGTAGCCGAAGCCACGGACCTGGTGAAGCAATCGGGCGCGGTCGTTCTCGAGCTGGCCGGGTCGCCCTTCCACACCCACGTGGGCTTGCATCCGGTTCGCGCCCTGCTGGAGCGACGGTGCGGCATAACTCGCGAAATCGATCCGACGGAGCGGCTGCGTCTGCTGCGAGCCGAAATAGTTGCGCGCGAGCTAGATCCGAATACCGCCCTGCCCGCTCTCGCACCGGTTTTGGGCATCGGACCCGAACACGGCTACCAACCGGTCGAAGCCGAGGGCCGCAGGCTGGAACAGTTGATCACCTCGACGGTGCGCTCCTACCTCACGAGTTGCCTGAGCGATGCGCCTGCGCTGCTGGTCGCCGAGGACCTGCAGTGGTTCGATCCCCCGACGCTGGAGGTGGTCGAGGCGATGCTGAACGCCGGCAGCGGACAGCTGCTCGTCGTGCTCACCAGTCGTGACGAGAAGTCGCTGCCGAACGATTGGCAGCTGGAGCAATTCGACTTGTCGCCGTTGACGGCCGAAGAGGCCGACGAGCTCATCGGCGCGCTCGACCCCACAGCAAGCGCCGAAGAGCGCGCGGAGGTACGACGCCGTTGCGACGGGGTGCCCTTCTACATCGAGCAGGTCCTGGCGGGGTTGCACATGGCGCCGTCGGACGGCACCCGGGTGCCAGACGCGCTGTACGAACCGCTTTTCGCACAGCTGCGCGGAGGCAACAATGTGGTGCCGGTGGTGGAGGCCGCCGCGGTCATCGGCCGCAACATCGATCGATCGCTGTTGATCGCGGTGGTGGACCTCGACGAGCAAGAGGTCGACGAAGTGATCGACCGGCTCATGGATGCGGGCGTGTTCGAACGCACCGGGAATGGCGGCTGCCGTTTCCGCCATGAGCTGCTTCGCGAGGTCGCCGACGAACTCGCTCCGCCGAGCGTGCGGCGCACGCTGCATGCGAAGGTCGCCGACGCCTTGGTCGACACCATGACCGGTGACCCCGACTGGCCACTGGTTGCCTCGCATTACGAGCAGGGCGCCCGGCACGCCGATGCCGCCTCGGCCTACCAATGGGCGACGGCCGCTGCCCGTCGACGCGGCGCCCTCGCCGAAGCCCGCACCTACCTGACCCACGCCCTCAGCCAAGTTGAGCAATGCCCGCCCGGCCCGGACCGCGACCACCGCGAGATCGCTCCGCGGCTGGAACGCGGCTACCTCACTGCCACCGCCGAAGGGGCCCAAAGCCCGGTTGCCGCTGCGGATTTCGAGCGCTGCCTCGAGCTTGCGGGTACCAATCTGCGCGACGACGAACTGTTTGCGACGCTGCCCGCCGTGGGCGCCTACTACCTCTGGCGGTCGGACCTGCGCCGGGCCGATGCGCTGTTACAGGCCGCACAGGCGGCCACCGAGCATGGCCGAGAATGGTTCCGGCCGGCCCTCGCCGGCTCGGCGGGCATCGTGGCCTGGCTGCGCGGTGAATTCGAGACCGCGAGCACATATTTCGAGCAGGCGACGGGTTTAGCCGAGGAATACGAACAGCGGATCCAGGCCATCTGGTTCGTCCCGCACGACCCGGTGGCCCTGGCACACGAACACCTGGCCTGGCACCGCCTGGTGCAGGGCGATCTCACCGGCGCCGAGGTGCAACTCAAGCGCGCCGTCGACCGCGCGAGCCAGCTCGGTTATCCACAAAAGCCCTACAACCATCTCTACGCCATCGACATGGACATCTGGGTCTGCGCCGAGACCGCTCAGTACGATCGCGCTCGGGAACTGGTCCGCGAAATAGCCGACACCGCAGACCGATACGGGCTCGACTATCTGTATTGGCAGCTGCTCGGTGCGACCGAAAAGGCGATGGTCGACGGGCTGGCCGCTATCGCTGCGCGCAATCGCGACCCCACCTCGCTGGATCCACACATCGAGGCGATGACGCAGGTGATCGAGGTCTGGCAGGCGCTCGGAGCCAGCACGTATAGGCCGTTCTATTGGTGCATTCTCGGACGGCTGTTGATCGCCGGCGAGCAGGTGGACCAGGCCCGTGCCCGTCTCGACACCGCGCTCCAATTCGCAGCCGACACCGGCGTGCGTTTCTACGACGCCGAACTGCTGCGGGCCCGGGCGCAGACCCACGCGGAGTCGAATGCGCGCGCCGACGACCTCGCCGCCGCCCGCGAGGTCGCCCGCCGCCAAGGTGCGCGGCTTTTTGAAATCCGCGCGAGCCTCGACGATTTCGAGCTGCGCGGGGAGCCGTCGCGAAGGCACCTTATTGATGCCATCGGGAAGATCCCGAAAGACAGTCGGATTCCCGAGCTGGCGCGGGCGCGTGCGGCCCTTCAATAACTCTGCGCCGGCGACGGTTTCGTCAGACGTCGCGAACCGCGGCGACGCCGGCGATGACGCCCTGGATCAGCCGGTCCAGGTGCTCGGCATCGTCGACGGCCGGCTGGCCCGCGACAAAGGTCAGCATGATTCCGTTGATGAACGCGAGCGTGGCGATCGCCTGGTCGTCGACCAACGCCGGATCCGGCGCGCTGTCGGCGGGATGCCACTGGGTGACGACATTGCGCGCCAGCGCGTAGAGCCGGTCGGCGGAGTCGCTGAGGGCCGCGGCCAGCTCGGCGTCGCGCCCGGCGAGCAGCGCGAGTTCGTAGCGCGCCTTGGCGCGGCTCAGCCAGGGTTCGCTGTTGACGTACATGACGATGCGGGCCAGGCCCGCGGTGCCGGTGAACTGCGTGGCGTGATCCTCGGCGAGCTCGGCCATCATCGAGAAGTCGGCGAGGTCGAGTTCGGCCAGCCGCGTCGCCATGGCGTGCATCAGCGCCTTGCGGGTCCGGAAGTAGAACGACGTGGTGCCGGCCGGCACGCCGGCGTGGTCGTCGACTTTCGGGTGACTGACGCCGTGCACCCCGTTGCCGCCCAGCAGTTCGATCGCGGCGTCGGCGAGCTGGCGGCGCCGCTCCGCCGCGTTGTGCTTTCTACGTGCAGCGATACACCCCAGTTTAGAACTGGCCGCAGTTCGGTGCGGTGGGCTCGCCGTTGAAGCGGGCGGCGATCCATTGCATGGCCGGTTCGCCGTCGACCAGCATCGGCAGCGCGTGGTTGATGACGAGCTTGTTGAGGAAGGGCGGCTCTTCGTTGGTGCGGAATTCCACGTCGGCGCCCTGGGCGCACCAGTCGCGGCCGAGCTGGTTGGCGGCGGTCCACGGCACCAGCGGGTCATAGCGATTGCTGTCGATCATCACCGGCGCGTTGGGTCTGTAGCGCCCGATCCGCTGATCTTCGAACATGGTGCTGAACGGCTCTTCGTTGACCAGTTGATTGATGTCCTCGGTAAAATAGGGCTGGATGTGACGAAACATGAAGTCCAGCAATGTCTGTCCGACGCACTGACGCGAGACCGATTCGAGCATCGCCAGCCCGCGCGGGGTCATCTTGGAGCGAATGGTGTCGGCGAACTCCGGGTAGGCTGCCATCACGCTGTTGAGCGCGTACCCGACCACACCGACCAGGGCGCTGCCGTCGGCGTAGGGGAACAGCTCCTTGAGGTTGGCCGGCGGCGCCCCGGCGTAGGTGCCCACGATATGGAGATCAGGGGCATAGGCCGACGCCAGCTCGGCCGCCGAAGCTGTCGCCCCGCCGCCCTGCGAGTAGCCCCAAAACGCCACCGGGCCATGCGGATCCAGGGACGTGTTCGGTAGCTTCATGGCGGCGCGGGCGGCATCGAGCACGGCCTGGCCCTCGGCCACCCGGCCCACATAGGTATGCATCGACGGGGTGCCCAGGCCCTGGTAATCGGTCATCACGATGGCGAAGCCACGGGCCACCATGGTGGCGACGAACAGCTCCTCGTAGTTGAACATGATGTCCCAGCCACCCGAATAGTGGATGCCCTGGTTGAACATTCGCGACGGGGCGCACTGATTGCCCTGGCCCTGGGTGCCGGGTGCGTAACTGATCAACGGCCGCGGCCCGCGGCCGGGCCAGTCGTTGTAGGGCTCGAAATAGGTGCCGGTGACCGCGATCGGGTTGCCCCGGGTATCGGTGCTGCGGTACATGATCCGGGTGCCGGTGGCCATGATCGCGCCCAGCTGGCCGGAGGGCTCCAGCACCAGCCGCGACGGCTCGGTGCGGATCAGGTCGCCGGGCTGGCCGGGCGGCAGGGGATCCGGCGGAAGATAGAAGTCCGCATACTGCGGTTCGTCTCCGCCGTCGGCCCGCGCATTTCCGACTCCCACGAGTGCGGAAACAATTATCAGCAGTGCAGCGAAAACTCCCCCGGCCCGACGCATTACGGAACGGTAACAATCAGCGGGTCGCCAGCGGAAGGGGAATCTCTAATTTTTTAGAGATTGGTTTTCGCTACCGATGTTCGTGGCTGAAAAATTGCGTCTTTGACAAGCAACTTGTCAATCCCGTTCCGAGTGGCAGACTTGTCGACATGGCACAGGAACCGGGTTCCGGGTGGGAGCCCACCGTGCCGGCGCTGGTGAACCTGGTCGCCGCCGCCGGGGGCCCGCACTTGCGCGCGGCGTTCGCCGCGACCGCCCTCGACGGGATCCGCCCCGCGCAATCGGTTGCCCTGGTGCCGCTGGCGGCGGGCGGATTGCACGCATCCGATCTGGCCGATCGCCTCAGCGTGAGTCGGCAGGCGGTGGCCCAGGCGATAGCGGCCCTGGAGCGGCATGGCTACGTCACCCGGGGTCCCGACCCGGTGGACGGGCGTGCCCGCATCATCGAGCTGACCGCGCGCGGCCGCCGTGCGCTGCAGGTAATGCGTTCTAACGCATTGGCTTTGGAGCAGCGATGGGCCGAAGTGCTGGGCGAGCGACGGCTGGCGGAGTTACGCGAGACCCTGACGGCATTGCTCGCCGGCGAGGCCGGGGCGATACCGAAATCGGTTGACTAGCCGCCCGTTACGGCGTCTTGAGGAACACGTCGTTGAGCGTGACGGTGCGAAGGTTCCGGTCGCGGATGATGTCGACGAGTTGCGGATAGACATGCGTCACCGGCAGATGATTGAGGTGCCCGATCACGATGGACTGCGGTGTGAAGTACTGATCGGCCATCTGCACGATGTACTCCTCGGTGATCAACGTCGAGTCCGACAGCGATCCCGACCACAAAGTCGGGACCTTGTAACCGAGGTCGGCGGCCACCGCGTCGACGGCGGCGTTGCGTTTCGCATACGGCGGCCGCCAATACGGTTTCGCGCCGATCCCGTACGTGTTCTTCAGAAACGCGTCGTTACGTGAGAGCTGTTCGGCGACTTTCTCTTTCGTCAGCGTGGTCAGGTCCGGGTGAGACCAGGTGTGGTTGCCGAGCTGAATCTGCCCGCTGTCCACCAATGGCCGCAGCATGTCCAGGTTCTCGGTCCACGAGTCGTAGACCCCGTTGACGAAATAGGTCAGCCGGATGTCGGTGTCCTTGGCGAACTGCGTGTAGGCCCGCACCACCTCGCTGTTGACGCCGTCGTCCACGGTCAGCGCGAGCAGGTCGCCCTCGCCGGGGATCTTCATCAGGGCGCCGCCGCCGGGCAGCGGGATGCGGGCGCTCGGTGGCGGGGGCGGCAGCAGGGCCTGCGGCGCGGTCGGGCCGGAGGTCGGTATGTCGGCCGCCGGGGTCTGGGCGAACGTGCGTGGCTGCGGATCGACGATGAGCCGCGCAGCGCCTACGCCGGCGACGACCGACGCGGCGAGCGATCCAAGGAACTGACGACGATTCATGGCTGACAAGCGAGGGCGTCGAACAAACAATCACGCGAGAACAGAAATGGCGAATTCGGCCCGAGGATTCGCACATATATTGTGGCGCGCTGCGCAATCAGCGGGTCCGCGTGGGAACCGCCGCTGGTGCGAAACATCGAGGCCACAGCAGCGAACGGTACCATTCGCTGCGGCCAGATGGCGGCTGCGTTACGGCAGGGTCAGCTGTGAATTCTCGCCGATCCCGGTAATTGCCGGTGAACGTGAGCCGACCAGCGGGGATTAGTGCGGTTCGCCGGCGGCCCGTTGCGGCAGCTGCACGGGTTCGGTATTGGGGGTGCCGAGCGTCGAGGCCAGCCAGGGTAGTGCTGTGGCAAACGCCTCGGCGGCGAACGGCCAGTCGTGTTTGCCCGGCTGGGTGACCACCGCGCAGGCGATGCCGTTGGCGGCGCCGACGGCGCACAGCGAGTTCGCCGCGACGTCCTGGCCCTCGGGGTTGGCGGCGGGATCGCTGCTGGAGGCGATCAGGGCCGGATTGCCTTCCTGCGCGACGTTGTGCGCCCCGTCCGAGCCGGGCACGTCGAACCAACCCGACAGGCCGTCGTAGTGGCCGTGCTTCGTCATGACGGTGACCGGGTCGAAGGCGGCCCAGGCGTCGTGGTTGCCGCCGAACAGCCGGGCGATGGTTTGATCCTTGGAGCCGCCGTTGGGTCCGCGGTCACCCGCGATGTCCACGAACGCGCTGAACAGCTCGGGGTGCATGACGGCCAGGGTGACGGCGCAGGTGCCGCCCATCGACCATCCGGCGACGCCCCAGTTGGCCCGGTCGGCGCTGACGCCGAAGTTCGACACCATGAAGGGCTCGATGTCCTTCGTCAGGTGGTCGGCGGCGTTGCCGCGGGTGCCGTTGACGCACTCGGTGTCGTTGTCGAAGGAACCGGTCGGATCGACGAACACCAGCACCGGGGAGAAGCCGTGGTGTGCGGCCGCGAAGTTGTCGATGGCGGTGAACGCGCCGCCGGGGCCCAGCCAGTCGGCCGGGGTGTTGAAGGCGGAGCTGATCATCATGACCGCCGGCAGTCGGGGTGGTGGGTTGGTGTTGAACCATGCGGGAGGCAGATAGACCAATTCGCGGCGGTGCGCGAAGTGCGAGCCGTTGTCGTCGATGTCCACCGGCACCACCACGCCCTTGGTCGGCTTGGTCCCGGCGACCTGCATCTCGGTCACCCGAAGCCGGTCGATCTGGTCGGGCAGCGGCACGGAGGTCAGCTGATTCCACGCGGCGAGCGCGGTGGGGAAGTAGCCCACCCAGCCGTTGAGCGCCATGCCCGCGCACAGCACGCACAGCGGTATCGCCAGCACCGCCACCGCGCGCCGCCACCAGCGGATTCCTCGCCACCCCACCAGGAAGACCGCGGTGGCCAGGCCGGTCATCGCGATCCAGAGCCACAGCGTCGTCGGTGCCGGGTCGCCGGCCACCCCGAGCGAGGTGATGTACCACCGGGCCAGCAGCGTCACCGCGACGGCCGCGATCAGCGCCACCGGAAGCACCCGCTTGAGCCAGCTTCGTGTGCGCCATTGAATCGCGACGAGCAGCACGAGCAGCGCCAGGCCCTGCACGGCCGGCGGAAACCAGCCGTGCAACAGGGACAGTTGTCCGAAGAACTGCTCCAACGGTCGTGACCTTTGCTAGATCGATCGCTGCGGGCGGGTGAGGTGAGTATCGAAGGGCCGGTCGGGGTCACCGAAGGCGGCGGCCGGACCAACTATCCCATACGGACGTGGCCCGTCAGCCGACCGTTTCCGCGTGTGGGCCGACCAGATACGCCCGGAGCGGGATCCACCGCTCATGCGTCGGCGATGACGCTGGTGAACGAACGCAGCCGCAGGCTGTTACCGACGACGAGAAGGCTGGAGGCCGCCATCGCGGCACCGGCGAACATCGGGTTGAGCATGCCGAGCGCCGCCAGGGGGATCGCGGCCAGGTTGTATCCGAAGGCCCACAGCAGGTTGGCCTTGATGGTGGCCAGGGTTGCCCGGGACAGCCGGATCGCGTCGACGGCGGCGCGCAGGTCACCGCGGATCACCGTGAGGTCGGCGGCCTGGATCGCGACGTCTGTGCCGGTGCCCATGGCCAGGCCCAGGTCGGCGGCGGCCAGCGCGGCGGCGTCGTTGATGCCGTCACCGACCATGGCGACCACCTTGCCCTCGGATTGCAGGCGTTTGACGGCGGCGACCTTGTCGGCGGGCGTCGCGTCGGCGATGACCTGCGCGATGCCGAGTTCGCCGGCGATGTGGGCGGCCACGGTCGTATTGTCGCCGGTCAGCAGCACCGGGGTCAGGCCCAGCCTGGTGAACTGGCGCACCGCCTCCGCGCTGGACGGTTTGACGGTGTCGGCGACCACCAGGATGCCTTGGGCCTGGCCGTCCCAGCCGACGGCGACGGCGGTCCTGCCCTCGCCCTCGGCGCGGGTCCTGGCCGCCGCCAGGGTCGCGTCGAGGCGGATTCCGTGTTCGGTCAGCAGGCTCTCGCGCCCGACGACGACGGCGCGACCGTCGACCGTGCCCCGCACACCCTTGCCGTTGACCCCGGTGAAGTCGGCCGGTGCCGGGAGCGGGCCGAGTTGCGCCGAGGCGGCCCGGGCGATGGCCCGCGCGACGGGATGCTCGGACGCGTCTTCCAGGGCGCCGGCGTAGCGCAACAGCATGGCGCGGTCGGTCCCGGCCGCGGCAATCGCGTCGACCAGGGTCATCTTGCCGGTGGTGACGGTGCCGGTCTTGTCGAGCACGATCGTGTCGACGTCGCGGGTCGACTCCAGCACCTCGGGCCCGTTGATGAGCACGCCGAGCTGAGCGGCGCGGCCGGTGCCGACAAGCAGGGCGGTCGGGGTCGCCAGCCCGAGGGCGCACGGGCAGGCGATGATGAGCACCGCGACGGCGGCGGTCAGGGCGGTGGTGAGCGAGAATCCCGCCGCGAGCCAGCCGGCCAGGGTCGCCACCGCCAGCGCCATGACCACGGGCACGAACACCCCCGAGACGCGGTCGGCGAGGCGCTGTACCCGGGCTTTGCCGGATTGGGCCCGCTCGACGAGCCTGGCCATCTGCGCGAGCTGGGTGTCGTCACCGACCCCGGTGGCCCGGACGACGAGCCGGCCGCCCGCGTTGACGGTGGCGCCGGTGACAGCATCACCCTCGCCGACCTCGACGGGGACGGACTCGCCGGTCAGCATGGAGGCGTCCACGGCCGAGGAACCCGCGACGACGATCCCGTCGGTGGCGATCCGTTCCCCGGGGCGCACGACGAACTCGTCGCCGACCGCGAGCCGTTCGATCGGGATGCGGGTCTCGCTGCCTTGAAGACCGGGGCGCAGCACCGCGACGTCCCTGGCGCCCAGCGTCAGCAGCGTGCGCAGCGCGGCGCCGGCCGTCCGCCTGGACCGCCTTTCGAAATAGCGCCCGGCGAGGACGAACAGGGTGACGCCGGCGGCGACTTCGAAGTAGACGTGGCACGGGGCGCCGTCGCGCCCGACGGTCAGCTCGAAGTCGTGCTGCATGCCCGGCTGGCCGGCCGTGCCCAGAAGCAGGGCGTAGACGGACCACAGGAATGCCGCCAGGGTGCCGAGCGAGACCAGGGTGTCCATGGTGGCCACGCCGTGTTTGAGGTTGGTCCACGCGGCCGCGTGGAAGGGCCGGCCGCACCACACGACGACCGGTGTGGTCAGGGCCAGCGAAATCCAGTGCCAGTGGGGGAATTGCAGGGCGGGGAGCATGGCCATGGCGATGACCGGGCCGGCCAGCACGATCGCGGTGACCAGACGCCGGCGCAGCGAGATCAGTTCCGGGTCGTCCGGCGTCGCCTCGTCCCGGGCGGGCTCCGGCGCGCGCCGCGGCAGGGCGGCCCCGTAACCGGCCTTTTCGATCTCGCCGATGAGAATCCGCGCGTCGTAGCCGGCGGGGGCGGTCACGGCGGCCTTCTCGGTGGCGTAGTTGACGGTGGCGGCGACGCCGTCGAGCTTGTTCAGTTTCTTCTCGATCCGGGCCGCGCAGGAGGCGCAGGTCATCCCCGTGACGTCTAGCTCTATCAGCGGTGATGCGGGGTTATCGGGAAGGGCGCCCTCGTCGATCTGCCGTGGGGGCGTGCTCATGCGACCAAGACGGCCTCATAGCCGGCCTCGTCGACGGCGCCGAGGACGGCGTCCGCGTCGATGGGCTGTGCACTGGTGACGACGAGCTTGCCCGTGGCCGCGCTGACCGTCACGTCGTCGATGCCCGGGATCTGGGCCACCTCGCTTCGGACCGCGGCCTCGCAGTGGCCGCAGCTCATTCCGCTCACCTGATATTCGCTGGTGGGCATGCCGCTCCTTTTCGATCCCCCGGCAGTCTTGACCACTCCATTCTGCCTGCCGGGCGGAGCGGCCTATTGGCGCAGGTGCGATCCGCCGCCGATGTACCAGACCTGACCGGTGATCCATTCGGCCTCGTCGGACAGCAGGAACGCGGTGATCGCGGCCAGGTCGTCCGGTCTACCCAGCCGGCTGGTCTTGCCGAACATCAGGAAGGCCTGCTGCAGGGCGATGTCGTTCTGCCGTTCCTGGGTCTCGCCCATCACCAGGCCGGGCATGACGCCGTTGCTGCGGATGTTGTGCTTGCCCCAGTTGACGGCCACGTGCCGGGTCAGGTGGTTGACGGCGGCCTTGGAGGCGCCATAGGCGACGTGCGCCGGATCGCTGCCCAGCGCGGCGCCCGACGAGGTGTTCACGATGCTGCCGCCGCCCTGGGCGAGCAGATGAGGCAGGACGGCGCGGATCGTGCGGACGTACCCCAGCAGGTTGACGTCAAGGGTGCGCTGCCAGACGTCCATCCCGGTATCGAGGATGGTGGTGTCGCGTCCCAGGTTGTCCTCGGAAAGGTCGGCGCCCACGTTGTGCAGGCCGTGGATGGCGCCGAATTCGGTGATGGTCGTCTGGACGAGGCGTTGCACCGACTGTTCGTCCGCGAGGTCGAATTCGACCGCAATGGCGCGGCCGCCGGCGGCGGCGATCTGGTCGGCCGTGTTGGCGGCGCCGGCCAGGTTGTTGTCCCCGATGGCCACGCAAGCGCCTTCGGCGGCAAGGCGTTTGGCGGTGGCCGCCCCGATCCCGGTGGCGCCCCCAGCGACCAAAAAGGTCTTCTCAGCCAGGCCGCGCATCAGACGTATCCGACGCCGATGTCGACCGAAACTTGGCTCGCGGTAACCAGTCTGGATTGGTCGGAGGCGAGCCACGCCACCGCGTCGGCAATGTCTTCCGGTTGTGCGATGCCTTCGGGCAGCAGTGGTTTGTGCATGCCGCGCAGGTGCGGGTACTCGTCGGCGGCCGCCTCCAGCGCGTCGCGCATCCGGCCGGTCCCCATCGGGGTGGCGACCCCTCCCGGGTTGAGGCTGTTGACGCGGATGTTGTACCGGCCGAGTTCGGCGGCGAACGCCCGTGCCATCCCGACGACGGCGTGTTTGCTTGCGGTGTAATGGATCATGAACGACTGCATCTTGATGCCGGCGGCCGATCCGATCAGGATGATCGAGCCCCCGCGTTCGCCGTCGATGATGTGTTGGGCACCGGCCATCACGGTGTTCCAGGTGCCGATGACGTTGGTGTCGATGGTGTCTCGGAACGCCTGCGCGGTGATCTGATTCCAGGGCGCGGGGCAGCAGATCCCGGCGTTGGCGACGATGACGTCGAGTCGGCCCAGTTCTGCCACCGCGTTGTCGACGACGGCGGTCATGGCGTCCAGGTCGCGGATGTCGGCGTCGGCGGTGATGACCTTGCGGCCGTTGGCGCTTACCAGCCGTGCGGTCTCGGCGAGGTCGCCGGGCGTCGGTGAATCGTAGGGGACGCTGGGCGGTAGCGGTCCGGCGATGTCCACCGCGATGACGTCGGCGCCTTCGGCGGCCAGGCGTACCGCGTGTGCCCGACCCTGTCCCCGCGCGGCGCCGGTGACCAGTGCGACCTTCCCCGAGAGTGACTGACTCATGAGTGGTGGGTTCTCCCTTTCAGTCGCGGGCGATCTTGTCGAGCGGGTTGGAGCGTTCCAGCATGCCGTAGGCCTGTTCGCCGTCCCATGTGTAGCGCACGCCCGCCTGCTGGACGGCGGGGAACTGGGCCATCTCCTCCTTGAGTGCGTTCATGGAGTACATGTCGTCATCGTGATGGATGTCGTGGGTGGAAAACACTGTCTCGCCGTCGATTTCGATACGACCCTCGGCGGTCTCGAGTACCAGCGGCACGCGCTCGCCGAGCGGCCGCAGCCGCGTCAGCCACGGCGCCTGCACCGCCCTTGCCGGGACCAGGCCGCCGTCGCCGGTGAAGATGAATCCCTCGTTGAAGGTGGGCTGACCGTCGGGGCGCGGCGGGTAGGCGATGTAGCCGAACGCGCGGCCGCTACCGAATACGGCCGACTGCCAGCAGTGTCCCCAGAAACCGGCCAGCTTGCGCACCCCGGTGCGGCGGATGCGCAGCCCGCTGCCGGTGAAGGGGTGACGCTCGCCGGCCACCCGGAATTCGCCTGTGGCGGTGAACAATTGCTCATACCGCGGTCCACCCATGATGGCGCCGACCGCGGTGGTCTTGAGTTGGGTGTCGGCGTCGGATTGCAATGCGCCCTGAATCCACGGGGGAACGGCCATCTTGGCATCGACGTGGAAGCTGATGGCGACCGTCGGGCCGTCCTTGCGGCCCGCGACCAAGTCGGCCGAGGAGGTCTGGACCGCGGGCCCCTCGTAGGACATCGTCCAGGTATCGAACGGCGCGACGCACCGGAACGCCAGACCGCCGGCGCCGAGCACGGTCGCCCGCCCGTCGGGCCCGCCGGTGGGCAGCGACGGCCCGTTGGTGCGCAGCCGGTAGACGCGGCCGTCGGGGAACGCCGCGTTGACCTGAATGTCATGGGAATCCCAATTGGCGCCCACCGCCTCGATTCCGATGCGCGGCAGGCCGATCTCGCCGCGGTCATCGACAACCCAGAAACTCACCGAGTCGCGCATCTCCGGATCCTCGGGACGCTGCGCCAGCACGTACTCGCGGGACGGGTCGATGCCGCCCGTGAGGTCAACAGCCATTGCTCTTTTCACTCCTTTGGTGTGCCGTCCACCGCCGCGCGCTGTCCACATACCGGGCGAACCGGGGTCGTACCTCGTCGAGATCGATGCCGAACTCCACCGGGTCGGCGTGCGAGCTCGGCTCCCGCTCCGCGGCGGCGTGCTGCCACCAACTCTGCATCCGCGCTTCGAACTCGCCGGACACCGGGGCCCCCAGCCATGCGTACAGGCCGGCGACCTCGCCGATCGGATCCGCCTGCATGGCACGAAAATCGATGTCGTAGAACCGGTCCTCCGCACCGCCGGCGCGGAACCGCAGTGCGCGTTCCATCCCCAGCGACCAGTGTTCGACGTTGAGCCTGCCGATGTACCGGCGGTCGATCCGGTCGCTGAACGATCCGATGATGTCGGCGTACAGGTCGGCCACCGACAACAGGACGTCGGTGGGATCGCGATGGGTCATCACGAAGCGTGCGTCGGGGAACACCGCGTCCAGGGCGTCGAGCCACAACACGTGCGACGGGCATTTGAGCCGCCAGGGGTGTGCCGGTTCGCCCCATTGCAATAGCTGCATCACCCGGCGCTGATACCGGAACGTGGAGGTGAGGTCGGCGTGCCCGACCAACCAGGTTGAATACGAGGGTATTTCGGCGAATGACTGGAAGATGTGCGACTTGAAATCCAGCGCCATCAACTCGTGGCACTCCATCGGCCCGTGAGTATCGCCGGGGACGTGGTGGCGGGTGCCGACCATTTCTCCCCTGTCGGGCGGCACGCGCGGGTCCACGCCCCGCACCGTCGAGGGCGGGGGACAGGGTTGCGAGGACTCCCACCGGCGCAGGTAGCGCACGTCGGGATCCTGCGCCAGCAACATCGACAACGCGGTGGACCCGGTCCGGGGCAGCCCCAGGCCGATCAACGGTGCGGTGATTGCGACGTCGCCGATCTCCGGATGCCTGCGATACCAGTCCTCGACCTGGAGGCGCTGCGAGAGATACCCCACGATGCGTTGATGCAGAAAGGCTTCGCCGCGCGCGTTGAGGTGCGCCTCCTCGCGCAACGCGGACAGGAGGATGTCGAGGCCTTCGGCGTAGGATTCGTCGCCGAAGTCGGACAGCCCGGTCTGTGCGCTGGCCTCGTCCAAAACCGTTTCGCTGGTTAGCATCTCAACCCATCCACTGGCCGCCCGCCACGTCGATGGTCTGCCCGCACATGTAGTCGGCCGCCTCGGAAGCGAGGAAGGCGACCATGTTGGCGGCTTCCTCGGGCAACGACGCGCGCCCCAGCTGGACCTGATGGGTGATCGCTTCCTGGATGGCGCCGCGGCCCGCGCGTTGCCTGTCGTCCTGGGGATCGAGCAGGTACTGCCGCATCTCCGGTTTGATCATGATGCCCGGCGCCACGCCCAGCACGTTGACACCGCGCAGTGCGACCTCGTGGGCGAGGTTTCGGGTGAACCCGATGACGCCGGCCTTGCATGCGTTGTAGACCACCAGCCCGCGCTGCTGAATACGGCCGCCGACCGACCCGATGTTGATGATCTTCCCGGAGCCCTGGGCGAGCATGTGCTGCAGCGCGGCGTGTGCCCCGTACATCATCATCGTCAGGCTGCCCAGCACCGTGTAGTCGATCTCGGACTTCGTCTGCAGCTCGAAGGGACCCGCGGCCACCATCACCGGGTTGTTCACCATGATGTCGAGCCCGCCGAGTTCGGCGCGCGCCTGATCCACCGCGTCGTGCACCTGGTCCCAGTCGGACATGTCGGCCTTGACGGGGATGGCCCGCACCCCCCAGCGCTGCTCGACCTCCTTCGCGCGGCGCTCGACCTTCTCGAACGTGCGGCCGATCAGCGCCACATCGGCTCCGCAGCCGGCCAGCCGGTTGGCGATCGCCTGCCCCAGGCCGTCGCCGCCGGCACCGGTGACGAAGGCCTTTTTGCCGGACAGGTCCATCAACTCGGTGACCCGCTTGCCGACGATGTGCTTGGGCAACCGATCAAGTCCGAGCAATTGCACCCAGTCCCGCTCGTCGTGAAGCGTCATCGTCGACCTCTCCCTAGACATTGCGACGACCAACGCGCGCCGGCCAGCCATCCCAGCAGGGCATCGCATCGGGCCGCCTTGGCCGCGTCAGCCGACCATATGACCCGATCGGCGACGCGAGGTAATACCAATTCGGGAAAGCAGTCATGCCTGATTTGTATGGCTGGTAGATGTGGTTGCGATGGACACACACCGGCTCAAGTACTTCCTGCGGATCGCGGAGGAGGGGTCGATCACACGCGCGGCGGCCGTATTGGGAATCGCCCAACCGGCGCTCAGTCGCCAGATCCGGCTGCTGGAAGAGGACCTCGGGATCACCCTGTTCGAGCGGACGCGGCGGGGCGTGCACCTCACCGAGGAGGGTGAACGGTTGCGGTCGTCGACGGCCGCCCCGCTGCGTCAACTGGAGCTCGCGGTGCGGTATGCGGGATCGCCCTTGGCGCGGATCGAGCGTGGGCTGCTGTTCGGCATGGTGGCCGCGACCGCCGGCGTCCTGACCGCGCCGCTGGCCGCAAGCCTTGGCGCGGCGTTTCCGAACGTTCATTTCCACTTCGCTGTGGCGGATACCGACGACCTGGTGCAGCGCCTGCTCAAGGGCGCGATTGACCTGGCGGTGATCAATCCGGTCTCCGATGACCGGCTCTTCTTCCGGCACTTGGTGATCGAAGACCTCATGCTTCTCGGCGGCCCCGCGTCGGGCCTCTCGCCCGCCGACCCGATCCGCTTCGCCGACCTGGCCAAGCTTCCGCTGATCATGCCCAGCGCCCAGACCGGCATCCGCAATACGCTGGAGAACACCGCGCTACGGCTCAAAGTGGCTCTCACGGCGCGCTTTTCGACGGATTCGGTCGAGGTGACCAAGCATCTGGTCGAGACGGAACTCGGGTACGCGGTGTTACCGTTGGCGGCGTGTGGTGCCGAGGTCGAAGCGGGGCGACTGCGGTGCACGTCGATCTGCCAACCCGAGATCAACCACCAGCTCGGCGTGGCCGCGAGCTCGGCACTCGAGTTGCCCCGCGAATTCGCGACGAAGATCGGAATCGTGTTGCGCGAAGAGGTCGCGCGGTTGACCAAATCTGGCTTCTGGCCTGCGCGGTTCGTGCCGTCACCGGTGTGGGATCCGAACGTCCCGGATCCGCAGAACTAAGACCGGATTACGCTGCCGGGTAGCGGAAGGAGACATCATGACCGTCACTGTCGTCGACCGGGGGCCTCGCCAGGTGAGTCGCAGGGTCGAGGTGGCCGCCCCGGCCGCCGAGCTGTTCGCCTTGGTCGCCGATCCACGCCGTCACCACGAGCTGGACGGGTCGGGCACGGTGCGCGACAACATCACCGTCCCGGCACAACTGGTTGAGGGCTCGAAGTTTTCGACGCACATGAAGATGTTCGGGCTTCCCTACCGGATCACCAGCACGATCACGGCGCTGACGCAAAACGAAATCATCGAATGGCGCCACCCGTTGGGTCACCGCTGGCGGTGGGAATTCGAGAAGCTGTCGCCGACGCAGACCCAGGTCACCGAAACGTTCGACTACCGCGATGCCGGTGCGCTCAAGAACAAGCTGAACTACTACGAGCGGATGGGCTTCGCAAAGGCGAACGCGAAGGGGATCGAAGCGACGCTGAGCAAGCTGCGCGACCGCTACGCTGGGTGATCAGCCCGCCGTCGGATCGGCTGCGTCCCAAGGTATTACGCCGGACACCCAGTGGCTGAGTTCGCTGGCTTGGTCGTTGCGGTGCAGATGGCGTGGCGGCGTTGCGAAGGTGGAGTGGGGCCGGCAGCGGATGACCACGCGGTTCTCGCGTTCGCACATGTCCGCGATGTGCGGGCGGGCCTCGTCGCCGAGTGGTTGGCCGGACATCCGGCCGCCCACCGCCATCATCACGTCGACCGCCAGATCCCGGTCTTGGTCAATGGTGGCGTCGGCGTAGACCTGCAGATAGGCGAACGGCCAGCGCTCATCCAGGACGCACAGGCTCACCTTGGGATCGCGTTCGACGATGCGGGCCTTGCCGCGCCCGGCCATGGTGGAGACCAGCAATTCGCCGGTGTCGGTGGGGATGTAGTACACGATCGACATCGCCGGGCCGTCGTTGCGGCGGCGGTAGCCGAATACGCAGGTGCGATGTGTGCGCACGAACTCGCGTCGTTCGGAGGGCAGCATGTCGCGGTCGGTGGGAGCGGTGAACGGCTCTGCCGCCAGGGGGAGGAGCATGGCGAATGTTCCTTGCTGTCAAGGTGGTTGATCGATCCGATATTTATGGATACAGTGTCTCCGTAATGTAAGGCGGTGTCAAGCGGGAGGAGCGCCACGGTGAGTGATGTGAGCGACACCGACCGGCCGCAGCGCCGTTCGCGCGGCCGTCCGGCCCTGCCGGTGGACCGCATCCTGGCCGCGGCCGTCGAACTCGTCGATGAACAGGGGCCCGAGGCACTGTCGATGCGCTCGCTGGCCCAACGCCTGGAGTCGGGTACGGCCACGCTGTACCGCCACTTCTCCAACCGGTCACAACTGGTCTCCCTGGTGATCGACCACATCCTCGGGGAGGTCGACCTCGACGCCGAAGAGCTCGCCGCATTGCCGTGGCAAGAAGCCTGTATCTTGTTCGCGCAGCATATGTTTGACGCGCTGAGCCGGCACGGCAATGTCGCGCCCCTGTTGATCGAATACACCCCGATGGGGCCGAACGCCTTGGCCAACCGCGAGCGCTGCCTGGCCGTCCTGCTCGACAACGGCTTTCCACCGGCGGTGGCGGCCCACTCGTACGCGACGCTGGCCCGCTACGTCCTGGGCTTCGCGATACAGCTGTCCGGCACGGCCGCGGACGACGGGGATCGAGACGCCGAACTCTCCGCGGCTTTTCACCGACTCGATCCGTCCCGCTTTCCCGCGACGGTCGCTGTCGCCGACGACCTGCCCGTCCCGCTGGCCGACGAATTCGCCTTCGGGTTGCGGCTCATCGTCGCGGGCCTCGAGCGGTTGCGGAAGTGAACGCGAACGTGCCCTGAATCGTGGGTTGGGTGGACGCCCTCGCATTGAGCTGAAAGGACTTCGCCCGATGATCGATCACACCCTGGCGCCGGCGGCGCCAGCTCTGACCCGGTGGGGCCAACTCGTAAGCCGTTACGGCCTGGTGATTGTTCTGGTGTGGATCGGATTCGGCAAGTACGTGAAAATGGAGTCCCGGGTGCTGATTCAGCACAGCCCGCTGATGAGCTGGGTCTACGACGTATTCAGCGTCACCTTCGTCGCGTATGCGCTCGGAACGATGGAAATCGTTGCCGCCCTGCTCATCGCGCTGCGCCCGCTGTGGCCGCGAGTAGCGGCGGCGGGCAGCGCCCTGGCGGTGGTGCTGTTTTTGGGCACGCTGAGTTTTCTCTTCACCACCCCGGGCGTGGTCATGACGTATGCCCACGGAGTTCCGGTGCTCTCGGCGCTGCCCGGCCAGTTTCTGCTCAAGGATTTGGTCTTGCTCGGCGTCGCGTTGTGGACGTTGGGCGAGTCACTGGCGGCCGTCGGTAAACAGCGTCCCCCGCAGTAGTCCCTTGGCCGAATCGAGCGTCGCGGCGTAAGCGTCCGGGCCGAGGCTGGCCGCGCGTTCCGTCAGGCCGCGCGCCAGCGCATGGATCGCATTCACCGCGGCGCGCGGCTCGGTGCCGGCGGGCAGCTCGCCCTGCGCTCGGGCGTCCTCGATGACTTCAGTGATGATGTCGGGCAACGCTTTCGGCCCGGGTTGCCGCAGCCGGTCGCCGGGTTCGTGGCCGAGGACGCGCATCGTCCGCTCGAAGGCGGCCAGGTCGGGATAGTCGCGCATCAACCGGCTCGACTCGTCGAGCACCGCTTCGAGGCGATCGACGACGTTGTCGGGCTGCGCGGCGGCGGCGCGCCGCCGGGGGAGGGCGATCGCGTCCATCTCGCTGACGGTGGCCTCGAGCAACTCGGACTTGTTCGCAAAGTAGTGATACAAGCTGGCGCTGGTCATGCCTGCGGCGCGGGCGATCTCACGAATCGTCGCGCGGGCGTGGCCCGCCTCGGCCACACAGCGCATCGCCGCGGTGATGATCCGTGCCCGGGTCCGCTCAGCATCGGCGCCGACCGGACGGCCCAATTGCGGCCCGGTGACGGTCATCCCGCGCCGCGGGTCCGTTGGTCACGCACCGCGCACCTCCGCGCCAACACCGTCAAGGAAATTGATCGTCCGATTATATTCGATATGTTCCGAACCATCGGCCGACGGACAGGATGCGACCAGTGCAGGCAGCACCGTGACGCGGGCGCAACGCGGGCGCCCGGTCGGTGCCAGCGGCGAGGAGACTCGTCGGCGGATCGTCGTCGCCACCATGCGGTGCGTGGCCACGGCGGGCTACGCGCGCGCGACGATTCGCGAGATCGCCCGCACCGCGAACGTGACCAGCGCGAGCCTCTACAACTACTTCCCGAACAAGTCCGAACTGATGAAGGCCGCGGTGGCCGCGCGGACCGACATCGCGGTGCCGCGGCTGCGCCGGGCGGCAGCCCGGCCGGGCGACGCGATCACGCGACTGGAAGCGGTGCTCGACGAATCGGGCCGGTTGATGCGCGAGTACCCCGACCTGGCGGCGTTCGAGTGGGTGATCCGGACGGAGAACGCGATCGCCGTCGACGCCACGGCGCCGGGCGGGTTTCAGGCGTTCCGCGAAATCATCGACGGCATCGTCGAGGACGCATTCCGCGAGGGCGGGCTCGCCGGCCGTGCCGACCGGCGCGGCGTCACCGAGGCGATCTACGCGCTGATCTATGGCCTGACCGAGTTGGCGGCCACGCTCGCGCCCGAGGACTATCACGCGGCGCTGGCGTCGGCCAGGCAACTGGTCAGGGGCACCTTGCTCGCCGCGGCTTCGCGGGCATAGCCCCCGGTAAACGGCCTTTTGCGGGGCCACACCCTTGATATGATCAAGCGATTGATTATAGGGTCGAGGCCACGGAGAGGAACCCGACGCCGTGACCGAGACCGTTGGCCAGGCGCTTGACGTCGACGCGCTGCGACGCAAGTACGCCGAAGAACGCGCGCGCCGCATCCGCGCGGACGGCATCGCCCAGTACGTCGAGATGGCCGGCGCGTTCGCCCGGTTCGCCGATGACCCGTGGGCCAACGGGGACCACGCCCGCGAGCCACGCACCGATGAGGTGGACGTGGCCATCGTCGGCGCCGGGTTCGGCGGGCTGTTGACCGGGGCGCGGCTGCGTCAGCTCGGCGTCGACAGCGTGCGGCTGATCGATCGGGCGGCCGACGTCGGCGGCACGTGGTATTGGAACCGCTATCCCGGAATTGCTTGTGACGTCGAGTCGTATGTGTACATGCCGCTGCTCGAGGAGCTGGGCTACACCCCGACCGAAAAGTATGCGAAGGGCCCGGAGATCTTCGCGCATTGCCGGCGGATCGCCGAGCACTACGACCTCTACCGCGACGCCTGCCTGCAGACCGAGGTGCGGGAAATCCGTTGGGATTCCGGCGAATCGCGGTGGATCATCCGCACCGATCGAGGCGACGAGATGCGCGCCAGGTTCGTGTCCATGGCCAACGGCTATCAGGCCAAACCGAAGCTGCCGGGCATCGACGGACTCGGCGCTTTCCGCGGGCATGCGTTCCACACCAGCCGTTGGGACTACGCCTACACCGGCGCGCAGCTGCAGCATCTGGGCGACAAGCGCGTCGGCATCATCGGCACCGGCGCCACGGCGATCCAGTGCGTACCGCACCTCGCCGCTGCCGCCCAGCGGCTCTACGTCTTTCAGCGCACCCCGTCCTCGGTGGACGTGCGGGCCAACCGCGCCACGGATCCCGAGTGGGCCAACACTTTACAGCCCGGCTGGCAGCGCGAGCGGATACAGAATTTTCAGATCCTCACCGCCGGAGGCCAGGCCGACCAGGACCTGGTCGCCGACGCCTGGACGAGCATCACCCGGAAGCTGCCGGTCATGCGTCAGGATCCGGACGGCATCGCCGATCCCGAACAGCGCGGCCGCGACATCGAACTGGCCGACTTCGCCAAGATGGACGAGATCCGGGCGCGCGTCGCCGCGATCGTCACCGATCCCGCCACCGCCGAGGCCCTCAAACCGTGGTACGGGTACTTCTGCAAACGCCCCTGCTTCCACGACGAGTATCTGCAGACGTTCAACCGGGACAACGTCACCCTGGTGGACACCCGCGGCCGCGGGGTGCAGCACATCACCGAGACCGGCGTGGTGGTCGACGGCGAGACCTACGACCTTGACTGCCTGATATTCGCAACGGGTTTCGAGGTGGGCACCGACTACTGTCGCCGCACCGGATTCCAATTGATCGGCCGTGACGGCGTGACGCTGACCGAACACTGGGACGACGGTGTGCGCACCTTCCAGGGCCTGTGCACGACCAAATTCCCGAACTGCTTCATCGAAAGCATCGCCCAGGCCGGCCTGACGGTGAACTTCCCATACCTGCTCGACGTGCAGGCCGGCCACGTCGCGTGGATCATCGCGACCGCACTCGCCGACGGCATCACCGAAATCGAGGCCGCACCCGACGCCGAAGCCGGCTGGGTCGACACGGTGGTGGCCCGCTCGGTCGCGAGTGCGGAGCGCGCCAAGACGTGCACGCCCGGCTATTACAACCGGGAAGGCAAGGCCGACGCCAAGACTCGACAGGGCAGCTTCTTCTTCGGCGCACCCACCGAGTACGCCGACATCCTGCAGCGGTGGCGGGCCGATGGCGACCTGGAGGGCCTACTGATCCGCCGCGCCGGGGCCGGGCCGTGACAAGTCGAAAAGCCCGGGCGCTCTATGCCGTTGGACGGATGCGGGCGGCGACCCGGCGCCGGCGCGGACCGAAGGTGGCCATCATCGGCGCCGGCTTCGGCGGGCTGGGCGCAGCCGTCGCGCTGCGCCGCGCGGGCATCGACGACCTGCTGATCATCGAGGGCGCCGACGGCGTCGGCGGCACCTGGCGGCGCAACACCTATCCCGGCGCCGCCTGCGATATCCAGAGCCACCTGTACTCGTATTCCTTCGCCCCCAACACATCCTGGAGCCGCACCTACGCGCGGCAGCCCGAAATACTGGCCTACCTGGAATCGGTGGCCGACGATTTCGACCTGCGCCGCCATCTCCTGCTCGACACCACGGTGCGCTGCGTGCGCTGGGATCCCCATGCTTGCGCGTGGCATTGCGAGCTGGAGCGCGACCGGCAGCCGGCCACCCTGTCCGCCGACGTCGTCGTGTGCGCGGTCGGCCTGTTCGGTTCGGCCAAGCTCCCCGATATCGACGGGCTGCGCGACTTCGCCGGTCCGGTGCTGCACACCGCCGCATGGGATCACGACCTCGATCTGGCCGGCCGGGCCGTCGCGGTGATCGGCACCGGCGCCAGCGGGGTGCAGCTGGTGCCCGAGCTGGCGAAGACCGCCGGGCGCGTCACGGTCTTCCAGCGCACCCCGCCGTGGATGGTACCCAAGGACGACCGTCCTTACAGCGCAACGGAATTGGCCCGCTTCAAACGCAGCCCGCTGGCGGTGCGCCGCACCCGTTGGCAGATCTGGAAGTTCCAGCACGACAACACCGCGACCTTCGCCGACGACCCTGTGGTGACGGCGCGCACGCAGATCGCGGCGTCGTTCCTGGGCCGTACCGTGGACGACGAGCCGCTGCGCCGGGCGCTGACGCCGGACTATCCGTTCCGTTGTAAGCGGGTGTTGCTGGGTGACGACTATTACCGGGCCTTGCAGCGCGACAACGTCGAGCTGGTGACCGACCCCATCGCGCGCATCGGCCCGACATCGGTGATCACCGCCTCGGGCGGCGAAGTCGACGTCGACGCCATCGTGCTGGCCACCGGTTTCGAGACGTCCCGCTACCTGTCCGGCATCGACGTCGTCGGCGTGGGCGGGCGCAAGTTGCATGAGCACTGGGGCGATGACCCGTGTGCCTACCTGGGGGTTGCGGTCAGCGGATTCCCGAACTTCTTCATGCTCTACGGCCCCAACACCAATCAGGGCGGCAACTCCATCGTCTACATCCTCGAGGCCGGGGCGCGGCTGGTCGCCAGCGCGGTCAGCCGGCTGGCGCGCCGCGGCGGCTACCTCGACGTGCGCCCGGAGGCCGAAAAGCGCTACAACGACGCACTTTCCGCCGACCTGGACCGGACCATCTGGACGCAGTGCGACAGCTACTTCCGATCACCGTCCGGCCGGATCGTCACCCAATGGCCCTACACCGAGCTGGAATACGCCCGCCGGACCTGGCGGCTGCGGGCACGGGAGTGGACCCACGGCTCGGTGCGTGGCGAAGCCCGTGTGCCCAGAGTCGCCGTCGGCGCCGAGGAATAGCCCACTGGGTTAGCCGGCGCCTTCGCCCCGCACGCCGAGCTGTACTACCTGGTCTAGCCGGCGGCGGACACCCTGGCCCGTTCGGTCATCGAGGCGATCACGCCGCCGTCGTTGAGAATGTCTGTGCCGGTGAGGTATCCGGCCTTCTCGCTGGCGCAGAAGGCGAGCAGCTCGGCCATCTCTTCCGGCTTGCCCCACCGCGGGACGGCGGCGTCGGCAACCATCGCGCCGGCGCCGGCCTGCTCCTCGAGCCGGCCCATCTCGGTGTCGATGGACCCCGGTGACACCGAGACGATGCGCAATCCGCGGGCGTTGAAGCGCTCCGCCTGCGACTGGCTGTACCACTTCACGAAGCTCTTGCTGATGGCGTAGGCGAGGCCGGATCGCGCCTCCTCGGGAGCGATGGAGCACGCCGCCAGCATGGCGTCCATGAAGGCGTCCGTGTCGTCGAGCGCTTGCGGAAATTGTTCTGCCGGAACGACTTCGGCCGGCAGCATGTGCGCTGCCATCGACGCCACGTTGACGATCACCGCGCCCTCGTCGGCAACCGAGAAGAACTCCTCGTTGACGTTGACGGTGCCGACCGCGTTGGTCCGCATGACGTAGTCGGCTGCGCCCATGCTCGGGCTGACCCCGGCGGTGTGGATGACGGAGACGACCGTCCCGAGGCTGATCGCGGTGCCGAGCAGGTCTGCGACGGCGCGCCGATCGGTGACGTCGCAGTCGACGGCCGTCGCGGCGATCCCCAGGTCTTGCAGGGTCGTGGCCGCGGCCGCCAGTCGGTCCTGCCGGACGTCGCACAGCACCAGGGTGTGGTCGCGGCCGACGATTTTCGCCGTGGCCAGGCCCATGCCGCCCGCGCCGCCTGTGATCACCGACACTCGATTCATACCTGGACCGTATACGCAGGGTGCTGTCGAACCCGGGCGGGGGCGGTCGTCGGCGCGACGAGGCCTACCCCGGGTAGGCGGAACCTTGCGGCTCGTGATGGGGATGACCGCTGTGCCGGATGGCGGTGCCGAAGAACGGCGCCCCGACAGTGGCAACCAGGTGGCGGCGGTTGATGATCAGCGCGACGATGGCCACCGCGGTGTAAACGCCGCAAAGCAGCAGCCGTCCCTGTGTCGAGAAGATCGGGAACTGGACCACGAACAGCCCGAGCAGTGTGCACGCGGCGGACCGGTGGAACCGCAGCGCCAGGATCAGCGCCAGCCCCATCATCGTCTGCGTCGCGGTCAGCAGCACCTCCTCCACCTGCCGGGAGTCGAGTTGCAGCGAGAACCCGCCGCCGCCCAGCAGGTGGGCGATGGGCAACGACCCGATCAGCAGGGTCCACTGGTTGACCTTGGAGGAGATCAGCGTGGCGATGGCCGCCGTGCCCTTGCCGCGAGTGGCGAAGATGATCGCGATGATGAATTCGGGCGCTTCGGAGGCCAGTGGGGCCAGCCACTGCACCAGCAGGAAGCGGTTGATGCCGAGTTCGGTGCCGGCGGCGACCAGGTTGTCGGCAAAGGGCTTGGCGCACAGCAGGATCACCCCGCCCGACACCAGGAACAGTCCGACCACGGCGACGCGCCGCCGGCGGTCGGGCAGCTCGCCCAATGCCGCCGCGGTGCCGATCAGGTCGGGTTCTTCGACGTCGCCGTGGCTGACCTTGTAGAGGTAGAACCCGAACCAGGCCAGCAACGCCAGCCCCAGCCCGAAGTGAATCTGCCCGCTCGCCGGGATCACGAACGCCAGGACGCCGGCGATCAACAGGAATCCGAGTTCGACCCGGTTTGCTGGCTCCAGCGTCAAGCCGGTGGTCTTCTCCGACCCGGACTTGCGCGCGACCAGGATGCTCACCAGCACCACGACGGGCCAGCCCAGACCCATCAACAATCGGTTGGACCCGGTCATATTGGCGGCGGCGTACTGCGTGTAGTCCGGGTTGTGGCCGGACACATAGGCGTAATAGAGGTCGACGGCGTATTCGGGCAGCACCGCGATCAGGGCGAGCAGCGCCGTGGCCAGCCCGCCGGAGACGTCGATCTGCGCGGCCTCGGCCGCCCACGCGAGCAGGAAGCTGGCCGCCACCACGGCGGCCCCGAAGATCAGCAGGGCGAGCACCGCGCCGGTGTGCAGGCCCGCGATGCGGACGACGACGGCCGGGACGATGAATGCGCCGGTGATCAATCCGGAGCGGGTCAGGGTGCGGCGCCGCCAGCGGGCCGTCGTCGAGACGGTGGCTGCGGGCCTGTCTATGGCGAGCATCGTCATCCTTCGCACTGGCGATCGGGCGGTTGCGTCGGCTCGACTGCCGTGGTGAACCGGTTACCCAACGTACGCGTGACCTACACGGTCAGCAACGCAGCGGGTTCGCTGTGAAAACAGTACGCACGAACCTATATTTGCTGCACAGGGAACTGCGGAAGCAAGAGTTAGGCTGCCCTGATTTGGAACTTTGGCAAACCTGGCCGCCCGCCAATACGACGCGTAGCGAACGCCCGAAGTTCCCGCCGGTTTCGGCTAGGCGTCGGGGCCCATGGCCGCGGCGGCGGCCTGCGCGAAGAGCTCGACGGCCTGATTGCGGCTCAGGGATGCCAGCAACTGCGCCGCGGCGCGCATGGTGTCGCCCACCATCAGGGTGGGGCCGTTGCCGAGGTTCTCGAACGCCTCGGCGATGACGTCGGACACGGCCGCCGCGTCCGGGGGCACCTCGTCGGGTGACCCGATCAGGCCGCGGGTGTACTCGAGTTCGCGCAATGCCGGGGTGTTGGTCTTGCCCAGGATGAGTCCCAGGACGTCGACACCCTTGTCGTGCAGTTCGGCCCACAGCGCCTCGGCGAAGACCATGTCGAACGCCTTCGATGCGCCGTAGGCGACCATGTTCGGCCCGCCGGCCAGCCCGGCCCCGGAACCGAAGATGACGATGCCGCCGCTGCCGCGTTCCACCATCACGGGTGCGTAGTGGTGACACAACTGCATGGGCACCATGCAGTTGCGCTGCACCATCGCCTCGGCCGCTTCGATCGGATTGGCAAGGAAGGGCTGGAAATTGGGATCGGCACCTGCGCAGTACACGAGAGTGCCGACCTCCAGGTCGCCGGTTGCCGCGGCCACCGCCGCGGCGGCTCCCGGCTGAGCCAGATCGATTGCGACGGTGCGGGTTTGCGCCGACGTCTTGGCCTCGATGTCGGCCGCGACGCGGTCGAGTACGGCTTGCCGGCGGGCCAGCAGTACCACGTTGACGCCGCGCTCGGCGAGCCCTTCGGCGAACGCCGCACCCACGCCGTCGGAGGCGCCGGCCACCAACGCCCAGGGTCCGTATTTCGTCGCGAATGTCAATTATCCGCCTCCGACCGTCGTGATGCGAACCTGCGTGTAGCGCCGGCGGGCAATGCGCCACCCGGCCGGCGTGCGCACGATGTCGTCGTCGTAGAACCCGATCGCGTTGACACCAGAGTCGTTGTCGCCGGCCATGATCAGGCCGTCGATGTAGGTGCGTGCCGTGGCTTTGTCACCGTCGAGGCTGATGGCCTGGTTGGTCAAGCGGTGCAGCGTGTGTCCCGCCAGGGCATGCACCTGCTCCATGAAGTCGACGACCGCGTCGACGCCGCTCCAGCTGCCGATCTCGCCGTAGTCCAGTTGGCAGTCGTCGGTGAAGACGGTGCGAAACAGCGGCCAGTCGCGCCGATCGATCCCCGTGGCATAGCGCACCAGCAGTTCGGAGATGTCTTGGCGGTCATCGCGCTCGCTCACGAGAGGTCTCCGTTCGGTCGGACGACGATCCGCGGCGGGCCGTCGGACCTGCGCGCCTGATCGAGGGCCTCGGGCACCTCGTCGAGGCCGATGATCTTGCCGACGCTCGGCAGCGGGTCCAGCCGGCCCGCCGCGATGGCGTCCAGTGTGCCGTACCAGTCCTGCGGGTGCGGACCGCCGCCGAACTGAATCGTCACGCCTTGGCGGGTGGCGGTGGTGATGTCGAGGGTGTCGCCGGTGTACCAGCCGCCCGCACAATAGATGCGGGTGCCCATTTCGGCGGATTCGACCAACTGCTGGATCAGCCCGGACGCGCCCACGCATTCGAATACGACTGCCGGCCCGGGCAATCCGCGTTGCGCGCGTACCTCGTTGAACGCGTCGAACGGGGACTTTTCACCCGGGTCGACCAGCACGTGCGCGCCGAAGCGGTCACGGGCCAGCTGCCGCCGATCGGCTTTGTAGTCGGCGACGACGATGGGTTCGATCCCGCGGCGGGCCAGGGCCGCGACGGCCGAGAGCCCGATCGCTCCCGCACCGACGACGATGGGGATCTCGCCGTGCTGCAGCTGCGCCGAGCGCACGTAGAACTCGCCGACCGCGAACGCGTCGGTCAATGCCACGGCGTCGCTGGACACCTCGCCGGGGACGGGCTTGGCCGCCACCTCCGAAACCACCAGCAGCTCGGCAAAACTGCCCTGCGCCTCGGGATGCTGACCGATGATGCGCATTCCGCCCGCGCCGCCGTCGACCAGGCGCACGGGCATGGCCGTGACGCGCGCACCGACGGCGAACTGGTCGCTGCAGCCCGGCCCGTGTCCGACGACCTCGCCCACGAATTCGTGGCCGAGCACGATGTCGCGGTCGGTGTCGTACAGCGAGCGGCCGGTCGGATCGTCGATGGCGAGCTCGGGATGATCCATGAAATGCACGTCAGACGCGCAGATCGCCGTGCTCAACGTGCGCAGCAACAACTCACCCGGCCCGGGTTCGGGGTCCGAGGTCTCGCGAACCTGTAACCGCCCGTCTCGCAACACCACAGCACGCAATGCATTTAACTTTCTCGAATAATCGATATAGAATCTCGAATGTTCGTACAACTGTAGAAACGCCGTCGTAAAGGAGTCAAGCGATTCGCGGTTCGCCCTCAGCGCCGACCGCCCGCGTGCTCGATGTCGTCGAGCTGCTGGCGCGGTCCGGAAACGCGCGGCTGCGCTTCTCCGACGTAGTGCGCGAACTGGATCTCACCCAGGCGACCGCACACGCGATCCTGAAGACGCTGTGCGACCGCGGGTGGGCCAGTCGCGATCCGGTCGCGAAGACCTTCGCGCTCGGTCCCGCACTCGCCGTGGTGGCCGCCCGCACGGACACCGCCCGGCCGCTCGCGCACGCGGCGCGGTCCGCGGCCCTGCGGCTGTCCCGGGAAGTCGGCTACGCCTGTTCGGTGGTCGAGAAGTTCGGTGATTCCTTGGTGGTCACCGCCTTCGAGGGCGAACCGGCCACGCAGCCCTCGGGCATACCGGGTGATCGCATCCCGTACGCGCCGCCGTTCGGCGTGGCGATGGCGGCCTGGGACACCGAGGAGGAACAACGCGGCTGGATCCGGCGGGGCGCCGGTGACAATGCCGACCGCGCCCAGCGCCTGCAAAAGGTGCTGGCGCACACGCGCGAACGGGGATTCGACGTCGACTGGACGACGCCCGCGCTCGCGCAGGCGGTGCAGGTGGTCGGCACTTTGGACAGCAGCGAGATGCCGACTCCGGTACGCCACATCATGGACCAGCTGCTGGTCGAGTTCACCACCATCGGGTTTCTTTCCGACGACAACCCGGGCCGGCGCAAGCAGCCCGTGGTGACCATCGCCGCACCGGTTTTCGACGAACGGCGACGCGCTGCCCTGATGGTGGCCGTGCACCCGCTGTGCGCGCTGAGCGCGCGACAGATCCGCGACATCGGCAAACACCTGACCGACGAGACGGCCGCACTCAGCGGATCGCGACCGCAGATCGACACCGCCTTGTAGCGCATCGCACACCCGATCGGGCCCGCGCGCCGGGTAGCCTCGCCTGGGAGGCGAAAAGTGGTGGCACATAACTACGTTGTGGACGAGCTGGCCGAATTCGTCGTCGGTGTGCGGCAGGCTGATCTGATTGGGCATACGCGCGCACTGTTGAAACGCAATGTGCTCGACAGCCTCGCGTGCGCCGTCGGTTCGCTGGATGGGGAGCTGATCCCGACGATCCGTGAGCACACCGCCCAGTTCGGCGGCGCGCCCACGGCCACCCTGGTCGGCGGCGGGCGGGCGTCGGTGGACCAGGCCGCGTTCTTCAACGCGGTGCTGGTGCGCTATCCCGATCTCCTCGACACCTATCTGACCGTGGGCGGGCTCTGCCATCCCGCCGACAACGTGGGCGCGGTTCTGGCCGTGGCCGAGCACGTCGGCGCAAGCGGGGCCGACTTCCTGCTGGCGCTGGCGGTCGCCTACGAGATCCAATGCCGTTTCAGCGCACAGGTTCCCGTGATGGCGCGCGGACTCAATCACGCGCTGCAGCTGGCGATGTCGGTTGCGGCGGGCAGCGCGAAGCTGCTGGGGCTGACCGCCGAACAGACCGCCAACGCCATCGCGGCCGCGGCGGCCGACAACGTCTCGCTGGCGACCGTCCATGCCGAACCGGTGTCCAACTGGAAGGGCATCTCGCCTGCGATCACCGGCATGCGCGCCGTGTACACGACGATGCTGGCCGCACGCGGCGTCACCGGGCCCAAGTCGCTGTTCGAGGGCCCGCACGGGTTGGTGCAGCTGTTCGATCAGCCCATCGATATGCACACCGGCGACCGGGGCCTGCGCTGCGTCGAGCAGACCTACCTGAAGCAGTACTGCTCACTCATCCACGGCCAGGTCGTGATCGACGCGGTGTTGGCGGTTCGGACCGAAAACGGTTTGCGCGGCGCGGATGTCGCGAAGGTGGTCCTCGAGGTCTTCCAGGGGGCGTACGACTTCGCCGGCGGGGGCGCCTATGGCGACAAGGAACATCCGATCACCAAGGAGCAGGCCGACTACAACCTTAAGTACCTGACCGCGGTCGCCCTGCTCGACGGCGGCGTCGGCCCCGAACAGCTTGAGAACCACCGTGTTCTGCGCAGCGACGTCCAGGACCTGTTGTCGCGCGTGGAGGTCAAGCCGGCCGACGATCTGACCGCCGGCTATCCGCAACGCACGGCGGCGCGCGTGCGCGTGATCGCAAACGACGGGCGAGAGTTCAGCCGCGAGCAGTCGGATTACGAGGGATCACCCACCCGTCCGATGTCCTGGGAACGCGTCGTGGACAAGTTCGGCTGGCTTGCCGAACCCTTCTGTGACGAGCCGCTGCGTGACGACATCGTCGCCGCGGTGGCCCAGCTCGACGACATCGGAGTCGCCGAGCTCACCGGACTCCTCGGGTCGGTGCTTCCCACCGCCCGGTGCGGGCGCAGCAAGCCGCGCTTCTGACGCACATCGTGCGCGCCCCCTTGCGTGGCCGACCGCCCGCCATGAATGATCCGGCCATGGGCAAAGAACACCGCCACAACCGGTGGGAGCTGGTCACCTGCGCCGTTGCCGGCCACGTCACCTATGCACCCGACGACAGGGCCCTCGCGGACCGGCTGAGCGGTAGCACCGGGCTGGGCGAGGTGTGGCGCTGCTTGCGGTGCGGCGAATTCACCGTCGGCGAGCCGCACGGACGCGGCCGCGCCGAAGACGCGCCAATGATCATGCGCGGCAAGGCGTTACGTCAGGCCATCATCATCCGCGCCTTGGCGGTGGAACGGTTGTTCCGGGCGGTGGTGATCGCGTTGGCCGCCTACGCGGTATGGAAGTTCCGCGGGGCGCGCGGCGCCATCCAGGCCACCCTCGATCGCGACCTGCCGATCTTCCGCGCCGCCGGCTTCAAGGTCGATCAGATGACCATCGTGCACGAACTGGAGAAGGCGCTGGCCGCCAAGCCGTCCACCCTGGTCCTGCTGACCTTGGCCCTGGTGGGGTACGCGCTGATCGAGGTCGTCGAGGGGGTGGGCCTGTGGCTGCTGAAGCGCTGGGGCGAATACTTCGCGGTGATCGCCACCTCGGTCTTCCTGCCGCTCGAGATTCACGACCTGGCCAAGGGCATCACGATGACCCGGGTGGTGACGTTCGCCATCAACGTCGCCGCGGTGATCTACCTGCTGGTCTCGAAACGACTGTTCGGGCTGCGCGGCGGACGCAAGGCGTATGACGAGGAACGACGCGGCGAGCAGTTGCTCGACGTCGAAAAGGCCGCGGCGGCGAACTGACCCGCCCACCGGGCGCCGACGGTCATGCCCGCGTGTCCTTGGGCTGGATGAAGACGCCCTCGGCCTCCACGGTGACGCCGTCCTCGTCGGCCAGGTGGCCGACGGCGAAGATCTTGACCCCGTCGACGCGTTCGACGCGAGCCTCGGCCCGCAGTCGCCGGCCCAGCTGTGTGGGACGCCGGTAGCGCAGGGTTAGGGTGCCGGTGTAGGCGGGCTTGTCGGGCTGGTGGGCCGTCGCGCCGAGCACATGATCGAGCACCAGGGCGCACACCCCGCCGTGAACGGTGTCCGGCGGCCCTTCGTAGGCGGCGCCGAGCACGAACTCCGACCACACCAGGCCGTCAGGATCGTGATGGATGACCAGCGGCGGCGCCACCGGGTTCCGCAGACCCACCACGGCGTTGCCCCACGCAATGGTCTGGCCCTCGGGGGTGCGGTGCACGCCAAACGGCCCGGGTAGCAGCTCATCGCTCAATTCGTCCGCGGCACTGTCGATTCTGGCTATCGCCGCCGCCACCGCCGTCGCCCCGGCTTCGGTGCGGATGCTGATGTCGAGGAGCCGGCGGACCGATTCGGCCAGCGGCGCGTAAACCGACTCGAGCTGGCTGAAATCGATGCAGGGCGTCTGGTCATGCATCCTCGCAATTTAACAGTGCGACCGCTGGGTGGGCCGTGCCCGTCGGAGCGGCGCGTTGCCCGGGCATACTGCCCTGAGAACGGAGGAGTCAATGGGGACCTATGCCATTACCGGGTCGGCTTCCGGGATGGGCCGCGAGACCGCCCGGCGTCTTCGGGACAACGGGCACAGCATCATCGGTGTCGACATCAAGGACGCCGACGTGGTCGCCGACCTGTCGACGCCCGATGGCCGCAAAGCGGCGGCCGACCGCGTCCTGGAGCTCTCGGGCAACAGACTCGATGGTGCGGTCCTGGCGGCTGGCCTGGGCCCCAGCCCCGGTCGCGAGCGCATCCGCAAGATCGCTGCGGTCAATTACTTCGGGGTCGTCGAATTGCTCGCCGCCTGGCGTGTCGCGCTGGCCGCCGCCGAACGCGCGAAAGTCGTTGTCGTCGGCAGCAATTCGACGACCACCATACCCGCGGTGCCACGCCGTGCGGTCAGAGCGCTGCTTGCTCATGACGCCGACAAGGCGGTGCGGACGGTGCGGCTGTTGGGTCCGGCCGCGCCGACGATGATGTACGGCGCGTCCAAGATCGCGGTCAGCCGTTGGGTGCGGCGGCACGCGGTGCGTCCGGAGTGGGCCGGGGCCGGTGTGCGCGTGAACGCGCTGTCTCCCGGCGCGATCATGACACCGCTTCTGCAGGAGCAATTGTCGGACCCGAGGCAGGCTAAGGCGGTCCGGTCTTTCCCCGTCCCAGTGGGTGGCTTCGGTGACGCAGGGCACATGGCCGACTGGATGTGCTTCATGCTGTCGGACGCCGCCGATTTTCTATGTGGCAGTGTAGTATTCGTTGATGGCGGTACCGACGCGTATTTCCGCCCCGATGACTGGCCGAAGGCCTTACCCGCACGCCGATTGCCCGGTTATCTGCGCAGGTTCAAGGGTTTTCACTAGGCGCACTGTTGAGCGCCGTTCGTTGCGGCACGGATGTGCCCTACACCACAAGATGGCTTTTCGTGGCGTTTACCGCGGCGCGGCGCCCGCGTAAAACGGCTGCGGTGCAATTGAATGAGTCGGCGCACATGCCGAAAGAACAAAGGAACACATCGTGGCAACACTTCCGGCCTGGGTCAGCCAGGCTCCCGCCACATTCGACGTGGTCGCGCCACTGAAGTCGCGCGCCTTCGATGTAGTGCACGCGGTGCTCAGAAGCGGGCGGCGGCCGGTGGACCCGGGCCCGCGCCTGATGCCGAAGGGCGTCGAACGCTGCTGAGCGCCCGGTCGGGCAGACTGGGTCGACGGTGGATGACTACGCGAAGCACGACGACTACTGGAACCACAACACCGCCTATCACCCCTGGCTGGTCGACATCGCCTCCCGGCACCGGGGCGACGTCCTGGACGTCGGCTGCGGGGAGGGGCTGCTGGCCGCGCGGCTAGCAGCGGTGTCACGCAGCGTCGTGGGAATCGATGCCGACCCGGCATCGGTGCGGCGCGCCTCGCAGCGACTGCAGGCGTTCGGTAACGCCTCGGCGGAACTGCGGCGCTTCGAGGATGTCGAACAGGCCGATCGTTCGTTCGATCTCGTCACCTTCGTCGCGAGCCTGCATCATCTGCCGCTGCGCGACACACTGTGGAAGGCGCGCCAAATGCTGCGCCCGGCAGGGGAATTGGCGGTGGTCGGACTGTCCGCCAACAAGAGCGTCGCCGACTGGGTGTGGTCCGGTCTGTGTTTGCCGGCGGTTCGCGCCGGATCGCGGCTGCACCGGGAAACCCGCAACATCGGCGTGCCCGTCGCCGATCCCCGCGAAAGTCTGGCCGAGATCCGGCAGGCAGCCGAAGACGTCCTACCGGGTGCCCGCATCCGGCGGGGGCTTTACTACCGGTACCGCCTGCTCTGGCGGAACGCGTGACGCCGCCGCCCGATCGCGTTCGCGCCGCCGGGCCCGGGAGGCCCGCAGATTGACGGCGTTGCCGCACGTTTTGACGTCGTGCCAGACCCCGCTGTTGTTTTTCGAGCGGTCGTAGAACGCCGACCCGCACCGGCGGTTGTGGCAGCGCTTGATCCGCCGCCAGGTGCCGGCGTGCTGGCTCAACAGGATCTCGCCCCACAGCGCCGACGCCAGCCAGCGCCAGCCGCCGCCGGCGGGATCCAGCCGCATCTCACCGGACTCGGACAGCGCGAAGGATGCCGCAACGCCGCCAGGGCCGCGGGCGCCGGGCGGTTCGCCGTCCGCCAGCCGCTCGACGGTGGCACGCACGGCGCGAAGCCTGATCAGGTCCGCGTCGCGCAGCTCCGGCGGCCGCAGGTCCGCGCCGCGTGCGGCCGACCACGCCCGCACCGCGGCGGCCGCCCAGTCGGCGGCGAGCTCCGGATCGGCCAACAGGTCCGGCCCGTATCCGTCGATGGCCCTCGTGTTCAGGAAGTCCTGGACCAGGCCCAGCCCGCCGGGCGCCGCGGCGCACCCATATCGCTGTGACGCAACCCACGAGAAGGACATAGGCAAATATTAGTTGACTATGTCGCGCGGGTCAATTAGCCTGACGCAGGCAAAGCACGTTTGCCTAAGTCAAAGGAGCGGGATCATGGTCAACATCAAGGGGTCGACGGTGGTGGTCACCGGTGGACAACGCGGGCTTGGCAAGGCCATCGTGGCGGAGTTGCTAGAACGCGGCGCGGCCAAGGTCTACGCCACGGCCCGAGCGCCGCAGCCCAGTCCGGACCCGCGCGTGGTGAGCGTCGAGTTGGAGGTTACCGAAGCGGATTCGGTTGCCGCGCTGGCGGCCAGGGCATCAGACGCCGACATCGTCATCAACAACGCCGGTGTGCTCGGCGCCCGGAGCCTGCTCTCCAGCGACATCGACGAGGTGCGGGCGGTCTTCGAGACGAACTACTTCGGCGCGCTGCGCGTGGCCAAGGCGTTCGCCCCGATCCTGGCCGACAACGGCGGTGGCGCACTGGTCGACATCGCCTCGATCCTGTCCTGGATGCCGGGATCCGGCGGGTATGGCGACTCCAAGGCCGCACTCTGGTCGACGACGAACTCGCTGCGCCTCGAGCTCGAGAAGCAGGGCACCCTGGTGGTCGCCGCGCACCTCAGCTTCACCGACACCGAGATGACCTCCGGCTTCGACGCACCGAAGAACGACCCGCGCCAGGTGGCGCGCGCGATCGTGGACGGCATCGAGGCGGATGACACCGAGGTGCTGGCCGACGACGACACCCGCTACGTCAAGGCGGCGCTGTCCGGGCCGATCGAGGCACTGCCCCGGATGGGGTGAACGGCTTGAAGGTCTGTCCGAAGGCAGAGCCCAAAGTCACCGGCGCATCGACCGGCCCGGCGTGTTTGGATAGCACCATGTCCGATACGGAACTCGATCGCATCGTGAGCGCCACCCGCGTGATGTCGGCCAACGCCGCCCGGATTTTCGAGCTGATCGCCGACCCGTCGCGCCAGCCGAGCTGGGACGGCAACAACAACCTGGCGTCGGCCGCCGCCGGCCAGCGCGTTCATCGGGTCGGCGACGTGTTCAAGACCACGCTGACCAACGGTGCGGTGCGGGAGAACCATGTCACCGAGTTCGTCGAAGGCAGCAAGATCGCTTGGCGCCCAGCCGAACCCAACAAGCAGCCGCCGGGCCACCTGTGGCGCTGGGAGCTCAGCCCGGTCAACGCCGAGCTCACCACGGTGACCCACACCTACGACTGGACGGAGCTGGCCGACGCCACCCGCCTCGAGCGGGCGCGTGCGACGACGGCCGACATGTTGCGCGAGTCGATGGACCGGCTCGCCCTGCTCGCGCAGTCGTCGGACTAAGGTCCGGCGCCGGGCCGACGGCTCAGCCCTTCTTGGCGCGCACCCACTGGAGCGTGCCTACGTTCTTCACTCGCACGCTGGCAAAACCGTTGTCCTCCAAGGCATCGCCGATTTCGTCGTCGCCGAACGCGTGCGCCCCGACATTCGGCAGCAACTGCCAATACCGGGCCAGCCGCCCGGCCGTCGGGACCATGACGGCAAGCCTGCCGCCGGGCCGCAGCACGCGCGCGATCTCGGCGAGGGCGGCCGGCGGATCCGGCACCAATTGCAGCACCGCGGTCGATACCGCGGCATCAATAGTGCTGTCGCGCAGCGGAAGTCGTTGTGCGTCGGCCTTGATGAAGCCGACCTGCGGCCCGGCCTCGTTGCGCACGGCGCGGGCAAGCATTGGCTCGGAGATATCGACGCCGAGGCCCAGGCCCTCCGGGCCCGCGGCACGCGCCAACGACGCGGTGACGTTGCCCGGGCCCGAGCCGACGTCCAGCGCGATACCGCCCTGCGGAACGTCCAACCACTCCAGCGGCAGTTGCCACGCGCTGATCCAGCGCCGGGAAAGCGCTTGTGCGTTGTCGTAGAGCATCGACCCGATCGGTGAGGCCCATGCCGCCTGGATCGGGCCGGTGTTCTTCTCGACGGCGCCGTCCTGGGCCGCGCCGGTGCCGAGCAGGTCGAGATAGCCTCGGCTCACGTCGGGATCGGCCGGCGGATCGATGAGCAGGTCCAGCGCTCGCCGGAGCGCGGGAGGCAGCGAGATGTGCACGTCGGTCATGCGTACTCCTTCGATCAAATGCCAAGCCAGACGCCAGAAATCGAATGGAAAGCCGCGAAGCCTCGGCTCCGGTAAGTCCCCGTCCGCAGCCTACGCCGAGGCCACCGACGCCTCGACCGCTGCGAATTGTCCGCTGGGCTACCGGCGGACGACGGCGTGCTCGCGGACCAGGGCGTACAGCCGCCAGTAGCCGGGCACGCCCTTGAGCGCGGTCTCGCCGCGGTCGCCGAACCTATGCCGCGACCCGGTGACGATGTCGCGCAGCGTCGACGACACCAGTACCTCGCTGGGCCCGGCGAGTGCCGCCACCCGAGCGGCGATGTGCACGGCCATGCCCGCGACGTCCGTGCCGCGCACCTCGACCTCGCCGGCGTGAATGCCCACCCGCACCTCGATGCCCAGCACGTGGACGTCGTCCACGATGGCGTCGGCGCAGGCGATCGCGGCGCTCGGGCTGCTGAACGTTGCGACGAATCCGTCACCGGCAGTGTTGACTTCGCGGCCGCCGAAGCGCTGCAGTTCGTGGCGCACGATCCTGTCGTGATTGTCCAGCAGGTCGAGCCAGCGGTGATCGCCCAGCGCCGCGGCGCGCTCGGTGGATCCGACGATGTCGGTGAACATGATCGTGGTGAGCAGCCGCTCGGTGTCGGAGCCGCCCCGCACCCCGGTGATGAACTCTTCGATCTCGTCGAGCATGGGCGCGGTATCGCCGACCCAGTACAGGGCGTCCTCGCCGGCCAGTTCGACGAGGTGCGATCCGGCGATGTGCTCGGCGAGGTAGTGCGCGTGCTCGACGGGGCTGAAGCCGGGGTTGTCGCGATGCAGGATCAGCGTCGGTACGGCGATGCGGGGCAGCCGGTCGCGGACATCGCCCTCCCTGACCTTGTTGATGAACGCACGGGCCATGCTGGGCGACGCGGCCCGGTTGCCGGCCATGTCCCACCACGAGCGGAACGCGGCGTCATTCGCCACGGAGGGCGCGATGATGCCGAGCATGTCGAACCCCTGCTCGACGGCGTCCGGCTCCATGCCGACCGACGTGAATCGCTCGGCGGCGTCGAGCTCGGCGCCGATGGGGTAGTCGGGACCCCGCAGCGTGCGCGCCGCGCCGTTGGCGATGACCAGGCTGGTCACTCGATCGGGGTGGTCGGCGGCGAGAACCACACCGGCCAGCGTGGTGAAACCCGGGGCGAAGACAGTGGCTCGCTCGCAACCGACCGCGTTCATCACCGCGATCGCATCCTGTGCCCACGATTCCGGCCCGAGCATGTCCAGCGAGGGAACCCGGGAGGACAGGCCGATCCCGCGCTGATCGAAGCGGATCACCCGGCAGAACGAGGCGAGCCGACGATGGAAGCGGTACATCGAGGGCTCGAGGTCGACGCAGTCGATCGGGATCAGCGGGCCCGGCAGCATGAGCAGGTCCATCGGTCCATCGCCGAAGACCTGATAGGCGATGTCGATCTCGCCGCAACTGGCGTACCGGGTCCGCGGAGCAGAACTCCCAGCCACGGCTCAAGGCTAATCCAGGGTGCCGACAATTCGAGGCCCGTTACTGGGCCTGCCGATGATCGGAACCAGATAGCGCGCGGCGTACTCGCGCACCGCGGCCGGGTCGGAGGTGTCGAGCCGGTCGGTGGGAAAGACGATGATGCCGAGGGCGACGCGAAGCAGGATGTCGGCGATGTTGTCCAGGTCGGGCTCGGCCAGGTCGGCGCCGCACCGCCGAAGGGTATGGGCGATGCCGTCGGCGAACTGGCGAATCGGGAAGGCCTGCGACCGGGAGAACATGCCGAACAGCTCGGGTTCGCTTTCGGCGATCCGCGAATACAGCGGCGAGTCCTGCACCAGGCGCACCCCGAGCGCGAACGCCTCGATCACCGCCTGTTGCGGGTCGCAGCCCGTCGTCGCGCGGTCCAGGGTGCTGAAGAAGAGCCCGGCCTCGCGGCGCACCACGTGGGCGAACAGATTCTCTTTGGTCGGAAACCGACGGTAGATGGTGCTGCGGCTGACCCCGGCCCGGGCGGCGACGTCGTCGATGTTGGCGCGGCGCACGCCGTAAGTCTCGAACACGCTGCGGGCGGTGTCCAAGATCGTGCGATCGATATCGGTGAGCGCATCGGCGCTGGCAGAGCCCGGTTCGGACTGCATGATTGGCGGCATCGTATCAATTCCTCGGCGGGGTCACTGCCGACGTTTCGGGCGCTCGGGACCCGGGATGTGCAACGGCGGCGTCCGATTGCTAGGCTATGAAACAAAGATACGTCTTTGTGTCATTGATTCACAATGTTCGGCGGGACGCCGGCTCCGCCCGGTGCGACGAGGAGGTGGGCATGACCGCCCAGAACGACGAGTTGACCGCGCCGAACGCCGGGTCGCGGTTCGACACCGGCGTTCGCGAAGCGATGCCCATGCCCATCGACGACGACGTTGCCGAGGACGCACCGCGGCTGGGTCCGGACTCGTTGATCTGGAAGTTTTACGGGGACAACCGGACTCAGCTCTTCGGATTCCAGCGCACCGCAGGGGTGGAGAACTGCATCGAACAGCTCGCCCAGGGCGTGCTGGACCACTCCGTCATCTTCAGCGACACACTCGGCCGGGCCAAGCGGACCGCGCCGCCCTTGATGAACACCGTCTACTCCGACGAGCCGCACGAGTGGGGCCGCAAGGTGCGCGACTTCCACAAGACGATCAAGGGCACCATCAGCGACGGCTCGAGGTATCACGCGCTGAATCCGGAGCTGTTCTACTGGGCGCACGCCAGCTTCGTCGACCAGGTCATCTACAACGCCGACACGTTCATCCGCAGGCTGTCGCACGCGGAGAAGGAACAGATCTTCAACGAGGGCAAGCTCTGGTACAGCCTCTACGGCGTCAGCGACCGCGGACAACCGCAGACCTACGACGACTTCCTGGCCTACTGGGACGAGATGCTCGACCGGTTCGTTCCGCACAAGACCGTGCTCTACGGCACCGGCTACATCCGCAAGGGCATCCCCGGACCGCGCCGGATTCCCAAGCCGGTGTGGAAGATCTTGTCGGCGCCCCTGAACGCCTACACCCGGCTGGTCGTGGTCGGCACGCTGCCACCTCAGATGCGCGAGGTGTGCCAGCTGCAGTGGGACGCCAAGAAGGAGAAGCGCTTTCAGCGCGTCGCCGCGGCCATCCGGGCGCTCAACCCGCTGCTCAACCGGCTGCCCGTCCGGGTGCTCTACACGAGCTGGGCGGCCGCGGCGTGGCAGCGCGCCGGCGTCGACCCGCGCCCGCTGCACAACAAACCGGCCGCGTAACGGATTCTTCGGCGCCCGCGTTTGTCGTGACACCGCGCGGGCGCATAGGGCATCGTGGTTAGCCGGCTCCGCATTGGGGCATTCCGCTCTGTCGGCCGAGTGGCCGGCCGAGCGAGCCGATGGCAGGGCAACCCCGAAGGAGAACCGCGATGCAGATGACCGGCAATACCGTTCTGGTCACCGGTGGCGGCAGTGGCATCGGCCGCGGCCTGGCCGAGTCTTTCCACCGCCTGGGCAACCAGGTGATCATCGCCGCCCGGCGCAGCGACCATCTGCGCGCCGTGGCCGAGGCCAACCCGGGCATGCAGACCTTGTCACTCGATCAAGGCGACCCCGCCGATATCCGGCGATTCGCCACCAAGCTGACCGACCACTATCCGGACCTCAACGTGCTGGTCAACAACGCCGGGATTCAGCGGGTCGAGGACCTGACCGGCAGCAACGTCGGCCTGGCCGAACAGAGCATCGCCATCAATCTGCTGGGTCCCATCCGGCTGACCTCGGCCCTGCTGCCGGCGCTGCTGCGCAAGCGGCACGCCACGATCCTCAACGTCACGTCCGGGCTCGCCTTCATGCCCAGCGCGCTCACCCCGACCTACTGCGCCGCCAAGGCGGCGCTGCACTCCTACACCGAGTCGCTGCGGTTCCAGCTGCGCGACACCTCAGTGCAGGTTATCGAGATCATTCCGCCGCACGTGCAGACCGCGCTGCAGGGCGAGCGGGGATTCGACCCCCGGGCGATGCCGCTGGACGACTACATCACCGAGACGATGACGCTGCTGCAGACGCAGCCGGACGCCAAGGAGATCGTGGTGGAGCGCGTCAAGATGTTCCGGTACGCCGAGCGTGACGGCACCTATGAGGACATCTATCCGCGTTTCAACGAGGCGATCACCACCCTGCTCGGCAGTTAGGCCACCGCCGGCTACTTCCGCGAACCGGCATGACGCTGAACACCACGTGCACGCCGATGAAACTCCTTGTGAAATAAGGCGATAAAGCGATACGACGACGTGAGTTGAGGCCCGCCGTCCTTGGCGTAGCGGTCCACGATGGGACAGGATCGAGGACATGGCCGAAGTCGACTTCTCGTTGTTGGACGTCCCGCGCGCGGCACCGGTCGAGGATGCCGAGGCCTATCTGCGTGCGGCGATCGCCTGGCACTTCGGCGACGACACCGGGTCGCCGTTCTGGCTGCGGACCGCCGGCGCACTGGACTTCAACCCGTTGACCGACGTCAACACCTTTGCCGATCTGCGGTTGTTTCCCAACCTGGTCAACGAATTGCGCAGCGTCCCAGTGGAGGATCTCATTCCGCGCGGTTACCTGGCCCAGGGAGCTGTTCCGCCGGTGCCCCAGATCTTCGAATCCGGCGGCACCACCGGCGCCCCGAAACGCACTGCGCAGCTACCGGATTGGGTCGCGCAGGTCACCGAGTGGCAAACCGAGGACTTCGCCACCGGCGGCTTCCGGCAGGGCCAGGGTTTTCTCTGCCTGATGCCGAGCGGGCCGCACGGCGTCGGCTACTTCTCCCGGTTGGTGTCGCAGCGCCTCGGCGCCGCCTTCCACGCGATCGACATCGATCCGCGCTGGGTCAAAAAGATCGCCGCTCGCCGCGCCGCCGCCGACGTGGCGGCCTACGTCGACCATGTCGTCGAGCAGGCCGTGTTCGTGTTCCAGACACAGAACGTCGCCAACCTGCACACCACCCCGCCGCTGCTGGAGGCCATGGCCCGCGACGATCGGGTGGTAGACCTGATCAACGACAAGATTCGCTACCTGCTGCTCAGCGGCGCGCACGTGGATGCCGACACCCTCGACCTGCTGCGCGGCATCTTCCCCGCGACCACGATCACCATGGCGTTCGGCAGCACCATGGTGCTGTCGCAGGCGGTCACCCGAACCGTCGCCGGCGACACATTCGTCTTCGACCCGCGCAGCCCCTACGTGGTGTTCTGGGTGGTGGATCCCGATACCGGGGAGCGGGTGGCGTACGGGCAGCAAGGCCAGGTGGTGATGAACCACGTCAGCAAGGGCATGTTCATACCGAACAACCTCGAGCGCGACCTCGCGATCAGGATGCCCGGACCGGCGGGCGAACTGAGCGACTCGGTCAGCGAGGTGCGGCCGGTGTCCACCTTCGAGGGTGAGGCCGTCATCGAAGGCGTGTACTGAGCGTGGCAGGTGAAAGTATCGGCGCCGCAACGGGTTTGGTAGCGCTGGACGCGCTCGGCGCAGAGGGTGAATACCGGACCCGCAACCGCGAGGTGATCACCACGACCGCGGGCGTCGCCGTCGCGGAGCTGAGCCTGGTTCCGCCGCTGTACGTTTCGCGCACCCTCGGGGCGCAGCGCAAGGCCGCACCGCTGCCGCTCGCCCAGCGCGCGGCCGCGCTGGCCCGGGCCGCCGACATCTTCAGCAGCGGCGTGATCGCCGGACTGGATTTCGAGGCCTACGTCTGGTTGGCCGGCCGGATCTCGGGCATGCCGATCGCCGTCACCCGCGCCGGGGCGCGCGGTGTGGCCGACGCGGTCGCCGCCGCGTTCGATGCGGTGCGGCCGGCGCAGCCGGTGGGGGCGGCGCTGGACTGGCGCGACGAGCGCACCCGCGCGGGCGGCGCGCTGTGGGTGCGCCGGGGGGAGGTGTTCGCGGTGCATGCGGCCGGAAACGGCCCCGGCGTTCATGGGCTCTGGCCCCAGGCGCTGGCGCTGGGCTACCGCGTCGCGGTGCGCCCATCGCGGCGCGAACCGCTGACGGCGCATCGGCTGGTGTGCGCGCTGCGGCAGGCCGGGTTTCGCCCCGAGGACGCCGCCTATCTTCCCACCGACCATGCCGGGGCCGACGAAATCATCCGGTCCGCCGACCTGGCCATGGTGTACGGCGGCCAGGACGTGGTCGACAAGTACGCCGCCGATCCGGCGGTGATCGTGAACGGGCCGGGACGCACCAAGATCGTGATCACCGCCGACCGTGACTGGCATGACTATCTCGACGTCATCGTCGACTCGATCGCCAAGCACGGCGGCATGGCGTGCGTCAACACCACCGCGGTGCTCTACGAGGGCGATCCGACTGGTCTGGCCCGGGCGATCGCCGAACGATTGGCGGCCATCGAGCCACTGCCCACCGATGACGAGCGGGCGAATTTGCCCACCCAGCCCGTCGAGAAGGCGCGCGCCCTGGCGAAGTTGCTGGCGGCCAAGGCCGCCCGGTCCACCCCGCTGCTCGGCGCCGATCAGGTGGTCGCCGATCTCGGGGAGGGCTATGCCGCGCTGCGCCCCGCCGTCCATCTGCTGGCCGAACCCGACGTCGACACGCTCAACCTCGAGCTGCCCTTCCCGTGTGTGTGGGTGTCGGCCTGGACGCGCGAGGCCGGGGTGCGGCCGTTGCGGCATTCGCTCGTCGTCACCGCGATCACCGGCGACGAGACCCTGATCGACGATCTGGTCGCCGAGCCGACCGTCGGCAACGTCTACTGCGGGCACCATCCGACGTGGTTGCACGCGCCGCACATTCCGCACGACGGATTCCTGGCCGACGCCCTGATGCGCAACAAGGGCTTCGTCAGGGATTAGCCAGGAATCCCGGTCGGGCCGTTACCCTCCGAAGCTGCCGTGCGGCGACGCGACCGACTGTGCGCCGGGCCCGCCCGTACCCAGGTGGCTGGAGGCGAAGGCGACTCCCTTGTCGATCATCGCGGCGTCGTCGGCGTAGGTGTCGTGTGCGGCGAAATTCATCCCGTCGGAGCAGACCGGGTCCTCGGTGGCGCACACCTTGACCGTCTTGTCCTGGTACATCGGGCCGATCACCACGGGCGGTTCGTTGAGGAAGTTCATCGCCCGCACGTTGGGCATGCCGAACAGCACGACCGAGGAGACGTGGCTGGCGACGTCGGGGGACAGCGGCTTGGGAACGGTGTTGGGGTCCACGCCGTCGGGTACGGCGGCCGAGGTGACAAACCCCATCACGGCCGCGCCCTGCGAGTAACCGCCGAGCACCATCTTGGTGTTGGGGCAGTCGTGGGCCATCGAATTCACATGGGCGCCCGCGTCTCTGATGCCATCGATGCCGGTATCCCATTGGTCGCTGGCGGGGTAATTGACCGGATACACATCGAACGACCGCCCACCGACGCGCTGGTGCAGTGCATCGACGAAGGCCTGACCGGTGGGGCCGACGCCCGGCGCTTCACCGGTGCCGCGGGCGAACACCACTTGCACGTCCGGGCACTGGGCCGAGGCGGTGGGGATAACGGAAGTGGACAAGGCCGACACGGCCACGCCCGACGCTGCGATAACTGCTGCTGAACTGAGGGAACGAACTAAGTGACGCGCAATCATGCCGCCATTGTGCCCAGCCGACACGCTCGTTAAACACTGGAAACACCGAAATTACAGTGTTCTCATAAAATTATCGCCGCCGATGCGGACGGGCTGAGATTGGTTGTGCGCGGCGCTCATCCGGCGCGGGCGCTCGGGCGGCCTACGCCCACCCGTCGCCGAGGACCCCGGGAGCCGCCTTGGCCGGGTCGGAGCGCGGGCCCGGACCGCAATGTGGTCTGCTACTTGTAGTTACGAGCCGGGGCGCGGTGAAGCAGCCGCCAACCCCCGGCAAGCGGCTCGAGTGAATGCGGCAGCGAAGTTGAACGCAATAGCGCAGGCCCTGAACACGGTCACGGACCACGTGGCCAACCCGGCGCGGGTGTCGGACCCCGACAAGTTGCGCGGCACCGTCCTCGGCAAGACCGTCTTGGTGACGGGCGCCTCCTACGGCATCGGCGAGGCGACCGCGCGCAGCCTGGCCGCGGCGGGGGCGAGCGTCCTGGTGGTCGCGCGGTCCGAGGAACGGCTCTGCGACCTCACGGCGTCGATCAACGCCGGAGGGGGGCGTGCGTTCGCCTACCCGACCGACCTCACCGACGAATCAGCGGTGAGCGCCCTGACCAAGCAGATCACCGAGGAGCACGGCCCGCTCGACATCGTGGTGAGCAACGCCGGCAAGTCATTGCGCCGCTCGCTGCATGACCAGTACGACCGGCCGCACGACTTTCAGCGCACCATCGACATCAACTACCTGGGGCCGGTGCGGCTGCTGCTGGGGCTGCTGCCGGCCATGCGCGGCAACGGCAGCGGGCACATCGTGAACGTCTCGAGCGTCGCCGTGCGGGTGGCCCCGGGTCCGCAATGGGGTGCGTATCAGGCGTCGAAGGGCGCCTTCGACCGGTGGCTGCGCAGCGTGGCGCCGGAACTGCATATCGACGGTGTCGACGTCACCACCGTCTACTTCGCGCTGGTCCGCACCAGGATGATCGCGCCCACCCCGTTGCTGGGCAGCCTTCCGGGACTTTCACCCGACGAAGCCGCCGACGCCATCGCCAAGGCGATCATCGAGCGGCCCCGCACCATCGCGCCGCCCTGGGTGCTGCCGGCCGAGGTGGCCTCGGTGCTGCTGGCCGGGCCGGCCGACTACGCCGCGCGGCTGTGGCATCGCCGGTTTTTCAGCGAGTCCGACACCGACGAGGCCGACGATGACGAATGATCGCGTGGTCACCACCGCCGCACGGGCCCTGCTGCGCTCCGGTCTGCTCACGCCGCCGGCGCCGCTCGCGGGTTTGCGGCTCCTTCGCGAGGCACGCCGGGGCGGCACGAATCCCTACACACTGCTGGCGGTCGCGGCCGCCCGTTGGCCTGACCGGACGGCGATCGTCGACGACGACGGCGCGCTGACCTATCGCCAGCTGCAGCTAGTGACCGAGTCGCTGGCGCGGCGGCTGACCGCCGACGGCGCCGCGCCCGGGCAGGCGGTCGGGGTGATGTGCCGCAACGGACGCGGTTTCGCGGCGGGCGTTTTCGCCGCGGCCCTGCTGGGCACCGACGTCGTGCCGATGAGCACGGAGTTCCGCAGCGACGCGCTGGCGGCCGCCGTAGCGGCCCACCGAATTTCGACAGTGGTCGCCGACGCCGAATTCGCCGAGCGGGTGCGGGGTGCGGACGAATCGGTCGTCACCGTCGATCCGGCGACGATCGGCACCGACGAGGGCGCTCGCCCGGACGTCGCCACCCCCGGACGCATCGTGCTGCTGACGTCGGGAACCACCGGGAAGCCCAAGGGCGTGCCGCGCACACCGCAGCTGCGCTCCGCGGTGGGCGTGTGGGTGACGATCCTCGATCGCACCCGGTTGCACACCGGTTCGCGGATTTCGGTGGCAATGCCCATGTTTCACGGGCTGGGACTGGGCATGCTGATGCTGACCTTCGCGCTCGGGGGCACCGTTCTGACGCGCCGCGAGTTCGACGCCGAGGCCGCGCTGGCGCAGGCGTCGCTGCACCGCGCAGACGCCTTCACCGCGGTGCCCGTCGTGCTCGCGCGAATCCTGGAGCTGCCCGAGCAGGTTCGGGCGCGAAACCCGCTGCCCTACTTGCGCACGGTGATCTCCAGCGGCGACCGTCTCGACCCCACTCTGGGTCAGCGGTTCATGGACGCCTACGGCGACATCCTCTACAACGGCTACGGCTCCACCGAGGTCGGCATCGGCGCGCTGGCCACGCCGGCGGATCTGCGCGAAGCCCCCGAAACCGTCGGGCGGCCCGTCGTCGGGTGCCCGGTGCGCATCTTCAACAAGAACGACAAGCCGGTCGGGCCGCGGGTGACAGGGCGGATCTTCGTCGGAGGCGAATTGACCAGCGAGGGCTATACCGATGGCGCGGCGAAGGCCGTCGTCGACGGCATGACCAGCACCGGCGACATGGGCTATCTGGACAACGCGGGCCGGCTCTTCATCGTCGGCCGTGAAGACGACATGATCATCTCCGGCGGCGAGAACGTGTACCCGCGTGCGGTCGAGAACGCGCTCGCCCAGCACCCCGCCATCGCCGACAACGTGGTCATCGGCGTCCCCGATGAACGGTTCGGTCAGCGCCTGGCGGCGTTCGTGGTCGCGCAGCCGGGCGGCCAGATCGACGCGGACGAGCTGCGCGAGTATTTGAAGGGCCGGGTCTCCCGCTTCGAACAGCCCCGCGACATCAACGTCGTCGACAGCATCCCGCGCAACCCCACCGGCAAGGTGCTGCGCAAAGAACTGCCCGGCTGAACACGATCGTCCGCCTCCTTACTCGCCCCGCTACACGGCGCTCGCCGTCGCCGGACCGAAGGCTCACTCCTCGCCGGGCTCCAGGGCGGCGACCTGCTTGGCCAGCCAGTTGGGTGCCAGCGCCGAGATCGCGGTGGCACCGGCCGTCGAACCCAGCACGCCCGACCAGGCCACCGGCCCCAGCGGCGTGCAGCCGAAGAACTGACTGAGCACCGGCGTCTGCACGATGCCCACCAGCACGCCTGCGCTGCCCAGGGCGGTCGCCACCACGAGCGGGCTGTGCCGGCGGGTCAGCAGCGTCTGCGCCAGCTGCGTCGTCACGAGCGCGGTCAAACCCATTGTCGCCGTGCGGCGTTCGGTGCCCGGCGTCCAGCGCCCGATGGCCCAGGCGGCCGTCGCCCCCGCGGCCGTTACGGCGCCGCGGGTCACGATCTGACGCATCAGCGGGGCGTCGAGCGAAGGCGTAGGTCCGGTGAGCACCGCGCGGCGGTGCAGGCGGCGCGCCTCTTCGGCGGCTTCGGCGGATTCGTACTCGGCTTCGTCGGGCTCGACGTATTGCGACGTGACCGCGACCGCGAGGGCGGGGAACATGTCGGTGAGCAGGTTGACCAGCAGCAGCTGACGGGTTCCCACCGGCGCGCGGCCTTGGCCGAAGGCGGTCCCGATGATGGTGAACAACACCTCGCCGACGTTGCCGCCGACCAGGATCGTGACGGCGTCGCGAACCCCGCCCCACATGCTGCGGCCCTCGACCAAGGCGTCCATCAGCACGCCGAGATCCTCGTCGGTCAACACGATGTCGGCGGCGCCGCGCGCGGCCGACGATCCGCGGCCGCTCACCCCGATGCCGACGTCGGCCATCCGGATCGCGGCGGCGTCGTTGGCGCCGTCGCCGACCATCGCGGTCACCCGCCCGCAGCGCTGCAGGGCGGCCACGATCTGCACCTTCTGCTCCGGGCTGACCCGGGCGAACACCTGCACGTCGGCGACCAGCCGGGCGCACGCGTCCTCGTCGAGCCCGGCGAGTTCGGCGCCGGTCACCACTTGCGCGTCTTCGGGCAGGCCCAGCTGCCGGGCGATCGCCCGCGCGGTGATCGGGTGGTCGCCGGTGATCAGCACCACGTCACGATCCGCGTCTAGCAGCGCTTCGATCAACGGGCGCGCCGATGCCCGCGCGGTGTCGGCCAGACCGACGTAGCCGAGCAGTTCGAGGTTCTGCGCCGCGGCGTCCACCGCGTCCAGCTCGGTGTCGTCGTCGTCGGTTTCGTGCTTCCAGCCGCGCTGCGCCACAGCGAGCACCCGCAATCCCTGCTCGGCCAGCCCGTGCACTACCGCCTCGGCCCGCTTTAGGTCGGCTTGCGGGTCGGCGAACTTGCAGCGCGGCAGGATGACCTCGGGAGCGCCCTTGAGCACCAGCATCGGCGCGTCCGCGGGGTGGCCGTTGTCGTGGCCCACCGTGCCGATCGCGGCGGCGAAGCCGCGGCTGGACTCGAACGGCACCTCCGCGACCATGTCCCAGTCCGAATCGGTGTGGCCGTTCAGCGAACTCGCCGCGGTGAGGATCGCCTCATCGGTGGCGTGCGCATGTCCCTGGCCTTCCTGCGGCTGAGCGGACGCGCGCGCGGCGGCGCGCAGTAGGCCGGCCGATTCCGGGTCGGTCAGTTTCGGGAACGGGTCGTGCGGATCGACATCGTCGGGCACGGCGCACACCACGCGCAGCCGGTTCTCGGTGAGCGTGCCGGTCTTGTCGAAGCAGATGGTGTCGACACGGCCCAGCGCCTCGATGCTGCGCGGCGCGCGGACCAGGGCCCCGCGCTCCGTCAGCCGCTGCGCGGCCGAGAGCTGAGAGAGGGTGGCCACCAGCGGCAGCCCCTCGGGAACCGCGGCCACCGCGATCGCGACGCCGTCGGCGACCGCCTGGCGCAGCGGCGCGCGGCGCAGCAGCGCCAACGCCGATACCGTTGCGCCGCCGGCCAACGTCAGCGGCAACACCTTGCTGGTCAGTTCCCGCAGCCGGGCTTGGATTCCGGCCGATGTCTCGACGTCGGCGACCGCCGAGATCGCGCGGTGCGCGGCGGTGCCGACGCCGGTGGCGACGACGATCGCCCGGGCATGCCCGGCGACGATGGTGCTGCCCTCGAACAGCATGCTGGCGCGGTCAGGGTCGTTGACGGCGACGGGATCCACCTGCTTGTCCACCGGAAGCGACTCGCCGGTCAGCAGGGACTCGTCGACCTCGAGGTCCTCGGCGACCAGTAAACGGGCGTCGGCGGGGACCACTTCGGGCGCGGCCAGATCGATGACGTCGCCGGGCCGCAGGGAATTCGCGGATACCGTCGCGGTGCGGGTCGCGTGCCGGGCGGCCTCGAGCCGGCGCCGCGTCGTCGCCACGGCCGGAACGACCACCCGGCGCACCAGCTGGTCCTGCTCGGCGAACAGCTCGGCGGCGGCGGACTCGGCCCGCAGCCGTTGCGCCCCACCGGTTATCGCGTTGACGGTCATGACGCCGGCCACCAGCAGCGCATCGATGTTGCTGCCTACGATCGCCGATGCCGCCGCGCCGACGGCCAGGATGGGGGTCAGCGGGTCCGCGAGTTCGGTCCGGGTTGCCGACGCCAGCCGGGCCACGCTGTGCAGGGGCTTGCGCAGGGGTTCCAGCGCCGGGCTGTACGACAGGTCGTCGAGCCGGCGCCGCCAGGACGGCTCGGTTTCGACGGCCATCGGCCGCGCGCCGCCGGCCAGCCGCGAATACACGATCTCGGGATCCAGTGCGTGCCAGGCGGTCAGCGGTTGGGGAGTGGGGTCGGGCAGCCGGAGCACCCGGACCGCCGAGAAGGTCCCGGCCACCAGGGCGGTGGCCGCGGCGGCGTTGACCGGGTTGAGCCATCGCCGGAAGCTCACCGGGCTGGTGCCTGCCTCCTGCTCACCGGTGACCAGCAGCAGCCCGGCCAGCGTGGTGCCGCCCTGCGCCAGGTGCACCGCCGACTCGCTGGCCGACCGGGCCACCGGGATCGCCGACAGGATGCGCACCGCGTCGGCAAGGTCGGTGCCCGTGATGATATCCGCGGTCCATGCGGTCGCGGCGCGCGGATCGTCAAGCGCCACACCGACATCGGCGATCGCGAGCGCGGCCAGGGTGTCGGTCGAGGCGAAGTCCCGGTGCAGCGCGGTGATCAGCAGCACCGGTCCGCGATCGGCACGGAGCTCCCGGACCACATTCAGCAGCGGCGTGCCGGGCGGATGTGTGGTGCCGACACTGGCGGTGAGGTCTTCGGTGCCCGCGACATGGCGCAGCACCACTCGCGCACCGGTGCGGTTCGCGGTCTGGAACAGCGGAATGGCGTAGGGGTCCACCTCCCAACCCACGTCGACACTGCCGACGCATTCGCCGTCGACGATCAGGTCGGCGCTTTCCAGGCCCTGCGCGGGCGTCGCCGAAGACCCTTGTTTGCGAACCCATTTCAGTCGCGCACCGGTCGCGGGCAACTCATCCGGGTCGGGCTCGGGCGCCTCCTCGCCGTGCAGCAGCGCGTCGGCCACCTCGTAGACCCGGTCCTCGTCCCAACCGGGAGCGTCTCCGCGGACATGCAAGACCGCTCGATGATCGCCGCGCAGCGCGGCGCCGTCGATGACGACGACCTTCACCCGGTCCAGGCGGCGCAGGGCGCCCGGGTCGAGCACCAGTTGCCCCGAATTGGCAAGCCCGCGGCCCAGAATCGCGGCGAACGCCTGGCGGCCCATGTGCGCGGCGCGGGGCACGCCGGCCTCGATGGCGGCGGCCGCGTCTTCGGTGCCGCCGCCGGCGACCAGCGCGCTGACCGCGGCGATCAGCGAGCCGTTGGCCGCCGAATCGACATAGCTTTCCACCGGCCCTGCCATCGAGCCTTTGGCCTTGTCCATCGCGGCGTCGATCGTTCCGCCGACCACGACGTGGGACGCGTCACCCGCCGCCGCCGCGGCCCAGCTGTGCCGGGGCACCTCCGACTTGGCCGAGGAAATGACCGGGACCACCGGGGCTTGCGGCCGGTCGGGGGAGGCCAGCTGCGGCTCGCGGTCGCGCCACACGCGCCGATGCGCCGACGCCTCGGAGACCTGCAGGGTGCGTTGCGTCAGGTCGAGCATCGGGGTGCCGAACGACTGGGTCAGACCGTGGGCGGCCGCCGTCGTCGCGGCCAGGGCGAGGTCGGTGCCCACCCGGCCCAGCCGGCCCTCCAGGATCGAGACCATGCGCGGTTGATGATTGATCAGCGCGGCCGCGGCGCGGGTGGTCTGCGGCGCGGCGGGCAGCCGGGTCACCCAACCGGTGACCGCCGCCCCCATCGCGACGAGATCCATCGCCGCCGCGGTGAGCGGCACCAGAATCGCCAGCGGGTTGCCCGGGTCGGCGAACGGGGCGGACAGCGGCGGCGACTCCGACTTGGACCATGTGATGTCGGAGGCGATCGAGGACACCGTCGCGCGCACCTCGTCCAGAACGCCGTCGTTGTCCGCTCCGTCGGACAGTTCGACCACCAGGCGGCCCAGGGAACCCTCGACGTGGGCCTCGGTCACACCCGGGATCCGGCGCACCGGCTCTTCCACGGCGGGCGCGTACTCATGCCAGCGCGGGAACGGAAGCAAGGGATCCAAGTCCAGGTGCACGCGATGGCCGGCGTGCCAGCGCACCGGCGGCAGGATGGCGCCGGGGGAGCCGTTGGATGAGGTGTCCATCCCGATTGCGCGGCCGGTCGTTTGGGCGACGGACTGGATGACCGGTCCGGCGAGTTCGGTTACCGGGCTGGCCAACGTCTGCAGCGCGCCCGCGGCCCCGGCCGCGGTGGACACACCGGCCCGCACCACCTGGGCGGCTCCGCCAGCCACACCAGCGACGACGCTGGAAACGCCGGGAATCTTCACTCGTCACCCTTCAAGTTCGTCTACCGCGCCTAATGATCCTGGCGTGTGGAGTACCTGTCCACACGTGGGCGGGAAGGTAAAACCGTGCGACGACACCGATGACGATGCAGGTCGGGCCTCCCTTAGAGAGCAAGGGTGCGATTACGTCCCTGGTCCAAGATTACCGGGTTGGCGACAAACCAAACGTGCTGAACAAACCGGGATCGAGGAAGACGGTGATGCCGGCGACGCCGGTAGCGCCGGTGGTCAGCACGTGAATGGAATGGGCCCGCATCGCCCCGTCGGCGCCGCGCCGGTACTCGGCAACGGCGGGTTGCGAATTCGCGGCCGTCGGGATCATCACGATATCGCCGGGCTCGGCCAGGGCGCGCCCGGCAAGGAACCGCAGCACGGCATCCCGGCCGGTGAACCACACTGGCATGGGCGGCATTTCGAGTTTGACGTCGGCTTGCAGCAGCGCCGTCAACGCGGCCATGTCCGCGTTTTCGAATGCCGCGCAATACCGGTCGAGCAATTCGCGACGCTCGGCATCGCCGGGCTCGGACATGGCCTCCTCGGCGGGGGACAGTTCGGCAAGATGGGCCCGGGCGCGCTGCAGCGAACTGTTGACCGCCGCGGGCGTGGTTTCGAGCAGTTCGGCGACCTCGGCGGCGCTGAACTGCACGACATCGCGCAGGATCAACACGGCGCGCTGCCGCGCCGGAAGCTCCTGAAGGGCCGTCATCACGGCCAGCCGCACGCTCTGCTTGGCGGCGAGGTCGTCTTCGGGGCTCTTGAACATCAGCGCGTCGGGAATGGGCTCCAGCCAGGCGTGCGCGCCGGCCTTCGCGTCGAAATCGGCGTCCGGGTCGATCGAGCCGTCCCCCACGCCCATCGGCAGCACGCGGCGCGCGCGGTTCTCCAGCGCCCGCAGGCAGGCGGTCGTCGCGATCCGATACAGCCACGTCTTCAACGCCGCGCGCTCCTCGAATGCCGGATAGCCACGCCAGCCCCGCAGATAGGTCTCCTGGACCAGGTCCTCGGCGTCGTGCACCGAGCCCAGCATGCGGTAACAATGGGCGATCAGCTCGGCCCGAAAAGGCGCCGCCTGCTCGACGAAATCCTCCTGCGCCGGCACGACCCACTCCTTTCGGCTGCGAGGGAACCTACTCCCTTAGAGACGTCCCGCCGCCGAAATTCATCGGTCCGCCGGCGATGAATCCAGACGTCGCGCCGTATCTGAAGTAGTGAAGACGCGGCCACGGCCGCAGACCACGTCAGAGAGCGAGAACGACCATGAACAACCAGCCCCGCACCGCGCCCGCCGACGGGCTCGCCGACACCACCGCGATCGTGACCGGGGCCGGCCGCGGATTCGGCCGTGCCATCGCCGCCGCGTTGGTGGCCGCCGGTGCGCGCGTCGTCGGCGTTGCACGCACCCGATCGCAACTCGAGGAGGTGCGCACCGAGCTCGGCGACGCCTTCACGCCGGTGGTGGCCGACGCCGCCGATCCGGCGACGGCGGAACGGTTGATCGACGAGTACCGGCCGCGCACACTGGTACTGTGCGCCGGGGCGACGCCGCCGATGCTGCCGCTGCAGGAGCAGACCTGGGAGACGTTCAGCGAGAACTGGAACTCCGACGTCGCGCAGGCGTTCCACTGGGTTCGCCACGCGCTGCTGCGCCCGCTGGCGCCGGGCAGCTCGGTGATCGTGATGTCCAGCGGCGCCGCGCTGAACGGGTCGCCGCTGTCGGGCGGCTATGCGGGGGCGAAGGCGACCGTCAGGTTCATCACCAGCTACGCCGGCATCGAAGCGCAGCGCGCGCGGCTCGGGATCGGGTTCACCGCCGTGCTGCCGCGTTTGACACCGGCCACCGCCCTGGGGGCGGCCGCCGTCGCCGCCTACGCCAACCGCCAAGGACTCGACGTCGACGCCTTCGTGCAGGCCAGCGGGCCCGCGCTCACCGCCGAGCAGGTGGGCAAGTCGGTGCTCGAGATCGCCACCGGCGAGGCCACCGGCCAGGACGCCTACCTGCTCACGTCCGCCGGCCTCTCGCCGCTGGCCTGAACATCCGAAAGGCACACACCGATGAACACACCGCCGATCGTGTCCGCCCAGCAGTGGGCGAGCGCGCACCAGCAACTGCTGGCCAAGGAGAAGGAACTCACCCGGGCCCATGACGCGCTTGCGGCCATGCGGCGCCGGATGCCGTGGACGGCCGTGGACAATCGGTACGAGTTCGACGGACCCGAGGGCCGGGTCGACCTGTTGGGTCTGTTCCAGGGCAGGCGTCAGCTCGTCGTCTACCGCGCCTTCTACGGACCCGACATCGACGGCTGGCCCGACCACGCGTGCCGGGGCTGCTCGATGATCGCCGACCATGTCGCCAACCTGGCCCACCTGAACGCCCGCGACACCACGCTGGTGTTCGCCTCGCGTGCGCCGCAGGCCGACATCGAGCGTCTCAAGGCGCGGATGGACTGGAAGATGCCGTGGTACACCATCACCGACGACTTCGACGCCGATTTCGGGGTGGACGAGTGGCACGGCACCAACGCCTTCATCCACGACGGCGACCGGGTGTTCCGCACCTACTTCATCAACAACCGCGGCGACGAGGCGCTCGGCACCACCTGGAGCTTTCTCGACATGACCGCGTTGGGCCGCCAGGAAAACTGGGAGGATTCGCCTGCGGGCTACCCGCAGACCGCTCCCTACGAGTGGTGGGACTGGCACGACGCGTACGGCGAGCACGAGCCGTCACGCTGGTTCGGTGAGCCCGACCCGAACGATCCCAACGACATTCGACCGCCGCGCGAGAACTGAGCGGCGCCGGCCGAATTGAACGGAATCGGGCCGGAAAACACCAATGCGCGGTAGCCGTCGGGCGGCTACTCGCGCATTATTCAGGGCGACCGGAATTCGTCAGAGAATTCGGTGGTGTGCCCTGTCGACCTGGTACCCGGCCGGGAATGACTTCTCGATGACCTGCAGGTGGTGGTCCACCCTGGACTCCAGCTCGAGAACCACACAGCTATCGCCGAGCGCTTTCGATTCGAGAACTATGTACCGCTGACCACAATCGGTGATCGGGTCGCCCGAGTGCAATTTCTCGACCGGCACCGACTCCGGAGTCGCATCTGCCTCCATCCATGACACGTTAGGTCAATTCCGTGGGCGAGGGAATAGACCGCTATCCGGGGCCGGCGGGCCGCTGCTTGAAGAACACGCTGACGTGAGAGATCAATCCGTCGTTGTCTTGCTCGAACAGAATGCATTCGGGCCACGTGGTCGCGACGCTGTCGATCTCGAATGTCTCGGACAGCTCGGCATACGAAACCCGGCTGTCCACGTGCGAGACCCGCCGCACGTGCAACCGATGGCCCTCCAGCTCGGTGCACACCTTGCGCAGAAAGGCGACATAGCGCGCCTTGCCCTCGACCACGTCGCAGAACGGCCCCTCCCGGGTCAGGCCTTCCTCGGCGATGGTGTCGGCCAGTCCGTCCCAGTCGTGAGCGGCCAGGCATTCCAGGTAGCGCTCGACCACTTGACCTTGGGTGCCCATGTTGTCTCCCTCGCTCGTGGGTCCACGGTAAGCGCGGCATCGTCGTCGGGCTAGGTTCCTTTCATGAGCTGGTGGACCGTCCACGCCGACCGGACGCTGTCTGAACAGGTGCCCGCGCCGCCCGACGCCGTCCGCGACTTCTACGTGGACCTGAACAACATCAAGCTCGTGCACCCCCTGATCGTGTCCGTGCAAACCGTGTCCCGCAGCGAAACCCCGGACGGCTACCAGCAGACCTACCGCGTGGTCGACCGAATCCCGCTGGGGCCGTTGACCATACGAACCAGCTATCAGGCCCGGCTGCGGGTGCCCGACCGCGGCGACGTGCTGACCGCGGCCGATCAATCGCCGGGGGTGCGGCTTCGCGGCGCGGTGAGTTTCGAGCCCGTCGACGGCGGCACCCGCATCACCGAGCGGATTTCGATCACCGCCCCGCGGCTATTGGCCGGGGTGACCATCCGCGAAGGGATCAAGGCGCACGCCAAGATGCTGGCCGGCATCCGGAGTCACTTCGAGTCCGGTTGACCGAAGGCGCGAGGACTGCGCCCGTGATCACCCGCCGGCGAAATCGATCACGCCGCGAATGTTGCGGCCTTCCCTCAGGTCCGTCATCGCCTCGTTGATCTGATCGAGCCGATAGTGGCGGGTGACCAACTCGTCGAGTTTCACCGCGCCGGCCTGGTAGAGCGACAACAGCATCGGCACGCTGGTGCGCGGGTTCATCCCGCCGTACAGCGCTCCCCGCAGTTGTTTGGCCGACAGCGTCATTTCCTGCAGCACCAGCGGAACCGGGGGTTCGGTGAACGGGGTGATGCCGGTGAGCACGCAGACGCCGCCCTTGCGAAGCAGCGTCATCGCCAAGGGCAGCAAGTCGACATGCACCACGCCGGGGCAGATCACGACGCGGTCCGCCATCAGGCCGGCGGTGATCTCATTGACCAGCGGCATCGCTTCCCGCGCGGAGGCGGCGGTGTGCGTGGCGCCGAAGATTTTGGCCGAATCTCGCTTGGACTCAATCGGATCCACCGCGACGACATACTTCGCACCGACGGCGCGCGCTCCTTGCAGGGCGTTCATCCCGACGCCACCGGCGCCGATCACGACGACGGTGTCGCCGGGTTCGGTGCCCGCCGATATCGTCGCGGAACCCCAGCCGGTGCTCACCCCGCATGAGACGAGGGAGGCGGCATGGAAGGGGATCGCGTCGTCGATCTTGATGACCGACCTCTCCGACAGCACCGCGTACTCGGCGAATGTGCCGAGTTGCCCATAGGCCAACAGGTCTTCGTCACCCAGGTGCCGCCGGCACGTTCCGTCGGTGGGCATCTCCCGGACGAACAGGCTCGCGCCGATGTCGCAGATGTAGCTCTGCCCGTTCACGCAGAAGCGGCAGCTGCCGCACGCCGGAATGAACGACAGCGCCACGTGGTCCCCCGGCCGCACCGACGTCACGCCGGGCCCGACTTCTTCGACGACACCGGCACCTTCGTGACCACCGAGCAGCGGGAACCAGTCCGGTGCCGGCTGGCCGCTGGCGGCGACCGCCTCGGCCGTCGGGACCACGTCGCCGGTGAACAGGTGGTCGTCGGAGTGGCAGATTCCGGCGACGGCCATCCGCACCATGACTTCACCCGCGTGGGGCGGGTCCAGCTCGATCTCGCGGATCTCCCAGTCCTGGCCGACCCCGCGGATGACAGCGGCACGACATTTCATTTGCGATCTCCCTTTCCGGTGGCATTGCGGGTCTCAGCGCGCGAGGCTGGCGCGCAGTTCCCGTTTGAGCACCTTGCCGTAGCTGTTTTTCGGTAGCTCGTCGACGAATTCGTAACGCTTGGGCCGCTTGAAGCGGGCGATGCGCTCCAGTAGGTGCGCGTCCAGCGCCGCGGGTTCGACCGCGCCGACGATGAATGCGACCGCGATCTCACCCCACTCGGCGTCGGGGGTGCCGACCACGCACGCCTCGGCGACGCCGGGGTGTTCGAGCAGCACCTCCTCCACCTCGCGGGGGTAGATGTTGCTCCCGCCGCTGATGACGACGTCCTTCGACCGGTCCCGCAGCGTGAGGAAACCGCGCGCGTCGAACGAGCCCATGTCGCCGGTGTAGAGCCAGCCGTCCTTGAGTGCGGCGCGGGTGGCTTCAAGGTTTTCCCAGTACCCGGACATGACCGCGTCTCCGCGACAAACGATTTCGCCGATCTCGCCCGGCGGCGCGGGTAGGCCGTCTGGGCCCAGCACCGCGACCTCCATCCCGGACCGGGCGTAACCGACCGAACCCAGGATCGCGTCGTCGCCCGATTCGTGGTCGGCGCGTCGTAGCCCGGTGATGGTCATCGGTGACTCGCCCTGCCCGTAGATCTGCGCGAAGATGGGGCCGAACGCCGTGATCGCCTTGCGCAGGCTTTCGACGTACATGGGTCCGCCGCCGTAGACGATCGTCGTGAGATTGGCCGGACGGGCCCGACCCGTCTCGACCAGCCGTTGCACCATCGTCGGGGCCAGGAAGGCGCTCGCGGCCGGGTGGTGCTCGCAGAGGTCCAGGAATTCGTCGGGGTCGAACGCCCCTGAGGTGGGCAGTATTTGGCGGGCGCCGCGGAGCACGTACGGAAGGATGTAGAGGCCGGAGCCGTGCGACATCGGCGCCGCGTGCACCAGGCTGCAGTTCTCGTCGGGCGCGTCGATGTCGGCGAGGTGCGCGACGGTCATCGCCGTCAGGTTGCGGTGTGTCAGCATCGCGCCCTTGGAGCGGCCGGTGGTGCCGCTGGTGTAGAACAGCCACGCCAGCGCCGACGGATCGGCGTGCGGGGGCGCCGAGGGGTCGGTAGCGAACCGTCGCGAATAGTCGTCGGAATCAATGATTTCCGTCGCCGTCGTGGTCATCGGCGCGAGCTCGCCACCGATGGCCGACGAGGCGAACACCCGTGCCGCTCCCGCGTCGTCGAGGATCTGCGCCATCTCGCGCGGATGCAGCTTGAAGTTGATCGGGACGACGACGCATTCGGCGGCCCAGGTCGCGAACATCAACTCGATGATCTCGGGGCGGTTGTGGGTTGCGATCGCGATCCGGGCACCCGCATGGTGCTGTTGCCGGATCGACGCGGCCAGGCGTAAGGCCCGGTCGCGCAGCTCGTTCCAGGTGCACACGCGGCGATCCCCCTGATACACCGCACCGCGATCGGGGAATCGGTTTGCGGCCTGATCGAGCAGCGCGAACAGATTCATCGCTCGATCCACTGTGCCGCCAGCGCCGACTCCGACAGATACTTCGTCGAACTCCAGCCGCCGTCGACGACGATCGTCTGGCCGTTGATGAAACTTCCGCCCGGCGAGCACAGGAACGCGACGGTGCTGGCGATGTCGTCGATGCGGCCCAGTCGCTGATGTGGCGTCATCTCGGTGTTGATCTTGCGGAATCGCTCGTCCTCCAGGCGCTTTTCGACCATCGGTGTCACGGTCACCCCGGGTGCTACGGCATTGCAGCGGATGCCGGACGCGCCGTACTGGCAGGCGATGTGAGTGGTCAGCGCGGTCAGCCCGCCCTTGGCGGCGGAGTAGGCGCCGCCGCGCAGGCCGCCGACGACCGCGAAGGTTGATGTCACGTTGATGATCGCCGACCCGGGCGCCATGTGCGGCAGCACCTCGCGGGCGAGTCGGAACGGGGCCCTCAGCATCAACCCCAGGAAGTAGTCCAAGGTCTCGTCGTCGGTTTCGTGCAGCGGCTTGGGGCTGCCCACTCCGGCATTGTTGATCAAGAAGTCGATGTGGCCCCACCGGCCGACCGCGAGGTCCACGATGCGGCGCGGCGCGTCATCGTCGGTGAGATCGACGGCGAGTGTCGCGACGCGATCGGGATCGCCGACCGCGCTTGCCAGTTCGGCCAGCCGCGCCTCGTCGCGGCCGGTGCCGACGACGGCCATGCCCATCTCGGCGAGCTTTGTGGCGCAGCCCAGGCCGATTCCGCTGCTGGCTCCCGTGACGATTGCGACCTGCATGTCACCCATCCTTAGTCTCCGCGCGGCGACCCGCCGCGCCCGGCCTCGCCGCGGTCGCGATCGCCGCGTATCAGCGACGCCCGGATCTGATGCTTGAGTACCTTGCCCGCGTCGTTCTTCGGCAGGGCATCCCAGAGCACAACCTGTTCCGGGGCCTTGAATTTGGCTACGCCCTTGCTCACCAACAGGGCAAGCAGGCCCGCGACATCCGGGGCCTGGGCGCCCGCGGGCACGATCACCGCACAGGCCCGCTCACCCGTGCGCTCGTCGGGCAGCCCGACGACCGCGATCTCGGCGATGCCGGGGTGGTCGGCGAGCAGGTCCTCGACCTCCTTGGCCGAGATGTTCTCGCCGCTGCGAATGATGACGTCCTTGGCCCGGCCGGTCACGACGAGATACCGGTCCTCGACCCAGCGGCCGAGATCCCCGGTGCGGAAAAAGCCCGCGGCATCGAAAGAGTCGTCTTCCGGATGCCGGTAACCCAGCAGCATCTGCGGGCCGCGCACGCAGATTTCCCCGTCACCGTCGGGTGCGGCCGCGTGCGCGACCAGCTTGATCTCGGCGATTCCCGGCCTGCCGTCGGTATCCGCCGCGTGATCCGCCTCGTCCGGCCGGGGAGCACCGACGGTCGCGACCGGCACTTCCGTGCAGCCGTATACCCGGGTGACCGCGGCGCGGTCGAAATAATCTGCGGCGCGGCGGATCAACGACGGCGACACCGACGCGCCCCCGCAGATGAACACCTTCAGGTCGGGCAGGCGGCTGCCGGCACGCTGCGCGGCGGACAACAGCTGCTGCAGAAACGGTGTGGCGCCCGCCATGTGCGTGCACCGATGCGAGTCCATCAGTGCGACCGCCCCGGCCGCATCCCAGCGGTCCATCAGCACCGCCGTGGTGCCCAGCAGCAGCGGGCATTCGAAGGCGTATATCGATCCGCCGATATGGGCGACCGGCGACGGCACCAGAAACGTGTCGCCCGGGGCGATCGTCCAGTGTTCGCGGATCTGGCAGATGAGTGCGTGCATCGAATTATGGGTGTGCAGGACGCCTTTCGGCCGGCTGGTGGTGCCGGAGGTGTACAGGATCATCCGCACGGCGTCGGGATCCAGCGCCGGCAGGGCCGCATCCTGCGGCGGCCGCTCCAGCAGGGACGCATACGATGTGTGCGGCCCGGCGTCACCGCGTAGCACCACGACCTCCGGGGCCCGGTCCATCGCGGCCGTCACGCGTTCCAGCATCGCCGCGTAGTCATGCCCGCCGTACCGCTGCGGGACGAAAATCGTTGCGGTGCCCGCGTCTTGGAGGATGTAGCGCAGGTCGTGGTCGCGCAGCGACGGCAAGATCGGGTTCACCACCATGCCGGCCAGCGTCGCTGCCAGGTAGATGACGGCGCTCTCGTGCCAGTTCGGCAACATGAACGACACGACGCTGCCCGTGGGTATGCGGGCCAACAGGGCGCCGGCCAGCGCGCCGGCCTGAGCGTGCAGGGTGGCGCAATCGAGCCGAAGATCCTTGTCCACCAATATCGTTCGGTGCGGCGATTCCGTCGCGGCGGTGCGCAGCGCGTCGGCCAGCGTCGTGTTCACCCATAATCCGCGCCGGTATGCCTCCGCCGCGTGCGCCGCATCCTGGGCGGTCCGGGCGATCACCGCGACCTCATCTCGGGTGGGCCTATTCGTCCACGCGACGCATGGTCATCGCGTACCGGAACCTCGACGACAGGTGGGTGTTGATCGTCACCTGGGCCACCTCACCGTCGGACGTCGTGTAGGTGCGCCGCATCTGCAGCGCGGCCGTGCCCGCTTCTGCCCCGAGGCCGTCGGCCAGCTCCGGGGACAGCAGGACGGCGGCGATCTCTTGGTGCAGCTGGGCGACGCTCACGCCGAAGAGGTCCTCGATCAACGGGAATATCGGTCCGGCGTGGCGTTGCAGCAGCCTGCCCACCGCCGCAAAACTCCGGTTGATGTAGTACTCCGTGCGACACAGCGGGACTGGCGCATCGTCGGCCTGCCGGTAGCCGCGCACCGACAGCCACTGGCTGCCCACCTCGAGGCCGGTCCGCGCGGCGAGGTCGTCGTCGATCGTCACCATCGCGTTGGATTCGATGGTCAGCTGCGCACCGGCCGCGAACGCCAGCAGGTCGTCGATCGACATCGCGTCCTGGGCATAGGAACTCGAGGCGGGCCGGGGAACCACCCGGGTGCCCGCGCGCGGCCGGGAGGCCACCAGATTGTCCTCGCGCAACCGGCGCAGCGCCTCACGGATGGTGTAGCGGCTCACCGCAAAGCGCTCGCACAGTTGGTGTTCGGTGGGCAACTGCGAACCCACCGGGTAAACGCCGTCGACGATCTCCTTACGCAGCGTGCGCGCAATCTGCAGGTAGCGGTGGTCGCCCGCGATGGCCTGGGACATCACGGCCCGCCCGGTGTCGGGCGCAACGCCAGCACGCTGCCGTCGCCGTCGGCAGAGAGGTAGAGCGTCCCGTCCGCCGCGGCGGCGATGCCGGCGAAGGGGCCCTGCGGTCCGGAGAACGGCGGCATGCCGCGCAGCGGCTTGGGTGTCACGCCCGGCGGGGGGCCGACCGGAAGCCCGGCGGCGATCGTCCGCCGCACGTTGCTGCCCAGATCCACCGCGATCAACTCCTTGGCGCCGGCGTCGACGACGTAGAGCACACCGCCCCGCACCAGAATGCCTTGCGGGCGTTGCAGATCGGCGACAACGGTGTCGAAACCCGACCCGCTCAGCCTGATCACCCGACCGGCTCCGGCCTCCGCCACCAGGACTGCGCCGTCCCTGTCGATCGCGATGCCCACCGGCTCACGCAGGTCGGTCGCCAGGACCTGGACACCACCGGCCCCCAGCGACAGCACCCGCCCGGTGCCCAGCTCCGCGACCACCACCCCGCTCGCGCTCACCGCGACACCGTAGAGCTGATCGAAACCGTCCGCCAGGAACTCGGTTTCGCTCGCTTCCGGCCGGTAGCGGGCGACCTGCCCGCCGGACGTGGTGACGACGAATTCGCCGGGCCCACTGGCCGCGACGCCGCGCAGGAACCCGGGATAGCCCGGGCTGAACAACATGCCCGCGGTGTGCAGGGACCCGTCGGGCAGGGCGACGTAGAAGTAGGTGCCGTCGGCGATGTAGAGCCGCCCGTCGTGGCCCACCGCCAGGTCCATCGGCCAGTTCAGGCCACCCGCCAGCACGGATCGCGCTGTGCCGTCGGCGGATATCTCGGTGATCTCGCCGGTGAAGTTGGACACGAACAGCCGGTCGCCGACGAAGGTGCAGTTGTCCAGGCCGGGGGTCAGTTGGGCGAGCAGTCGTTGTTCGCCGCTGCGGGGATCGATGCGCAGCACCTGACCGCTGGCCACCTGCGTCGAGACGATGTGACCCTGCGCGTCGAACTTGACCGAGTCGGGCACACCGAGATTGCCCGCCACGCACTGCGGTTCGCCGCCGTCGGGATCGATGCGCCAGATCTCGTTGGCGCCCATCACCGGGAAATACAACAGGCCGTCCGGGCCGACCTCCATCGCGTTCGGTGAGGGGACGTTCTCCAAGAGCACCCGCGGCGGCCCGCCCGCCAGGTCGAATTCCAGCAGCCGCCCGCCCTCGCGGCATTCACCGATGAACAACCGGCCCTGGTGAAAGGTGATGCCGTTGGCCGACGGCACGTCGTCGCGCAGCACTCGGGTGCGGCCGCTGGTGTCGCGCACGCTCACCCGGCCGTCCATCACCTCGGTCGCGTACAGGTTGCCGTCGGCGTCGAAGGCCACGTCGTCGGGCGCCACGATGTCGCCGCCCTTGGGGCTGGCGGTCACCAGTTCGCCGGTGCGGTGATCCAGGGCGCTGATCTGACTGCCGGTCACCTGGGCGATGTAGACGCGACCGTCCGGGCCGGTGCGCAGACCGTTGGCGCCGAACAGCCGACTGGGCGCGGTGACCCGTTCCAACTCCCAGCCCTCGGCGACGTCGATGGGGTGCGACAGCGCATACCGCGAGGGCAGCGTTGAGATAGCCCTTGAGGTGGACATGCTCGCCGAGGTCCTTCCGTCAGCCGTTTGGGCTGGACGCTATCAACTCCGCCTAGTCCAGACAATAGCCGCCGATGGGTGCCGAACCGACCTTGACAGCGAAGTCCACAGATCGGAATAGTGTTCTCCAATGGACAGAATGCAATATTTTGTCCGGACAAAATGAGGATTCATCCCGCTGCGGACGCGTGACGCGATGGCGGCAGGGGAAAGCAGGTCATGGCCGATCACGAGGAACTTCTAGGGCTCGACGGCCGCGTCGTGGTGGTTTCCGGCGCCGGCGGGGGTGGCATCGGCACGACCGTCACCGCCATGACCGCCCGGGCCGGGGCCACCGTGATCGCGGTGAGCCGGTCGAAGGAAAACCTCGACGAACACGTCGCCCCGTTGGCACAGCAGGGGCTGCCCGTGGTGCCCGTCGCGGCCGACGCGTCGACCGACGAGGGCATCGCCGCCGTGATCGATCACGCGCGCCGCGCCGGCGGCGACTTGTACGGGCTGGTCAACGTCGCCGGCGGCGCGGAGCCGTCGACGTGGATGCCGTCCACCCGGGTGTCGCGCGGCGACTGGCGCAAGATCTTCGCCGACAATCTCGAAACGGCATTCTTCATGAGCCAGGCCGTCGCCAGTGAACTCGTCGCGCAGCAACGCCCGGGTTCGATCGTGTCGATCTCCTCGATCAGCGGCATGAACACCGCGCCGTTCCACATCGCCTATGGGACGGCCAAGGCCGCGATCGCGGCGATGACGCGCACCATGGCCGTCGAGTTGGCGCAGGCGGGAATTCGGGTCAACGCCGTGGCGCCCGGCGTCACCGAGACCGCGGCCTCGCGCACCTACGTCGACGAGGACCCCGAGCGGGACCGGCAGGCGATCGCGATGGGCCGCCGCGGGCGGCCCGAGGAGCAGGCCGGCGCCATCCTCTTTCTGCTCTCGGAGCTGTCGAGCTATGTCACCGGCCAGACGCTGCTCGTCGACGGCGGCCTCAACCTCAAGTGGACTCATCTCGGCGCCGACAACACCTCGCTCTTCCTCAAAGACGAATCCTTCCGCGCGGCGATTAGGAGGATGTAATGACCGACCTGGCCAAGGGCACGAATCCCGAAGCGGCCGAGGAACTCTCGGCGCCCATGACGATCGGGGTCGAGGCGTACATCTCCGAGGACTATGCCCGCGCCGAGCGCGACAAGCTGTGGCGCAAGGTCTGGCAGCAGGTCGGCCGCGTCGAGGAGCTGCCCGAGGTGGGCAGCTACCTGACCTATGACATTCTCGACGACTCGATCATCGTGGTGCGCTCCGGTGCCAACGAGTTTCACGCGCACCACAACGTCTGCATGCACCGCGGGCGCCGGCTGATCGACACCCCCGAGGGCGCCAAGAACGCCTGCGCGCGAACCCGAAAGTCGTTTGTCTGCGGCTTTCACGGCTGGACCTACGGCCTGGACGGCGCGTGCACCCACATCCGCGAGCGGCAGGACTGGCAGGACGCGCTCACGCCCGACAACACCCACCTACGGCCCGTCCGGGTCGATACCTGGGGCGGCTGGTTGTGGATCAACATGGACCCCGATTGCGAGCCGCTGGCCGACTTCCTGTTCCCCGCCGCGAAGATTCTCGACCCGTTCGGCCTGGAGAACATGCGCTACAAGTGGCGCAAGTGGCTGTCCTTCGACTGCAACTGGAAGGTCGCGCTGGAGGCCTTCAACGAGACCTACCACGTCTACACCACGCATCCGGAGTTCAATAAGTTCGGCGAGTTCAAGGGATGGGCGAAAGCGCAAGGCAAGCACAGCCATATCGGCTACGACGCGCCCGAGGACATGGAGGCCACCAAGTCCAAGATCCGCCTCGGCATCGGCGCCGATCCTCGTGTGTCGACCGCGGAGATGCAGGTGTACACGATGGAGGAAACCAACGCCACCACCACCCAGACGCTGGTGAACGCCGCCAAGCGACTGGTGGACGAATTACCCGAGGGTACACCGGCGGACAAGGTGCTCGAGCACTGGCTGGCGTCGGCACGCCGCGACGACGAGGCCCGCGGGGTGATTTGGCCGACGATCCCCGCCGACATCCTCGGGCAGGCCGGCACCGCATGGCAGATCTTCCCGAACTTCCAGATCGGCCAGGGCTTGACCAGCGCGTTGTGCTACGGCGCGCGGCCCCACCCCAGCTACAACCCGGACAAGTGCATCTTCGAGGTGTCCGTCTTCGAGCTTTACCCGAAAGGCCAAGAGCCGCAGACGGAGTGGGAGTACACGCCGGTCGGCGACCCCAGGTGGCGTTCGGTACTGCCGCAGGACTTCTCCAACATGGCCGCCGTGCAGCAGGGGATGAAGTCCCTGGGCTTCCCGGGCACCAAGCCCAATCCGTACCGCGAACGCAGCACGGTCAACCTGCACTACCAATTGTCGAGATATATGGGAGCCGGTGAGCCCCAGGAACTGTCAGGTAAGGAGCACCCCCGGGCATGACGATGTATCAAGACGGTTGCGGGCCCACGCAGACGCCCGACGACTTCGACATCGCCGCGCTGCGCGAGAAATACGCCCACGAACGCGAAAAGCGGCTGCGCAAAGAAGGTTCCAAGCAGTACATCGAGCTGGAGGACGACTTCGCCGGCTACTACGAAGTCGACCCGTACACGCCCGCGGCACCGCGCGAGCCGATCTGCGAGGACATCGACGTGGCGGTCCTGGGTGGCGGATTCGGTGGCCTGCTATCGGCGGCCTCCCTGAAGAAGGCCGGCGTCGACGACGTCCGCGTCATCGAGCTCGGCGGCGACTTCGGCGGAGTCTGGTACTGGAACCGGTACCCCGGCATCCAATGCGACAACGAATCCTACTGCTACATACCGCTTCTCGAAGAGCTCGATTTCATGCCGTCGAAGAAGTTCGCCGACGGTGCCGAGATCTTCCAGCACTGCCGCAACATCGGCAAGCACTTCGGCCTCTACGATTCCGCGATCTTCTCCACCCAGGTGCACGACCTGAGGTGGGACGAGGGGATCAAGCGATGGCGGATCAGCACCAACCGCGGCGACGATATCCGCGCCCGGTTCGTCGTCCTGGCGTCCGGTCCGTTCCACCGCCCGAAACTCCCTGGCATCCCCGGCATCAAAGCCTTTGGCGGCCACAGCTTCCACTCGTCACGATGGGACTACGACTACACCGGCGGGGACGTCAGCGGCAACCTGGACAAGCTGGCCGACAAGCGCGTCGCGGTGGTCGGCACCGGCGCCACCGGCATCCAGATCGTGCCCTTCCTCGCCCGCGACGCCAAGCACCTCTACGTCTTCCAGCGGACGCCGTCGACCGTGGACGCGCGCAACAACACCGCGACCGACCCGGAATGGGTGAAGACGCTGCGGCCGGGCTGGCAACGGGAGCGGCAGCGCAACTTCCATTCGTGGACGTTCGAGGGCATGGCGCTGGGCCAGCCGGATCTGGTGTGCGACTTCTGGACCGAGCTCGGGCGCAACACCGCCGCCCGGGTGCTCGCCCTCGACGATCCCGCGTCGCTGACCCCGGAGCAGTTCATGGCCATCCGGGAGGAAGAGGACTACAAGATCATGGAGCGGCTGCGGCGCCGCATCGACGGCCTTATCGACAACGAGGTGACCGCCGAAGCCCTCAAGCCGTACTACCGCTTCCTGTGTAAGCGCCCGTGCTCCAACGACGACTACCTGGCCAGCTTCAACCGGCCAAACGTGACGCTGGTCGACGTGTCCTCGAGCAAGGGCGTCGAACGCGCGACCGAAAAGGGTTTGGTGGCAAACGGTGTCGAGTACGAGGTCGACTGCATCATCTACGCCAGCGGCTTCGAAATCACCACCGAGATCAGCCGCCGCTACTCGATCGAAACGATCGAGGGGCGCGACGGGCTATCGCTGTTCGATTACTGGGGCGACGGCTACAAGACGCTGCATGGGATGACCAGCCGTGGCTTCCCGAACCAGTTCTATACCGGCTTCACCCAGGTCGGTATCTCGGCCAACATCGCCGCCAACTACGAGCTGCAGGGCGAGCACATCGCCTACATCATCGCCGAGGCGCTGAAGCGGGGCGCGACCACCGTGGAGCCCAGCCAGGCGGCGCAGGAGGAGTGGTGCGCGACCATCCGCGAAACCGCGGTCGACAACTCGGCGTTCGACGCCCAATGCACGCCCGGCTATTACAACAACGAAGGCGGCGGCGGGGGAGAAGGAATCCGGTCACACCTGGGCGAGCCGTACGGTCCCGGGTTCTACGCCTTCGAGGACCTGCTGCGGGTGTGGCGCGACAAGGGCGATCTGGACGGGTTGGTGCTCGGCACTTGAGCGAAACCCTGGGGCCGCAACTGCGATTCGACGGCCGCGCCGCCGTGGTGACCGGGGCCGGTCGCGGGCTGGGCCGCGCCTACGCACACCTGCTCGCCTCGCGCGGGGCGAAGGTGGTCGTCAACGACGTCGGCGGCAGCCTCGACGGCGACGGGACCGACGACGGGCCGGCCGAGCAGGTGGTGGCCGAGATCACCGCGGCCGGGGGAGAGGCCGTCGCATGCAGCGCGTCGGTGGCCACCCGCGACGGCGGGCAGGAAATCATCCAGACGGCGGTCGACAACTTCGGGCGAATCGACGTCCTGATTCACAACGCCGGCAACGTTCGTCGCGGCTCGCTCAAGGAGATGAGTTACGAGGACTTCGACGCCGTGCTCGACGTGCACCTGCGGGGCGCCTTCCATGTGGTGCGGCCGGCCTTTCCGCTGATGTGCGAGGCGGGCTACGGCCGCGTCGTGCTGACGTCGTCGATCGGCGGCCTGTACGGAAACCACAACGTGGCCAACTACGCGGCCGCCAAGGCGGGCGTGATCGGGCTGTCCAATGTCGTCGCGCTCGAAGGCGCGGCCGAGGGCGTGCGATGCAATGCGATCGTGCCGGCCGCGGTGACGCGGATGGCCGAAGGCATCGACACCTCGGCGTACCCGCCGATGGGCGTGGAGCTCGTTGCGCCGGTCGTGGGCTGGCTCGCGCACGAAACCTGTGCGGTGACAGGCGAATTGTTCATCGCGCTGGCGGGCCGCGTGGCGCGGGCGGTGATCGTGGAGAGCCCGGGCGTGAGCCGCCCGTCGTGGACCATCGAGCAGGTCGGCAGCCACCTGGATGCGATCCGGTACGTCGAGGCGCCACTCATTTTTCCGGTTGTCCCGGACGGACACAACGAGCACATCCGCTACAGCTTCGAGCTGGCTCACCGCTCAACCGACCAAGGAGCGCTCAATGGCTAGCCCGACGGGCCCGATGGCCGGAGTGCGCGTGATCGACCTCACCGCGATGGTGATGGGCCCGTACTGCACGCAGATCATGGCCGACATGGGCGCGGACGTGGTCAAAGTCGAACCGCCGCAGGGGGATAACACCCGCTACATCTCGGTGGGACCCGCGCCCGGCATGAGCGGGGTGTTCGTCAACGTCAACCGCGGCAAGCGCAGCATCGTGCTGGACCTGCAGACCGACGCCGGAACGCGCGCGCTGCGTGCCCTCATCGAGACCGCCGACGTGTTCATCCACTCGATGCGCGCCAAGGCGATCGCCAAGCTGGGCTTCGGCTACGAGGACGTCGCCGCGATCAATCCCGCTGTCATCTACACCAATTGCTACGGATACGGCCGACGCGGGCCCGACCGCGACCGCCCCGCCTACGACGACACGATCCAGGCCGAATGCGGCCTGCCCGCGGTGCAACAGCAACTCACCGGCGAGGCCGATTACGTCGGCACCATCATGGCCGACAAGATCGCCGGGCTCACCGCGCTGTACGCGACGACGATGGCGCTGTTCCACCGCGAGCGCACCGGACAGGGGCAGGAAGTCGAGGTCGCCATGTTCGAGACCATGGCCTCGTTCATGCTCGTCGAACACGCCAACGGCGCCCTGTTCGATCCGCCGCTGGGACCGGCGGTGTATCCGCGCACGGTGGCGCCCAACCGCCGGCCGTACCGCACCAGCGACGGCTACATCGCCGCGCTGATCTACAACGACAAGCACTGGAACGCCTTCATGCAAGCCGTTCAGCCACCGTGGGCTAGCGAGCTGTATTCGACGCTGGAACAGCGCGCCCGCGAGATCGACACCGTCTACGGGCTGGTCGCAGAGACGATGAAAGAGCGGACCACCGCCGAGTGGCTGCAGCTGCTGCGCGAACTCGAGATACCGGCCGCGCCGCTGAACACCCCCGGCGCGCTCTTCGACGACCCACACCTCAACGCCGTCGGCATGTTCGAGACGGTGGACAGCCCGCACGGACCGGTGCGCTTCCCCGGCGTGCCCACCTGGTTCTCCCGGACACCGGGCCGCGTTGCGGGGCCCGCGCCCGAGCTCGGCGCCGACACCGCGGCGGTCCTCGACGAGCTGGGGCTGGCCGTCGACGCCAACCCTGGATAACGCTTGCTCAACGAAACAGATTGTCAGTGAAGGAGTTTCCCACGATGGCCGTGCCCGTTTACAAACGCATCCTCGACCTCTTCGAGGCCGAGGGTGTCAACACCCTGTTCGGCATCCCTGACCCGAACTTCGTGCACATGTTCGCCGAGGCGGACGCGCGCGGGTGGTCGGTGGTCGCACCGCATCACGAACTGAGCGCGGGATTCATGGCCGAGGCGGCGTCGCGGATGACGGGCAAGCCCGGCCTGTGCATCGGCACGCTCGGCCCGGGCATGGCCAACATCGCCGGAGCGATCCAGTGCGCGCTGGTGGAAAACTCGCCGGTGATCTTCTTGGGCGGGCAGCGGGCTCGCGTCACCGAGCGCCGGGTGCGCCGTGGCCGCATCCAATTCGTTCAGCAGGAGCCGCTTTTCGCCGCGTCGGTGAAATACAGCTCGTCCATCGAGTACGCCGACCAGACGGACGAGATCATCCACGAGGCCATCCGCAGGGCGATGTCCGGAACCCCGGGCCCGTCCTACGTCGAGTTCCCGTCGCACGTGATCCTGGAGGAGCTCGACGTCGACGCGGCGCCGCCACCGTCGGCCTACCGGCTGGTCAAGCAGGGCGCGGGCACCCGCGAGGTGGCCGAGGCCGTCGAGCTGATCCGCGAGGCCAAGAGCCCGGTGCTGCTGGTCGGCCACGGCGTGCACACCTCCCGCACCCAGCAGCAGGTCAAGGAGTTGGCCGAGCTGATGGCCTGCCCGGTGGTCCAGACCTCCGGCGGCACCTCGTTCATTCCGGGACTGCAGGACCGGACGTTTCCCTACTTGTTCTCCCCGGCCGCCAACGAGGCCGTCGAGGAATCCGACCTGTGCGTCGCGCTGGGAACCGAGCTCGGCGAGCCGATGCACTACGGCCGGACCCAGCACTGGGCCGCCAACAACGCGAACCGCAAGTGGGTGCTCGTCGAGCAGGACCCAACCGCCATCGGCGTCAACCGTCCGGTCGACGTGGCACTGGTCGGCGATCTGCGCGGCGTGGTGCCGCAGCTGGTCGACGCGCTCAAGGATTCCCCACGCAAACCCGCACCCGCGCTGCAGGTCCTGATCGACAAGGACACGAAAGAGCTTGCGGATATGGCGGAATCGGCACCGTCCGGGCATTCGCCGATCCATCCGGCCCGCTACGTCGTCGAGGCCACCAAAGCGTTCAACGAACTCGAGGACGGCATTCTCGTGCGCGACGGCGGTGCCACCGTGATCTTCCAGTGGACCTACTCGCAGTCCAAGCCGCGCGACGTGATCTGGAATCAGAACTTCGGCCACCTGGGCACCGGTCTGCCGTACGCGGTCGGAGCCTCGGTCGCCGAGGGGGGTAAGCGCCCGGTGATGCTGTTGACCAGCGATTCGGCGTTCCTCTTCCACATCGCCGAGTTGGAAACCGCTGCGCGGCAAAACCTTCCGCTGGTGTGCGTGGTCGGCGTCGACCACCAGTGGGGCCTGGAAGTGGGCGTGTACAAGCGCACCTTCTCCCAGCCGTCGCCGCAGCCCGGTGTGCACTGGAGCAAGGACGTCCGGATGGACAAGGTTGCCGAGGGCTTCGGCTGCCACGGTGAGTACGTCGAGAAGGAAGAGGAGATCGGCCCGGCGATCGCTCGCGCCTACGCCAGTGGCAAAGTCGGTGTGGTGCACGTGTGCATCGATCCGAAGGCCAACTCCGAGGAAATGCCCAAGTACGACCGATTCCGGACCTGGTACGCCGAAGGCACTCAGTAAGCCCACGTCGCTAAGAAAGGGACGATGTCATGCGCGAATACCTGAAGTTCTACATCGACGGAAAATGGGTGGACCCGGTGCGCCCCAACGCCTTCGACGTGGAAAACCCGGCTACCGAACAGGTTTCGGGGAAGATCTCGCTGGGATCGGCGGCCGACGTCGACGTGGCGGTCAACGCCGCCCGGCGAGCCTTCGCCGGCTGGTCGCAGAGCACCCGCGAGCAGCGCCTGGACCTGTTGCAGGCCATCCTCGCCGAATACCAGAAGCGCGCGGACGATCTCGCCGAGGCGGTCACCGAGGAGATCGGTGCGCCGCCCTCGCTGGCCGCGGGGCCGCAGGTCTTTCTCGGGATCGGTCACCTGACCACCGCGATCGACGCGCTGAAGAACTTTTCGTTCTCCGAACACAAAGGGGCGACGCTGATCGCCAAGGAGCCGATCGGCGTCTGCGGCCTGATCACGCCATGGAACTGGCCGATCAACCAGGTCGCGGTCAAGGTCTACCCGGCGCTGGCGACCGGTTGCACCGTCATCCTGAAACCCTCTGAGGTGGCGCCGTATTCGCCCTATATCTTCGCCGAGATCCTGGATGCCGCGGGCGTGCCGGCCGGGGTGTTCAACCTGATCAACGGTGACGGCGCGGGCGTCGGCGTGGCCCTGGCGAGCCATCCCGACATCGACATGGTGTCGTTCACCGGATCCACCCGCGCCGGTGTGGAGGTGGCCGCCAATGCCGCCGCGACCGTGAAACGAGTGACCCAGGAACTCGGCGGCAAGAGCCCCAACATCGTCCTCGATGACAGTGGCTTCGCCGAGGGCGTCAGCGCCGGCGTGGCCAACATGATGCCCAACTCGGGGCAGAGCTGTAACGCGCCGTCGCGCATGCTGGTCCCGAATTCCCGGATGGACGAGGCCATTACCATCGCGCGGGAGGCCGCCGAGAAAGTCGCGGTGGGAACCGACGACGCGACGGCCATCGGGCCGGTGGCGTCCAGGGCGCAGTTCGAGAAGGTGCAGCGACTGATCCAGCAGGGCGTCGACGAGGGCGCGACCGTGGTCGCGGGGGGCCCGGGCCGGCCGGACGGATTGGACAAGGGTTACTACGTCAAGCCGACCGTCTTCGCGCACGTCACCAACGACATGACGATCGCGCGTGAGGAGATCTTCGGGCCGGTGCTGTGCATTCTCGGATACGACGATCTCCATCACGCCGTCGAGATCGCCAACGACACCCAATACGGCCTCGCCGGCTTCGTTTCGGGGGCCGACCTCGACACGGCGCGCGACGTCGCCCGCAAGATCCGCGCGGGATGGGTCACCATCAATCACGCATTCGACATGAACGCACCGTTCGGCGGATACAAGCGCAGCGGCAATGGTCGCGAATGGAGCGAATTCGGTTTCCACGAGTACCTGGAAGTCAAGAGCACCCTGGGCTACGCCCCTGACAAGGCCTGACGCGCCGGGGCCGAAATCCGAACGCAGCACGGCGAAAAACGCCTCGCGTGTCCTCCACCTGATCCTGCGCGCCCGCCTCTAGGCTGGCTTGCTGAACTCAACAGGAGGGGCAGCGACGTATCGGCATCAACCATGGCGCCGGGCGAGATGGTAGTTACGGCGCGCTGACAGGAAGCACCGAGCCGGGCGGGTCTCACCCCGCACCGGCTCGTCGTACTCGGCCCCGATGGGTCGCCCCCATGCGCCGCGTCGGCCGGCTGGCGATCTGGGACCGTCCGGAGCGGGCCAGCGGAATCCCGGCACTCGACGGACTGCGCGCGATCGCGGTTTCGCTGGTGCTCATCGGGCACGGCGGCATCCCCGGCGTCAGCGGCGGATTCATTGGCGTAGACGTCTTTTTCGTCCTCAGCGGATTCCTGATCACCTCGCTGCTGCTGGACGAGCTGGGACGCACCGGCCGCATCGAGCTGACCGGCTTCTGGATCCGGCGCGCCCGGCGACTCCTGCCCGCGCTGGTCCTGATGGTGCTCACGGTGGCCGCGGCCCGCCAGCTGCTGCCCGACCGGTCGCTGACCGGGCTGCGCGACGACGCCATCGCGGCCTTCATATGGATGGCGAACTGGCGGTTCGTCGCCCAGAAGACCGACTACTTCACCCAGGGCGCGCCGCCCTCACCGCTACAACACACCTGGTCACTCGGGGTGGAGGAGCAGTACTACTTCGTCTGGCCGGTGCTGCTCATCACGGTCACCCTGCTGCTCGCCGCCCGCGCCAAGCGACGCTCCACCCGGGCGACCGTCGGCGGTGTGCGGTTCGCCACCTTCCTGATCGCCACCGTGGGCGCGCTGGCGTCTGCTGCGCTCGCCATCGTCATGACGTCGGATGGCACCCGCGACCGGATCTACTTCGGCACCGACACCCGCGCGCAGGCGTTGCTGGTCGGCGCCGCGTCGGCCGCCCTCCTGGTTCGGGACTGGCCGTCGATGAACCGCGGCTGGTGCATGATCCGCACCCGATGGGGGCGCCGGGTCGCCCGCGTTCTGCCGCTGATCGGGTTGGCGGGGCTGGCGGCGGCGACGCACTACGCCACCGGCGCCAGCGGCGAATTCCGGCACGGCCTGCTGATCGGGGTCGCGATCGCGGCGGTGATCGTGATCGCACCCGTCGCGCTGGAGCAGCGCGGTCTCGTCGCCCGCGCGCTGGCGTTGCGCCCGCTGGTGTGGCTGGGAACCATTTCTTACGGCGTCTACCTGTGGCATTGGCCAATCTTCTTGGCGCTCAACGGCGAACGCACGGGGTGGTCCGGGCTGCCGTTGTTCGCCGCGCGGTGCGGCGCCACGCTGGTGTTGGCCGCGGCGTCGTATTGGCTGCTTGAACAGCCCATTCGGCGCTGGCGGCCGTCGCGGGTGCCGCTGCTGCCGCTGGCGGCCGCGACCGTGGCCAGTGCGGCCGCGGTGACGCTGCTGGTGGTGCCGGTGGGTACCGGGCCCGCTCTGCGCGAGGTCGGCCTACCGCCCGGGGTCTCGGCGGTCGCGGCGGTCTCGCCGTCACCGCCCGGCGGCAGCCGGCCCCGAGATGCCAACCGGCCGTTCACCGTTTCGGTGTTCGGTGATTCGATCGGGTGGACCTGGATGCACTACCTGCCCCCGACGCCCGGCTTCACGTTCCTCGACCACACCGTCATCGGATGCAGCCTGGTGCGTGGCACGCCGTACCGCTACATCGGTCAGACTCTCGAGCAGCGATCCGAATGCGACGGCTGGCCGATTCGTTGGTCGAAGCAAGTCAGCCAGGATCAGCCGGACGTCGCGCTGCTGGTCATCGGCCGCTGGGAAACGGTGGACCGGGTCAACGAGGGCCAGTGGACCCACATCGGCGACCCCACGTTCGACGCCTACCTCAACGGTGAGCTCGAACGGGCGTTGACCATCGTGGGCGCCACCGGTGTCCACGTCGTGGTCGCGACGGTGCCCTACAGCCGGGGCGGTGAAAAGCCGGACGGCCGACTGTATCCGGAGGACCAGCCCGACCGGGTGAACCTGTGGAACACCATGTTGCGCAAGACCGTCAGCCACCACCCGAACGTCGCGATCCTCGACCTGAACAAGAAACTGTGCCCCGACGGGGTCTACACCGCCAAGGTCGACGGCATCAAGGTACGCAGCGACGGCGTCCACCTCACCCCCGAAGGGGTGAAGTGGCTGACGCCGTGGCTCGAGGAATCGCTGAGGTAGTTCTAACCGCTTGTGCGGCAGCTGATCTCCATGCTGTCGCTGTCGCGAACCTGGAAGTTGAAGCTCACGTAGCCGTTCTCGGGGTTGCGCACCCGGTCCAGATAGGGCGCCATGTCGGCCGAGCTGGCGTTGTCGGCGATGACCAGCACGCCGGGTGACAGGCGCGGTTCCAGCAGCTCGAGCACGGGTAGGTACAGGTCCTTCCAGCCGTCGAGCAAGACGAAATCGACCGGCCCCGGCTCGTCCGCCAGCGTGGACAGCGCGTCGCCTTCGAGGATGGTGATGACGTCGTCGAGGCCGGTCTCGGCGAACGTCTTCTTGGCGGCGGCGATCTTGGTCTCGCTGAGTTCGGTGGTCACCACCCGGCCGGTGCCGTTGTCGCGCACCGCGGCGGCCAGGTGCACGGCGGAAATGCCGAAAGACATCCCGAATTCGACGATGGTCGCCGGGCGGGTGGCGCGCACCAGTGAATACAGCAGCCGGCCGGCTTCCGGTGTCACCGGGATGTAGAACTCGCTCATCGCCTCGGCCCGCTCCTGTGCGGTCATCGGGCGATCGAACGTGCCGCGCCGCTCGCGCAACAGCGACATCTGGTTTTTCGACTCGGCGTACATGCGGTCGAGCGTCGAAGCGACCCGGGCATCCTGCAACGTTGTGGTCATGGCACCGAGCCTAGGCGCGCAGCCTGGGCGGGCGCTGGGAGAGCGGTGCAGGGCGTCAGGGATCCGTTAAGCGTTTGACGAGCGTTTGACGAGCCCGCGACCGCGGTGTCACTATGGACCCCGCAAGCACCTCGGTAGGTGAGGCGTCTGCATGGATACAGGCCACTGACCCCGAACGTCGAGAGACGCCCCGGGTCAGGACAGCTCTTCCCGGACCCAAGGGTTGAGCCCAAGTGGCTTCTGGAATATTCCGGATACGCCGTGCAGTGCCGAAGCTCCGACGAGAGGGGTGCGACCCGCGGCATGTGTCGTGGGTCATTCCTGCCTCTTTCGTTCAGGTGAATGTGGTGACACCCGCGTGTGTCTTGGCCGTGAGGAGGTGAGGGCGAGATGAGTCCCGGCGATAGTCCCTATCCGAAATCCGTCTTGTCCCGATCCGGTTCCGGCATTTCTTTCACCGCCTGACCTCTCCTGGTCCTGCGCGGCTGACACGCCGTGCCGTCGCCGATCGGGCCTCCGTCAGGAGAAGAAGCTCATGGCTTTTGTTATCACCCACCGTTTTTCCATCGCTTCCCGGATGCGTGGACGCTCGATGCTGCGTGCAGGCCGGTTGTTGGCCAACAGGTTTCACCTGCAAGCCCGCCTGACCCCGCAGGAGCGGGCCAACCTGTACGTCTCGAGGATGCCGATCGCGATGGTCACCGCGTCGCTGGGTGGCCACGCCTCGGGTTCGGACAGCAACCACCGCTGAACCACTGCCTCGGCGACGGGCGTCACAGCGCCGTCCGTCGCCGTAGGCGCGTTGAGTGCCGCAACCACGACCGCCTCACCGCGAGGTGAGAGCTGTTCGAGATAGCGAGGATTCGATGACTTCGATCGACACCGGCGGCGGCCGCCGCGACTCGGGGTTCGCCGCTGCCGCATCGGAAGACGCACGCCGCGAGACGCAAAGCCCGACGGTGCTGGATTCCGCGCACGTCGGCGACATCGTCGGCGCGTTCGGGCGCATCCGGCACGACGGGGACGGCGGCTACGGGGCGTTCAGCGGGCCTTGGCGCCGCCTGCGCACCCTGGCCGTCATCACCGGTCCGGGGCTGATCGTCATGGTGGGCGACAACGACGCCGGCGGCGTCGCGACCTACGCGCAGGCCGGCCAGAACTACGGCATGGGCCTGTTGTGGACGCTGGCACTGCTGATTCCGGTGCTGTACGTGAACCAGGAGATGGTGCTGCGGCTCGGTGCGGTGGCCCGGGTTGGGCACGCCCGCTTGATATTCGAGCGGTTCGGCAAGTTCTGGGGCGCCTTCAGCGTCGGTGATCTGTTGATCCTGAACGCGTTGACGATCGTGACCGAATTCATCGGCGTCTCACTGGCTCTCGGTTTCCTGGGTTGCCCGAGGATCGTCGCTGTCCCGGCCGCCGCCGTGCTGCTGTTCGCGGTGGTGGCCGGCGGGTCGTTTCGCCGCTGGGAGCGGCTGATGTTCCTGTTGATCGCGGTGAACGTGCTGATCTTCCCGATGCTGTGGCTGGTGCATCCGACCCTTAAGGCGACGGCGGTGGGCCTGATCCCGCAGTTCCCGGGCGGGCTCAACTCGACGGTGCTGCTGCTGGTGGTCGCGATCGTGGGCACCACGGTCGCGCCGTGGCAGCTGTTCTTCCAGCAGTCCAACGTGGTGGACAAGCGCATCACCGCCCGCTGGATCCCCTACGGCCGAGCGGATTTGGCCATCGGAATCGTCGTGGTCATGGTCGGTGCGACGGCGTTGATGGCCGTGGCGGCGTTCGGCTTGACCGGCACCGCCGATGCGGGTCACTTCACCGACGCGGGCGCGGTCGCCTCGGGATTGTCGAAGCATCCGGGCGGCCCGCTTGGGGTGCTGTTCGCGATCATCCTGCTGGACGCGTCGCTGATCGGCGCCAACGCCGTAGGCCTGGCGACCACCTATGCGGTCGGTGATGCCATGGGCAAGCGGCACTCGTTGCATTGGAAGATTAGCGAGGCCCCGCTGTTCTACGGCGGCTACGCGATATTGCTCGCGGTTTCGGCGGCGGTCTCCTTCAGCCCCGACCACATCCTGGGCCTGGTGACGCAGGGCGTCCAGGCGCTCGCCGGTGTCCTGCTTCCCTCGGCCACCGTCTTTCTGGTGCTGCTGTGCAACGACCGGGCGGTGCTGGGCCCGTGGGTGAACACGGTGCGGCAGAACATCATTGCGTGGACCATCGTGTGGTGTCTGGTGCTGCTGTCGCTGACGTTGACGGCCGCGACCTTCTTTCCGAACCTGTCCACCGCCGCGCTCGAGGATGGCCTCGCCGGCGGAGCGGTGCTGGGCATCCTCGGCGGCGCGGCAATGATCATCGCCGGCCGGCGGCACCGCAACCTGACCGACGCCGAAGCCATCGTGCGCACACTCGGCGGCGGCTTGGACCCGGAGGAGGTCGACGAACTCGACGAGGCCTCGTCGCTGACGCGTGCTGAGCGGCGAGCCGTGCGTCGCCAGGACCGGGCCGCCTGGCAGACCCCGAACATCGCGCTGCTCGATCGGCCGACGATGTCACCGATGCGCCGGGCGGGGCTGTTCACGCTGCGGGGCTACCTGGTGGTGGCCGTCGCGTTCGTCATCATCAAAATCGTGCAGGCCGGTGTGGTCGGGCCGGCCGCCTCACTGTGAGTTAGTGGGCAGCAGAACGATTTTCCCGTGGGTGTGCCGCTGTTCCAGCTCGGCATATGCGTCGGCCACCCGGTCCAGCGGGTAGGTCGCGGCGATGTCGAATTCGATGGCGCCGGAGACGATCAGGTTGGCCATCTCGGCGAGCACCCCGGGCGTCGAGGCCTCCATGCTGCCCTCGGTCTTGGCGCCCACTTCCCCCGCCTTCTGGAACGAGATGATGGTGTCGATCCGCTCGGGTGCCACGCCGAGATCGACGGCGAGCTGGACGTAGTCCGGGCCGAACAGGTCGATGAATGCGTCGATACCATCCGGCGCCGCCTCGCGCAGCCGCTCGGCCAGCCCGTCACCATAGGCGATCGGAATGACGCCATGCGCGCGCAGCCAGTCGGCGTTGCCGGGCCCGGCGATGCCGAGCACCCGCGCCTCGCGCAGCACCAGGAGCTGCACGACCATGGTGCCCACCCCGCCCGCGGCGGCCGACACCGCGATCGTCTCACCCGGTTGGGGTGCGACCGCGCGGACGGCCGCATAGGCGGTCACCCCGACCACATACAGCGAACCCGCTGCCTCCCAACTGAGTTGGGCCGGTTTGCGGATCAACTGGTTCACCGGGACCGCGGTGTGGGTGGCGTGGCTGGACCGGCGCATGCTGAATCCCAGGACTTCGTCGCCGACGGAGAACTCGGTGACCCCGGGTCCCACGGCGGTGACGACGCCGGCCAGGTCGCTGCCCTGTCCGGAAGGGAAGGTGGCCGGGAACATCTCGTGCATCGCCCCGACCCGGATGCCGGCCTCACCGGGGTTTATCCCCGCGGCTCGAACCTCGACGACGACCTCGCCGGGCCCGGGGGAGGGCATCTTGATGTCGGCGACGTACAGCACCTCACGTCCCCCGTAACGGTCGAACCGCACTGCGCGCGCCGCTGCAGCCGTCATGCCGATCTCCTTTCGCGCGAGGATGCTCTTACCCACGCCAGCATAGGCACCCGAAGTGCTACCCATAGGCCGCCGAGTGGGCATATGTTCGTAGCAAAGCCTGGTTCACACCAGCATTTCGCCGGCGGCGTCGGGAGCCGCGGTGAAAGCCGGATACCGATGACACGTGGAAGGAACATGCGTGGAAGTTGATCGGATCGGCATCGCCGGATGGGCCGCTGCCGTCGTAGTGGTCGGCGCCGCGAGCACCGGGTGCGGCAGCGACGACAAGGCCTCGGCCCCGCCGGCGTCGAGTACCACCGCTTCGACCAGTTCGAGCGCGGTCACCGGCCCGCCCTCGGGCCAACCCTCGGATTACGGCTTCTTGTTGATCAAGCCCAACGACGTGGGAGGCGGTCTCACCGCGCCGCAGTCGCCCATGCTCAACCCCAACAACGCGCCGGGTGTCGCCCAGCTGTTCGCCAACGCCGACAGCAGCCGCCGGCTGTGGGACACCATCACGGTCGCCGCGGATCCGGCGGCGGCCGCCACCGAATTGGCTTCCACCCAAGGCGGTTACAACGGCAAGGTGAACGGGAGTTGGCAGCCGCTCGCCGTCGGCGCCCACGGGGTGACGATCTCGGGCACCTCGCCGGACAACTCCCAGGCGATGACGGTCTTGGTCTTCACCGAAGGCAAGGCGCTGGTCACCCTGGAATTCGACAGCGCGCCGACCGATCCGATCGATCCGGCCGTCGCCCTCGACATCGCCCGCAAGCAGGATGCCGCGGTCAAGGCCGGGCTGCACGGCTAGCGGTTACACCAGGCCCAGCAAGTGCAGATCGGCGACGTACTTGTCGATCAACGCCGCCGACAGATGCGGAATGTCTTCATCTGCACCGATTTTCGCCGACCGGACGGCGCTGCGGAACACGTCGGTGGGGGCCGGGGCTCCGCGCAGCGGCGTCTCCGGTTTGCGGTAGGCGTCCAGCAACGGCAGCACCGAATGCTGGCGCTGCGTGTCGGGCAACGCGCGAAGCGCGGTCGTGAACCGGCCCAGCCACTCGTCGTAGTCGTCGATGCGCCGGATGTCGTGCCCGGCGGCGACCAACCAGTCGACGAACACATCCAGCGAGATGCCGTCGTCGTGCGGGTTCATCACGTCGAAGGACCGGTAGGCGCCGGCACCCTCCGCGGCCGAGGCGATCTGTTCGCCGAGCGTGGTCACCGCTTCGGCCACGAAGTCGGCGGGCAGCCCGTCGTAGTGGGCGACCGGCCGGTTTCCCTGCGGATCGGTCTGGTAGAAGGAGGCCGGTGCGATTCCGGTGGTCAGCAAGCTGAATACCAAGCGGGTGAACGCATCTGGAACGTTGAGCTGCCCGGCATACCGGCTGTGCGCCAGGATCATGTCGGACCGGAAGACCGCGACCGGCAAGCCGCACAGGTCGTGCGCCTCGCGCAGCAACACCTCGCCGGCCCACTTGCTGTTCGCGTACCCGTTCGCATAGCTGTCATCGACCGGTCGCAGCGCGCTGACGGTGCGGATATCGCCATCCTCGGCGAACGCGGCCGGATCGACCGACAGGGCCACCGCGACGGTCGACATGTATGTGACGGGCTTGACCCGTATCGTGATCGCCAGGCGAATCAGTTCGGCGGTGCCCACCACGTTGGGGCCGAACAGTTGGTCGTAGGGCAACACGTGGTTGACGAGCGCGGCCGGATGCACGATCAGATCCACACTTCGTGCTAGGCGCTCCCAGGTGCCTTGCTCCAGGCCAAGATTCGGCTCACCGATGTCGCCGACGATGACCTCGAGGTGCTCCGCGGCCAGCCTGTGGAATCGCTCCAGCAGCTGCGGATCGCCGCTGTCGAAGACGGCCTCCAGGCGTTTGGTGGCCGCCGCGGTATCCGCGGCGCGGATGACGGAGATGAGTTTTCCGCCAGTCTCGGCGAGCCGTTCGAGCCACTCCAGGATGAGGAAGCGGCCGAGGTAGCCGTTTGCGCCGGTGAGCAGGACGGTGTGCGGCGTGCCTGTTGCGCGCGGCAGCGCCGGCGCCTCGGCCAGGGTGGTCGCGTCGATGAACTTGTCCAAGGTGAGGTCCGCGGCGCGGACCTGCGTCGCGCCGCGCCCATGCACGGTTGCGAAGGTCGGCCGCCGCGACCCCGATTCGCGTTCGGACTCAACGTATTCCGCGAGCTGTCCCAGGTCGGTCGCCGGGCCGGTGATCATTCCGACGGGCACCTCGACGTCGAAGATGTCACGCAGCAGGTTGGAAAACGTCAACGCCGACAAGGAGTCGCCGCCGAGCTCGATGAACAGCGCGTCGGGGGCCGGTGGTCCGCCGGCCAGGCCGAGCAGCGCCTCGGCGGCACGGCTGAGGGTGAAGATCACCGGATGGTCGGCCGCGCCTTCGCGCAACGCACGCAATTCGGTCACCCGGTTTTCGGCCAGCTCCGTGTACAGCTGTTCGAGCCGGGCGCCGTAGTGCTCTTTGAGCTTGGGCCGCAGCAGCTTTCCCACCCCGGAGAGCAGGCCGTTGTCCTCGCTGAACGGCTCCGTCTCGACCACGAAGTCGACGGGTACCTCGTAGGATTGCAGCTCGGCGAGTTTGGCCGACTGGCGCAGGGATTCGCCCAGGGCGGCCTTCAGGCCGTCGGCGTCGCCGGCGAACCTCTCCGCGGCGTCGTCGGTCGGGACCACAACGGCCAGCAGATAGGGCCGTTCGCTGTTGCCGTAGACGAAGATCTGACGCACCAGGGCCGCGCTGGAGAACACCGCCTCCAGGCGCGCCACGGCCACGAACTCGCCCTGCGCCAACTTCAGCACGTTGTTACGGCGGTCGACGTAGGCGAGCCGGCCCGGCTCCAGCTCGGCCATCACGTCACCGGTGCGGTAGTAGCCCTCGGGATCGAAGGCCTTGGCCGTGACATCGGGCCGTTTGAAGTACCCCGGCATGGCGGTCAGCGACTTCACCAGCAATTCGCCTCGCGGATAAGGCTTGTCGGTGAGGAAATAGCCCAACTCGGGAACATCGATGAGCTTGTAGCCCAGCACCGGCGGTTGGTTGATCCGGCCATCCTTGGTCACCATGCCGACCTCGGTCAGGCCGTAGCCGTCGAGAACATGGACGCCCAAACAGGTTTCGATGAAGCTGCGCATCTCGGCCGCCAGCGGCGCCGTGCCGCAGAAGGCGGTCACGATGCGTCCACCCAGGACCTGCTCGCGCAGCTCGGTCTGCGCTTGCGCCTGTGCCGCGGCGGTGTCGGCGCCCGCAGTTTCGAATCGATCGACCGCGCTCTGGTAGCGCTGGTACAGCATCTCCGCCACCCGTGGCACCAACCCCATTTCGGTGGGGCGCACCAGGTTCCAGTCGTCGAACAGGGTGGACAGGTCGCTCTCCGGGACGAAGTAACTGGTGCCGCCCGCCTGGAACGCCGTCGACAGCGGTATCCGGCCGCCCAGGTGATTGAGGGGCATGAAATTCACGTTGATCACCGGGGTGTCGGTGAAGTCGGGCATCAGCTCGTTGGTCCACAGCCGGCACAGCATCCGCTCGGTGTACATGGCGCCCTTGGGCAACCCGGTGCTGCCCGACGTGTACATGATCATGGCCAGCCGCTCGTCGGTGTCGCCGGTGAACATCGGCTCGGGCGGCAGGGTCCGCCCGCGTTCGATCACATCGTCGAGGGTCTCGATGGTGACGGCGGCGCCGGCGGCCGCTAGCTTCGCCTGCGCTCGTTCGACGGCCTCGCGTTGTTCATCGATTTCGGGCCGGTAGTCGAAGACCACGACCCGCCGCAACGACGAGCTACCCAGTGCCACTTCGACGGCGAGGTCGAGATAACCGACACCGGCGGCCAATGTGGAGGGCTCCACCTCCTCGACGATCGGCCTCAGCCGCGAGGCCGTCGTGTTGTGCTGCAACGGCACCGCCACCAGCCCGAGGTAGGCACAGACCAGATCGATCGTGAGGTACTCGGCGCTTGCGAAACCGACGGTGGCGACGACATCGCCGGGCGCAACAGGATTGGCGGCGTCGTGTCGCCATGCGCCCGCGATGGCGCGGACGTTCGCCCACAGTTCGCGGTAGGTCAGGGTGTCGAACCGGGGCAGCAGTTGCGCGCTGGTTCGGCCGGTGGCCTGGTCGGTGGTCAACGATCGGGCACGCCAGCCCAGTGCGGGGCGATCGGCGTAGCCCTCAGCGAAGATTTCCAGGATCTGCGGCAGCCGAAGGCCGGGTTCGCGTGCCGCGAGTTGCAGGGCGGAATCGGGCTTGGTGGTGCGGAACTCTTCGTCGTGGGCATCCAGGTCGTGGATGCGGTCGGCTACCTGTTGGCGCGCCGCGCTGATCGGGCCTGTGGAGCTAACTTTCGCGCGCTTCGCGTCATCGGTCATGGCCCGCCTCTCGTTCACGATCGTCCGTCTACCTGAACGAACCCCCGCGGGTCACGCTTCCGTTCAATGGTTGTGACGGTCGTCACAGCGCGACGGAGGCGCGGGTGAGTTCAGGGCACGCCGGGGATGCGTGGTTGGCGCTCAGGCCACGACCTGAATGGGATCGCCCACGTTCACCTCGTTGAAGTACCAGGCGGCGTTGTCGGGGCTGAGGTTGATGCAGCCATGGCTGACGTTGGCGTTGCCCTGGGAATCAACAGACCACGGGGCGGAGTGCACGTAGACGCCGCTCCAGGTGACGCGGACGGCGTACGAGGCGGTGATCTTGTATCCCTCGGGAGAGCTGAGCGGGATGCCGATGGTTCGCGAGTCCATCACCACGGTGCGCTGCTTTTCCAGCGCGGTGAAGCTACCCATCGGGGTCGGCCGGCTCGGCTTGCCCATCGACGCCGGCATGGTGCGCAGCACCTCATCGTTCCTGCTGACGGTGAAGGTGTGCTTGGAGATGCTGGCGACGCCGACCAGCGCATCGCCGGTGTCGAAGCCCGTCGACAGGGCCTGCACGCCGACCGACACATGGGTGTGGGCCGGCCAGTATTGGTTGGGCACCCACTGCACGACAGTGTTCTGGATCCACTCGAAGTGTCCGGGGGTGCCGCTGGGCGACGTGACGCGGATCGAGCGTTCGGCGGCGGCCCGATCGGCCACCGGAGCGGTGAATGTCACCACCACCGGGTGGGCCACTCCCACCACCGCGCCGTCCGCAGGCAAAATCGAGGCCACCGCGGGGCTGGGTTGCGGTAGCGGCACGGCGGCGGTGCTCCGGCCGACCGGGGCCACCAGGCCCATAGCCGTGATCGCGACCATAACAAATAGATAACGAACACCGCGACGCATAGCGTCCACCCTTCGAGATGGTGCGATCAACACATCGACATTCTACTGGTTACCCACTTACCACCGGCTTCAGCAAACAATGACAGGTTGGCCCGGGCACCGTGGTAACGATTCGATCACCGATTGAGTTCAACGCCGTCGGGTGCAGCGAAATCGGTAGAACCGCGCGTGATCGCCACCCCAAGGTCGTCGCTCGAACTCGGGCCGCGACTGCTGTGAAAGGGACGCCAATGCTTGGGTTTTCGCGGCCGTGGCCATTCGGCCAGCCCGCTTGGCCGAATTCATAGGGATAGCCGCAAAAGTCGTGGCCCAAACGTTCGGCTTGGCCCGCCCGCCGGCGACGGGTTAGCCTCAGCGGGATCGGTGCCCCAAGGCCGAGCCCGAACCCGAGGAGTGCGGGTGCTCTTCCGTCAGCTGGAGTATTTCGTTGCGGTCGCTTCCGAGCGACACTTCGCCCGGGCGGCCGAGAAATGCTTTGTCTCCCAGCCGGCGCTGTCGGCCGCGATCGCCAAGCTGGAGCGAGAACTGAACGTCACGCTGATCAACCGCGGGCACAGCTTCGAGGGCCTCACGCCCGAAGGTGAGCGGTTGGTGGTGTGGGCCAGGCGGATTCTGGCCGAGCACGACGCGTTCAAGTCCGAAGTGGACGCCGTGCGTTCGGGCATCACCGGAACCCTGCGGCTGGGCACCGTTCCCACCGCGTCCACGACCGCGTCACTGGTGCTCTCGGCGTTCTGTTCGGCGCACCCACTGGTGAAGGTGCACATCCTGTCCCGGCTGGCAGCCACCGAACTGTACCGCCGCCTGCGCGAGTTCGAGATCGATGCCGCCATCGTGCATGCGGCGCCCGACGAGGCCCATGACGTGAACCTGGTTCCGCTGTACCAGGAGCGCTACGTGTTGTTGGCGCCCGCGGACATGGTGGGATCCGGTGCGGCGACGATGACCTGGGCGGAGGCCGCGCAGCTCCCGCTGGCGTTGCTCACCCCCGACATGCGTGATCGCCAGATCATCGACAAAGCGTTCGCCGACCATTCGATCACCGTCAGTCCGCAGGTCGAAACCGATTCCGTCGCATCATTATTCGCGCAGGCATCGGCGGGCAACTGGGCGTCCATCGTGCCGCACACGTGGCTGTGGACGTCACCACTGGGTCCGGACATCCGGGCGGTGGAGATGGTCGATCCGGTGCTCAAAGCCGACGTCGCCCTGGCCACCAACTCGAGCGGGCCCGGATCGCCGATCGCCCGCGCGCTGGCCGCGTCCGCCGGGCAGCTTTCGCTGAACGAGTTTTTCGACGCGCAGCTGTTGGGCCTTACCCGCCGGCGCTGACCGCGGCGGGCGGCCGGGTGGTCGCGCTGGCCGGGTTCAGATTGGACAGGTGCCCGCTTTCCACGCCCGCCGCCGGGTCGAGTTCGCAGTTGATGAGCGACGGCGCCCCGGAGGCGATCGCCTCCCTCAGCGCCGCGCGCAGTTCCGCGGGGGTGGTGGCGTGATATCCCTTGCCGCCGAACGCCTCCGCGATCAGCTCGTGGCGCGCCCGGGCGCTCAGCACGGTCGGGGCCGGATCGGATCCCGTTGCCGCCGCGCCGGCTGTCGCCTCGTCGCCGCGGTAGACGCCGCCGTTGTTGAGGATGACGACGGTCACCGGCAGCCGGTAGCGGCAGATTGTCTCGATCTCCATGCCGCTGAAGCCGAATGCGCTGTCACCCTCGATCGCGACCACCGGCTTGCCGGTCTCGACGGCGGCGCCGATGGCATAGCCCATGCCGATGCCCATCACGCCCCAGGTTCCGGTGTCCAGCCGGTGCCGCGGCAGCTCCATGTCGATGACATTGCGTGCCAGATCGAGCGCGTTGGCTCCTTCGTTGACGACGTACACGTCGCGGTTGTCCTGCAGCACAGCGTGAATCGCGCCGAGCGCGTTGTAGAACCGCATTGGGTGCGGGTCCTCGGCCAGACGCTCGCTCATCTTGGCCTCGTTTCGCGCGGTGCGCTCGGCCAGTTCGCCGACCCAGTCGGCCGGCGCGGTGATCGGGCGCGCGGCCACACCGTCACACAGCGCGGACATCACCGAGCCGATGTCGCCGGCCAGCGGCGCATCGATCTGCTGGTTGCTGTCGAACTCGGACGCCGAGATGTCCACCTGCATGAATTTGGCGCCCGGGTTCCATTGCGGTGACTCCCCATGGCCCAGAAGCCAATTCAGCCGGGCACCGACCAGCAGGACCGCGTCGGCGCGCGAGATCGCCAGCGAGCGGGCGGCCGCGGCGGACTGCGGATGCGAATCCGGCAGCAGGCCCTTGGCCATCGACATCGGCAGGAACGGAATCCCGGTGGCCTCGACGAACGTCCGAACCTCGTTGTCGGCCTGGGCATACGCCGCACCCTTGCCGAGCACGATCAGCGGCCGCTGCGCTTGGGAAAGCAGGTCCAGCGCGCGGTCGATCGCGTCCGGTGCCGGCAGCTGCCGGGGTGCGGGATCGATCACCCGCCAGACCGTGCCCGCCGCTGCGGCGGCGTCCATCGTGTGGCCCAGGATCTCACCCGGGATGTCCAGGTAGACGCCGCCGGGCCGGCCGGAGACCGCGGTGCGAATGGCGCGCGCGACGCCGCGCCCGATGTCCTCGATTCGGCCGATCCGGAAGGCCGCCTTGGCGAACGGCTTTGCGGCACTGAGCTGATCGATGTCCTGGTAATCGCCGCGCTGCAGGTCGACCAGCGCCCGATTGCTGGAGCCGGAAATCTGGATCATCGGGAAGCAATTCGTCGTGGCGTTCGCCAGTGCGGGCAGGGCGTTGAGGAAGCCGGGCCCGGATGTGGTGAGGCAGACGCCGGGACGGCGGGTGAGGAATCCCGCGGCGGCCGCGGCGTTGCCGGCCGAGGCCTCCTGCCGAAAACCGATGTAGCGGATTCCCGACGCCTGCGCGACACGGGCGAGGTCGGTGATCGGGATGCCGACGATGCCGTAGATCGTCTCGACGTCGTTGGCCTTCAGCGCGTCCACCACGAGGTGAATGCCGTCGATCGGGCCCGTCGGGTTCGGAGATGCCGAAGCGGTGGACATGTGGCGACTCCTCGGATGCTGTGCGGTACTGCCTTGGCCATCACTGTGACCCCAGCGCACCCGACGTGTCCAAGACGAGGGCACTATCCAACGATTTACTCGGTCTATCGTGGCAGGTCAGGACGATGCTACTCCGCTTCAATAGCCGCTGCTTATCAATCGTGAGCGAATCCATATTGGACGCGCAGGAAGACCGCCCGGCAGGGTGGCATCGGTAGCAGGAGTGGAAGGAGTGCGGCGATGACAACTGACGCGATCACCACCGGCGAGGGGTCGACGGAATCCGCGAGCCCCGGCATCGCCGATCTGGTCGAGGCGGCGGCGCGCCGGTCGCCGGAGGCACGGGCGCTGGTCGTCACCGCCGAGCGGATACCGGTCGACTACCGCGAGGTGATCCGGTTGGTCGACGATCTGGCCGCCCGGCTGAAGGACGGTGGCCTACTCCCGGGCGACCGGGTCGCGCTGCGTGCCGGCAGCAACGCCGAATTCGTCATCGGGCTACTGGCCGGGTCGCGTGCCGATCTCGTTGTGGTGCCGCTGGATCCGGCCCTGCCCGTCGCCGAGCAACGCGCCCGCAGCGCGGCGGTGGGCGCCCGGGCGGTGCTCGTCGACCAGGTCGCCGAGGCCGACAGCGACACACCGGATGGCTTGCCGCGGTGGCCGATCGCGGTGACCGTCGGGTCTGACGGCACCGCGGCGGTGTGCCTGGATGTCACCGCGGCGCCCGCGCGTGATGTTTCCGCGCCGGAGGGGCTGCGCGCCGACGACGCCATGATCATGTTCACCGGCGGCACCACCGGCGTGCCCAAGATGGTGCCCTGGACGCGCTACAACGTCGCCCGCTCGGTGGCGGCCATCATCGCCGGCTACGGGCTGGGGCCGCGGGACGCGACGGTGGCGGTGATGCCGCTCTATCACGGGCACGGTCTGCTCGCCGCGCTGCTGGGCACCCTCGTGTCTGGGGGAGCGGTGTTGCTGCCCGCGCGCGGAAAGTTCTCCGCGCACACGTTCTGGGACGACATCGAGGCCGTCGGGGCCACCTGGTACACCGCCGTCCCGACGATCCATCAGATCTTGCTGGAGCGCGCCCGGACCGAGCAGCCGGGCGCGACGCACGCCCTGCGGTTCATCCGCAGTTGCAGCGCGCCGCTGACCGCCGAGACGGCGCAGGCGCTGCACGACACGTTCTCGGCACCGGTGGTGTGCGCGTTCGGGATGACCGAGTCGACCCACCAGGTGGCGACGACGGCCATCGGCGGCGCCGGCAGCAGCGAAAACCCAGGTGCCATACCCGGTCTCGTCGGCCGGTCGACCGGACCTGAAATCCGGATCGTCGGGCCCGACGGCAAGACGCTGCCCGCGGAGAGCGTCGGCGAGGTGTGGCTGCACGGCCCGACCGTGGTGCGCGGCTACCTCGGCGACCCATCCATCACGGCCGCCAACTTCACCCAGGGCTGGCTGCACACCGGCGACCTGGGCACCCTGTCGTCGGCCGGCGACCTCGTCATCCGTGGCCGCATCAAGGAACTCATCAACCGGGGTGGGGAGAAGATCTCGCCGGAGCGCGTCGAGGGCGTCCTGGCCACCCACCCCGACGTGCTCGAGGTGGGCGTGTTCGGCATGCCGGACAAGCTGTACGGCGAGACCGTGGCCGCGGTCATCGTCGCCCGCGGATCGGCCGCGCCGACGGCCGACGAACTGACGGCGTTCTGCCGTGACCGGCTGGCGCCCTTCGAGGTTCCGGCCGAGTTCCAGCAGGCCGACGAGTTGCCGCATACCGCGAAGGGCTCGCTGGACCGCCGTGCGGTCGCCGAGCGATTCGGCCGCAAGGCCTGAACGAGCGCGGTGCTAGACGGTGGCGTTCAGCCGGGCGGCCGCGGATTCCGGCATGGGTTCGTAACGGGCGAACGAGCGGGTGAACGAGGCGGCGCCGTGCGCCAGGGACCGCAGGTCGATCGCGTAGCGGGTCAGCTCCACCTGCGGCACCTCGGCCTTGACCACGGTGCGCTCGTTGCCGGCGGTGTCGGAGCCGAGCACCCGGCCGCGCCGGCTGGACAGGTCACCCATCACCGCACCGACGAAATCGTCGGGCACCAGCACCGAGATCTCGTCGATGGGCTCGAGCAGCGCCACCTTGGTCGCCGCGGCGGCCTCGCGCAGCGCCAGCGAGCCCGCCATCTGGAACGCGAAGTCCGACGAGTCGACGCTGTGCGCCTTGCCGTCGAGCAGGGTGACACGGATGTCGACCACGGGATAGCCCGCGTGTACGCCCTTCTCCATCTGCGCCCGCACACCCTTCTCCACGCTCGGAATGAACTGCCGCGGCACCGCTCCGCCGACCACCTTGTCGACGAATTCGAACCCGGAGCCTTCCGGCAGTGGCTCCACCTCGATGTCGCACACCGCGTACTGGCCGTGTCCGCCGGACTGCTTGACGTGGCGACCGTGGCCTTTTGCCTTGCCGCCGAACGTTTCCCGCAGCGGGACCCGCAGTTCCACGGTATCGACGGTGACCCCGTACCGGTTGGCCAGCGCGTCGAGCACGACGCCCGCATGCGACTCGCCCATGCACCACAGCACGACCTGGTGGGTTTCGGGGTTCTGCTCGATCCGCAGCGTCGGATCCTCGGCGGCCAACCGTCCCAATCCCACCGACAGCTTGTCTTCGTCGGTCTTGGCGTGCGCCGCGATCGCGACCGGCAGCAACGGTTCGGGCATGGTCCAGGGCTTCAACACCAACGGCTCCGACTTGTCCGAAAGCGTGTCACCGGTTTCGGCGCGGCTGAGTTTGCCGATCGCGCAGATGTCACCCGCCACCACGGCCGTCGCCGGGCGCTGCTGCTTGCCCAGCGGGAAGGACAGCACCCCGATGCGCTCGTCCTCGTCGTGGTCGGGATGCGCGTGGCCATCGCCGTTGGGCGTGCCGAAGAACGACGCGAAATGGCCCGACACATGAACCGTCGCGTCGGGCCTGATGGTGCCGGAGAACACCCGGACAAGGCTGACCCTGCCCACGTACGGGTCCGACGTCGTCTTCACCACCTCCGCGAGCAACGGCGCGTCCGCGGCACACTTCAGGCTGGCGTGCGGCGCACCGACCTGTGTGAAGACCTCGGGCAGTGGGTGTTCCATCGGTGACGGGAAGCCGCGCGTGGCGACCTCGAGCAATTCCAGGGTGCCGACGCCGCTGCTGCTGCAGACGGGGATCACCGGAAAGAACGATCCCCGGGCGACCGCGCGCTCGAGGTCCTGAATGAGCACGGATTCGTCGATCGCCTCGCCCCCGAGATAGCGCTCCATCAGCGACTCGTCCTCGGACTCCTCGATGATTCCCTCGATCAGGGCGCCCCGCGCCTCCTCGATCTGCTCGGCGTCGGAGGGATTCGGTGGCTGCGCGGTGCGATTGCCGTCGGTGTATTCGTAACGGGTCTGCGACAGCAATCCGATCAGGCCGTGGCAGGACGGCAGGTCGGTGGGCAGATAGAGCGGTAACACCTTGTCGCCGAACGCATTCTGCGCGGCGGCCAGCGCGTCGGAGTAATTCGCCCGGGTGTGGTCGAGCTTGGTGATCACCACGGCGCGGGGCATGCCGACCTGGTTGCATTCCTGCCACAGCGATTTGGTGGGCTCGTCGACGCCCTCGTTGGCCGCGATGACGAACAGCGCGCAATCCGCGGCGCGCAACCCGGCCCGCAACTCGCCGACGAAGTCGGCGTATCCGGGGGTGTCCACCAGGTTCACCTTCACGCCGTCGTGCGACAGAGACGCCACGGCGACGCCCACCGAGCGTTGCTGGCGGATCTCGGCATCGTCGTAGTCGCAGACCGTGGTGCCGTCGGCGACCGAGCCGCTGCGGGTCAGCACCCCGGCGGCGACCAACAGGGCTTCTACGAGTGTGGTTTTGCCACCACCCGACGGCCCCACCAGCACGACGTTGCGAATCTCGTCCGGACCGTCCGCGGTAGGAGCGCTCCCCGCTCCTTGGGAAGTATTTGTCCTGTCGGCCATGGCTTTCCTCCAGGTTGCCCAGGCGCGCCGTTGCTGACCTGGCTAGCACCTATCTAGCTACCATTCACCCAACTTCGGTCGACCACAAGACCGTCGGGCCAGATCAGGTAGCCGGGGCCGCGCCGCGGCGCTCGGGGCGCCGCTCAGTAATGCCAGCTGGACCAACGCTGCACCGCGACCTCGATCACCGGGCCGTCCAGCGAAACCGATTGGTATTGAGGGTATTTCGCGCGCAGCAGGCGCCGGCCGAGATCAACGGCGTCCCCGTCGGTGTGGACGGTCGCGAGACCGTCGGCGCGCACCCACCACAGCTGGGTCCAATCGTCGGCGTAGTGATCGACGAGCAGGCTCACCCGGGGGTTGTCCTCGATGTTCGCCAGACGGCGCAGCCGCCCCGTCGTTTTCGGTTTCGCGTCGACGGCCGTGTAGATCACGTCGTTGGCCGCGGCCGCGAAGACCACCGGCACCAGGTGCGGCAGGCCACCGGGCGCGACCGTCGCCAGCCGGGCTACCGAGGACCGGGTGAAGCTGGCCTTGGGGTCGAATTCGCCCACCGGGTCAGCTTAGGACGCGCGGCAAATATGTTAAGGGAAGCCGATGAGTCTCCTCAGACCTGGCACATGCCGTGCATAGCTACCTGCATTACGGTTATATACACACAAATGTGCCGCCAAGATCCTGAGGCCGGGACAGTTTGTTCTTAACCGCGAAGCAGGAGGGTGTCACCGGTGAGCAAATCGCAGTACCGCCCGGTCTTGTGGTCATGGTTGGTCAGCGTGCTGACCGTGGTTGCACTGGGCCTCGGCTTGGGGTCCGGGGTGGGCCTCGCGCCGGCGTCGGCGGCGCCGTCGAATTTCGCACTGGACCGGTTCACCGACCGTCCCCAGGCGCCGCTCGACCCGTCGGCGATGGTCGGTCAGGTCGGGCCGCAGGTGGTCAACATCGACACCAAATTCGGCTACAACAACGCGGTTGGCGCCGGAACCGGCATCGTGATCGATCCCAACGGCGTCGTCCTGACCAACAACCACGTGATCTCCGGTGCCACCGACATCAGTGCATTCGACGTCGGTAACGGACAGACCTACGCCGTTGACGTGGTCGGCTACGACCGCACGCAGGACATCGCGGTGCTGCAACTGCGCGGCGCGAGCGGCCTTCCCACCGCCACGATCGGCGGCGAGGCCACGGTGGGGGAGCCCATCGTCGCGCTCGGCAACGTCAACGGCCAGGGCGGCACGCCCAACGCGGTGACCGGCAAGGTCGTCGCGCTGAACCAGAGCGTCTCGGCGACGGACACGCTGACCGGCGCGCAGGAGAGCCTGGGCGGCCTGATCCAGGCGGACGCCCCGATCAAGCCGGGTGATTCCGGCGGCCCGATGGTGAACAACGCCGGCCAGGTGATCGGCGTGGACACCGCCGCCACCGACAGCTACAAGATGTCGGGCGGGCAGGGCTTCGCCATCCCGATCGGGCGCGCGATGGGAGTTGCCGGGCAGATCCGCTCGGGCGCCGGCTCCAACACGGTGCACATCGGTCCCACCGGCTTCCTCGGCCTGGGTGTGATGGACAACAACGGCACGGGCGCGCGCGTGCAACGGGTGGTCAACGCTGGTCCAGCCGGCGCCGCCGGGATCGCCCCCGGCGACCTCATCACCGGCGTCGACAACGTCGCGATCACCGGCGCGACGTCCATGACCGAGGTGCTCGTCCCGCATCACCCCGGGGACACCATCGCGGTGCACTACCGGTCCAACGACGGTGCCGAGCGCACCGCCAACATCACACTGGCGGAGGGACCGCCGGCCTGACATCCGCGCCGATGGGACGCGACCGGTGGCGAATTCGTTTGCTGCCGGGCGTGTTTCGTCGTAAACGTGGGGGTGTGATTCCGAAAGTCACGCCCAGGGTACCCGTGGCATCGTGGATTTGATGAACGACGCAAGAGAAGCTGTCGAGCACCATCCCGAAGGTGGCAGTCACGTCCAGGACGGCGTGGTGGAACACCCCGACGCCGAGGACTTCAACAACGCCGCCGCGCTGCCCACCGATCCCACGTGGTTCAAGCACGCGGTGTTCTACGAGGTGCTGGTCCGTGCGTTCTTCGACGCCAATGCCGACGGCGCCGGCGACCTGCGCGGCCTGTTAGGGCGCCTGGATTACCTGCAGTGGCTGGGCATCGACTGCATCTGGCTGCCGCCCTTCTACGACTCGCCCCTGCGCGACGGCGGGTATGACATCCGGGACTTCTACAAGGTGCTGCCCGAGTTCGGGACGGTCGAGGACTTTGTCGATCTGCTCAACGCCGCGCACGAGCGGGGGATCCGGGTCATCACCGACCTGGTGATGAACCACACCTCGGACTCCCACCCCTGGTTTCAGGAATCGCGGCACGACCCCGACGGCCCGTACGGCGATTACTACGTGTGGAGCGACACCGCCGAGAAGTACACCGACGCCCGGATCATCTTCATCGACACCGAGGAGTCCAACTGGACCTTCGACCCGGTGCGCAAGCAGTTCTACTGGCACCGGTTCTTCTCCCACCAGCCCGACCTGAACTACGACAACCCGGCCGTGCAGGAAGCCATGATCGACGTGCTCCGGTTCTGGCTCGAGCTGGGCATCGACGGGTTCCGGCTGGACGCGGTGCCCTATCTGTTCGAACGGGAGGGCACCAACTGCGAGAACCTGCCCGAGACGCACGCCTTCCTCAAGCGCGTCCGCAAGGTCATCGACGACGAGTTCCCGGGACGGGTGCTGCTGGCCGAGGCCAACCAGTGGCCCGCCGACGTCGTCGAGTACTTCGGCGACGCCACCACCGGCGGCGACGAATGCCACATGGCGTTCCACTTCCCGCTGATGCCGCGCATCTTCATGGCGGTACGCCGGGAATCGCGCTTTCCGATCTCGGAGATCCTGGCCCAGACGCCCGAGATCCCGGATCTGGCGCAGTGGGGGATCTTCCTGCGTAACCACGACGAGTTGACGCTGGAGATGGTCACCGACGAAGAGCGTGACTACATGTACTCCGAGTACGCCAAGGACCCGCGGATGAAGGCGAACGTCGGCATCCGCCGCCGGTTGGCGCCGCTGCTGGACAACGACCGCAACCAGATCGAGCTGTTCACCGCGCTGTTGCTGTCGCTGCCCGGCTCGCCGGTGCTGTATTACGGCGACGAGATCGGCATGGGCGACGTGATCTGGTTGGGTGACCGCGACGGGGTTCGCACGCCGATGCAGTGGACGCCGGACCGCAACGCGGGCTTCTCCAAGGCCAACCCCGGCCGGCTCTACCTGCCGCCGAGCCAGGACTCCGTCTACGGCTACCAGGCTGTCAACGTGGAGGCCCAGCGCGACACCTCCACGTCGCTGCTCAACTTCACGCGGACGATGCTGGCCGTGCGGCGCCGTCACGAGGCCTTCGCGATCGGGACCTTCGAAGAGCTGGGCGGCTCGAACCCGTCGGTGCTGGCCTTCGTGCGGCAGGTGTCCGAGGACGGCGACACCGTGCTGTGCGTCAACAACCTGTCGCGTTTTCCCCAGCCGATCGAACTGAATCTGCAGCAGTGGAGCGGTTGCACCCCAATCGAGCTGACCGGGCAGGTGGAGTTCCCGCGCATCGGTCACCTGCCCTACCTGCTCACCCTGCCGGGGCACGGGTTCTACTGGTTCCAGCTGACCGGATGTGAGGAGGACGCATGACGGCGACGCGCGCCGGCGACGGTGCAGAGCGAAGCGATGAGGAGGAGTGGCGCTTATGACACAGCCGGCCAAGCTGCCCTGGTCTGAGTGGCTTCCACAGCAACGCTGGTACGCCGGGCGCAACCGCGAACTTTCCGGCGCCGAGGCGAGCGTGGTCGTCCCGCTCGACGACGGCCTCGACCTGGTGCTCGTCGACGTCGATTATGTCGACGGTTCCCGGCACCAATACCAGGTGATCGTGCGGTGGGACGCCGCCCCGGTCTCCGAGTACAGCAACGTCGCGACCATCGGCGCGGCCGACGACCGGACCGGCTTCGACGCGATGTATGACGCCGAAGCGCCGCAGTTTCTGCTCTCGCTGATCGACTCGTCCGCCTCGCGCAGCAACGCGTCGGGCACCGAGGTGAAATTCGCCAAGGAACCGGACGCGGTGCTGCCGCTGGAGGCGATGGCGCACGTATCGGACGCCGAGCAGTCCAACACCAGCGTCATCTTCGACCGGGACGCCATCTTCAAGGTGTTCCGCCGGGTCAGCAGCGGCATCAACCCCGACATCGAGCTGAACCGCGTGCTCGGCCGGGCCGGCAACCCACACGTCGCGCGGCTGCTGGGGACCTACGAGATGGCCGGTTCGGATGGCAGCGCCGACGCGGCGTGGCCGCTGGGCATGGTGACCGAATTCGCCGCCAATTCCGCAGAAGGCTGGGCGATGGCCACCGCCAGCGTCCGCGACCTGTTCGCCGAGGGCGACCTGTACGCGTACGAGGTCGGCGGCGACTTCGCCGGCGAGTCCTACCGCCTGGGCGAGGCGGTGGCGTCGGTGCACGCCACCCTGGCCGAAGCCCTGGGCACCTCGCAGGCCGCCTTCCCGGTGGACAACGTGCTGGCGCGCCTGTCGGCGACCGCGGCGCTGGTTCCCGAGCTCAACGAGCACGCGGCGACGATCGAGGAGCGCTTCCAGAAGCTGGTCACCGAGCAGATCACCGTGCAACGCATCCACGGCGATCTGCACCTGGGCCAGGTGCTGCGCACGCCGGAACGCTGGCTGCTCATCGATTTCGAGGGCGAACCGGGACAGCCGCTCGAGGAGCGCCGCGCACCCGACTCACCGCTGCGCGACGTGGCCGGCGTGCTGCGGTCGTTCGAGTACGCCGCCTACGGTCCGCTGGTGGACCAGGCGGACGACAAACAATTGGCGGCCCGCGCCCGCGAATGGGTCGAGCGCAACCGGACGGCGTTCTGCGACGGCTATGCGGCCGCCTCCGGGATCGACCCGCGCGACTCGGCGCCGCTGCTGGCCGCCTACGAGTTGGACAAGGCCGTCTACGAGGCCGGCTACGAAGCGCGGCACCGGCCGGGCTGGTTACCGATTCCGCTGCGCTCCATCGCTCGTCTATCAGGCTAGCTTCGCGTCCGCTGCGCGTGCCGCGGCTGTCTGGAAGCATGTGCGTGTGCCGAGCGAGATAAACAACAGCGAGATAAACAACAGCGAGTCGCGATTGTCCTGGGTGCTGGCCGCGCTCGCGGGCGTGCTGGGGGCCACCGCCTTCACCCACTCCGCCGGCTACTTCGTGACGTTCATGACCGGCAACGCCCAGCGCGCGGTGCTCGGGTATTTCCGCGGCGACGTGCTGCTGTCGGTCACGGCGGGGGTGCTGATCGTCTGCTTCGTCGCGGGCGTGGTGGTTGCGTCGGTGTGTCGGCGGCATTTCTGGGTGGACCACCCGCACGGCCCGACGGTGCTGACGACGTTCAGCCTGGCGGCGGCCACCGTTGCCGATGTCGTCGACGAGGGCTGGGAAGAGAATCTGCTCGACTTCGCACCGATCATGTTGGTGGCCTTCGGGATTGGCACCTTGAACACATCGTTCGTCAAGGACGGCGAGGTATCGGTCCCGCTGAGCTACGTGACCGGCACGCTGGTGAAGATGGGCCAGGGGATCGAGCGCCACATCGCCGGCGGGTCGGCGGCGGACTGGCTGGGCTACTTCCTGCTGTTCGCCAGCTTCGCGGGCGGCGCGACGGTGGGCGGCTTCATCAGCACGCTGGTCAACGGGACGTGGATGCTGGTGGTGGCGACCGTCGGGTGCGCGCTGACCACCGGCTACACGTATTTCCACTCCGATCGCCGGGCCCTGCTCGACGAGGCGTGAAAAAGAGCATCGGCAGTAGCGCTGACCGGTGCGCTACTGCCGATGCTGGCTTTGGCCTCAGGCCGCGGGAGGGTTAGCGGTGGGCGCGCTAACCGGTGCGGCGTTGACCGTGTTGAGGGTTTGCAGGATGTCGGGCTTCATCGCGACCAACTGCTGGTTCCAGTAGGGCCAGGAGTGCGTCCCGTTGGCGGGGAAGTTGAACACCCCGTTGCGTCCGCCGGCGGCCGCGTAGTTGTTCTGGAACTGCTCGTTGGTGCGCAGCGTCATGCCCTCCAGGAATTTCGCCGGCATGTTGTCGCCGCCGAGGTCGCTGGGGGTGCCGTTACCGCAGTAGACCCAGATGCGGGTGTTGTTGGCCACCAGTCGCGGAATCTGGACCATCGGGTCGTTGCGCTTCCACGCCGGGTCGCTGGACGGGCCCCACATGCTGTTGGCGTTGTAGCCGCCCGCATCGTTCATCGCCAGCCCGATCAGGGTGGGCCACCAGCCTTCGGACGGGTTGAGGAAGCCCGACAGCGCGGCGGCGTACGGGAACTGCTGCGGGTAGTAGGCCGCCAGGATCAGCGCCGAGCCGCCCGACATCGAGAGGCCCACCGCCGCGTTGCCGGCCGGCGACACCTGCTTGTTGGACTGCATCCACAGCGGCATTTCCTGGGTCAGGAACGTCTCCCACTTGTAGGTGTAGTTCTGTCCGTTGCCGGAGGACGGCTGGTACCAGTTGCTGTAGAAGCTGGACTGGCCACCGACCGGCATGATCACGGACAGGCCGGACTGGTAGAACTCCTCGAAGGCGGGGGTGTTGATGTCCCAGCCGTTGTAATCGTCCTGCGCGCGCAGGCCGTCGAGCAGATACACGGCGTGCGATCCGCCGCCCTGGAACTGGACCTTGATGTTGCGGCCCATCGACGGCGACGGCACCTCGAGGTACTCCACGGGAAGCCCCGGCTTGGAGAAGGCCCCCGCGACGGGTGAGCCGCCGGAAGCCACGGCGACACCGGACAGCAGGGAGGCCCCCATAGCCGCGATCGCCAGTCGGCGCGGCATCGTAGCCGCTGCGCCACGCAACTTTTCGAAGAACGACATAGCTCTCTACCCATCCCAACTTTCATCTGCCGCAGGGCGCGGTCGAATCTGTTCTCGGGGAGTGAAACACAGCGAGAGGGCCGAATTCGGTTGTCGCGGCCGGGATGCCAGATCGCGGTTAGCTAACGATTGCGCCTCGCCCGGAAATCGTCACGGTCGGGTCACGATCGGCTCTCGGAACCATGCGCCCATCTTGCGATGCGCCAGCGCATGCGCTATCGCATCCGCGACGTATCAGGCGACGAGGCGACGCAAAAGCGTTGATGCCGTGACGATTCCGAGCACGGCCGCCACCACCAGCACGACGATGTCCGCGGGGTTGAAGGGCGTGCCGATGAGCAGCGCCCGCAGCGCGTTCACCTCGTAACTGAGCGGGTTCACCTTGCTCAGCACGTGCAGCCACGCCGGCATCACGTCGACCGGATACAGCGCGTTCGACGCGAAGAACAGCGGCATGGTGATCGCCTGGCCGATGCCCATCAGGCGGTCGCGGCTGCGGACCAGTCCGGCCAGCGTCATCGACAGGCAGGCGAAGAACGCGGCGCCGAGCATGACGATGGCCATCGCCGCCACGATCCGCAGCGGATTGACCGTCAGGCCGACACCCATCACGTACGCCAGTGCAAGCACCCCGACCACCTGGGCCACCGAGCGGAACCCGGCGGCAAACGCCTTCCCGGTGATCAGCGCCGACGCCGGAGCCGGCGTCACCATGAGTTTGGCCAGCACGCCGGCGTCCCGGTCCCAAATGATCTGTATCCCATAGAAAATGGAGATGAACAGTGCCGACTGGGCGATGATCCCCGGCGCCAGAAACGCCAGATACGACACCGACCCGGTGGGGATGACATGGAGGTGACTGAACGTGGTCCCGAAGATCAGCAGCCACAGCGCGGGCTGCACCATCCGGGTGACCAGCTCGGTCCGATCGTGTCGCAGCTTCTGCAGTTCGACGATCGCGAACGCCCCGATGCGACTGGACAACGCGCCGACTCGTTGCCAGCCGCGCGGGGCCCGAACCAGGGTGCCCGCCACGGCGCTATCAACCGACACGGCGCGCCACCTTTCTGCTGGAACGGATTTCGCGAATGGACCCGTTGGCTTCCGATGAATCTTCCTCGTCGTCCAGGCCGGATGCAGCGTAGTGGCGGAACACATCCTCGAGCGTGGCGTTCGCAGACACGGTCGCCTTCAACTTGTCGGGGGTGCCGACGGCACGAAGCTGACCGCGGTGCATCAGGGCAACCCGGTCGCACAGCGCGTCGGCTTCCTCCATGTAGTGGGTGGTCAGCAGCACGGTCATGCCGAACTGCGCCTGCATCTTCTGCACCTGGGCCCACACGCCGTCGCGCGCGATGGGATCCAGACCGACGGTTGGTTCGTCGAGCACCAGCAGCGACGGGCGGTTGACCAGCGCCTGTGCCACCTCGAGGCGGCGCACCATGCCGCCGGAGTAGGACGACGCCAGCCGGTCGGCCACGTCGATGAGGTCCATCGCGACCAACGCCTGATCGACGCGGTCGGCACGCTCGTTGCGGGGCACTCCGTACAACCGCGCGAACCACTGCACGTTCTGCCGCCCGGTCAGAGCGGGTTCGATCGAAAGTTGTTGCGGCACATAGCCGATATTGCTTCTGATGTCGGTGGTCTGGCTGCGCGCGTCCATTCCGAAAATGCGCAGTTCGCCGTGCTGCACCGGGGTCAGCGTGGTCAGCATCCGGACCAACGTCGTCTTCCCGGCGCCGTTGGGCCCAAGCAGGCCCATGGTTTCGCCGGGCCGTACCTGCAGTGTTACATCGTCGACGGCGGTGAACTGGCCGTAACGATAGGTCAGGTTGCGGCCGTCGACGGCCATCGGCAGCGATCCGCTCATGATCGCCGCTCTCGCAGTTTTCGGGTCATCGTGTCGAGGACCTCCAATCCTTTTGTCAAAGACTCGATTTGGTCGTCGTCGAGCTCGTCGATCACCTCGGAGAGCAACCCCCGCCGGGTGGCGCGGGACGCGTCGACGATCTGCTGGGCGGGCTCGGCGAGCCGGAGTTGGCACACCCGGCGGTCGGTGTCGCCCGCCGTACGCAGCAGCAGGCCGCCGGACACCAGCTTGGTGACCAGGGTCGAGGCGGTGTTGGGCACCAGCCCAAGCTCGGCTGCCGCGGCGCTGACCGAAATCCCCGGCCGGCGCCCGACCAGCCACAACAGCTCCGACTGCGACTCGGAAAGCCGCGACGAATCGAACCCACGGCCGGCCGACCTGCGGAGTTGCCGGCGGAATCTGCCGACCACACCGAACAGCTCGCCGGCCACATCAGTGCGTGAATTCATATGCACCCATAATACCTCTGTAGCCGAGCTATCGATGTGTGGAAGCTGTGTAGCAGGTATGTACCCGCTACCTGGGCAGACGATGCAGCTCGACGTCGGTCAACGCGCCGTCATCCACGCTCGCGGTCATGTAGGTGCAGAACGGTTGGCGGCGGCGATCCGTCGGTGACCCGGGATTGAGTAATCGCAACCCGGTTTCGGCCGTGGCGTCCCACGGGATGTGGCTGTGGCCGAACACCAGCACCTGGCTGTCGGGGTAGAGCCGCGACATCCGCGCGTCGCGTCCGGTCGCGGCGCCGGTCTCGTGCACCACGGTGAACCGCACTCCCGCCAGCGTCACGTCCGCTCGTTCGGGCAGCCGCGCCCGCACGTCCGGGCCGTCGTTATTTCCCCAGCAGCCCACCACCTGGGCCGCCCGGCTTTCGAGCTCGTCGAGGAACTCCGGTGCTATCCAGTCACCGGCGTGCACGACGACGTCGGCCTCGGCCACCTCATCCCAGACCGCGGCGGGCAGGTCGCGGGCCCGTTTGGGGATGTGGGTATCGGCAATCAGCAGCAGCCTCACAGCCCCATCTTGCGCCAGCGGCGGTCGTTCACGTCACCGCTGCGTGGCGCCTGGCCGTTGGCGCGTCCGCCTCGTCGCCCAAGAGCAGGGAACGAACGAGGCGTCGCGATCCGAAGGGCCGGAGCATATGACTGGCGGGCCGGGTCCGCACCATGTGCGGCCACCAGAACCAGCGTCCGAGCAGCGCCGCGATGGACGGCGTCATCAGGGAGCGCACGATCAGGGTGTCGAAGAGCAGGCCGAGGCCGATGGTGCTTCCGGCCTGACCGATGGAGCGCAAATCGCTGGCGACCATGGACATCATGGTGAAGGCGAAGACCAGGCCCGCCGCCGTGACGACTCCGCCGGTGCTCCCCATCGAGCGGATGATGCCCGTCTTCAATCCCGCGCCGACCTCCTCCTGGAACCGCGACACCAGCAACAGGTTGTAATCGGACCCGACGGCGAGCAGGATGATCAACCCGAACACCGGGGCGATCCAGTTCAGTTCGAGGCCAAAGATGTGCTGCCAGAACAACACCGAGAGGCCGAACGCGGCACCCAGGGACAGCAGTACCGTGCCGACGATCGCAACAGACGCAACCAGCGCGCGGGTGATGATCAGCATGACGGCGAAGATCAGTGTCAGTGCCGCCAATCCCACGATCAGCAGGTCGTACTGCGATCCGGCCTGGATGTCGCGGTAGATCGCCGCCGTGCCGGCGAGATAGAACTTGGCGCCGGTCAGGTTGGTTCCCTTGACGGCTTGCTGCGCGGCGGCCAGTTCGGGCTTCACCGCGGAGATGCCGGCCGGGGTCGCCGGGTCCTTGTCATGGGTGATGATGAACCGCGCGGCCTTGCCGTCGGGAGAAAGGAACAGCTTCAAACCACGTTGAAAGTCCGGGTTTTGGAACGCCTCTGGCGGCAGGTAGAAGTAATCGCCGCTGCGGGAAGCGTCGAAGGCCTGACCCATCGCGCTTGCCGTGTCGGTCATCTGGCTCATCTGTGTGACCAGACCAGAGAAGCTGCTGTGCATCGTGAGCAGCGTCGCCTGCATCGACTCCGCGACGGCGATGATCGGGGGGAACTCGGCCTGCATCTGGGGCAAAATGGCGTCGACGTTGTTCAGGTCGTTGATCAGCGTGGTCATGTTCTCGCTGAACTTGTCCACGCCATCGATCGCTTCGAAGACCGATCGCGACGCCCAGCACACCGGGATGTTGAAGCAGTGCTGCTCCCAATACAAGTAGTTGCGGAACGGCCGCGCGAAATCGTCGAAATCGGCCAGGTGGTCCCGCATCTCGTTCAGCGTGGCCTGCATGTCGTGCATATCACCGACCATGCGATGGGTCGCGCCGCTCATCTGGTCCAGCAGGCCCTGCATCCGCTGCATCGAGCCGATCATGGCACCGAGGTCGTCACTCATCGTGAGCATGTCGGCCGTCCGGTCCCGCATGAACTGAAGGTTCTGCTGGATCGGGATCGACTGCGCGCTGATCTGGAACGGTATCGAGGTGTGCTCGATCGGGCCGCCCAACGGGCGCGTGATGCTCTGCACCATCGCGATTCCCGGTGAGCGGAAGACATCCTTGGCGAGCCGGTCGAGGATGATCATGTCGGCGCTGTTGCGCATGTCGTGATCGCTCTCGATCATGAGGATGTCGGGATTCATTGTGGCGGCGGTGAAATGGCGCTCGGCGGCGGCATACCCGACGTTCGACGGCAGGTCGCGCGGTATGTAGAAGCGATCGTTGTAGCTGACCTTCATGCTCGGCATGATGAGGATGCCGACGATGGCGATGACGAGCGAGGTGGCGAACACCGCGCCGGGCCACCGCACGGTCGCGGTTCCGACGCGCCTCCAGCCGCGAATTTTGGCCGTGCGTTTCGGATCGAGGAGACCGAAGCGACTGGCCACGGCAACGACGGCGGGCGCCGCCGTCATCGCTCCCGCAACGACGACGAGCAGGCCCAGCGCGGACGGAATGCCCAACGCCTTGAAGTACGACAGCCGCGCCAAGTGAAGGCAGAAGGTCGCCCCGGCGATCGTCAGGCCTGACCCCAAGATGATGTGTGAGGTCCCGCGAAACATCGTGTAGTAGGCGGTTTCTCGGTCCTGGCCGGCCTGGCGAGCCTCCTGGTAGCGCCCGATCAAAAAGATCGCGTAATCGGTACCCGCCGCGATCGCCAGCGACGACAGCATGGCGACGACGAACGTCGAGAATCCCAACAAACCGTTGTTCCCGAGAAGCGCGACCAGCCCCCGTGCGGTGCCCATCTCGAACCCGACCATGACGAGCACCAGCAGAACGGTGCTGATGGAACGGTAAGCGACGAAGAGCATGACCATGATGACCACGCCGGTCACGCCCATCATTTTGAACATGCTCTTGTCGGCTGCTTCGTTCATGTCGGTGGTCAGCGCAGCCGGGCCGGTGACGTGCACCCGCAGGCCGTTGGGTGGCGCGGACCGGTCGACGATCTCGCGCACCACTTTGACGGATTCGTTGCCCAGCGTGCTGCCTTGGTTTCCGGCCAGATTGAGTTGCACGTAGGCGGCTTTGCCGTCGCGGCTCTGGACGCCGGCGGCGGTGAGGGGATCTCCCCAGACGTTCTGGACATGCTGCACGTGCTTCGGGTCGGCCTGCAGCGTCTTCACCAGGCCGTCGTAGTAGCGGTGGGCCTCATCCCCGAGCGGGTGATCGCTCTCCAGGACGATCATCGCGATGCTGTCGGAGTCCGACTCGTGAAAAGTCTTGCCGATGCGCTTGGCGGCGATCATCGCCGGTGCGTCTTGCGGCGACATGGTCACCGCGTGGTTGCGCGCGACCGATTCAATCGGCGGCACAAGCACATTCAGGGCGACGGTCAGTAGTAACCATGCCACCAGGATCGGCACGGCGAACGTGCGGACGAATCGCATGAATTTCGGCCGGGCATCGCTCGGTGCGGCGTTGTCGGCGTTCATGCGGCCTTCGCCAGACAGGAAGTTTGGGCGTGGTGCCCGGTCGAAACGTTTTCATTCTCGACGTGGCCGTTGACCGTGATGCGGCACCCGATGTTGTCGCTATTGCCCTGCGCCACAACACTGGCCAGCACGGCCGGCGTTGTCGTTTCCACGGTGAACGTCCAGGGCAGGCCGGTGAAGCTCGCCTGCTCTGGTTGGGCGTTCTTGTCCAGGTAGCTCACGCTGCCCGCCGTGATTTCAGGTCCAAAGACCTCGTAGGTGACCCGCTTCACGTGCGAAGCTTCTAGCGGTGCGGCGCCGGCCCCGGTGGTGGAAAAGATCTCCTCGGAGCCGAATACTCCCCGCAGCCGCATGACGGCCTCACCGCCGAGGGCTACCGCCACCACCACGACGAGCGGTACCCATGCCCGTTTCACGAACGTCAACATCGAGACTCCCTTCGCCGCTGCTCGTCCTTGCCGACGAGCGATGGCCTGCCCGCTTGGCCGTCCGCCAAACGCTGGGGCGGACCGGGTTTGCGACCGCCAGCATATACCCTACGGGGTATGGTATAAAGGAGCCATGGCAATCGAAGGCAACGGCAGCGGACCGCGCAACACGGATGTCTTGAGGCACGACCCCGGCGACATCGACGCAGTCCTCGCCCGGCTACGGCGGGCGCACGGTCAGCTCGGGGGCGTCATCGCGATGATCGAGCAGGGCCGAAGCTGCAAGGACGTCGTGACTCAGTTGGCCGCGGTGTCGAAGGCCCTGGATCGCGCCGGGTTCAAGATCATCGCCTCGGGTTTGCGTGACTGCATCACGGGATCGGACGATCAGCCGGCTGTTTCCATCGATGAGCTGGAGAAACTGTTTTTGAGCCTGGCCTGATGGCCGGGCATTGAGGAAGAGGAGAGGGCAGATGTCCTCCACCGAAACTGATCGCACCGCACCGACGGTGACGCTGTGGCTGGACCCGGTGTGTCCGTTCTCGTGGAACACCGCGCGGTGGCTGCGCGCCGTCGCCGAGACGACGGGGTTGTCGATCGATTTGCAGCTGATGAGCCTAGCGGTCCTCAACGAGGGGCGCGAACTCCCACCAGCGCAGCAGGCCCGCATGCGCGATTCGCGGCAGATCGGCCGGCTGATGGCCGCCGTAGCGCGCGAATATGGCGTCGCGGGATTGACCGCCGCGTATTTCGCCTTCGGCGAGCGCTACTTCGACCGCTCAGAACCCGTCAGCGCCAACCTCGTCGCGCAGGTTTTGTTGGCGGTCGGGGCCCGTGGCGCCACGGCGGCGGCGGTCTCGGACGAATCTCTTGACGACCTCATCCGGGCCCAACATGAGGCCGGCCAACAGGCGCTGGGTGAGACTGGGGGCAGCCCGATACTGCGGATCAGCGAACACACATTCTTCGGGCCGGTCCTGACAGGGGTACCCGCCGCGGAGGACGCCTCCGCCCTGTTCGATGCGGTTGCCACTTTGGCCGCGACTCCGCAGTTCGCCCAGCTGCAACGACCGCGGACCGCGGCCTAACCGGGCGCGCGGCGAGACCCTGGCCGGTTCGACGCTGAAATGAGGAGGAAAGAATGACATCAGGATTGAGCACCACGCTGCACACCTCGTTCGAGGACGCGGTGGACCGCACCACAAAGGCACTGGCCGATCAGGGCTTCGGGGTGCTGACCACGATCGACGTGAAAGCCACGCTGAAGAAAAAGCTCGGCGAAGACATGGAGAACTATCTAATTCTGGGTGCGTGCAACCCGGTGCTGGCGCATCGCGCGTTGGGCGTCCACCGCCAGATCGGCCAGTTGTTGCCATGCAACGTGGTGGTGCGGAACGACCCCGCCGGCGAGGCCGATGCGGTTCTGGTCGAAGCGATGGATCCCCAACTCATGGTCAAAGTGACCGGCGAGCAGGCGGCTCTGCAGGATGTTGCCGACGAGGCCACCGCCAAGCTGCAGGCGGCCATCGGCGCGCTTGGGTAGCCCGTCGCCAACAGCGCGGCTACCTGAAAGGTATTGACCTGTCGATGCTTTCGGGGCTCGTGGCCGTCGGAACGCAGCGGCATCCATTCGCTTCACCGGCGCTGGCGCGGTGATCGCCGTCGCTTACTACGTCCTGCTCGCGAATTCGACTGTTGCCGCGCCCATTTGGCCTACTTCGTTGTCGGGCCACGAATCGATTCACGCCTTGAGCGGCTGAGACGGTGGATTCAAGACCGGCATCGAGCGATAACGGCGCTTACGCTTGTGATCGTGGGTATCGCCGTGGTGCTGTACGGCGTCTCGTAAGGGCGGCCGAGCGACAAACCAAACGCCCGCGATCTATGTCAGCCTTGTTCGCTGCGGGCTTCGGCGCCCGACTCCCCGGCATCAAACGAGTCATCCGAACCGGCAGCGCCCACATACGAGCCGTCTTCTTCGCCCTCGGCGGCGCGGGACTGAGTCTGGTGCGCCTCAGCGTCCACGTCTTCCTCGGCTTTGTGGCCCCTGTGATCCGGCATGATGGATTCCTTTTCTGTGGTGGCGACGTCCCCAGGGGATTCCCCTGACGACACGCGCGAAACGGAGCACACCCCGGGCGCAGCGGTCGGATGGCCGGGGCATCCACGCCCGGCGCTATTGTTAGCAGCCGAAACCAAGGAGAAACCTCAATGCGCACCTTCGAATCAGTCACCGAACTTGCCGCCGCTGCGGGCGAGACCCTCGGGCACAGCGACTGGGTCACCATCAGCCAGGAAGACGTCAACCTGTTCGCCGATGCGACCGGTGATCACCAGTGGATCCACGTCGATCCGGAGCGGGCCGCGGCAGGTCCGTTCGGCAAGACCATCGCCCACGGTTTCATGACCTTGGCGTTGCTGCCGCGGCTGCAGCACCAGATCTACACCGTCAACGGCATCAAGCTGGCGATCAACTACGGCCTCAACAAGGTTCGCTTCCCCGCCCCGGTCCTGGTGGGCTCTCGGGTGCGTGCGCAGAGTTCGTTGGTCAGCGTCGACGACGTGGGCAACGGCGCCGTGCAGGCGACGATTTCGACCACCGTCGAGATCGACGGTTCGGCCAAGCCGGCGTGTGTGGCCGAAAGCGTGGTTCGTTTCGTCGCCTGACGCCCAGGCCCTAGAACTCGGCGACCGCGTGTTCCAGCCGCTCGGCCAGTCGCGCCTGCGCTTCGGCGCGCCGGGTCGGGATGTGGGCTGAGGGGAAAGGCGTTGTCACCGGCTCGTATTCACGCAGGGTCCGGCGGGCGACCGTCATCTTGTGGAGCTCGGTGGCGCCGTCGGCGATGCCCAGCGACTCGGCGGCCACCAGCATCTTGACGAACGGCATCTCGTCGGAGACGCCGAGCGCGCCGTGCAGGTGCAGGGCGCGCTGCGCCACGTCGTGCAGCACCTGGGGCATCGCGACTTTCACGGCCGCGATGTCGCGGCGCACCTTCTGATAGTCGTCGTGCTTGTCGATCAACCAGGCGGTGCGCAGCACCAGCAGCCGGAACTGCTCGATCTGAATCCAGCTGTCGGCGATCTTCTCCTGCGTCATCTGGAAGTCGGAGAGGTGGCCATGCCTGGTCTTGCGTGACACGGCGCGTTCGCACATCATGTCAAAAGCCTTGCGCGCCAGCGCGATCGTGCGCATCGCATGGTGGATGCGGCCCCCGCCCAGGCGGGTCTGCGCGATCATGAACGCCGCGCCCTCACCGCCGAGCACGTGATCGGCCGGCACCCGGACGTCGTTGTAACGGACGTACCCATGCGAACCGTGCTTCGACTCGCCGCCCACCCCGACATTGCGGATGATCTCGATCCCCGGCGTCTCGCCCGGGACGATGAAGAGCGACATCTTGTCGTACGTGCGCGCGTCGGGCTTGGTCACCGCCATGACGATGAAGAACGATGCGTGCCGGGCATTGCTGGAGAACCACTTCTCCCCGTTGATCACCCAGTCGTCCCCGTCGCGCGTCGCGCTCGTCACGAACATCCCCGGATCCGAACCGCCTTGGGGTTCGGTCATCGAGTAGCACGAGGTGATCTCGCCATCCAGCAACGGCTGCAGGTAACGGGCCTTCTGTTCGTCGGTGCCGAACAGCGCGAGGATCTCGGCGTTGCCGGAATCCGGTGCCTGGCAGCCGAACACCGAAGGCGCCCAACGGGAGCGCCCGAGGATCTCGTTGAGCAGTGCGAGCTTGACCTGGCCGAAGCCCTGGCCGCCAAGCTCGGGGCGCAGGTGCGCGGCCCACAGCCCCTGGTCCTTCACCTGCTGCTGCAACGGCCGCAGGATGGCCATCATCTCGGGGTTCTTCTTGTCGTAGGGATCAAGGGCGACCAGGTCGAGCGGTTCCAGCTCGTCGGTCATGAACTTTTCGACCCAGTCCAGCTTTGCCTGGTATTCGGGGTCCGTTTCGAAGTCCCACACGATGGCCGACCAATCCCCGGCGCAACGCCGCGCCGGACTCGTTGTTGAAGCCATCCCATCCTAGAGCGGGGCGTTCACCCCGGTTCCGGCAAGGACCTATTCGTGCTCGCCGCGGGTGTCGATGATCCGTTGGGCGATGTCGACCAGTTTCATCTGGTTTTCCTGCGAGAGCATCCGGAGCAAGTCGAAGGCCCGCACGTCGTCCACGCCGAAGCGCTCCATGATGATGCCCTTGGCCTGACCGATCCGGTCTCGCGTCGACACCGCCGAATACAGTTGTTCCGCATGGCTTCCCGCCAGGATGGCCGCGGCGGCGTGCGCGGCGAACACCGAGCCGATGGTCTCGGCTTCGGTGTCCCACGCATTGGCTCGATGGCTGAAGAGGTTCAGTGCGCCGGCGGTGCGGTCCGCGGTGTACAGCTTGAACGACATGCTGCTGAGCACGCCGAGCTCCACCGCGGCGGGCGCGTACTTGGGCCAGCGCGGCTCGTTGCGCAGGTCATCGCTGCGCACGATCGTCTCCTGCAGGGCGGCCTCGGCGCAGGGCCCCTCACCGAAGTCGTGCTGCAGCTTGTCGAGCTGCGCGGCCAGGTCGTCGGTGTCGCCCAGCGATTCGAACTCGCCGCCCCTTTTCACCAGCAGCACACCCGCGACGTCAGCGCCCGGTATCACCTGCACCGCCATCGCGGTCACCTCGGCCAGCACCTGCTCGAGGCTGCGCGGCGCGGCGATCCCGCGGGCGAGCTCGGCCATGCGCACGGCCAGCTCGTGGTGGGAACCCGGGTCTGAAACGTCCATAGGACCCCGATTGTGCATGATCCGCCGACCGGGCGTAACCGTACGGTCTGGTTCAGTGCAATTTGGGGAGGACGTTGGCGCGGTAGAACTCGATGCCGACGACGGGATCGTCTTGGGGGAAGTGCAGGAACGGGATGGCGCCCGCGTCGAGAACCCGCTGCACGGCGTCGATGTGCGGAGCCGGGTCGGTACCGACGGTCCAGCCGGCCAGCACCTTGTCGATGGGGTTGGACTCGGCCGCGCGCTGGATCTCGACGGGATTGGGCTGATCGACGGCCCCGGCCGTGAAACGCCACAGCGTGGCGGCCCGAGTGGCCTCGGCGTTGTCGCCGACGACCGCGAACAGTTCGGCGCGCTTGCCCAGCGTGGCGGCGTCGCGGCCGGCGGACTGTGCACCGGTAGCGAAGGCCGCCAACAGTTTTGGGTTCGTGACATCGTGGGACTGGGTGATCCAGCCGTCGCCCCGCTGTCCGGCGAGCTTCGCGCTTTTCGGTCCGGCGGCCGCCACGAAGATCGGTGGGGGCGTGGCCGGGACGTCGTAGAGCTTCAGCGAATCCGTTTGGAAATACCGGCCGGAGAAGGAGATTCGCGTGCCGCTCCACAGCTGCCGGATCAGGTCGATCGCTTCGGCGAGCCGGTCGTGGCGCTCCGCGTAGTTGCCGTAGGCGTTGGTGGTGGCCTGTTCGTTGAGGTGCTCGCCGGTGCCCACCCCCAGAAACACCCTGCCCGGGTTCAGGATCGCCAGGGAGGCGAAGGCCTGGGCGACCGTGGCCGGGTGATAGCGGTAGGTCGGACACGTCACCCCGGTGCCGAAAGAAATATGGTTGGTGCCGCTGCCCACCAGCGCCAGCGTCAGCCAGGGAAACATCGCATGGCCTTCGTTGTCCTGCCATGGCTGGATGTGATCGCTGGCCCACACGTATTGGAAGCCCGCCTGCTCGGCCGCCTGGGCCTGTGCGACCAGGCGATCGGTGCGGAACTGCTCGTGGGAGAGCACGAATCCGACGCCCTTGCCCGCCGGTGGTGGAGCGCTGGGCTTGCCATGGTCGCCGGCCGGTTTCGCGCACCCGTCGGCCACCCCGACTGACCCGAGCATTCCCGCGCCGGCTGCCACCCGCCCGAACGCTCGCCGCGAGATGCCGGTCACCCGGATCGGCATACCCGTCCCACCGCCCCTCACACGCACTAGCGTGTTGCGGATGACCCCGCAGGTCCGACCGGCAGTCAAAGGCGACGTCCGCGCGCTGTCGCGCACGCTGGCGCGCGCGTTCTACGACGATCCGGTGATGATCTGGTTGATTCCCGATCCGGACAAGCGGACCGCGCACCTGGCCCGCCTGTTCGCGACGATGACGCGCCACCACCACCTGGTCCGCGGCGGCGTGGAGGTGGCCTGCGCGGCGGCGGGGATCGGCGCTGCGGCGCTGTGGGATCCGCCCGACGAGTGGCAGGAGACGTCTCGTGCGCAGTTGGCGATGACCCCGACGTTCATCCGGGTTTTCGGCCTGCGCTCGATGCGTGGACGCGCGATTCAGGAGTTGATGAAGAGCGTGCATCCCGCCGAACCGCATTGGTATCTGGCCGTGATCGGCAGCGATCCGGACGTCCGTGGCAAGGGGTTCGGTCAGGCGTTGATGAGGTCACGGCTGGATCGCTGCGATGCCGAGTACTGCCCGGCCTATCTCGAGTCGAGCAAGCCCGAAAACGTGCCCTACTACGAACGATTCGGCTTCACGGTCACCCGGGAGATCGCCCTGCCCGACGGTGGTCCGACCCTGTGGGCCATGTGGCGCCCGCCACGCTAGCGGATGGACGGAATGGCGCTCTGGCCCGCGTTTAACCCCCCGATGGCGCGGGCAACCGTTTCGGCATGAGCGATAACCCCCAGCCGGACGAGCAGGTGGATCCCGTGGACTTCCCCGAAGAGGGCGGCCCGGGTGACACCCTGAACGCGAGCGAAGGTACCGACTCGGACGAGCTGCGCAACGACGACGGCGACATCGTCGTCGACCCGCCCGAGGGCTGGAGCGAGGCCAACCGGTTCGGCGTGACGGCCAGGGAGGAGCGCGAGGGCGAATCCCTCGATTCCCGGTTGGCGGCCGAAGAGCCCGACGTCCCCGATGACATCGAGCCGGTCGACGACAAACCGCGGCGCGCCCATCGGGGCCAGATCGATGGCACCCCCGAAGACGGCGACTCGCTGTACGACGTCGTCGACGAGTAAGTCAGTGCTCGGCTGTTTACTGCAGCCGACGCACTCAGGGTGTGCTTCGCCAGCCGGCGATGCCCGTCGCGATCATCCTCAACTGCTTGACGGCGAGCCGGCGGATGTCTTCGGTCGCCTCGATGCTCTGCGAATCCTCGATGGCCTCCGCGATCACGATCATGGCGTTGACGAACAGGGTCGCCAGCACGTTGAGATCCTCGGTGGTCCACTTGTTCAGCCCGGGGAATCGCGCCAGGTCGGTGGCCAGTTCGGAGGTGATCAGCCGGATCTCGGTGCGAATGGCATACCGCAGCACCGACAGGCCGCTGTTGCGCTCGCGGCCGATGAGCCGCCAGTGTTCGCGCCGGTCGGCGACGCTGGCGACCAGGATCTCGACGGACGACTCGATCACCCGGTTGGGGTCGAGCTTGCCGGCACGGGCATCACGCAGGGTGTCGCGCAGGCTCCGGAACGACTCGTCGATCAAGACGAGGCCGAGGGCCTCCATCGATTCGAAATGCCGGTAGAACGCGGCCGGAACGATCCCGACCTGACGGGTGACCTCGCGCAGGCTCAGGCTGGAGAAGCTGCGGTCCTGCAACAGCTTGAGCGCGGCCGCGATGATGGCCCGACGGGTCGCCTCCTTGCGCTCCTCACGCGACTGGCTTTCGCGCGAGCGCTCGCGACCCGAGCCGCGCCCGCGTGAGCTAGGAGTACGGCTGTTCACTGTGTGAACCCTACCACAGCCAGGCAGTAAACCCTTGACGGCACGTGCGTTGCGGTCGCACGGTGTACATATGTTCACTCAAACCGCTCAAGCTTCTGGCCGAGTCCTCGCGCGGACCTTTCGGCAGCGCGTGTTGGGTTCAGAGCTCTTAGACCTGCTGACCGGTCCGCACGGCGTCGACCGCTACACCGAACTGGTGGCGCCTACCTGGACGCTGGGCGAAGCCCGCGCCAAAGTGACCGACGTGCGGCGGAGCACCCCGCGCAGTGTCACCCTGACCCTGACCCCCAACGACACCTTCCTCTCCGCCCACAGCCTGAAGGCCGGCCAGTACGTCAACCTCACCGTCGAGATCGACGGCCGCCGGCACACCCGCTGCTATTCGCCCGCCAATGCCGAAGGGACGGCCGGTCTCGAGTTGACCATCGGCCGGCACGAGGGCGGCCTGGTCTCGAACTATCTGTACGAACACGCCCGCCCCGGCATGGTGGTCGGTCTGGCGGGCATCGGCGGCGACTTCACGTTACCGGCGCGTGGACCACAAAGCCCGCAGCGCATCCTCTTCGTTTCCGGGGGTAGCGGTATCACCCCCGTGCTGGCGATGGCGCGCACCCTGGTCGCCCAGGGCCATCCGGGCGAGATCGCATTCATCCACTACGCCCGCACACCCGCCGAGGCGTGCTACCGCAACGAGCTGGCCGCGATGGCCCCGGTGCGGGTGCTGCACGGCTATACCCGATCCGACTACGGCGACCTCGCCGGGCGGTTCGGCCCGGAGCACCTGGCCGCCGCCATGCCGTCACCCGATGCGGTATTCGTCTGCGGGCCAACGCCTCTGGTCGAGGCCGTGCAAAAGCACTGCGACAACGTGTACACCGAGAGCTTCGTGCCGCCGGTCTTCGATGCGCCGGCGAATCCGGCGGGCGGACGAGTGACGTTCGCCGACAGCGGGGTTGACATCGTCGACGACGGACGGTCCCTGCTGGAGCAGGCCGAATCGGCGGGCCTGACGCCCGAGAACGGATGCCGGATGGGCATCTGCCACACCTGCACGCGCCGCAAAACCGCCGGCACCGTGCGCAACCTGGTCACCGGCGCGGTCTCGACCGCTCCCGACGAGGACGTGCAGATCTGCGTGTCCGTTCCGGTCGGTGACGTGGACCTGTCGCTGTAAACGGCGCTCACATCCCAGAAAAGACTTGGAGGACAAGCAATGCCGAACGACAAGATCACCCTGACACCCGAACAGGCCGACGCATTCGGCCGTGAACTCGACGCCATCAAGGAACGCGTGATGGCCCAACTCGGCGAACAGGACGCCGACTACATCCGCCGCGTCATCAAGACGCAGCGTGCGCTGGAAGTCGGTGGCCGGGCGCTGTTGTTCGCCGGGTTCCTGCCGCCGGCGTGGCTGGCCGGCACCGCGATGCTGGGTGTGTCGAAGATCCTGGACAACATGGAGATCGGCCACAACATCATGCACGGCCAGTACGACTGGATGCGCGACCCGGCCATCTCCGGACGCACCTTCGAGTGGGACACGGCGTGCCCGGCCGATCAATGGCGGCACTCGCACAACTACATGCACCACACCCACACCAACATCGTGGGCATGGACCGCGACATCGGCTACGGAATCCTGCGGATGAGCGAGGACCAGCGCTGGCAGCCATACTTTCTCGGCAACCCGGTCTACGCCTTCCTGCTGATGGTGTTGTTTCAGTACGGCGTCGCACTGCACGAGCTGGAAACCGAGCGCATCCGCTCCGGTGAGATCCGGCTCGAGGACAAGCGCGAAGTCCTCCGGGCCATCTGGAAGAAGACCCGTCGCCAGACCCTCAAGGACTACGTCGCGTTCCCGCTGCTGGCCGGGCCCGTCGCGCCGTTCGTCTTCACCGGTAACCTCACCGCCAACCTGATGCGCAACGTGTGGTCGTACATGATCATCTTCTGCGGCCACTTCCCGGACGGCACACAGGAATTCACCGTCGAGGAGACCAAGGACGAGTCGCGCGGCATGTGGTACTTCCGCCAGGTGCTCGGCTCGGCAAACCTCACCGGCGGCAGGCTGTTTCACCTGCTCTCCGGCAACCTGTCGCACCAGATCGAGCACCACCTGTTCCCGGACATGCCGGCCCGCCGGTACTCCGAGATCGCGGGCGAGGTTCAGGAGATCTGCGAACGCTACGGCATCCCGTACAACCGCGGTCCGCTGCTGCGCCAGTTCGGCACCGTCGTCCGCAAGATCGTCCGGCTGACCTTCCCGGACTCCTGGGTGCAGAAGGCCGCCGCCGAGAAGTCGCCCGAGCCCGAGCCGATCGCCGCGTAAATCCACGTGGTCGGGCATTGCCTCGCGCTGGGACAGGGGGACAATGAGGTCCGTGGAATGGACCGGCGCGCGCTATGCGGATACCCCGACAGTGGAAGCTTCGACGTGGATCGACGCCGATCCGGCCCGGGTCTGGAGCCTGGTATCCGATATCGCGCTGATGCCCGCGTTCAGCAGCGAGCTGAAGGCCGTGGAATGGGCGGAGGGATCGAACGGCCCAGGGGTCGGCGCGCGCTTCATCGGACACAACGAGCATGAGGCGTTCGGGCAGTGGAGCAGCACCTCGCAGATCGTCGCCTGCGACCAGCCGCACGAGTTCGCCTGGGCCGTCGGCGAACCCGACGATCCCGCGGCCAAGTGGCGATTCCGGCTGGCCCCCCGCGACGGCGGCACCGTCCTGAACTACTGGATGCAGATGGGGCCGGGACGCTCGGGCCTGTCGGTGGCCATCGAGTCGATGCCCGACAAGGAGCAGAAGATTGTGTTCGTGCGGTTGCGCGAGTTCGAGGGCGCGATCGGAAAGACCTTGGCGGCGATCAAACGGCTGGCCGAACACGGAGTGCATTGATGCGGACGGCCACGACGGTCGAGCTGTCCGGTGCCGGGAGCGAGGCCGCTGAGGTCGTGGCGTTGGCCGTCGAGGCGGAGAAGCTGGGTCTCGATGTCTGCTGGGTGGCCGAGGCGTGGGGCGCGGATGCGCCGTCGGCGCTGGGCTACCTGGCGGCCCGCACCGAGCGGATGCTGCTGGGTTCCGGCGTGCTGCAGGTCGGCACCCGCTCGCCGGTGATGGTCGCCCAGACCGCGATCACGCTGTCCAACCTGTCGAACGGGCGATTCCTGCTCGGGTTGGGTGCCTCGGGCCCGCAGGTGATCGAGGGCCTGCACGGCGCCTCGTTCCGCCGGCCGTTGGCGCGCATCTCGGAGACGATCGACGTTGTGCGGCAGGCATTTGCGGGCGGGAAAATCGCTTATGCCGGAAAGGAATTCGAGATCCCCCAACCCGGGGGCGAGGCGGTGCCGATGCGGTTGTCGAACCGCCCCGAGCACCCTATTCCGGTGTACCTGGCCGCCCTGTCACCGGCTATGCTGCGGTTGACCGGACGGGTCGCCGACGGCTGGCTGGGCACCAGCTTTGTCCCCGAGGGCGCCGGCGACGCCTACTTCTCGCACCTCGACGACGGGCTGGCGGCCGCGAACCGTACCCGAGCCGACATCGACATCTGTCAGGGTGCCGAAGTCGCCTTTGCCGCAGACGAAGACGAGCTGCGGGGCATGGTCGCGGGCCGCAAGAAGGAGCTGGCCTTCAGCCTCGGCGGGATGGGATCGTCGAGCACGAATTTCTACAACCGGGCCTACAGCCGGCAGGGCTGGGCGGACGTTGCCGCCGCGGTGCGCGAGCGCTGGCAGCGCGGCGACCGGGACGGGGCGGCCGGCCTGGTGACCGACGAGATGGTGCTGGCCACCACGCTCATCGGGACCGAGGAGATGGTCTCCGCGCGCCTTGCGGTGTGGCGCGACGCTGGCGTGAACACCGTGCGGTTGTATCCCGCGGGCGACACGCTGGACGCCAAGCTGGAGACGCTGGGCCGGGCGATCGAACTGGTCCGCGAGGCCTAGCGACAAAGGGTCGCTAGTGCACAGATCCGCACCACCTGCGAGTCGAGCCCGCAGGTCAGCCCTACCGACCGCCAAGGCCACGACAGTGATAAAGGTCGTGTTATCGGCCTTGACCGATAGCATCGGGTTATGCTAACGAAATTAGCTATGCCCCAATGTGTTTCGGTTTCGATAGGACGCCAAGTAACCTAGTTGCTTGGCGGTGGTGGTTGGGGTTGGAAGGGTGTGTACCACCACCAGTCGGCGCGTTCGCCGGTGGGTCCCGGGCAGGGCGCCACCGCGGGCGGGGGTTGCGTTGGTGGGCGCGCCAGCGATCCCGGGTTCAGTGATCGGCCCGCGGTGTCGGTGACGATGAGTGCGTGGGCGGGTCCGGTGATGGTGATGACGCCCCGGTGGTGGCACCGGTGATGGTAGGGACAGAGGAGCACCAGGTTGGCCAACTCGGTGGGGCCGCCGTCTTCCCAGTGCTGGATGTGGTGGGCGTGCAGACCACGGGTGGCGCCACAGCCGGGCACGGCGCAGGTGCGGTCGCGATGCTCCAGCGCGCGGCGAAGCCGCCGGTCGATAAGCCGGGTCGCGCGTCCGGCGCCGATGACCTGGCCGTGGCGTTCGAACCAGACTTCACAGGTGGCATCACAGGTCAGGTACCGGCGTTCGGTGTCGGACAGCAGCGGACCCAGATGCAGGGCGGCAGCGCGCTGCTCGACGTCGAGGTGCACCACCACGGTGGTGTGCTGCCCGTGCGGGCGGCGGGCCGCCTCGGCGTCCCAGCCGGCCTCGACTAGACGCATGAACGCCTCGGCGGTGCCCGGAAACGGCGGGCGCTGATCTGACGTGCCCGCACCATTGCCGTGGTCGTGTTTCCATTCGGCGATCAGCGCATCACGATGAGAGGCCAAGGCGGCGTCGAACTTCGCGGCGTCATGATGGGCAAGGGTGATCCGGTAGCAGCTGCCCTGCTCATTGGTGGTCGTGGTGAAAGTGCGCTCGGGCTCGGGCTCGGGCCGGGGTTCGGGTTCGGGTCGCGGTTCCAACTTGACCGCGGTGCGCAGCTGAGTGACCGTGGCGACCCGCGCCAACTGCGCGTAGTGCTCATCAGAACCCTCCCCGGCCCGCGCCGCGATCACGCCGACCTGATCGGCCGACAGCCGGCCCTCGCGCATGCCCTGAACGCAGCGTGGGAACTCCTCGAGCCGGCTCGCGATGGTGGCGATCGTGTGGGCGTTGGCCGGCGAGCAGCCGGTCTTCCAGGCCACCAACGCCGGCACCGACCGCGCGCCGGTGACACCGCACAATTCGTCGCGATCGATCTCGGCCACGATCTCCACCATGCGCCCATCAATCGCATTGCGCTGACCGCTCAACTCCGCCAACTCCTCGAACAACACCTCAAGACGCTCGGCGGGACTCCCCACGGCGGGAGGTGACGCAGTTAAGGACATAACCTCAGCATTGCAGCCGGGTACGACAAATCTCGGCGGCCCGATCCGCGCCGGGGTGTGATCCATCAGCACGGCGCACATTGGCCGCCAGGGCAGCCCCGCCGTCCAAAATTAGTGCCCAGATCCCAGCAGCCCAAAACCGAAGAACAAGAGGTTGACCCGCTGCGAATACCGCGGGCCCCGAATCGTGAGCCAACAACCGCATGGTCTGCATAGCCCTAGCGACCCCTTGGTTGTTGCCAGTGGCGATCACGAGGGCGGCATTGCCGGGCGACGCGGGTCGCCACCGCCGAACTCAGTGCGTGTCGGTGGGGGCGTCGGCTGCCTTGACGAGTTCCACCTCGGGCCGCTGCGGCACGCCGTCGGCAAGGAACCAACGGAATGCCAGGTTGCCGCGCGGATAGCCCAGCGTGGTAAGCGAATTCGGGTGCGCCGTCGTGGCGGCGGACAAGACGACCGTCACGGAACCGTCGCTGTTGAGCACGGCGCTGTGGCCGTTCAGCGAGCAGCGGGCGTCCTCCGGGCCGACCGTCGCCATGAACTGGTTCCACACCACCAGGTTCCAAAACCTGCACGCCGGCGGCCGGTGCGTGATCACCAGCGCCTCGTCCTCGTCGAGCACGAAACTGCCGTAGGAGTAGCAGGCGTCGCGCGCCGACCAGCCGAAGTTGGCGTCGGGCACCTGATAGGGATCGGCGAAAGCGTTGGCGGCATGGGCGGTTTCGTGCCCCAGAGCATGCTGCTGGTCAACCCGGTTTCCGACGGCCAGCGGCACGATGGCGAACATGGTCCGCAGCCAAGTGGCGGCGGCGCGCAGGCTCGCCGCGGTCTCGGCGTCACCGTGCCGGATCGGGTCGGGCTCGTCGAGCGCCTCGATGTGCCAGGTCACAGGGCGCCCGGTCAGGGGATCGGCCTGATAGTCGCGGGTCATCAGCACGGCCGCGTCGGGGGTGGCGGGAAACTCGAAGCTGAAGTTGCCGTCGGAGTCGATCTCGAGGTCGGTGTCGCGGACGATCGCGACGACCCGATCCGACCAGGCGCCCGGCGTCGGCTCGTTGTAGGCCGTCACCGAAAAGTACACGCTGTCACCTTTGTTCCCGCTGATCCGGTACCGGCGGGCCGGATCGATCGGGCAGATGAAGTAGTAGGCGTCGGTGTTGTCCCCGCCCCAGCGGCGGTCGCGGCGAAAGGGCGTGTTGACCGCGACGAACTGCGGCCGGCCCGGCTCGGGGAACAGGTAAGCATCCAGGGCCACGCCCAGGGTGGCGGCCAGCATGCGGTAGCCGTCGGCGACGTGTCGATCGTCGGTGACCGCACGGTCACCCTCGAGGAACGAGTTACCCAGTTCGCCAAGGGTTTTCAGTAGGTCCTGCCACGCCTCGGTCGATTGGTGCTTCATGCGCTGATTCCTTTCAGGAGCAATGCGGTGGTGCGGTCGACCCAGGAGTCGTCGAGCTCGTCGGGGCGGGTGAGCAGGCCCATCAGCGTGATGCCGGCGATGGCCTCGGTGAGCTCGGAGGCGGTCACGCCGGCGCGGACCTCGCCACGGGTGACGGCTCGCTGCAGCAGCTCGGTGAGCCCGCCACCGATGACGTCGGCGAACCGCTCCAGCAGCGCCGAGTGCAGGGTCGGGTCCGCGGCCATCTCGGCGACCAGTCCAGGCAGCGCCGCCCGGGCGGGCGGTGTGCTCAGGAAAGTCATTGAGCGACTGACCATTTCGTGCAGATCCTCGGGCAGCGACCCGGTATCCGGAAGCTCGGTCGCGGCGCCGATCGGGAACACCGCCTCGTGGACGAGGTGCGCCTTGCTCGGCCAGCGCCGGTAGATGGCGGGCTTGCTGGTGCCGGCGCGCTCGGCGATCGCGGAGACCAACAGCGAGGCGTAGCCCGTCTCGGCGAGAAGCTCGACGGTGGCGCTGAGCACCGCACCGTCGATCCGCGGATCACGAGGACGACCAAAATCTACTACCATTACGAAACTCAGAGTAACATAAGTCGCCGTGAACGTTCGCCTCGACGACCTTGCCCAGCCCCAATTCAGTGCCGAGGGTCAGCAGATTCTCGACATGATGGCCACGATGGCCCCGCAATGCCCGTTGGATGCCGGCGCTTTGCACGCGCAGGCCAGGGCCGACACCGGCCTGAACGATTTCGGCCCCGACGACTACCGCGAGCGCCTCGATGTCTACCTCGCCGCGTTGCGCGAGATCGACGGGTTGCACGACGCCGGAGTGGTCAACTTCTACGGGCAACTGCTGCAGATCCTCAAGAACCGGCTGCTGTTGGCCGACCTGCTGACTCGCCATCCCGAGATCAACGGGATCGAACTGCGTTCGCCGGTGGTCATCGCCGGGCTGCCCCGCACCGGCACCACGCACCTGCACAACCTGCTGGCCGCGCCGCCTACGTTCCGCACCATGCCGTACTGGGAAAGCAACGAGCCGTTCCCGATGCCGAATGAACTTGACGTGCAACCGGATCCGCGGCGAACCCGGATGGATGTCGCGGTCGGCGTGATCAACATGGTGATGCCACATTTCCCCCTGATGCACGAGATGACCACCGACCACGTCCACGAAGAGATTCAGCTGCTGGCCAACGACGTGTCCACGATGCTGCTGGAGACGCTCGCCGACGTCCCCCGCTGGCGGGACTACTACCAGGCTCACGACCAAACGCCGCACTATCAGTACCTGGCCACTCAACTCCGGGCGATGCAGTTCCTGCGCGGCGGACGGCGCTGGCTGCTCAAATCGCCTCAGCATCTCGAGCAGGTGCCCGTCCTGAATCGGGTGTTCCCCGACAGCATCGTCGTGTTCACCCACCGCGACCCGGTGCCGGTGGCGCTGTCGATGATCGCGATGATCACCTACTCCGCCCGCATGCACCGCTCGCCGGTGCCGGTGGAGCAGATCGCCAACTCGTGGATCGACCGCCTCGATCAGATGCTCACCGCGCTGATCCGCGACCGCGACACCATCGGACCGGACCGCTCGATCGACATCCGGTTCGACGACTTCATGGCGGACGAACTCGGCGTCGCCGAGCGGGTATACGCCTTGGCCGGCGAACCGTTCACCGATGAGGCGCGCGCGGCCATCGGCGACTACCTCGCGGGCCACCGGCGCGGGCGACTGGGCAGTGTCGAGACGTCCTATGAGATGTTCGGGCTGGACGAGGGCGACCTGCACGAGCGCTTCGCGCCGTATGTCGAGCGGTTTCTGGCCTAAGCCTTTCCGAGCGGCTACGTTCTGAATTCATGGTCACAATGCCGGCGCTGGACGGGGTGGAACACAGATACGTCGATCTGGGAAACGGCGTGACGATCCACGTCGCGGAGGCGGGACCGGCGAGCGGGCCGGCGGTGATGTTGGTGCACGGCTTCCCGCAGAACTGGTGGGAATGGCGCGAGCTGATCGGGCCGCTGTCCGCCGACGGCTACCGGGTGTTGTGTCCGGACCTGCGCGGCTCGGGCTGGAGTTCGGCGCCACGCACCAGCTACACCAAGGACGAGATGGCCGACGATTTGGCCGGGGTGCTGGACCGGTTGGGCGTCGCGACGGTCAAGCTGGTGGCCCACGACTGGGGCGGCCCGGTCGCGTTCATCATGATGCTGCGCCACCCGGAGCGGGTGACAGGATTTTTCGGGGTGAATACCGTTGCGCCGTGGGTGAAGCCGAGCCTGTCGACGCTGCGCAATATCTGGCGGCTCTGGTATCAGATCCCGATTTCGCTGCCGGTCATCGGGCCGCGGGTGATCAGCGACCCCAACTCCCGGTTCGTCCGGATGCTCGGGTCATGGGTCGGCGGTGGTTACACCCTGCCCGAGGAGGACACCCGCATGTACCTCGAGTGCATGCAACAGCCCGGCCACGCAGAGGCGGGTTCGCGGTGGTACCGCAGCTTCCAAACCAAAGAGATGCGCAAATGGATGCGCGGCCAATACAACGATGCTCGCATCGACGTCCCGGTCCGCTGGCTGACAGGAACCAAAGATCCGGTGATCACGGCGGACCTCACCGACGGATATGCCGATCACATCGCTGATTTCGAGGTCGAGCTGGTCGACGGCGTCGGCCATTGGATCGTCGACCAGCGCCCCGATCTGGTCCTGGACCGGGTTCGCAGTTTACTCGCCGAAAAATAACGCGGGTGAAGGCTTTTCGGTGCCGGCCCTAGTCGACGCCGATGGTGACTTCGGTCGATTTGATGAACACGGTCGCCGGCTGCCCGACCTTGAGGCCGAGGTCGGTCGCGGCGTCCTTGGTGACTGACGACGTGATGACCTGATCGCCGCCGTCGAGCGTCACCCTCACCACGGCCATCACGGTGCCGAGTTCGACCTCGGTGATGGTGCCCCTGAGCTGGTTTCGAGTCGAGAGCCGCATCGCAGGATCCTCCAAGTCGGAAACGAGTGGGTCTGCGGTGAGCCTAGACCTACCGGGCCAGAGCCGGGATGGCTTGTGACGCTTTCACTTACGCGGACGTGCGGGCCTAATGGCGCGGGCCGAGCAGGGCTACGGACGCATCCACGGCCGGTTCCACGATTTCTCGGACCGGTTTACCGTCTTCGACCGCAAGTGCGGTCAGCTCCCGCAGGCCGCCCAAGAGGATCACGGCCAACGGCGCCGTCAGCGGGGGCAGCTCGGCGCGCCGGAACCCGGGACTGGCGCTGAGGTCGATCAGCAGGCTGGTCAGCAACTGCAGCCCACGGCGCTGCACCGGGCGAGCGGCCGCACCCAGCGAGGGCAGTTCGCGGATCCAGCTCAACGTAATGGCCGGCCGGGCCTCGATGTATCCGACATAGGCGTCGACGGCCTGGCGGATCTGCACGTGCCAATCGGCCACGGGATCGACCGAGGCCGTGATCGTGGCGCCCAGCTTCTCGATGTCGACGGCCAGCAGCTCGAGGAAGCACTCTTCCTTGCCGGCGAAGTGGTCGTAGAAGGTGCGCTTGGACGTGCGCGCGGAGCGGACGACGTCGGCGACCGTGCTGGCGCGGTAGCCGCGCTCGGTGATCGAGGCGGCGAGTCCGTCGAGCAGCCGTTGCCGAAACGGATCCGGCTCGCCGGGTGCGTCGCCCGCGACCGCGTCGGCGGCTGTCGCTGTCACCGCTGGTGTCACGCGGGCGCCCCTTTCGGTGAGTGCGGCACCTTGTCAGGCTTGGTACTTCAGAGTACCGTACTCGGCAGATACCGCGGTACATCGCCGTACCACCCCGGTGCCGGGGCAGATGTTGGGAGAAATCGTCATCATGAGCCAACAAGTCGCCGCCCCGCCGACCGCAATCAAATTGCCTCCGGCCGTCCGGGTTCCCAAAGCGCTTCAGGGCCTCGGCTTCGCGACGTCGCGGCGAACGATGATGCGACGACTGTCACGCCGTTACGGAAACGTCTTCACGCTGCGCCTGCCGATGTGGGGGCGCGTCATCATGGTCAGTGACCCACAGCTGGCCAAACAGATCTTCACCACCAGCCCAGACGAACTCGGCAACATCCAACCCAATTTGAGCAGGCTGTTCGGTCCCGGCTCCGTATTCGGACTCGAGGGCGACGACCATCGTCGCCGGCGACGGCTGCTGGCTCCGCCATTTCACGGCAAGAGCATGAAGAATTACGAGAGCATCATCGAAGAAGAGACGCTGCGCGAGATGGCCAGCTGGCCGGAGGGCAGGTCATTCGCGACGTTGCCGCCGATGATGCGAATCACGCTGAATGCCATCCTGCGTGCGGTTTTCGGCGCGGAGGGCGCCGAACTCGACGAGCTGCGCCGGCTGATCCCGCCGTGGGTCACGCTGGGCTCCCGCCTTGCGGCGCTGCCGAAGCCGAAGCGTTATCCCCGGTTCGGCCCGTGGGGCCGCCTGGACAAGTGGCGGCGGCAATACGACAACGTCATCGAGAAGCTGATCGCCGACGAGCGGGCCGACCCGAACTTCGCCGAGCGGACCGACGTGCTCGCGCTGCTGTTGCGCAGCACCTACGACGACGGTTCCGCGATGTCGCGCAAGGACATCGGCGACGAGCTCCTGGCCCTGCTGGCCGCCGGGCACGAGACCACCGCATCCACGCTGGGCTGGGCATTCGAGCGGATCAGCCGGCACCCTGAGCTATTGGCGAGGCTGGTCGAGGAGGCCGACAACGGCGGCAGCGAGCTGCGCCAAGCGACGATCCTGGAGGTCCAGCGGGCACGGACCGTCATCGATTTCGCCGGTCGCCACGTCTACCCCGAGGCCTACCAGCTCGGCGAATGGGTGATCCCGCGCGGCTATTCGATCATCGTCGGCATCGCGCAGATACACGACAACCCCGACGTGTTCCCCGATCCCCGGCGGTTCGACCCGCAACGCTTCATCGACACCAAACCGTCGGCGCTGTCGTGGATTCCGTTCGGTGGCGGGACCCGCCGCTGTGTAGGGGCGGCATTCGCCAACATGGAGATGGACGTGGTGCTCCGGACGGTGTTGCGCCGCTTGACGATTGAGACTACGGACGCACCCGGCGAGCGGTGGCATTGCCGCGGGGTTGCCTTCACCCCGAAGGACGGCGGCCGGATCCTGGTGCGCCGGCGCTGAATTCGGCGCAGTCCGCTATTGGCTGGAGGTCGCCCGGCGCGGCAGTTTCCAGCCCGGGCGGATGAAGTGGCAGGTGTATCCGCTGGGATAGTGCTGCAGGTAGTCCTGGTGTTCGGGCTCGGCTTCCCAGAAGTCGCCGGCCGGGCTGACCTCGGTCACCACCTTGCCGGGCCACAGCCCGGACGCCTCGACGTCGGCAATGGTGTCCAGCGCGATCCGCTTCTGCTCGTCGTCGAGATAGAAGATGGCCGACCGGTAACTGGGTCCCCGGTCGTTGCCCTGCCGGTCTTTCGTTGTCGGATCGTGGATCTGGAAGAAGAACTCCAGCATCGTGCGGTAGTCGGTGACCGCCGGGTCATAGACGATCTCGATCGCCTCGGCGTGGGTGCCGTGGTTGCGGTAGGTCGCATTGGGGACGTCGCCGCCGGTGTAACCGACCCGGGTGGAAACCACGCCCGGCTGCTTGCGGATCAGTTCCTGCATCCCCCAGAAGCAGCCGCCGGCGAGAATCGCTTTCTGGTTGGTCATCGTTCGTCCTCCATAACCGGCAACAATGACGCCAGGTTACACTCCGCCGATGAGCTGCAACGGTGCCGCGAAATCATGAGCACGCCAAAGTTCTCGCGTAGCGAACTGGCCGCCGCCTTCGAAGAATTCGAAGCGACCGTCGACGCGGCGGCGCAATCACACGACTGGGACGCGTGGGTCCAGCACTACACACCCGACGTCGTGTATATCGAGCACGCGGCCGGCACCATGCACGGCCGCGACGAGGTCCGCGAGTGGATCAGCAAGACGATGGGCAGCTTTCCCGGCAGCCACATGGTGGCGTTCCCGTCGCTGTGGTCGGTGATCGACGAGCCCACGGGGCGCATCATCATGGAACTCGACAACCCGATGCGCGATCCCGGTGACGGCACGGTCATCGGCGCGACGAACATCTCGATCATCACCTACGCCGGCGACGGCCTGTGGCGTCAGCAGGAAGACATCTACAACCCGCTGCGCTTCGTGCAGGCGACGATGAAGTGGTGCCGCAAGGCGCAGGAACTCGGCACCCTCGACGAGGACGGCGCGCGATTCATGGAGCAGTACGGAGGCGCTCAGTGAGCACGAAACCCAAACTTGTCATCGGCGCCAACGGCTTTCTGGGTTCGCATGTGACCCGCCAACTCGTCGCCGACGGCCACCAGGTGCGGGCCATGGTGCGCGAGGGCGCGAACACCCGCTCGATCGACGACCTGGAGCTGTCCCGGTTTCACGGCGACGTGTTCGACACCGCCGTGCTGCAGGAGGCGATGGACGGCGTCGACGACGTCTACTACTGCGTCGTGGACACCCGCGCCTGGTTGCGCGATACCGCGCCGCTGTTTCGCACCAACGTCGAAGGGCTGCGCAACGTTCTGGACGTGGCCGTCGCGCAACCCGACCTGCGCCGGTTCATCTTCACCAGCACCTACGCGACCGTGGGCCGGCGCCACGGCCACGTCGCCACCGAGGAGGACATCGTCGGCACCCGCGGGTTGTCGGACTACGTCCAGTCCCGGGTCCAGGCCGAGAACCTGGTGATGCGCTACGTGGCCGAGGCCGGGCTGCCCGCGGTGGCGATGTGCGTGTCGACGACGTACGGCAGCGGTGACTGGGGCCGCACCCCGCATGGCGCGTTCATCGCCGGCGCGGTCTTCGGCAAGCTGCCCTTCACGATGGAGGGCATCCAGCTCGAAGTCGTCGGTGTCACCGACGCCGCCCGGGCGATGATCCTGGCCGCCGAACGCGGGCGCATCGGCGAGCGGTACCTGATCTCCGAGCGGATGATCGCGTTGAAAGAGGTGGTCCGGATCGCGGCCGACGAGGCCGGTGTGCCGGCGCCGCGGCGCTCGATCTCCGTCCCGGTGCTGTATGCGATGGGTGCGCTGGGCAACCTGCGGGCGCGCCTCACCGGCAAGGATGCCGAACTCAGCCTCGCGTCGGTGCGCATGATGCGTGCCGAAGCGCCCGTCGACCACAGCAAGGCCGTCCGCGAATTGGGCTGGCAGCCGCGCCCGGTCGAGGAATCCATCCGCGAGGCGGCCCGGTTCTGGGCCGCGATGCGAGATGCCAAAGGCAGGAGCACAACTCCCGGCTGAACACCACGCCGACCGCTGTTCAGGACGCGGCGCGGGGGCTTGGGGTGGGGCTAGCCTCGCGGTGTGACTACCGCGCGAATACCCGTCGATCTCAGCGGGGCGCCCCAGACCATGTTGGCGACGTTCTACGCCAAGGCGCTGGACGCCGATTTTCCGAAACCCATCCTGGGCGATCGGTATGCGAAGGAGATCGTCGAGCGCATCGACTACGACTGGAAGAAAACGACCATCACCCCGCGGCGGGCGCCGTCGGTGACCACCCGGTCGGCGCACTTCGACCAATGGACGCGCAAATTCCTTGCCGCACATCCTCGTTCGGTCGTGCTGCACCTGGGCTGCGGGCTGGACAGCCGATTCTTCCGCTTGCAGCCGGGCCCGGGCGTCCAGTGGTACGACGTCGACTACCCCGAGGTCGTGGCCCTGCGAACCCAGCTCTACCCGAGCCGCGATCACTATCGCGTCGTCGCCGCCTCGGTCACCGACCCGGCATGGCTGGCCGAAATCCCAGCCGACCGTCCCACGCTGATGATCGGGGAGGGGCTGACCATGTATCTCACCGAGCAGGACGGCACCGCCCTACTGCGCAGGGTGGTCGGCCGGTTCGCATCGGGTGAGCTGCAGTTCGACGCGTTCAATTGGCTCGGGATCAAGTCGCAATGGCTCAACACAGTGGTGCGACGGTCCGGGTCCACGCTGCACTGGGCGATCAACGGGCCCGACGACATCATCGAAGCCGTGCCGGGGGTGCGGCTGCTGGCCTGGGAACGATGGTTCGAGTCGTACACCTTCGCGCAGTTGCCCCGCTCATCCCGAGCCCTGGGCAAGGTCATGTCGCAGGTTGACGCGGTTGCCAACATGTCGCAGTACCACCGCTACGCATTCGGTCCGCCCCGCGGGAAGCCTTGACCGCGGACGCGCGTTGCACAACGGTAAGGCGTCTAAGGAGGAACCACCATGGCCCACCCGGAAATCAAAGAACCCAGCGCCGGGCACCCGATCACCATCGAGCCGACCAAGGGGCGTGTGCAGGTACGCGTCAACGGCGAGCTCGTCGCCGACACCACGGCCGCGCTGGAATTACGCGAAGCCACTTTGCCTGCGGTGCAATACATTCCGATCACCGACGTGGTGCAGGACCGGCTCACCCCGACGGACACCAGCACGTACTGCCCCTTCAAGGGCAACGCCAGCTACTACAGCGTGACCACCTCGGTCGGTGACACCGTCGACGATGTGATCTGGACCTACGAGCAGCCGTATCCGGCGGTCGAAAAGATTGCCGGGCACGTGGCGTTCTACCCCAACAAGGCCGACATCAGCATCTCGGCTCAGTAGGGCGTCCACCCGGGAAGCGCGGCCGCCACCGCACGGGTGTCGCTGTACACGCGCATGGAGACGATCAGCCCGTCGCGGGTGTCGAAGATGCACACGAACGGGCTGTCGTACTCGACGCCGTCGGACGTGGTGCCGGTGGCCTGCGCCTCCACGACCACGGTCTCTCCCTCGTTCACGCAGCGCACCAGGTCGATGGTCAGCTCGAGGTCTTGTTTGCGTCGCTCGATCGACCGCCGGAGTACGTGTTTGTCGCAGGGCGTGCGAGTGTAGAGCGTCCAGTAGGTGAAGTCGTCACTGAGCAGGGCGAAGCCCTCGTCCAGATCGCCGCCGTCGCTGGTGCTCTGCAGGAACATCCAGGCCAGTTCGCCCTGCGGGTCATCGAACGGCGTCATCACAACGCAATATTGACCTGGCACGCAGTTCACGGTCAATCAGAGCAGTCGGAGAGTCATCAGGTGCAGACCGCGCGCACGGTCGTGTTTCCCGGAGCGGTCAGCTTCGGGCACACGTTGGCGCCCCTTCGCCGCGGCCGCGGGGATCCATGCTTCCGGGCCCCCGGTGACGGCTCGATCTGGCGCACCAGCCTGCTGCCCAGCGGGCCCGTCACGGCCCGGATCAGCCGCGTCGGGCCCAATGCCGCGCACGGTGCCGCCTGGGGCAGCGGCGCGCACGAGTTCATCGAAATGCTGCCCGCCATGCTGGGTTTTGAGGACGACGACTCGGACTTCGTGGCGCGGCATCCGACGGTTGCCGCCGCCCGGCAACGGGTTCCGCACCTGCGCCTGGGCCGCACCGGGCAGGTGCTCGAAGCGCTGATCCCCGCGATCATCGAGCAGCGAGTGCCCGGCGCCGATGCGTTTCGCTCATGGCGGGTGTTGGTGGCGAAGTACGGCACGCCGGCGCCCGGGCCGGCGCCGGCCGGCATGCGGGTCATGCCCCCGGCCGACGTGTGGCGGCACATCCCGTCGTGGGAGTTTCACCGCGCCAACGTCGACCCGCGGCGGGCGCAGGCCGTAGTGACGTGTGCGCGGCGGGCCCCGTCGCTGGAGCGGCTGGTGTCGCGGCCGACGGTGCAGGCGCGTGAGGCGTTGATGTCGCTGCCGGGGGTGGGGGAGTGGACCGCCGCCGAGACCGCACAACGCGCCTTCGGCGACGCGGACGCCGTGTCGGTGGGGGACTACCACATTCCCAAGATGATCGGCTGGACGTTGCTCGGCCGACCCGTCGATGACGCGGGCATGCTCGAACTGCTCGAGCCGATGCGGCCCCACCGCCAGCGCGTGGTCCGGTTGCTCGAGGCCAGCGGACTGGCATACGAGCCCCGCCGCGGGCCGAGGCTGCCGGTGCAGCAAATCCACTCGCTTTGATCCGTCGCGTTTTTCAGCTTGGCCATCGGGTATCCAACGGGCAAGTAATCGTGTGTGAACCCCATGGAAGGAAGCTAGGAAAGAAGCGATGACTCAGTTCACAATTCCGGGATTGACCGACAAGCAGGCGGCGCGGCTCAGCGAGCTGCTGCAAAAGCAACTGAGCACCTACAACGATCTTCATCTGACGCTGAAGCACATTCACTGGAACGTGGTTGGCCCCAACTTCATCGGCGTGCACGAGATGATCGACCCGCAAGTGGACGCCGTCCGAGGGTTTGCCGACGATGTTGCGGAACGCATTGCGGCGCTTGGTGCTTCGCCGCAAGGCACGCCCGGCGCCATCATCAAGGACCGCTCGTGGGACGACTACTCGGTCGGCCGCGACACGGTCCAGGCGCACTTGGCCGCACTGGACCTCGTCTACACCGGCGTCATCGAGGACGTTCGCCAATACATCGAGGAGACAGACGAACTCGACCAGGTGACCCAGGATCTGCTGATCGGCCAGGCGGGACAGTTGGAGAAGTTCCAATGGTTCGTCCGGGCGCACCTGGAAAGCGCCGGCGGCGAGCTGGCGCACCAGGGTAAGAGCACCGAGAAGGCCGCCGCCAGCAGCGCTCGTGGCAAATCCTGAGCAGCCCGCTCCGACGAAACTACGCGCATTCGCCCCGGTGCCCGCACGCCGGGGCGAATGTCTTCGGTGGGCATGCCGCCCGCGCTCTCCGGAATAAATGGACCCTAGTCCGGTTATATAGCGTAACTATATGAGGAGGCCAGATGCCTGCAGTTACCGCTAACACGCTGACGTTGCCACGCGTCAGCGGTCCCGGACCCGCGGATACCGAGCGGCCGGTCCGATCGATCACCACCGGCCCTCGTGGCTACGAGGGCGAGGGCTTCCCGGTGGTGCGCGCTTTCGCGGGAGTCAGCGCGGCCGCGCTGGATCCCTTCGTGCACATGGACCAGATGGGCGAGGTCGAGTACCAGCCGGGGCAGGCCCGGGGCACCGACTGGCACCCGCACCGCGGCTTCGAGACCGTCACCTACATGCTGGACGGGAAGTTCGCGCACCAGGACTCGCACGGCGGTGGCGGCCTGATCGCCGACGGCGCGACGCAGTGGATGACGGCCGGCTCCGGCATCCTGCACATCGAGACGCCGCCGGCCGAGCTGGTCGACAGCGGCGGGCTTTTCCACGGCGTCCAGCTCTGGGTGAACCTGCCCAAGAAAGACAAGTTGGCGGCCCCGCGGTATCAGTCCATCGAAGGCGGCGACGCCGCGTTGCTCGCCTCCGAGGACGGCGGAGCGCTGATCCGCATCATCGCCGGCGACATCGACGGACACCGGGGCCCCGGCGTCACCCACACCCCGATCACCTTGGCGCACGCGACCATTGAGAACGGGGCCCAGCTCAACATCCCGTGGCGGCGCGACTTCAATGCGCTGGTCTACGTGTTGTCCGGCAGCGGGTACGTGGGGCCGGTCGCTCATCCGATCCACCAGGGTCAGCTAGCGGTGCTGGGCCCCGGCGATCGGATCACCGTGGGAGCCCGGCACGTCCAGGATTCCGGCCCGACGGCCGTTGACGGAGCCATTGATTTGCTGCTTCTGGGCGGTCGCCCGATTCGCGAGCCGGTATTCCACTACGGGCCTTTCGTGATGAACACCCGCGCGGAATTGATCGAGGCGCTCGAGGACTACCAAGCCGGAAAATTTGGCAGCATTCCGCCAAATGCGCTAATGCCGCACCGTGGGGGTGGCACACTCTAGCAATGCTTCCACGGGGGAACCGCAGGCCCGGACGGCCGCCTGCCGCGAAGGCTGACGAGACTCGGCAGCGGATCATCCAAGCTGCTCGTTTGGTCTTCAGTGAACGCGGCTACGACGGCGCGACGTTCCAGGCCATTGCAGCCCGCGCGGACCTCACCCGGCCGGCGATCAACCATTATTTCTCGAGTAAACGGGCGCTTTATCGGGAAGTGCTGGATGACACCAACGAATTCGTCATCGGGGCCGGTATCAAACAAGCCCAACGCGAGACGACGCTGGTGGCGCAGTTGACGGCATTCATCTCCGAAGCGACCAGAGCCAATTCGAAAAACCCTGCTGGATCCGCATTTTTAATCAGCGGTGTGCTCGAATCGCAGCGACATCCGGATTTGATAGGTACCGATAACGATTCAGTACGAATCAGTCGAGAATTTCTGCTGCGTGTCATCAACGAGGCGATCGAACGCGGCGAAATCGTGACCGACGTCGAGGCGACGGTGCTGGCCGAGGCGCTGCTCGTGCTCGTGTGCGGGGTGGGCTTGTATGCGGGGTACGTCGAGAGCCCGGAAACCCTGCTGGCGCTCGTCGGCGTGATGCGCGGGCTGCTGGAGGGTGCATTCCAGGGGCGCCAGGACTAGAGCGCCGCCGCGCAGTGAAGTTGCGCACAAAGCGTATAGGCTAACTAACTTATCCCGGTACCATGGGCGGGATATGACTGACCTGGATGCCTCGCTGCCACCGTCCGTACGGTCTGCCGGCGACAGCTGGACCATCACCGAACTCGTCGGCGCCACCGCCCTTGGCGTCGCCGCGTCGCGGGCCGCGGAAACCGCCGGGCCCGATCCGCTGATCCGCGACGACTTCGCGCGCCTGCTGGTCTCGTCGGCCGGCCCCGCGTGGGCGCGGCTGGCCGACCCCGGGCTGGCCTGGCTCGACGGTGATGAGCACGGACAGCGCTCGCACCGTTGCGGCATCGACTACCAGGCCGTGCGCACCCACTTCTTCGACGAGTACTTCGCGAACGCCGTCGGCGCCGGCATCCGGCAGGTCGTGATCCTGGCCGCCGGGCTCGACTCCAGGGCGTACCGGTTGGAGTGGCCGGCCGGCACCACCGTCTACGAGATCGACCAGCCTCAGGTGCTGGAGTACAAGGCCGGGATCCTGCAGCAGCACGGCGCCGTGCCGTCCGCCATCCGGCACCCCGTCGCGGTGGACCTGCGTGACGATTGGCCCGCGGCGCTGACCGCGGCCGGATTCGACCGCACCCAACCCACCGCCTGGCTGGCCGAAGGGCTCCTCCCGTACCTGCCCAGCGACGCTCAGGACCGGCTCTTCGAGATGGTCACCGCGCTCAGCTCGCCGGACAGCCAGATCGCCATCGAAATGTTCGGCCTGAATTCCCGGAGCAACTCGCAGCGCTGGCTGCGGATGCGCGACCGGCTCGGGCTGGACGTCAATGTCCAGGCGCTGACCTACCACGAGCCGGACCGAACGGATGCCGCCGCGTGGCTGGCCGACCACGGCTGGCGCGTGCACAGCGTGAGCAACCGTGACGAGATGGCCCGACTGGGCCGTCCGGTACCCGACGACCTGACCGACGAGGCGGTCCGCAGCACACTGCTGCGGGCGCGTCTCGGCACGCCCACCGCCTGACCGAGGACCACCCAAGGAGCACCGCCATGAGTTCACTGCGCAGCCACGACGACACCTGGGACATCAAGAGCAGCGTCGGCACCACCGCGGTCATGGTGGCCGCCGCCCGGGCCATCGAGACCGAGCAACCCGACGCGCTGATCCGCGACCCCTACGCCCGGCTGCTCGTCAACAACGCCGGTGCCGAGGTCTTGTGGGAGGCCATGCTCGACCCGGACGTCGTGGCCAAGATCGAAGCCATCGACGAAGAGTCCGCCGCCCGCATGCAGCACATGCGCGGGTATCAGGCGGTGCGGACGCACTTCTTCGACTCGTACTTCGCCGACGCCGTCGCCGCCGGGATCCGGCAGGTGGTGATCCTCGCGTCCGGACTGGACTCGCGGGCGTACCGCCTCGACTGGCCGGCCGGCACCACGGTTTACGAGATCGACCAGCCCCAGGTGCTGGACTACAAGACCACCACGCTGGCCGAAAGCGGCGCCAAGCCTTCCGCCGATCGTCGCGAGGTGGCGATCGACCTACGGGAAGACTGGCCCGCCGCGCTGCGCTCCGCCGGATTCGACCCGGCCCAGCCGACCGCCTGGCTGGCCGAGGGGTTGCTGATGTACTTGCCCGCCGAGGCGCAGGACAAACTGTTCACCCAGATCGGCGAGCTGAGCCCGGCGGGAAGCCGCGTCTCCGCGGAAACCGCGCCGATGCACGCCGAGGAGCGGCGCCAGCAGATGCGGGAACGGTTCAAGAAGGTGGCCGACGAGCTCGGCCTGGAGGAGACCGTCGACGTCGGCGAGCTGATGTACCGCGACGAGCACCGCGCGAACCTCGCCGACTGGCTCAACGAAAACGGCTGGCGCGCAACGGCGCAGAATTCGATCGACGAGATGCACCGCCTGGGCCGCGGGGTGCAGAGTTCCGAGGTGGACGAAGACCGGGACGCCTTCTCCGACTTCGTGATCGCCGAGCGGCTGTAAAGCCGCGGCTTCGCGGCGCCTAACTTCGTAGACGCGTCGCACGTCAACCGTGGCTCGCGGTCTCGGTTACCGGGAATTCGCCTGGTCATCGGGGACAATGGTCATTCATTATGGCCAGTGGCGGATCCGATCAATCGCACCGTTGGGCGCTGCGAAAGGGCCGGTTCGTCGCGGCCGTCGCTTCGGCCTCGGTCATGGCGATCACCGGTATGGGCTGGACGGGCTATCACACCGCGCTGGGCAAGATCATCATTTCGCACGCGCTGCCGAATGCGGCGACGACGCTGGACGGCAACCAGAACATCCTGCTGATGGGTCTGGACAGCCGGCTGGACCAGAACGGTAAGCCGCTGCCCCAGGACGTCTACGAGGCGCTGCACGCCGGCGACGAGAGCTCGGGCGGCTACAACGCCAATGTGCTTATCGTCGTGCACATTTCGGACGGCGACGGGCCGTTGACCGCGATATCGATTCCGCGTGACGACTACGCGGAGTTACCGGGCTGCCCGGGATCGGTCTGCGCCGGCAAGATCAAACAAGCGTACGGGCTGGCCTACCAGCAGTCGCTGAATTCGCAGGCGGCCGGGAATTCGGGCGGGGCGGGCGCCAACAACCTGACGGCTCGCGAGCAGACCGCGCGCGAGGCCGGCCGCAAAGCCGAAATCAACGCCGTCGACGACTTTCTGGGCATCTCGGTCGACCACTTCGTCGAGGTCACCCTGGGTGCGTTCTTTCAAATCGCCAAGGCCGTCGAACCGATCACGGTGTGCCTCAACGCCGATACGCGGGACAGCTATTCGGGTGCGGACTTCCACCAGGGGGTGCAGCGCATCGACGCCGCGGACGCGATGGCCTTCGTGCGGCAGCGGCGCGACGAAAACGACGGCTCCTTCACCGATTTCGACCGAACCCGGCGACAGCAGGCCTTCCTGGTGTCGCTGGTCAAGGCGGCCCGCAGCGGCGGCGCGCTGTCCAGCGTGAGCGGACTACGCAAACTGTTACAGGTCGCCCGCGACAACGTCGCCGTCGACGACGGGCTGGACATCATGGAATTCGCTTCGCGGGCCTCGCAACTGAGCGAGCGGCCGCTGTCGCTCTACACCCTGCCGATCGCCGGCTTCGGCAAGGACGCCAACGGGTCCGACATCAACCAGGTCGACCTGCCGACCATCCGGCGCATCGTCAACGAGCGCTTCATGTCGGACACACCGGTGGCGCTGGAGGCCGCATCACCGTCCACCCAGCCGCCGCCGGCGCCGGCCGAACCCGCGATCCTCGACGTCGTCAACGCCACCTCACGGGACGGGCTGGCGGGCGCCATCGAGGAGGCCTTCGCCGGCCGCGGCTTCACCCGCGGCAGCGCCACGACCGCGGCGGTCCCGGCCGACGACAGCGTCATCGAGTACGGCCCCGGGGCCGACCAGGCCGCACAGGTCCTGGCCGATCAACTGCATGTGCCGGCGACGGCGAACGACGCCGTGACCGCCGGCACGGTGCGGTTGACCGTCGGAACGCAATTCCCCGCAGCTGACTACCTGGCCCACCCCGGAGCGACGACCGACCCGTCCGGGTCCGGGCAGGTGAGTGCCGTGGCCGCCACCGGGGCCGGTGACCGCGCCCCGGCGCCGACCGACCTCAGCCAGATGACCGCGGCGAACGTTCCCTGCGTCAAGTAACCGCACCGGTCATCGCGCGTGCGGGCCGGGCGCCGGGGCGATGCGACCCCGCGAGACCGGGGTTGGCCGGATCCTTCCTATTGCTCTCCCAACCGGATGGTTAGTATCGCGGTTATCACCGATGAGCGGCCGCCATGCGGCGGGACCCTGCTCGGGAAGGACAATGATGACCACCGAATCGGTTGCATCGAAGACATCGCCCTCCAAGGACGCCACGAACGGGGCCGCACCGACCGACATTCCCGCCACGGTTGCCCGGCTTCGCCAGACCTTCGCCACCGGTCGCACCCGCGACATCGAATGGCGCAAGCGCCAGTTGCTGCAACTGGTGAAGCTGATGGAGGAGAACGAGGCCGCGCTCGCCGCGGCGCTCGCCGAAGACTTGGACCGCAGCCCGTTCGAGGCCTACATCGCCGACATCGCCACCACCGCCGGTGAAGCGAAGTACGCGGCGAAGCGGGTGCGCCGGTGGACGCGACGCAAGTATCAACTGCTCGAGCTGCCGCAGCTGCCCGGCCGCGGCTGGGTCGAGTACGAGCCCTACGGCACCGTGCTGATCATCGGCGCCTGGAACTACCCGTACTACCTGACGCTGGGCCCCGCGGTCGGAGCGATCGCCGCCGGAAACGCCGTCATCCTCAAGCCTTCGGAGATCGCCGCGGCGTCCGCGCATGTGATGGCCGAGCTGGTGCCCAAGTACCTCGACAACGACGCCATCGCGGTGGTCGAGGGCGACGGGGCGACGAGCCAGGAACTCATCGCGCAGGGCCTGGACCGCGTGCTGTTCACCGGCGGCACCGAGATCGGCCGCAAGGTCTATGAGGGCGCGGCGCCGCACCTGACCCCGTGCACCCTGGAGCTCGGCGGCAAGAGCCCGGTCATCGTCGCGGCGGACGCCGACGTGGAGGTGGCCGCCAAGCGGATCGCCTGGATGAAGCTGCTCAACGCCGGGCAGACCTGTGTCGCACCCGATTACGTCCTGGCGGACGCCACGATCCGCGATGAACTGGTCGACAAGATCAGTGCCGCCATCACGAAATTCACCTCCGACAAGCCGGACGGCATGCGGGTGGTCAACCAGCGCCAGTTCGACCGGATCAGTGGTTACCTGTCCGGAGGCGACGGCAAGGTCACCGTCGGCGGGGCCTGCGACGCATCGAGCCTGCGCATCCAGCCCGCCGTCGTGGTGGATCCCGACCCGAACGGGCCGCTGATGCAGAACGAGATCTTCGGTCCGGTGCTGCCGGTGATCACCGTTCAAAACCTGGACGAGGCAATACGTTTCGTGAACTCGCGGCCCAAGCCGCTGTCCGCCTACCTGTTCACCAAGCGGCGCGAGACCCGCGAGCGGGTGATCAAGGAGGTGCCGGCCGGCGGCATGCTGGTCAACCACATCGCCTTCCAGGTCTCGACGGCCAAGCTGCCGTTCGGCGGTGTGGGCGCATCGGGGATGGGTGCCTACCACGGCAAGTGGGGGTTCGACGAGTTCAGCCACCGCAAGTCGGTGTTGACCAAACCCACTCGGCCGGACCTGTCGAGCTTCATCTATCCTCCGTACACCGAGCGGGCCTTCAAGATGGCCCGCCGGATGTTCTGACACATTGCTTCAATTCGATTGCTAGAACGAGTTTTTCAGAATAGAGAGGAAACTTATGCCCGGAGTGCAGGATCGCGTCATCATCGTCACCGGAGCCGGTGGGGGACTGGGCCGTGACTACGCCCTGACCCTCGCCAAGGAGGGCGCCAGCGTCGTCGTCAACGACCTCGGCGGTTCGCGCGACGGCACCGGCGCCGGCCACAACATGGCCGACGATGTGGTCAAGGAGATCAAGGACGCCGGTGGGCGGGCGGTCGCCAACTACGACAGCGTCGCCGAGCCCGAGGGCGCCGAGAACATCATCAAAACCGCGCTCGACGAATTCGGCGCCGTGCACGGCGTGGTCAGCAACGCCGGCATCCTGCGCGACGGCACCTTCCACAAGATGTCCTTCGAGAACTGGGACGCCGTGCTCAAGGTGCACCTCTACGGTGGCTACAACGTGATTCGCGCCGCGTGGCCGCACTTCCGCGAGCAGAGCTACGGCCGCGTGGTCGTCGCCACCTCCACCAGCGGGCTGTTCGGCAACTTCGGCCAAACCAACTACGGCGCGGCCAAACTCGGCCTGGTCGGCTTGATCAACAGCCTGGCGCTGGAGGGTGCGAAGTACAACATCCACGCCAACGCGGTCGCCCCGATCGCGGCGACCCGCATGACCGAGGACATCCTGCCCAAGGAAGTTCTCGAGAAGCTCACGCCCGAGTACGTCGCGCCGGTGGTGGCCTACCTGTGCACCGAGGAAAACCCCAACAGCGCTTCGGTTTTCGTGGTCGGTGGCGGCAAGGTGCAGCGCGTCGCGCTGTTCCAGAACAAGGGCGTCAACTACGAGAAGCCGCCGACGGTGGAGGACATCGCCTCGCAGTGGGGCGAGATCACCGACCTGTCCGCGGCAAAGCAGGCCGACTTCAAGCTGGGGTAAGCCAGTCGCGACCGGGTGGTCAGCGAGTCAGGCGAGCAGCTCGCCGCGCAGACGGTCCACGTCCGCCTCGCTGACACCCGCGTCGCGCAAATAGGCGTCCAGCGAACCGAATTGCTGGTCGATGGTCAGGCGTGCGGCGTCCAGGTATTCGGGACGCACGCCGAGGACGCCGTCGGCCAGCCGGGCCTTGGTGAACGTGACGACCTCCGGGGTCAATTCGACGTCGGACCGTTTCTGGATCATCTCGTAGATGTGGTCGCGCAGTTGGGGCACCGCGGCGTTGCTGCGCAGGTAATCGGCGACGATGGTGTCGCGATCCACGTCGAGCACCTCCAGCACCGTGGCGATCACGAAACCCGTGCGGTCCTTGCCCGCGAAGCAGTGCGTGAGCACCGAACGCCCGGCGGCCAGCATCGAGAAGACCTGCCGCACAGCGCGTTGCGCCCCATTGCGGGTCGGGAACTGCCGGTACTCATCGATCATGTGCCGGATGGCGGCCTCATTGACTTCTTCGTCCGACTGGTCGGAATCACCCTCGAACAGCCGCCGAAACGCGGTCTCGTGCGGGGCGTCGTCGTCACTTCGCTCGTCGTCGCCGAGGTCGGGCAGGGGGAGCCGGTGGATCTCGATGCCGTCCGGAACCAGACCCGGACCGCGCTTGGCGACTTCCTGGTTCGCGCGCAGGTCGGCGACGTCGGTGATGCCCAACTCGCGCAGCGTGGTGCGGCCCTGGTCGTCGAGCCGGCTCAGCTCACCGGACCGGAACAACCGCCCGGGCCGCAGCGCCGGCGCGCCGGCGGCGACGTCGCGAAAGTTCCACGCGCCGGACAGTTCTCGCAGCGCCTCAGTCATTCGGTGTGACCGCCGCGGCGAAGGCCGACTGTTCGCGGCCGATCTCGGTGCGCGCGATGGTCCGCATGTGCACCTCGTCGGGCCCGTCGAAGATCCGCATGGCGCGGTGCCAGCCGTACAGGCGGGCCAGCACCGTGTCGTCGCTGACGCCGGCGGCGCCGTGCACTTGGATCGCGCGGTCGATGACATCGCAGGCCACCTGCGGCGCCACCGCCTTGATCTGCGAGACCAGCAGGTGCGCGGCCTTATTGCCGTGCTGGTCGATCGTCCACGCCGCTTTTTCGCAGAGCAGCCGGGCCTGGTCGATTTCGTTGCGGGACTTGGCAATTGCCTGCTGCACCAGACCCTGGTCGGCCAGCGGCCGGCCGAAGGCGATGCGGTTGTTCGCGCGGTGCACCATCAGCGCCAGGGCGCGTTCGGCCCCGCCGAGCGCGCGCATGCAGTGGTGGATGCGGCCCGGTCCGAGCCGGGCCTGGGCGATGGCGAAGCCGCCGCCCTCCTCGCCGAGCAGGTTGGTGGCCGGCACCCGGACGTTGTCGTAGACGATCTCGCAGTGCCCGTGCTGGTCCTGCCAGCCGAACACCGACGTGGAGCGCAGCACGCTCACGCCCGGGGTGTCGATCGGCACCAGCACCATCGACTGCTGCTGGTGACTCGCGGCCTCGGGGTTGGTGCGGCCCATCACGATCAGGATCTTGCAGCGCGGGTCGGCCGCGCCCGACGTCCACCACTTGCGCCCGTTGATGACGTAGTCGGCGCCGTCGCGCACGATCGCCGTCTGGATGTTGCGGGCGTCGCTGCTCGCGACCGCCGGCTCGGTCATCGAGAAGGCGCTACGGATCTCGCCCGCCAGCAACGGCTCCAGCCACTGCTTGCGCTGCTCCTCGGTGGCGAACAGGTGCAGGGTCTCCATGTTCCCGGTGTCCGGGGCCGCGCAGTTGACCGCCTCGGGGGCGAGCTCCAGGCTCCAACCGGTCAGCTCGGCCAGCGGCGCGTACTCGAGATTGGTCAACCCGGATTCGGCGGGCAGGAACAGGTTCCACAGGCCGCGCTCCTTGGCCTTGGTTTTGAGTTCCTCGATGACGGGGGGAACGGTGTGGTCGTCGGGGCCGGCCTCGTGGCGGTAGTTGTCGTAGGCGGCCTCGGCCGGGAAGACAAATTCAGTCATGAAGTCGGACAACCGCTTGTGATAGTCGCTGGCTTTGGCCGACATCGCGAAGTCCATGCCCGTCACGATAGGACACGTGTCGAGTCGCTGCGTTTCCGGTCGTCAGCGCCGTGCTTACGCCGCGGTGAAGACGCGCCGGCGCGGGCGGCACGATGGACGGCATGAGTGAATCCCGCCCCCCGTTGCCTCCGTTCACCCACGAAACCGCGCTGCAGAAGGTGCAGGCGGCCGAGGACGCGTGGAACAGCTGCGATCCTGAGCGCGTCAGCCTGGCCTACACGGCCGATTCGCACTGGCGCAATCGAGACGAGCGCATCATCGGCCGCAACGAGATCGTCGCGTTCCTGACTCGCAAGTGGGAGCGCGAGCTGGATTATTCGCTGCGCAAGAGTTTGTGGAGTTTCAACGGCAACCGCATCGCGGTGCGGTTCCAATACGAGTGTCACGACCAGTCCGGCCAGTGGTATCGCAGCTACGGCAACGAGCTGTGGGAGTTCACCGAGTCGGGACTGATGGCGCGCCGCGAGGCCAGCATCAACGACGTGCCCATCGACGAATCGCAGCGGCGCTACTTCGGGCCCCGCCCGGAGTCCGACCACGGCCAGGAGTTCCCGCTCTGGTAGCCGCGCACAACGCCGTCTTGTGACGTCACAACCTCGCGGGCGCTACTGCGTCGCCCGGTGGCGGCGAACCATCGACCGGAGCGTCGATCGCCCGGGGCGGGGTATCCCGCCCCCGGTGGCCCGGAGCCGTTCGCGCGTCCATGGTGAAACCTGGTTAAGGTAGCGAAGCGCGCGGCCGAGCCGGCGCCACGCCCATCGGCAGGGACAGTACGGGAAAGTACGGAAAGTAGATGTACGCGCCATGACAAATGCGCAGACGACGGTAGGAGTGGTCGCCGAATCCGGCGCCGACGAGCGGCGGGTCGCGCTGGTGCCGAAGGCGGTCGCGTCGCTGGTGGGCAGCGGCGTGGCGGTGGTGGTCGAGTCCGGTGCGGGCGAACGGGCGCTGCTGCCCGACGCCCTCTACACCGAGGCCGGGGCCAGCATCGGGGACGCGTGGGCCGCCGATGTGGTGGTCAAGGTCGCGCCGCCGACCGAGGCCGAGGTCGCCAAGCTGCGCAGCGGCCAGACCCTGATCGGCTTCCTCGCCCCGCGCAATGCCGAGAACTCGATCGGCGCCCTGAAGCAGGCCGGCGTGCAGGCGTTCGCGCTCGAGGCCATCCCGCGGATCTCGCGGGCGCAGGCGATGGACGCGCTGTCGTCGCAGGGCAACGTGGCCGGCTACAAGGCCGTGCTGCTGGCGGCCTCGGAATCCACCCGCTTCTTTCCGATGCTGACGACGGCCGCCGGCACCGTGAAGCCCGCGACCGTGCTGGTGCTCGGCGTCGGCGTGGCCGGGCTGCAGGCGCTGGCGACGGCCAAGCGGCTGGGCGCGCGCACTACCGGGTACGACGTCCGCCCCGAGGTGGCCGACCAGGTGCGCTCGGTGGGCGCGCAGTGGCTCGACATCGGCATCGACGCCTCCGGTGAGGGCGGCTACGCCCGTGAGCTCACCGACGAGGAGCGCGCCCAGCAGCAGAAAGCTTTGGAGAAGGCGATCAGCGGGTTCGACGTCGTGATCACCACGGCGCTGGTCCCGGGACGCCCGGCGCCGCGCCTGGTCACCGCGGCCGCGGTGGAGGCGATGAAGCCCGGCAGCGTGGTGGTGGACCTGGCCGGCGAGACCGGGGGTAACTGCGAGCTCACCGAGCCCGGTAAGACGGTCGTCAAGCACGACGTCACCATCGCCTCGCCGCTGAACCTGCCGGCCACCATGCCCGAGCACGCCAGCGAGCTCTACAGCAAGAACATCACCGCACTGCTGGACCTGCTGCTCACCGACGGCAAGCTGGCCCCCGACTTCGACGACGAGGTCGTCGCGGACTCCTGCGTGACCCGCGATCGGAAGGACTCGTAGATGTACGACGAACTCTTGGCCAACGTGGCGATCCTGGTGCTCTCCGGATTCGTCGGGTTCGCGGTCATTTCCAAGGTGCCCAACACGCTGCACACTCCGCTGATGTCGGGCACCAACGCCATCCACGGCATCGTGGTGCTGGGCGCGCTGGTGGTGTTCGGCTCGGTCGAGCATCCCTCGCTGGCGGTGCAGATCATCCTGTTCGTCGCGGTGGTGTTCGGAACCCTGAACGTCATCGGCGGGTTCATCGTCACCGACCGGATGCTGGGCATGTTCAAGGGCAAGAAGAAACCCGTATCGGCCGCTAAGGCCGAGAAGGCAGAAGGGCCGGCGGCCAAATGAACTACTTGGTAATCGGCCTCTACATCATTTCGTTCGCCCTCTTCATCTACGGCCTGATGGGCCTGACCGGGCCCAAGACGGCGGTGCGGGGCAACCTGATCGCCGCGGTCGGTATGGCGCTGGCCGTGGCGGCGACCCTGATCAAGATCCGCCACACCGACCAGTGGGTGCTGATCATCGCCGGCCTGGTGGTGGGTGTGGTGCTCGGCGTCCCGCCGGCCCGCTACACCAAGATGACCGCGATGCCGCAGCTGGTGGCGTTCTTCAACGGCGTCGGCGGCGGCACGGTCGCGCTGATCGCGCTCGCGGAATTCATTGAGACGCGCGGCTTTTCGGCTTTCCAGCACGGCGAGTCACCGACCGTGCACATCGTGGTGGCCTCGTTGTTCGCCGCGATCATCGGCTCGATCTCGTTCTGGGGATCGACCATCGCGTTCGGCAAGCTGCAGGAGATCATCTCCGGATCGCCGATCGGCTTCGGCAGGGCGCAGCAGCCGATCAACCTGCTGCTGCTGGCCGCCGCCGTGGTTGCCGCGGTGGTGATCGGTCTGCACGCCCATCCCGGCACTCCCGGCGGGACAGCCGGAGCATCACTGTGGTGGATGATCGGGCTGCTCGCCGCCGCGGGTGTGCTGGGCCTGATGGTGGTGCTGCCCATCGGCGGCGCCGACATGCCCGTGGTCATCTCGCTGCTGAACGCGATGACCGGGCTCTCGGCCGCGGCCGCGGGCCTGGCGCTGAACAACACCGCGATGATCGTGGCCGGCATGATCGTCGGCGCGTCCGGTTCGATCCTGACCAACCTGATGGCCAAGGCCATGAACCGCTCGATCCCGGCGATCGTCGCCGGCGGCTTCGGCGGCGGCGGGGTCGCCCCAAGCGGTGGCGACGGTGGAGACAAGACCGTCAAGGCCACCTCGGCCGCCGACGCCGCGATCCAGATGGCCTACGCCAACCAGGTGATCGTGGTGCCGGGCTACGGCCTGGCCGTCGCGCAGGCACAGCATGCGGTGAAAGACATGGCCGCCCTCCTGGAGGACAAGGGCGTCGAGGTGAAGTACGCGATCCACCCGGTCGCCGGCCGGATGCCCGGGCACATGAACGTGTTGCTGGCCGAGGCCGAAGTCGACTACGACGCCATGAAGGACATGGACGACATCAACGACGAATTCGCCCGTACCGACGTCGCGATCGTCATCGGCGCCAACGACGTCACCAACCCGGCGGCGCGCAACGACGCGTCCAGCCCGATCTACGGCATGCCGATCCTCAACGTCGACAAGGCCAAGTCGGTGATTGTGCTCAAGCGGTCGATGAATTCCGGCTTCGCCGGCATCGACAACCCGCTGTTCTACGGCGAGGGCACCAGCATGCTGTTCGGCGACGCGAAGAAATCGGTGACCGAGGTCGCCGAGGAACTCAAGGCGCTGTAACGACGAAAAGCGCCTGTGCGCTGGGAGTTTAGACGGGCGGGTAGGCCGGCGGCGGGTATCCGTTTCCGTCGGTGACGCCGCGCAGACCCCAGGTCAGGTAGCGCATGAAGAACTCGATCTCGTCGCTTCCGTCGTAATCCGGACTCGGATCCATCGGCCCCACCTCTCGACTCATCTCGTTCGATGAGGAGTCTAGTCGCATACGCCTGCACGTGACACCCGGCGTTTTGCATAAACTGTCCAACCAGTTGATTGATAGCTATTCTGGCCGAACCGGCCCTGGCCTGGCCGTACCGACGATAGTGAGAACAGATGCCCACCGACAGCATCACCCCGAATGGGCTGACCCGGCGCGAAGAGCTGCTGGCGGTCGCCACCAAGCTGTTTGCGGCGCGCGGCTATCACGGCACCCGGATGGACGACGTGGCCGACGTGATCGGCCTGAACAAGGCGACCGTCTATCACTACTACGCCAGCAAGTCGCTGATCCTGTACGACATCTACCGCCAGGCCGCCGAGGGCACGCTGGCCGCCGTGCACGATGACCCGTCCTGGACGGCGCGCGAGGCGCTCTACCAGTACACGGTCCGCCTGCTCACCGGCATCGCCAGCGATCCCGAAAGGGCCGCGGTGTACTTCCAGGAGGCGCCCTACATCACCGAATGGTTCACCAGCGAGCAGGTCGCCGAGGTCCGCGAGAAGGAAGCCCAGGTTTACCACCACGTGCACGGCCTGATCGACCGCGGGATCGCCAACGGCGAGTTCTACCCGTGCGATTCGCATGTGCTGGCGCTGGGCTACATCGGGATGACGCTGGGTGCCTACCGCTGGCTCCGCCCGAGCGGCCGGCGTTCGGCCAAGGAGATCGCGGCCGAATTCAGCACCGCGCTGCTGCGTGGGCTGATCCGCGACGAAGCGATCCGCACGACGTCCCCGCTGGGACCCTAAGCGCGCAGGTGCTTGTCGAGGAACGCGAGCTGGTCGGCGACGACGCGGTCGAAGGCGTCGTCGACGTAGATCGCGAAATGGCCCTCGGGGTACAGCCTGACCTCGCCGCGGGGCGCTTTGGCCGCGTGGCGAAGCGTCGCCCCCGCGGGGGCCACTGAGTCGGCCTCGCACACGCAGAACAGGATCGGGCAGGTGATCTCGGGTGTGGAGCGGCCGGGGCGATAGCTGAAGACCTGCAACGCGATTCGGGCGGCGACCTCGTTGCGGAAGTCGAGCCCGTCGGGCACCAACCGCAGGTAGCCCGCATACGCGTCGGGTGTGTTCATCAACGCGACCTCACCGGGCTTGCCGGCCGTCGCGACCATCACCGGCGGGCGGCCCCGCCGGCGTGCGAGTAGGTCGCGCACCACCCGCGCGGTGATGCGCGCGGCGACCAACGGGTTGTTGATGGTGCGCGCCGACGCGAGGCCGTCGGTGAACGGACATTGGGCGACCGCCGCCGCGATGCCCGGCAGCCGCGCCGCGGTGGCGATCACGTGGCCACCGGCAAAAGAGGTGCCCCACAACGCGATCCGGCCGGGGTCGATCCCCGGGATGGTGCGCGCGTAGGCGACGGCCGCGGCCCAGTCGGCGAGCTGCATGCCGACGTCGAGCACCTGCCGCGGCCGGCCCTCGCTGTCGCCGAAGTTGCGGTAGTCGAACACCAGGCAGGCGTAGCCGGCCGCGCTGAAACGCTCCGCGTACGCGTCCAGGCGCATGCCGCGCACCGCGCCCAGGCCGTGCGCCATCACCAGCAGTGGTGCGGTCCCGTCGCCAGGCGGGCGGTAGAGCCAGGCGCTGATCAGGTCGTCGCCGGAGGTGAATTGAACGTCTTCGCGCGGTGTCATCAGCGATTGATTCTGCCCCCGCTGGCCGCGTCTTGTCGGGTAGGTATGCTGCCCAAAATTTATGGACTACTGTCTAGAAAAGTTGTCCAGGGTTTTACAGGGACGGAGACTCTCATGGCGATCCGCGTCGCGCACGTCGGTACCGGGAATGTCGGAGGGCTGGCCCTCGCCGAACTCATCACCAACCCCCAATTCGAGCTGACCGGGGTGTGCGTCTCGACTCCGGAAAAGGTGGGCAAGGACGCCGGCGAGCTGTGCGGCGTCGGCCTGGACACCGGGGTCGTCACCGGCGTCACGGCCGTCGACGACCTGGACGCGATCATCGCCGCCAAGCCCGACTGCGTCGTCTACTGCGCGATGGGCGACACCCGGCTGCCCGAGGCGATGGCCGATGTCATGCGCATCCTGGCCGCCGGCATCAACGTCGTCGGCTCGTCGCCGGGTCTGCTGCAGTACCCGTGGGGCGTCATGCCCGACAAGTACATCGCCCGCGTGGAAGACGCTGCCAAGCAAGGCAATTCGAGCATCTTCATCAGCGGTGTCGACCCGGGATTCGCCAACGACCTGATCCCGTTCGCGCTCGCCGGCACCTGTCAGCGCATCGAGCAGGTGCGCTGCATGGAGATTCACGACTACGCGTCGTACAACGGGACCGAGGTCATGGACTACATGGGGTTCGCCAAGCCTATGGACGAGGTGCCGATGCTGCTGCAGCCGGGCATCCTCAGCATCGCCTGGGGCACCGCGATCCGTCAGCTGGCCGCCGGCCTCGGCATCGAGGTCGACGAGATCACCGAGTCCTACCAGCGCGAGCCCGCCCCCGAGGACTTCGACATCGCGATCGGCCGCGTGGCCAAGGGCACCGTGGCCGTGCTGCAGTTCGAGATTCGCGGCATGGTCAAGGGTCACCCGGCCATCATCATCGAGCACGTCACCCGGTTGCGGCCGGACCTGCGCCCCGACCTGCCCCAGCCCGCCTCCGGCGACGGCTCCTACCGCGTCGAGATCACCGGGGAGCCGTCATATGCGGTCGACATCATCCCGAGCAGCCGCAAGGGCGACCACAACCACGCGGCGATCGCGGGCGCCGCGGGCCGCGTCGTCAACGCCATCCCCGCCGTGATCGCGGCGCCGCCGGGCATCCGGACCACACTTGACTTGCCGCTGGTAACGGGCAAAGGCCTATACGCACCAAGCACTTTGGTGACCACCTAAATCGAAAGGAGACCCACGTGGGTCGGGTAGACGGCAAGGTAGCGCTAATCAGTGGTGGCGCCGGCGGTATGGGCGCCGAAGACGCGCGGCTGCTGGTCGAGGAGGGCGCCAAGGTCGTGATCGGCGACATCCTGGACGACCAGGGCAAGGCGCTGGCCGACGAGATCGGCGACTCCGCGCGCTACGTGCACCTCGACGTCACCCAGCCCGACCAGTGGGACGCCGCCGTCGCCACCGCGGTCGGCGAATTCGGCAAGCTCAACGTCCTGGTCAACAACGCCGGCACCGTCGCGCTCGGCCCGCTGAAGAGCTTCGATCTGGCCAAGTGGCAGAAGGTGATTGACGTCAACCTGACCGGGACGTTCCTGGGCATGCGGGCCTCGGTCGAGCCGATGATCGCGGCCGGGGGCGGCTCGATCATCAACGTGTCGTCCATCGAGGGCCTGCGCGGCGCGCCGATGGTGCACCCCTACGTCGCGTCCAAGTGGGGCGTGCGCGGGCTGGCGAAGTCGGCGGCATTGGAGCTGGCGCCGCACAACATTCGGGTGAACTCGGTACACCCGGGGTTCATCCGCACCCCGATGACCGCCCACCTGCCCGAGGACATGGTGACCATCCCGCTCGGGCGTCCCGGCGAGGTCCGCGAAGTCGCGACGTTCGTGCTCTTCCTGGCCAGCGACGAGTCGTCCTACTCCACCGGCAGCGAATACGTGATGGACGGCGGCCTGGTCACCGACGTGAATCACAAGGAGTTCTAGGGCGGTGCTATAACCGCGAGCATGCTGCGCAGCCTGGCGAGCCTGGTCGGATCGAACCACGTCGTCACCGATCCCGACGTGCTGGCGGCGCGCAGCGTCGACCACACCGGGCGGTACCGGGGCACCGCGAGCGCGCTGGTGCGGCCGGGCACGGCCGAGGAGGTCGCCGAGGTGCTGCGGGTGTGCCGGGACGCCGGGGCGCACGTGACGGTGCAGGGCGGCCGGACCTCGTTGGTGGCCGGCACCGTTCCCGAGCACGACGACGTGTTGTTGTCCACCGAGCGGCTGCACGCCGTCGCTGACGTCGACACCGTGGAACGCCGCATCGAGGCCGGCGCCGGAGCCACCCTGGCCGCGGTGCAACGGGCCGCGGGCGCAGCAGGTTTGGTGTTCGGCGTGGATCTGGCGGCCCGCGACACCGCGACCGTCGGCGGCATGGCATCGACGAACGCCGGCGGCCTGCGCACGGTCCGCTACGGCAACATGGGCGAGCAGGTGGTCGGCGTGCAGGTGGCGCTGCCCGACGGCACGCTGCTGCGCCGGCACAGCCGGGTGCGCCGGGACAACACCGGCTACGACCTGCCCGCGCTGTTCGTGGGCGCCGAGGGCACCCTGGGCGTCATCACCGAGCTGGACCTGCGGCTGCACGCCACCCCGACGCACCGGGTGACGGCGATCTGCGGATTCGCCGACCTCGAGGCGCTGGTGGCCGCCGGGCGCACCTTCCGCGACGTGGACGGCATTGCCGCCCTGGAATTGATCGACGGCCGGGCCGCCGCGCTGACCCAGGAGCACCGCGGCGTCGGCGCCCCGGTCGCCGGCGAGTGGCTGCTGCTGGTGGAACTGGCCGCCGATCACGACCAGACCGAGCGGCTGGCCGAGCTGCTCGACGACGTGCCGATGCGCGCCGATCCCGCGGTCGGCGTGGATCTCGTTGCGCAGCAACGGTTGTGGCAGGTCCGCGAATCACTGGCCGAGGTCTTCGGCGTGTACGGGCCCCCGCTGAAGTTCGATGTCTCGCTGCCGCTGTCGGCGATCGGCGAATTCGAAAGGCACGCGGTCGATTTGGTGCACACGCATGCCCCCGACGCGCTGCCGGTGCTGTTCGGCCACATCGGCGAAGGCAACCTGCACCTGAACGTGTTGCGCTGCCCGGCCGACCGGGAGCGGGTGCTGTACGAGCCAATGATGGACCTCATCGCGCGATGCGGCGGCAACGTGAGCTCAGAACACGGCGTCGGCAGCCGCAAACGGCCCTACCTCGCCATGTCCCGCGGGCCCGCCGACATCGCCGCGATGCGCACGGTCAAAAACGCGCTGGACCCAACCGGATTCCTCAATGCCGCAGTGCTTTTCGATTAAGGGAGCATGAAAGCTCTTGGGCCGCTGGCTCGCCGAAACAACTAAAAACGGCATTCGCCGGACAGCGGGCCGACCTCAGGCATGTACTTAGGTCATATTTTCACGGCGTTACCGGGAGTTCGCGGAGGCAGGCATGACAACGGCGGATGGTCAGGCGCGTCAGCGCATGACACTGGAAGCGCAAGCGCAGGCCGGACCGGGCGCAGATCTCGTTCTCGAGGGCGGGGGAGTCAAGGGGATCGCACTGGTCGGGGCCGTCCTGACCCTGCATGACGCGGGCTTTGTCTTTCCCCGGATCGGCGGCACGTCGGCCGGCGCCATTGCGGCCGCCCTTATCGCCGCATATCAGGTCAGGAAAGTCCCGCTGACCCAGTTACAGACGGATATGACCGAGCTGGACTACACCCAGTTCATGCAGAAGACCTGGGCCGAGAGGCACCTGGGCCTGATCGGGGAAGCCGCCGCGCTAGTGAGCCACCAGGGCCTGTACGCGAGCACTTACGTCAAAGAGTGGCTGACCTCGAAGCTGGAGCCGCTCGGCATCCGCACCTTCGCCGACCTCAAGATCACCACGGACGACGGCACCGCCCTGGCCCCGTACCAGCGCTACCGGCTGGTCACCCACACCTCGGACCTGACCCGCGGAGCCCTGGTCCGGCTGCCCTGGGACCTGCCCTATTACCTGCTGAGCAGCAAAGATCAAAGTGATCCGGACCGGCAGATGACGGTCATCGACAACTACCCGATCGTGGACGCGGTCCGTGCGTCGATGTCGATCCCGTTCTTCTTCCAGCCCTTCGAGCAGGAGACTGCCCTGGGGGCCTGCACCTGGGTCGACGGCGGGCTGCTGCAGAACTTCCCGGTGACCGTGTTCGACCGGACCGACGGCCGGCCTAACCGGTGGCCGACATTCGGTATCAAGCTCTCGTCGCGGCCGGCGCTGAACACCCCGGACATACCAGTGCGGGGCGATCTCCGCGAGGTCGTCGCGATCGCGCACACGGCAACGGGCGAGTGGAACCGCTACCCGCTGGCCGATGAGGGCGTCGGCGCCCGGACGGTGTTCGTGGACACGATGGGTATCGCCAGCACCGATTTCGGGCTGACGACCGACCAGCGCGACATGCTGTTCGCCAACGGCAAGGCGGCGGCGGCTGAGTTCCTGGCCGCCTGGGAGCAGGCTCACCCCCCGGTCGCACCCGCCACCGAGGTCACCACCACGCCCGGCCAACGTCACCGCGACCCGGGTCAAGACCGCCGAAACAGCCGCCGACGCCGCGGGTGAGGCCCAGGGGCGTGGCGAGTTTCGGTTCGACTAGCTGCCCTTGATCCCGACCGCGTGGCGCAGCTGCGCCAAAAATTGCTCGGCGTCATCGCTTCGCACGATGTAGTGCGAGATCGCAATCCGGATGACCGTCGCCGCCTTCACCGCCGCGTTCGGCCCGGGCAGGTGGCGCTGCAAGCCCTCGCGCATCTGCGGGATGACCCAGGAGAACTGGGCGATGGTGTGTTCGGGCTCGACGTCGACCATGCGCACCCCGGAGTACGAATGCTGGTACTCGACGATGAACCGCAGCACGGCGTCGAGCTTGTCGACCCCCTTCAGGCCCGCGGTGGCCTTCACCAGACCGCTTTCGAAGATCTGGCGCTCGTACGCCGAAAAGGCCGACAGCAGCTCCTCTTTGGAGGCGAACCAGCGGTACAGCGTGGGGCGGGACACGCCCGCCTGGGTGGCGACGTCGGACAGGCTCAGCTTGGTCTTGCCGTTGCGGCCCAGCACCTCGGCGGTGGCCGCCAGGATGCGCTGACGCGTCGAGGTGTCGGTGTCGGCGATCGTCGTCGCCCGGGCCGGCTGGCTCATGATTCAAACTTTTCGCGGTGTCGCCGAGGTGTCATGGTCATTCGCTCCCACGTTAGGCCCGAGGCGGGCGCCGGCGCACCAGCACCGACTGCTGGATGGCGCCGACCGCGCCCTGCTCGTCGAACAACGTGCCGATGGTCGTCCCGATGCCGTCCGGCCCGTAGCTGGTCTCCGCCCGGATGCCGATCCAGTCGCCGTCGGGAACACGAAATACGTGCACGGCCAGATCGGTGTTGAGGAAGGTCCATTTGGTGATGTCGAGCTTGCTGCCGATGCCGTTGGCGCAGTCGGCCACCGCGAACAGCCGTTCCAGCTGCGTCATGGATTCGCCGTTGACCAGGTCGACGGTCGGGTTGATCCAGGATTCGCCGGGCCCCTCGCTGAGCGGCTCGGTCAGCCACAGCCACTCCAGGCTGTGCACGTAATTGCGGTCCCAGTCGCGCGCCTTGAGGTTGCGGTTGAAGGCCTCGGCCCGCGGCCCGGGCAGTGGCGCCGGGGCGTGCGCTATTGGTTCTGTGTCCTGGTGCTGCAACCGCCATCCGCTGGCGCGCGCCACCGGCCGCGGTGTGCCGTCGGGGCCGGGGGCCAGCATCTCGGCGCTGAGCAGTTCGATCTGCTTGCCCGGGCGTTGCACCTCGGCGCGCACCCACAGATCGCCCTCGGCCGGCACCCCGCCCAACAGGTCGATGACGACCCGCGACAGGCGCGTGTCATCGCGCTGCTCGCATCGCTCCAGCGCCCGGACCAGCAGCGCCGACACCGGACCGCCGTGCTGGATGGCCGCCGACCAGGTGCCGCGCGCCAGATCGGTCGCCCGGAACTTCTCGCCCAACCCGTCACCGGTCGAGTCGATCAGCTCGTAATAGGCGTCGGTCATCGTCAACCTCTCGGGTCAGGGCAGGCCGGCGCCGGGAGTGGTCACCGTGACGGCATCCAGCCGGGAAAGCCGGGTGCCGATCAGGCGCTGAGGATAGGCCTCCGTGCTCGACAGCAGGAACAGGGTGCGGCGCTGGGGGCCGCCGAGGGCGCACGCGATCGCGACCCGGTCGCCCATGTCGATGCGGTCGGTCACGGTGCCGCCCGCAACGATCCGCTCGAACTGGTGGGCCAACGTCATCGACGCCCACACCCCACCCTCGGCATCCAGCGCGATGCCGTCGGGCGGGCCGTCCAGGCCGTCGGCGAAAACCCGGCGGTCGGACAGGGCGCCGTCGTCGGCGATGGAGAACGCGGTCAGCCGCCGGCCCGTCGATTCGGCGACGATCAGCGTCTTGCGATCCGGGGTGATCGCCATGCCGTTGGGGAAGTCGAGATCGTCGGCCACCACGGTGGCGCGGTCGTCGGCGTCCAGACGAAGGATGACCCCACCGCTGAGGGCCTGGCAGCCGATGTAGGCACGGCCCGCGTCGTCGATGACCATGTCGCCGAGGTTGGCCGGCGCCAGGTCGGCGAGATCTGCGATGGTGGCCACGGTTTCGCCGTCGTAGCGCAGCACCTGCCGGTCGTCGGTCGAGGCGATCAGCAGCGACCCGTCGGGCCGGAAGCCCAGACCCGACGGGGAATGACCGGGCAGCGGCAGGGTGGTCAGCGAGCCACCCATCGTCGCGGTGTGGACGGCCTCGCCCAGCATGTCGGAGAACCACAGCAGCCCCTCGAACCAGCGCGGGCCTTCGCCGAAGCAGAATCCGTTGGCCACCGGCTCGGGAATCATTCGTCCCCGCCGTCGGCAAATCGGTCCGCTTTACAAAACACCGAAAAAGTGTCATGCACCGCGGGTACCGGTGTCAATCTGCCGATCGGGCGAGCTCCCGCGCCACGGCCTCGTGGTAGGCGTCGATCTTGGCCGGATTGGCCTGCAGGAAGAGCTGGTCGGGCAGCGGGGCGTGTTTGTACGCCTCGATCGTCATGGTCCGGGAGAACAGCGTGATGTCCTGCCCGGGCCTGGTGAAGCGGTACGAGACGGTGATGCGGCCCTCCATCCCGCCGTTGCCCGCGCGGTCATGGCCCAGCCGGCCGATCGAGGTGAACACGAACAGCGTCGGGCGCACCGCGGCGGCTAGCTGCCAGCTGAAGACGCGGTCGCCGTCGGGACCCGCTTCCTCCCAGGTGTCACCGACCTTCAGCGGCAGCTCCGGCAAGTTGCCGATGTGCGCGCTGCCGGGGTAGGTCTTCGTCCAGTTCTGCGGGTTGGTCACGAAGTCGTACACCGTCTCGGCGGACTGCGTGAACGCGGTCTCCGAAGTGGTGGTCACGATGCCCAATGGTGTTGCCTCCCTGTGCGTTCCGCCGTCCCGTCAATCGGCGTGGCCGCCGTCTTGTTAGCCGAGCTTTACAAATCCTACTCAAAGTGTCACGCTGAGCGCTGAGCCGCGAGCGCGAGAGGTGGAGTGGGTTGACGAAGGCGTCTGAGGAATCCGCGCAGACCGAATGGACCGTGCAGGGCCTGCTGGATCTGTTCGACGTGCAGGCCGACGGGGACGACCGGTTCACCGGCAACACCGGCATCGCGGTGGGCGACGAACGCCAGGTGGTGGAGGGCACCCAGGTGCTCGCGCAGGCGATCGTCGCGGTGGCGAAGCGATTCCCGGACAAGTCGGTGCGCTCGGCGCACGCCGTGTTCTCCCGCGCCGTGGTCGTCGGCCCGCCCATCGAACTCGTCCTCGACGTGGTGTCCGAAGGCCGGTCCACCGCCACCGCAGTGGTCGCCGTGCACCAGAACGGCCGGCGCTGCCTGAGCATCACCGTGCTGGCCGACGTCCCGACCGACGATGTCATCCGCCACCACCTGCCGCGCCCCGACGTCGCCGCCCCGGCGGACGCCAACCACTCGCCGATGCCGATGGTCGGCCGCGAGCTGCGCCTCGTCGACGTCGTCGACGTCAACAGCCCCGACGAGGTCGGCCCGCCGGAGCTCTACGCCTGGCTGCACTACGACCCGATCCCGACCCGCGACGAGTTGGCCAAGGCGCTGCTGGCCTACTTCACCGGGCATCTGGGCATCTCCACCACGATGCGGGCGCACGAGGGCATCGGTACCGCCCAGGCGCACCTGACCGTGTCGACCGCACCGATGAGCATCTCGGTCGCGTTCCACGAACCGGTGGACTGGACCGGGTGGCTGCTCTACACGCACGAGAGCACCCAGGTCGGCGCGGGCATGTCGTACGTGCGCGGCACCGTGCACGCGCAAGAGGGTGACCTGCTGGCCTCGTTCGCCCAGGAGGCGCTGATCCGCCCGCTGCGCACCAGCGACACGGCGATCGACTCTCGCGCGCGGTTCTAACGGCCATGCGCTTCACCATCACCCACCCGATGCACAGCCATCCGTACAACCCGGAGCTGGTGAGCGGGGACGGTATCGGCAAGGTGGCCGCGGCGACCGAGGCGGCCGGAATTCACGGTTTCGGCTTCACCGATCACCCGGCGCCCTCGCAGCGATGGCTGGATGCCGGCGGACACGACGCGTTAGACCCCTTTGTCGCACTGGGTTTCGCGGCGGCCACCACGTCCACGCTGCGGCTGATCCCCAACATCGTGGTGCTGCCGTACCGAAATCCATTCGTGGTAGCCAAATCCGGCGCCACCCTGGACCTGCTCTCCGGTGGGCGCTTCACGCTCGCGGTGGGCGTGGGCTACCTCAAGCGCGAGTTCGCGGCACTCGGAGTGAGCTTCGACGAGCGCGCCGAGCTGTTCGAGGAGTCCCTTCAGGTGATCCGGGCCATCTGGACCGGCGACGATATCTCCTTTGAGGGCAAGCATTTCAGCGCGCGTGGCATCACCGCGCATCCCCGGCCGGTGAGCGATCCGCATCCGCCGATCTGGATCGGCGGCAATACGTCGTCATCGCGGCAGCGGGTGGCCCAGTACGGCGACGGCTGGTGCCCGTTCCCCGCGCCGCCGCAGCTGGCCCAGACTGCCGGCACCGCCGTCATCGACTCGGTGCAGAAGCTCGCCGACGGCATCGACGATCTGCGGCGCAGATGCGATGCGGCCCAGCGGGATTGGTCCGCCATCGACATCACCTTCACCAACTTCGAGGGCGGCAGCCCCGCGAGCGACGACTTCAACGCCGACGCCTACCTCGAGGGCCTGGACAAGCTGGCGAAGCTGGGCGTGACGTGGGTCAGCATCCACCTGCCCGGCGACAGCATGACGCACGCGCTCGAGACCCTCGACCGGTTCCGCACCCTGGTCGTCGACGCGGCCTAGTTGGATAGAAGACGACTCATGGACTTCTCCCGCGTCGAACTTTCGCCCGAGGATCAGAAATTCTTCGATGAGACCCAGGCTTTCATGGCCGAACACGTCACGGACGAGGTTCGTCGCCGTGATCGCGAGACCGGCGAAAACTTCAGTGAGCCAGTCCATTTGGCGCTGGGCGAAGCGGGTTACCTGACGTCGGACTGGTACCAGGAGTCCGAAGGCGGATTCGACCCGGTGCGACGGCGAATCTTCCACCTCGAGATCGGTCGCGCGCACACGCCGTGGTTCCACTGGGGCACCACGGCGGTCGTCGCGCGGTTGGTGAAGCAATTCGGGAAGTCCGAACTCGCCGACGCGATCCTGCCGGGCGTGCTGTCCGGGGAGATCCGGCTGTGCCTGGGCTACACCGAGCCCGAAGGCGGCTCCGACGTCGCCACCTGCAAGACCCGTGCCGTGCGGGACGGATCGGGCTGGGTGATCAACGGCTCCAAGATGTTCACCTCGAATGCGCAGAACGCCAAGTACGTTTTCCTGCTGACCAATACCGATCCGCAGGGTCGCAAACACAAGAACCTGACCATGTTCCTGGTGCCGTTGGATTCGCCAGGCATCGAGATCCAGGGCATCCGCACGGTGGACGGTGACCGCACCAACATCGTGTATTACAGCGACGTTCGGGTCGATGACCTCTACCGGATCGGTGAGGTCAACGGCGGCTGGACGGTGATGCGGTTCGCCCTCGACGCCGAACATGGCATTACCGACGCGCAAGACCATGGCCTGCAGAACATTTCGATGCTGTCAGAGCACGGCCACCTGATGGCCGAGGCGGCTGACGGGGTCGCGGCTGTGCTGGCCACGCCCGATGCGACCGGGCGGCGCCCGATCGACGACGGCGCCACGAAATACCGGCTGGGGCGCAGCATGGCCCGCATCGAGGCGGCCATGTCGACTCCCGGAATGTACGGGCGGGTGGCGCTCATTCAGACCATGCGCGAGGTCTCCCAGGAGTTGATGGACCTGCTGGGCACGGCATCGGCATTGCCCACCGATACAACGGGTTCCGCGGATGACGGCGGCATCGAGTTCATCTTCCGGCACGGCGTGCCCGCCGGCATCTACGGCGGCACCATGGAGGTGTTCCGCAACATGATCGCCCAGCACGAGCTGGGGCTCGGGCGTCCTAGCTACGGTCGCTGACCGGCAGCTCGGCCGTCATCTCGACGCGGGTGTCGTCGAAGCTCAGGAATCCCCGGATGGGCAGGCTTTCCGGGGGCGGGCCGGGATAGCACCACGCGACGTCGGAGACGACATCCTCGCCCGAGACGAACGACCAATACGTCGCGAAGCCCTTGTAATTGCAGTAACTCTCCGTCTCGGAGCGCTGCAACAGATCGGTCCGCACGTGTGCCGGATCGACGTAGAGCCGTGGGGCGAGCGCGGTCTCGAACACGATCACCGTGTCGTCGGTGTCGACCAGCGTGGTGCCGGCGACGCGGACGCGCAGGCGGCGTTGGGTCGGACGGCAATCGACGCGGTGATACGGGTTGGGCGGGTAGTGCACGAGCCGGCGCCCCTCTTCCAGCCAGGTGTCGACCGCGTCCCAGGGCACCTGGACGTAACCGGGCGCCTCGGGTTCCGGCTCGCTGGGTAGGTCGCCCACCTCGTCGGCCGCGAAGGCGTAGCTCAGCGGCCGGCCGCGCCGGTGCACCAGCAGCGCCCGCTCGGTGTCGATCACCACGCGGCCATCCTTGATGGCCTGTACGCGCCGGGGATGCGGTTCGACATAGACGACGTCGTCGGGTATCGCGGGCGAGAAACGCCCCGCGGGATCGCTGCTGAGCGGACCACGCCCGGCCACCAGAGTCATGGTGCTCCTTCCGGTTGCTTGCCCTCGCTCTACCCAATCATGTGCGGCGCCCGGATGGGGTGGCGCGTTGGATCAGGATGTCGGCGGAGCGCTTCCCCGGTGCGCCGGTGTCGGTGGTCACGCGCACGCCGACGGCCCGGCCAGTGTCGGCGTCGACGAACGCCAGGCGCGTGGGACCGTCCTGCAGGTAGGTGTCTCCCCATTGCACCAGCGACATGAACACCGGCAGGAAGTCCTCCCCGGCCTCGGTCAGCCGGTACTCGTCGCGGGCGCGCTGCCCCGGCTCCTGATAGGGAACCCGCGCGACGATCACCGCCGCCTCGAGCTGCTTGAGCGCCCGCGACACCGCCGGCGCCGACGTGGCGATGCGTTCCACGAAATCCTCGAAACGCGTTGTGCCGAAGAACAATTCGCGGACAACCTGAAAGGCGGTCTTGGTGCTCAGCAGTTCGAGGACCTTCGACATCGAACAGCCCTCGCCGATCGACCACTGCCGGCGGTCCCGCAGCCGGTTCTCGAACTCCATCCCGGACCCCTTTAGCTAACGCTTGCGTTATCTAGCATATCGTGCTTGTATCTTACTAACGACATCGTTAGTCAGCAGGGAGTCAGAAAAATGTCATCGGATCAGCTGTTTCTCATCACCGGGGCGACCGGCAACACCGGTGCGCCCACCGTCGAGGCGCTGCTCGGCGCCGGGCACCGGGTGCGCGCGTTCGTACACCGCAGCGACCGGCGCTCCGAGGCGCTGGCCGGCCTGGGCGCCGAGATCGTCGAGGGCGATCTGCTCGACTTCCACGCGGTCAGCTCGGCGATGGCCGGCGTCAGCGCCGCCTATTTCTGCTATCCGATCGCCCCGGGCAGCCTGCTGCCGGCCACGGCCATCTTCGCCCAGGCCGCCAGCGAGGCGGGCGTGCGGGCGCTGGTCAACATGTCGCAGATCTCCGCGCGTCGCGAGGCGAAAAGCCATGCCGCACAGCAGCACTGGATCGCCGAGCGACTGCTGGACCGATTCGCCTTCGGGACCACGCATCTGCGCCCGACCTTCTTCGCCGAGTGGCTCAAATGGCAGTGGGCGCGCAGCGGCGACGAGGGCGTGCTGCGGCTGCCGTTCGGCAATGGGCGCCACGCCCCGATCGCCGGGCGCGACCAGGCCGGCGTCATCGCCGCCATCCTGCAAAACCCGGCCCCGCACAATCGGCAGATCTATCCGCTGGTGGGCGCCGAGGAACTCGACCACTACGGCATCGCCCAGCAGATGTCGGGCGCGCTCGGCATCGCGGTCCGCTATGAGCCGATCGGCATCCCGGCCTTCGCCGCGGCGCTGACGGCGCAGGGCTGGCCGGACTTCTTCGTCCAGCACATCAGCAGCGTCGCGCAGGACTACCAGGACGGCGTCTTCGCGGGTGAGAACAACCTGGTCGAGGTGATCAGCGGGCACAAACCGCTGACCGTCGGCGACTATGTCGACGCCAACCGCGCCGCCTTCGACCACGACGGCACTTTCGCGGTGCGCGAGGCGCGCGTGGCGAGCTGAGGCCGCACCGCGGGGGGATGCGTGCGCCCCGGCACGGGGACAGGGTAGGAACTTACCCATGGCGGGACCGGTAGCAGGCGTCAAAGTCGTCGAACTCGGGGTCTGGGTGGCCGGGCCGGCCGCCGGCGGCATCCTGGCGGACTGGGGCGCCGACGTGATCAAGATCGAGCCGCCGACCGGTGATCCGGGGCGCTTGTTCGGCCGGATGCTGGGCTGCGACCTGGGTCTGAACCCGCCGTTCGAGATGGACAACCGGTCCAAGCGCAGCGTCGTACTGGACCTGGGGACCGAGCAGGGCCGCGGCACCGCGTTCGAATTGCTCGCCGACGCAGACGTTTTCCTGACCAATGTGCGCCCCGGCGCGCTACGGCGGCTCGGCCTGGACTTCGAGGCGGTGTCGGCCGCCAACCCGCGGCTGGTCTACGGGCTCATCACGGGATACGGCGAAGACGGGCCCGACGCCGACCACCCCGCGTTCGACGTCGCCGCGTTCTGGTCGCGGGCCGGGGTGGCCCACCTGCTCACCCGGCCCGGCGACACGCCCCCGTTTCAGCGCGGCGGGATGGGCGACCACTCCGCCGGGATGACGATGGCCGCGGCCGTCTGCGCGGCCCTGCTCGCCCGCGAACGCACCGGGACGGGCCAGCTGGTGACCACGTCGCTCTACCGGCAGGGTGCCTACACCGTGAGCTTCGACCTCAACACCTATCTGATGAGCGGGCAGCCGATCGCGATCGGCCAGCGCGAAACGATGGGCAACCCGTGCATGAACAACTACGCCGCGGCCGACGGGCGGCGGTTCTGGATCGTCGGCCTGGAGCCCGAGCGGCACTGGCCGGCGCTGTGCCGTGCGGTGGGCCGGCCCGAGTGGCGCGACGACCCCCGGTTCGCCGATGCCCGCGCCCGGGCCGTCAACTCGACCGTGCTGATCGCCGAGCTGGACGAGATCTTCGCGACGCGGCCCCTCGACGAGTGGGCACAGGTCTTCGCCGGCGAACCGGATTTCTTCTGGTCACCGATCAACACCCTGGAGGACGTCGTCGCCGACGAACAGTTCCACGCCGCGGGCGGCATCGTCGACGTCCCCGACGGCGACGCCGCCGTGCCGATGGTGGCCACACCCGCGGATTTCCATGGCACGCCGTGGGCACCGCGTTCTGCGGCACCGGAACTCGGGCAGCACACCGAGGAAGTCCTGGCCGAGCTCGAGGCGCGCCGCGGGTCCTGACGGGCCGCCGGGGACCTTTACAAATTTCGCCGGAAGTGTCACGCTGTCCGGTGAGCCGCATCGCCCGACGCGTGACGCGGCTGCAGCCCTTGAGAAAGCCCATGACAAGCGCTTGAGACCCGCCGGCCGTCCGGCCGGCGGTGGTGAGGAATGGATCGATGGTCGCTCCGACGTTCGACATCAGCAAGACCGGCGCCGCGAAAGCAACCCGCGCGAACGGCGAGGGTCTGCGTTACCGGCTCGACGTCGTCGCGGCCAACGCCGTCGATGTCGTGCAATCGGCCGGGGGCTGGCTCTACGACCGGGCCATGGCCGGCTGGGAAGTGACCGTGCTGCTTCCGCGGGGCTGCGACACCCGGCCGCTGCGGATCCTGGGGGTGCGGGCGGCGGAGCTCGAGCCGGAGCTCGCCGGGCTGGGGACGGGCTCGACCAGCCTGGCCGTCAGCGCCGAGGTGTTCACCGCCGACGCCCGGGTGCGCGACGCGGTGCTCGAGTCGCTGGACAACCGGCTGATCGAGGTCGCGTTGTGGGGCGAGGGATGGCCCCTGGGCGTGAACCGGGCGACGACGCGGGCGCAGCACCTGCTCAGCGGCGCGGCCCGCATGTTCAAGGGCTATGCGCTTGCGGCGGCGGGCATTCCGGGCGCGACCGTCGATGCCACCGAGACGCTGCTGTGCGACGTGGGCTCGGGGGCCGACTCAGAGCTGGTCCGGCTCGACTAGCCCATGAAGAAATACTTCGGCCACACACTGCTCTACTTGCACGAGACGATTTCGCTGGGATCCGGGCGAAGCGACCGCTTCACCGAGATCTTCACCGACACGTATCAGCCGATGATGGAACAACTCGGCGCCCGCCTGTTCGCGATGTGGGAATCGACGCCGTACAACGGTCACTGGCCACAGGTGACGGTCATCTGGGAGATCGACGGCTTCGCCGACTACGCCAGGATCGGCGCCGCGCAGGCCCACGACGGCAGCCACGAGGCGGCGGCCGGCAAATGGTCGGCGTTCCTCGCCGACATCGGCGCCTCGGGGGAGGGCCGCATCATGTACCCAGGCCCCAGCAACAAGACGGTCGCCCAGCTTCGCGAGGCGAATTTCACTGCGCCGCTGGTAATTCAAGAGATCATGCAGACCAAGCCGGGCCGTCAGGACGACTACATCCGCGAACTGGAGCGGCTCTACGTGCCGTGGTCGGAGCGCACCGGCAAGCGCTGGCTCGGCTCGTTCACCACGACCTTCCGCTACAACGAAGTCATCCACTATTGGGCGCTGGACGGCGGCTGGGACTGCTTCGCCGAACACTATCCGTCCTGGAAGGAGAGCCCACCGGCCGAGATCGTCACGTGGATGAGCGTGGCTCCCGCGTTGCGTGACGGCTGGGAGGACTCCATTCTGCAGGCCCTCCCGCCATCGCCACTGCAATGACGGAGCGACGAAACCCCGTGAACATGACCGACTTTCGCTACGACCCCTTCGACGCGGCCGTGATGGCGAACCCGTTGCCGTACTACCGAATCCTGCGCGACCAGCACCCGGTGTACTACATGCCGCAGTGGGACACCTTCGCGCTGTCGCGCTTCGACGACATCTGGACGGTGCTGGAGGTCAACAACGGCACGTTCGTCGCCTCGGAAGGCACGCTGCCACCGGCATCGGTTCTCGCGCAACACAACAGCGGCCCGGTCGACGACCCGCCGCTGCACCCGCTGCCGTTTCACGCCATGTTCGACGCGGACCTGTACGGCCAGATCCGGCGCACGCACTCCCGCCCGTTTCGCCCGCGGTCGGTCACGGACCTGGAGGGCCGGATTCGCACGCTGGCCAACGAACGTCTCGACGCCCTGCTCCCGGGCGGTTCGTTCGACCTGACCCAGGACTACGGGGGCATCGTGGTGGCCGCCATTGTCTGCGAATTGTGCGGCATACCCACCGATCTCGCGCCGCAGGTGCTCGCCACGGTCAACGCCGGCAGCCTCGCGCAGCCCGGCGAAGGCGTGGACACCGGCCAGGCGCGGCCCAACTACTTCGAGTATCTGCTGCCCGCGGTCCAGCGCCGCCGCGCCGATCCGTCCGGGGGACCGCTCGACGTGGTCGATGGCCTGCTCGGCTATCACCTGCCCGATGGCAGCGCCCTCGACGACATGGAAGTCGCGACCCAGATGCTGTGCATCTTCATCGGGGGGACAGAGACGGTGCCCAAGATCGTCGCGCACGGACTCTGGGAGCTCAGCCGGCGACCCGACCAACTGGCCGCCGTGCGCGCCGACCTGGACAACAACGTGCTCGTCGCGCGCGACGAGATGATCCGATTCTGTGCGCCGGCGCAGTGGTTCGCCCGAACGGTGCGCAAGCCCTTCGAGATTCACGGCCAGACCCTGAATCCGGGCCAGCGGGTCATCACGCTGCTCGCCTCGGCCAACCGCGACGAGCGGGAATATCCCGAGCCCGACGAATTCATCTGGGACAGGCCCATCCGCCGCTCGTTGGCGTTCGGTCGCGGCCAGCACTTCTGCATCGGATACCACCTGGCGCGGCTGGAAGTGGCTGTGCTGCTGCAGGAATGGCTTCGCCGCGTACCCGACTACGCGATCCAGGGCGACACGGCCACCCGGCTGCCGTCCAGCTTCCAATGGGGCTGGAACAACATTCCGGTGGAGGTCTGACGTGTGGTCCCACCGGATCATCGCCCCATACCTGTTCGAACGCACCACGATTGACGACAAGACCCCCGAGAGCCTGGCCGACGGGCAGGTGCTGCTGCGGTTCTTCGCCGCGGGTGTCTGCGGCAGCGATCTGCCGGCCTTTCGCGGCGCCAGGGGACGGATCCCCGGTGACGACGGCCGAAGCGGACCCGAGAAGGACGGCTTCCCCATCCACGAGGTCGCCGGTGAGGTGATCGCCAGCCGGCACCCCGCACACCGCCCCGGCGATCACGTGGTCGGCTGGGCGTCCGGATTCGACGGCCTGATGGAACGCATCGTCAGCAACGGTGACGGACTGGCGCCGTACGATCCGGCGCTGACCCCCGCCCAGGCCGTCGGGCTGCAACCGCTGGCCTGCGTCCTCTACGCCTGCGAGCAGCTCGGCGACCTGGCCGGCCGGCACGTCGCGATCATCGGCCAGGGATCGATCGGCCTGTTGTTCTCCTACGTCGCCAAGGCGGCCGGCGCGCGGCGTGTCACCGGGGTCGACCCGATCGACCGCCGCGATCTGGCAAGGGCTTTCGGCGTCGACGACGCCGTGCGCGCCACCAGCGACCGCTGGGTGAGCCAGCTCGGACCCGGCGACCGCGCGGACGTCGTCATCGAGGCCGTGGGCCACCAGGTCGCCACCCTGAACCACGCCATCGACGCCGCCGCCCCCGGCGGCACCGTGTTCTACTTCGGCGTCGCCGACGACGAGATGTATCCGATCAGCATGCGGGTGATGTTGCGCAACAACCTGACCCTGAAATCCGGTGTGACGCTGGACCGCCGGCGGATGCTGGAGCTCGCCGGCAAGTTCACCGCCGAGCACCCCTGGCTGCTGGGCGCCTACCTCACCCACACGTTCGGCATCGACGGGGTGCAGGACGCCTTCGAGCTGGCCTGCCGGCCCGTCCCGGAACGGATCAAGATCGCGATCGCCGAATGAGCCGACCATGACTTCGCCGAGCAACCTGCGGCAGGCGCTGAGCCGCAAGACCCCGATCTTCGGCGGCTGGGTCACCGGCCCGACGGTACTGGGGCCCGAGGAATTCGCCCGCGCCGGTTACGATTACGTCGGCTTCGACGCGCAGCACGGCTATCTCGACGACGCCGACATCGCCCGCATCTTGCGCCGCATCGAGCACGTGCCCGTCGGCACCGTGGTGCGACTGCCCAACGCCGACGCGGCACCGATCGGTCGGGTGCTGGACGCAGGCGCCGACGCCGTCGTCATCGCGATGATCGAGTCGGCGGACCAGGCCGCCGCCGCTGTGGCCGCCACCCGCTACCCACCGCGCGGCGTGCGCAGCTTCGGCCCCCTGCGCGCCAGCCTCGGGCACGACCCCGCCGCCCACGAGTCACGAGTCGGCGTGTTCGCGATGATCGAGACCGCGGCCGCGCTGGCCGGCATCCACGAGATCTGCGCCGTCGACGGGCTGACCGGAATCTATGTCGGCCCGGCCGATCTCGCCATTTCACTCGGGGCCGGCGTCGTCGGCGCCACCCGCCATCCCGACGTGCTGGACGCGATCGTGCGCATCCATCGGGCGGCGACGGACGCGGGCCTGCTCACCGGCATTCACGCCGGGGACGGCAAGACGGGTCATGCCATGGCGCAGTTGGGGTTCGGCATGATCACCCTGGCCGCGGAGTCACAGGCGCTGCGCCGCGGCGCCGCGGAGCACCTGCGTGAGGCGACGCAATGACGGGCGACGCCCGCGACGATGAGGCCGCGATCCGCGAACTGCTCGCCGGTTACGCCCTGGCGCTTGACGTCGGCGACGTCGACGAGTGCGTGCAGCTGTTCGCGCCCGACGGCGAATTCCTGGTCTACGGCAAGACCTTTGCCGGCCATGACGCGATCGCGGGCATGTTCCGCGCCGCGGCCCGCGGCCTGCACCTGAACGGCAGCGCGCGGATCGAGGTCGCGGGGGAGCGGGCCACCGCCAGATCGCAGGTGCTGTTCGTCCGCGCGGGCGACCTGCAGCTGCGGCCCGCGATCTACGACGACGAGCTGACCGGCACCGCCGGGCAGTGGCGCTTTGCGCGGCGCCGCTGCCGCTTCGTCACCAGCGCCGGTCTGGCCAACAGCCCCGAGGTGAGCCCAGCATGAATCAACGCGTCGCATTGGTGACCGGCGCCGCCGGCGGACAGGGCGAGGCGATTGCCAACCGCCTGCGCGGCAAGGGCTTTGCGGTGGCCGCCTGCGACCGGCGGATCGACGAACTCCGCACCGCGGTCGGTGAAGCGGGCGACGACGGCGTGCTCGCGCTCGAGCTCGACGTCACCTCGCCGGAGCAGTGGGATTCCGTGGTCGCGGAGGTGATCAGCCGCTTCGGGTCGCTGAGCACGCTGGTCAACTGCGCCGGCGTGCTGCATCGGGCGTCGCTCACCGAGGAGACGACCGAAGGTTTCGAAACCGCCTGGCGGGTCAACTGTCTGGGCCCGTTCCTCGGCATGCGCGCAGCGCTGGAACACCTAAAAGAGGCGTCGAACGCGTCCATCGTCAACATCTGCAGCACCGGTGCGATCCGCCCCTTCCCGCAGCACAGCGCCTACGGATCGTCGAAGTGGGCGCTGCGCGGACTGACCCAGACCGTCGCCGCCGAACTCGCGCCCGCCGGCATCCGGGTCAACGCCGTCTTCCCCGGGCCGATCGCCACCTCGATGCTCGACGCGGCGACCCAGACGCGGCTCGCCGAGGCGTCGATGTTCGGGCGGATCGGGGAGGCCGGTGAAGTCGCCGACGCCGTGGCCTTTTTGGTCTCCGACGAGGCGTCGTTCATCACCGGCTCCGAACTCATCATCGACGGTGGGCAATGCCTGCAGATCCGATGAACGTCGGCATCATCGGCGCCGGGCCCGGTGGCCTGGCGCTGGGAATCATGCTGTCGCGGGCGGGGTTTGACAACTTCACCATCTTCGACCGCGAGGACGGCGTCGGGGGCACCTGGCGAATCAACACGTATCCCGGGCTGGCGTGCGACGTCAAATCGCACCTCTACTCCTACTCGTTCGACCTGAACGCCGACTGGTCACGGCTGTGGTCCGGGCAGCCCGAGATCCTGGACTACTTCCAGCGCTGCGCCGACAAGTACGGCCTGCGGCCACACCTGCGGCTGCGCACCGAAATCAGAGCGGCACAGTGGGATCCGGACAGCCAGCTGTGGTGCCTGACCACCGCGTCCGGCGAGCGGCACCACTTCAACGTCGTTGTATCGGCGGTCGGGCTGTTCACCCGGCCGCTGCTCCTCGACCTCACCGAAGAAGAGCCGTTCACCGGGACGGTGATGCACTCGTCACGCTGGGACCACTCGATACCGCTGGAAGGCAAGCGGATCGCCGTGCTGGGCACCGGTTCGACGGCCTCCCAGCTGATCCCCGAGCTGGCCAAGGTCGCCGGCAAGGTGTACTCGGTGCAACGGTCGCCGACCTGGATCCTGCCCAAGCCGGACCGGCACTACACGCGGCGCGAACGCTGGCTGTTCGCGCACCTGCCGTTCGCCAAAAAGCTCTACCGGGCCCGGCTGTGGCTGCGTAGCGAATCCAACATCGCGGTGATCGAGCACGGCAGCGAAAAGACCGAGCAATTCAAGGCCGTCGCGCTCGGATTGCTCGAGAAGACGGTCGACGACGAGGAATTGCGCCGCAAGCTCACCCCGGAGCACCCGATGGGCTGCAAGCGGCTGGTGTTCTCCTCGGATTACCTGGCCGCGCTGACCCAGCCCAACGTCGAGGTGGTGACCAGCCCGGCGCGCGCCCTGCGGAGCCGATCCCTGGTGACCGACGACGGCACCGAACGCGAGGTGGACCTGGTGGTCTGCGCCACCGGTTACGCCGCGGCCGACTATCTCGCGGAGCTGGACGTGTCCGGCGAACAGGGCATGACCCTGCGGGAGGTATGGCAAGACGGGGCGCACGCCTACCTCGGCATGGCCGTGCCGGGGTTTCCGAACTTCTTCATGCTCTACGGACCCAACACCAATGTCGGCTCCAACAGCGTCATCTTCATCCTCGAGGCGCAGGCGCGCTATATCGTGCGGGCGCTGAAATATTTGCGACGCAGGGGCAGGCGCTACGTAGCGGTGCGGCCCGCCGCGCTGGCCGACTTCGTCGCGAAGATCGATCGATGGATGGTCGGTACCGTCTGGACCACCCAGTGCAGCAACTACTTCCGCGCCCCCAACGGGCGCGTGGTCACCCAGTGGCCACGCAGCGCGCGCGCCTTCTGGACCATGACGCGCAGGTTCACCCCGGCCGACTTCAGTTTCACCCCGCCCGTCACGCCGGTGCCCGACGCGGTCACCGCACCGGAGCGGAGCGTGCGGTGACGGGGCTGGACGGCGCCGATCGCCTGGATCCCGCGCTGCGTGAGGTCGCCACGACGCGCACCGACTTCTCCCTGGCCGCAATCCAACTCACCCGGGAACCGTTCAACGAACGCCGCCGGCTGACCGCCCAGCAGACCGACGCGCACGGGGTCCGGATCGTCGAGGACGGCGTGCCGACGGAATCCGGTGACGTCGGGGTGCGCATCTATCGCGGTGGGCCCGCCGGCCCGGCGCCGGCCGTGGTGTTCTGCCACGCCGGTGGTTTCGCGCTGGGCAACCTCGACACCGATCACGTGCAATGCGTGGAGCTGGCGCGCCGCGGCCGCTGCACCGTGGTGTCGGTCGACTACCGGCTCGCCCCCGAACACCCCTACCCGGCGGCCCTCGAGGACGCCGCCGCCGTGCTGACGTGGGTGGTCGCGAATGCGGTTGCGCTCGACGTGGATCCGGCGCGCCTGGCGGTCGCGGGTAGCAGCGCCGGCGCCGCCCTGGCCGCGTGCCTGGCGCAGCGGGCCGCCGACGGGGCAGCGCCGCCGGTGGTGTTCCAGCTGCTGCACCAACCGGTGCTCGACGACCGGACCACCCCGTCGAAGGCGCAGTTCCGCGCCAGCCCGGCGTTCGACGGCGAGGGCGCCGAGCTGATGTGGCGCCACTACCTGGGCCAGGCCGGTGCAGCCGAATCCGCGGTGCCCGCCCGGCGCGGCGAATTCGCCGGACTGCCACCGGCTTTGATCACCTGCGCCGAGGTCGACCCGTTTCGCGACGAGGCGGTCGACTACGCGCTGCGCCTACTGCGCGCCGGGGTCTCGGCCGAGCTGCACGTCTTCGCGCGCACCTGCCACGGGTTCGATTCGCTGCTGCCCGATTGGGCGGGCTCGCAACGACTGTTCGCGCTGCAGGGCCACGCCCTGGCCAGCGCGTTGCACAACGACTAACCGTCGAATCTGATCAGCTGCCGCACGGCGATGCCGTCGGCCAGGTTGTCCATCGCCTCGTTGATGCCGTCCAACGGAATCGTCGACGACACCAGCGATTCCACCGGCAAACGGCCCGACTGCCACAACTCGACGAAGCGGGGAATGTCCCGGCTGGGCACCGCCGAGCCGAGGTAACTGCCGATCAACGACCGGCCTTCGGCCACAAAACCCAACGGCGACACGCTGATTCGCGCGGCCGGCGGCGGCAGGCCCACGGTGACGGTCCGCCCGCCGGGCGCGGTCAAGCCGATCGAGGTCTCCAGCGCGGCCGGATGGCCGACGGCCTCGACCACCACCGCGGCCTTCACCCCGGCGTCCGAGGCCCGCTGCGGCGTGTAGGCGTCATGGGCGCCCAGGCGGCGGGCGGCCGCCAACTTCTCGGGCAACTGGTCGACGGCGACGACGCGGACGTCGTCATAGGTCAGCGCGGTGAGCAGCGCCGCCATCCCGACACCCCCCAGCCCGACGACGGCGACGGTCTGGCCGGGCCGCGGATGCCCCACGTTGAGCACCGCGCCACCACCGGTGAGCACCGCGCAACCCAGCAGCGCGGCGACCTCGGGCGGCACGTCACCGGGCACCGCGACCGCGCTGGCCCGATTGACGACCGCATGCGTTGCGAAACCCGAGACGCCGAGGTGGTGAAACACCGGGTGCCCGGCCCGGCTGAGCCGAATGTCCCCGCCCAGCAAGGTGCCCGCGCCGTTCGCCGCGCTGCCCAGTTCGCACGGCGTCAGGCCGTCGGTCGCGCACGCCGCGCAATGGCCGCACCGCGGCAAGAACACCAGCACCACCCGCTGACCCACGGCCAGGTCGTCGACGCCCTCGCCGACGCGCTTGCCGATCCCGGCGGCCTCGTGGCCGAGCAACATCGGCACCGGCCGCACCCTGTTCCCGTCGACCACCGACAGGTCGGAGTGGCAGACGCCGGCCGCCTCGACGCGGACCAGGACTTCGTCGCGCCCCGGGGGCGCCAGGTCGAGTTCGCTGACGGCGATCGGCCGCGACTGCGCGTAGGGCCGAGGTGACCCGATGTGCTCCAGTACCGCGCCCCGGATTGAAGGCATGTTGGAATACAACCATGGCGTCGGCTTCCGTAGTTCCGCCCGCACCGGACGGGCTGACCAGCAACGACTTTCCGGTGCTGTGGCCGGTCGGAACCCGGTGGGCCGACAACGACATGTTCGGCCACCTCAACAACGCCGTGTACTACCAGCTGTTCGACACCGCGATCAACGCCTGGATCAACACCAGCACCGGGCTGGACCCGATCACCACGCCCGCGCTGGGCATCGTCGCCGAATCCGGTTGCCGCTACTTCGCCGAACTGCAATTCCCGCAGGACCTCGCGGTGGGCCTGGCCGTCACGCGGCTGGGCCGCAGCAGCGTCACCTACCGGCTGGGCGTGTTCCGGACCGCCCCCGCGGAAAGCAAGGCGCAACCCGTCACCGCGCTGGGGCACTGGGTGCACGTCTACGTCGACCGGGTCACCCGCAAGTCGGTCCCGATTCCCGACGCCGTTCGCGCGCTGCTGGCCACGGCCACCGTGGGCCAATAGGCCGACCAATAAGGGCCTGGCACCAGGGCTTTCGTCACCGAACGGGGCCGCGGCGGCACCGGATCGACGCGCCGTCGGCCCGGCTATGCTTCGCGCATGCCAGTCATGAGCAAGACCGTCGAGGTGGCCGCCGACGCCGCACTGATCATGAAGATCGTCGGCGACTTCGAGGCCTACCCGCAGTGGAACGAGGAGATCAAAGGCCTCTGGGTGCTTGCCCGCTACGACGACGGGCGCCCCAGCCAGCTACGGCTCGACACCGATTACCAAGGCATGCAGAGCATGTTCATCCAGGCCGTGTACTACCCGGGGGAAAACCAGATCCAGACCGTCCTGCAGCAGGGCGACCTGTTCACCAAGCAGGAGCAGTTGTTCAGCGTGGTGGCGATGGGGGCGTCGAGCCTGCTGACGGTGGACCTGGACGTCGAAACCTCGATGCCGGTTCCGGCGCCGATGGTGAAGCAACTCCTCAATAACGTGCTCGACCATCTGGCTGAAAGCCTCAAGCAGCGCGCCGAGCAGCTGGCCTCGAGCTAGTCGAAGATCCCGGTGCGGTCGCGCATCTCAGTCAGCCGGGTCGCCGCGTCGGTGAATTGCCAGACGGTGTGCTCGATCACCGCGGCGGTGTGCCGGCGGCGCAGCGCGGCGATCAACTGGCGGTGGTTGTCCACCGCCGCCTCTCCCCAGTGCGGGTCGGCCGCGTAGACCAGCACCGGCATGTAGCGCGCGGCGTTGAGCAGGAACCAGGCCAGCTTGATCCGGCCGCTCGCCTGGTTGAAGACCCGGTGGAATGCGAACTCGATGCCCGCGATGGTCTCGGCGTCGCCCGATCCCACGGCCGCGGCCATCGAGTCGTTGATCCGGTCCAGTTCGTCGATCTCGGCGTCGGTGATGTGGTCGGTGGCCGCGGCCGCCAGCTCCCGGGCGATCGATGCCTGCAGCCAGAAGATGTCCTCGATGTCCTGCCGGGTCAGCGGCAGCACGACGTGGCCGCGGTGCGGTTCGAGCTGCACCATGCCCTCGCCGCGCAGCTTCAGCAGGGCCTCGCGCACCGGGGTGACGCTGACCCCGAGCTCGGCCGCGGTCTCGTCCAGCCGGATGAACGTCCCCGGGCGCAGGCTGCCGGACATGATCGCCGCCCGCAGATGACCGGCCACCTCATCGGACAACTGCGCCCGGCGTAGCGGCCGCCGACTCCTCGGCTGCATTGACATCGGTGCGTTCACGGGGGCTGCCAGGGCTTTCGTGGGCTTGGCGGGACGGGGCTTAAGTTTTGACGGGCGTTAACGGGGACTTGTCAGTAGACCGTCAACGCCATAGTGTGACCCACACAACACCAAGTTTTATCAAATATCAACCTGGCGCAAGCGGTGCGCGAGTGAAGGGGAGTGCAGAGTTTGACCGCGCAATTGGCGAACCACCAGACACAGGCAAACGAGCAGCCATACCTGGCCCGGCGACAGAACTGGGTGAACCAGTTGGAGCGTCACGCGCTGATGCAGCCGAAGGCGACGGCGCTGCGCTTCCTGGGCAAAACCCTGACGTGGGGCGACCTGCGCGACCGCGTGGCCGCGCTGGCCGACGCGCTGAGCCGCCGGGGTGTCGGCTTCGGCGACCGGGTCATGATCCTGATGCTCAACCGCGCCGAATTCGTCGAGTCGGTGCTGGCCGTCAACATGCTCGGCGCCATCGCGGTTCCGCTGAACTTCCGGCTGACCCCGCCCGAGATCGCGTTCCTGGTCCAGGATTGCGAAGCCCGCGTGATCGTCACCGAACCCGTGCTGGCGCCGGTCGCCGCCGGAGTCCGCGACATCGAGTCGCTGCTGAGCACCATCGTGGTGGCCGGGGCGTCGACCGACGACAGCGTGCTCGGCTACGAGGACCTGATCAACGAGCCCGGCCAACAGCACCAGCCCGTCGACATCCCGAACGACTCGCCGGCGCTGATCATGTACACCTCGGGCACGACCGGCCGGTCGAAGGGCGCCGTGCTGACCCACACCAACCTGACTGGCCAGACGATGACCGGGCTGTACACCAACGGCGCGGACATCAACAACGACGTCGGGTTCATCGGTGTGCCGTTCTTCCACATCGCCGGCATCGGCAACCTGCTGACCGGGGTGCTGCTCGGCATCCCGACGGTGATCTACCCGCTCGGCGCGTTCGAGCCCGGGCAGCTGCTCGACGTGCTCGCCGCGGAGAAGGTCACCGGCATCTTTCTGGTGCCCGCCCAGTGGCAGGCGGTCTGCGCCGAACAGCAAGCCCGCCCGCGCGACCTGAAGTTGCGGGTGATCTCGTGGGGCGCCGCGCCGGCTCCCGACGCCCTGCTGCGCGAGATGTCGGCGAGATTCCCCGGCACCCAGATCCTGGCCGCGTTCGGCCAGACGGAGATGTCGCCGGTCACGTGCATGTTGCTGGGCGACGACGCCATCCGTAAGCGCGGCTCGGTCGGCAAGGTGATCCCGACCGTGGCGGCCCGCGTCGTCGACGAAAACATGAACGACGTGCCGATCGGTGAGGTCGGCGAAATCGTTTACCGCGCACCGACTTTGATGAGCGGCTACTGGAACAACCCGGAGGCCACGGCGGAAGCGTTCGCCGGCGGCTGGTTCCATTCCGGCGACCTCGTCCGCATGGACGAGGAGGGCTATGTGTGGGTGGTCGACCGCAAGAAGGACATGATCATCTCCGGTGGCGAGAACATCTACTGCGCCGAGGTGGAAAACGTCCTCGCCAGCCACCCCAGCATCGTCGAGGTCGCCGTGATCGGCCGTGCCCACGACAAGTGGGGTGAGGTGCCCATCGCGGTCGCCGCTGTCGCGGGCGACAATTTACGGCTCGACGAGCTCGATGAGTTTCTGACCGAGCGGCTGGCGCGGTACAAGCACCCCAAGGCGCTCGAGATCGTCGACGCGCTGCCGCGCAACCCGGCCGGGAAGGTGCTCAAGACTGAACTGCGGGTTCGCTACGGCGTCGGAGAAATCGACTAAATCCATTCTAGGGCAAGTGATTTTAGGAGCAGAAAGGAAAGTGGACGGGAGCTGTAACGTTTGCCAGCTGTTGGCGAAGGGTTAATTGTGCAGATGCGGTTCACACGTGCTTGGCCATCGGGTACATTCCTGTGGTCTCCGTTACTACTTGCCAGTAGGGAGCCGATGGTCACAGGCATCATGTCGGGGCGAGGTGGGGGCACCCCCGGCCGCACAGCAGTCAGGGGGCGAGGCGTGCTAGACGATCCGCCGCGACGCCAGGAGGCGCGCGGTGACGGCCAGAGGGGGCAGCGGTGACTTCAACGTCGACGAGTCAGTCGACGAGTCGGCGGGGTCCCTACTTGGTCAGCTATGTACGCGACCAACTGGAGACGCCCCTGACGCTCGTCGGGGGGTTCTTCCGGATGTGCGTCCTCACCGGCAGGGCGCTGTTCCGCTGGCCGTTCCAGTACCGCGAATTCATCCAGCAGTGCTGGTTCATCATGCGGGTGGCGTTTCTGCCGACGATCATGGTGTCGATCCCGCTGACCGTGCTGCTGATCTTCACGCTCAACGTCCTGCTCGCCCAGTTCGGCGCGGCTGACCTGTCCGGCGCCGGCGCCGCGATCGGCGCCGTCACCCAGCTCGGCCCGCTGACCACGGTGCTGGTCGTCGCCGGCGCCGGCTCCACCGCGATCTGCGCGGACCTGGGTGCCCGCACCATCCGCGAAGAGATCGACGCGATGGAAGTGCTCGGCATCGACCCGATCCACCGGCTGGTGGTGCCCCGCGTGGTCGCCGCGACCCTGGTCGCCACCCTGCTCAACGGCCTGGTGATCACCGTGGGCCTGGTCGGCGGCTACCTGTTCGGCGTCTACCTGCAGAACGTGTCGGGCGGCGCGTACCTGGCCACCCTGACCACCATCACCGGCCTGCCCGAGGTCGTGATCGCGACCGTCAAAGCCGCCGTCTTCGGCCTGATCGCCGGCCTGGTCGGCTGCTATCGCGGTTTGACCGTGCGCGGCGGTTCCAAGGGCCTGGGCACCGCGGTCAACGAGACCGTCGTGCTCTGCGTCGTCGCGCTCTACGCGGTCAACGTGGTGCTGACGACGATCGGCGTGCGGTTCGGGACGGGGCACTGACATGTCGACTTCCGCCGTCTTTCGCGCCCGCTTCCCGCGGGCGGCCGAGAACCTCAACCGCTATGGGCTCGCCGCGGCCCGCGGCCTCGACGACATCGGCCAGATGGCGTGGTTCGGCACCATCGCCGTCGGCCACATCCCGCACGCGCTGCGCAACTACCGCAAAGAGACCCTGCGCCTGATCGCCCAGATCGGCATGGGCACCGGCGCCATGGCGGTCATCGGTGGCACCGTCGCCATCGTCGGCTTCGTGACGCTGTCCGGTAGCTCGCTGGTCGCCATCCAGGGCTTCGCCTCGCTGGGAAACATCGGCGTCGAGGCGTTCACCGGCTTCTTCGCCGCGCTGATCAACGTGCGCATCGCCGCGCCCGTCGTCACCGGCATCGCCATGGCCGCCACGGTCGGCGCCGGCGCCACGGCGGAGCTGGGCGCCATGCGCATCAGCGAGGAGGTCGACGCCCTGGAAGTGATGGGCATCAAATCGATCTCGTTCCTGGCCTCGACCCGCATCATGGCGGGGCTGGTCGTGATCATCCCCATCTACTCGATGGCGATCATCATGACGTTCCTGTCCCCGCAGATCACCACGACGGTGATCTACGGACAGTCGAACGGCACCTACGAGCACTACTTCCGGACGTTCCTGCGTCCCGACGACGTGTTCTGGTCGTTCCTGGAGGCCATCATCATCACCGCGGTCGTGATGATCACCCACTGCTTCTATGGCTACAACGCCGGCGGCGGGCCGGTCGGCGTCGGTGAGGCCGTCGGCCGCTCGATGCGCTTCTCGCTGGTGTCGGTACAGGTTGTCGTGTTGTCCGCCGCGTTGGCGCTGTATGGCGTCAACCCCAACTTCGCGCTCACGGTGTAACCGCCATGGCCCGACCGATCCAGACCAACGCCCCGCGGACCCCGCCGTACAAGTTGGCCGGCGTCGCGCTCCTCGTCATCGCCGCGCTCGCGCTGGTGCTGATCTACGGCCAGTTCCGCGGCAACTTCACGCCCAAGACACAGCTGACCATGTTGGCGTCGCGGGCCGGGTTGGTGATGGATTCGGGTTCGAAGGTGACTTATAACGGGGTGGAGATCGGCCGGGTGGGCTCGATTGCGGAGACGGTGCGTGATGGGAAG
>NZ_MBEI01000018.1 GCF_001953985.1 Mycobacterium colombiense
CGCCCAAGCCCGAGCCCACGCCGGAACCGGCGCCCCAGCCGCAGGCGCAGCCCAAGGCCGAACCCACGCCGCAGCCCAGGCCCGCGCCGCAGCCCAAGCCCGCGCCGGAGCCGAAAGCCCAACCGGCGCAGGCCCAGCCGGCCGGCCCGGGCGTCGACGGCGCGCCGTACGTGACGCCGCTGGTGCGAAAGCTGGCCGCCGAAAACAACATCGACCTGAACTCGATCACGGGCACCGGCGTGGGCGGGCGCATCCGCAAGCAAGACGTGCTGGCCGCCGCCGAGCAGAAGCAACAGGCCGCCAAGGCGCCCGCCGCCGCGCCGGCCCCCGCGGCCGCCGCCCCCAAGGCCGCCGCCGCGCCCACCCCGGCTCCCGCGCTGGCGCACCTGCGGGGCACCACCCAGAAGGCCAGCCGGATCCGTCAGATCACCGCGAACAAGACCCGCGAATCCCTGCAGGCCACAGCCCAACTCACGCAGACCCACGAGGTCGACATGACCAGGCTGGTCGGGTTGCGGGCCAGGGCCAAGGCGGCGTTCGCCGAGCGCGAGGGGGTGAACCTGACGTTCCTGCCGTTCATCGCCCGCGCGGTGATCGACGCGCTGAAGATCCACCCCAACGTCAACGCGAGCTACAACGAGGACACCAAGGAGATCACCTACTACGACGCCGAGCACCTCGGCTTCGCGGTGGACACCGAGCAGGGCCTGCTCTCCCCCGTCGTGCACAACGCGGGTGACCTGTCCCTGGCCGGGCTGGCCAGGGCGATCGCCGACATCGCCGCGCGCGCCCGGTCGGGCAACCTGAAACCCGACGAACTGTCCGGCGGCACGTTCACGATCACCAACATCGGCAGCCAGGGTGCGCTGTTCGACACCCCGATCCTGGTTCCGCCGCAGGCCGCCATGCTGGGCACCGGCGCGATCGTCAAGCGGCCGCGGGTGGTGGTCGACGACAGCGGCAACGAATCGATCGGCGTCCGCTCGATCTGCTACCTGCCGCTGACCTATGACCACCGGCTGATCGACGGCGCGGACGCCGGGCGCTTCCTGACCACCATCAAGCACCGGCTGGAAGAGGGAGCCTTCGAGGCCGACCTCGGCCTGTAAAGAAGGCAAGCGAACGTGGCTCGCGCTGGTCAGAATTCCGTCGTCGCGATTGCGGGTTCGTCCGGTCTGATCGGTTCCGCCCTGGCGGCGGCCCTGCGCGCGGCCGACCACCGGGTGCTGCGCATCGTGCGCCGGGCCCCGGCGAACGCCGATGAGCTGCACTGGAATCCCGAGACCGGTGATCTCGATCCCGACACGCTCGTCGACGTCGACGCCGTCGTCAACCTGTGCGGCGTCAACATCGGCAAGCGGCGGTGGTCGGGCGCCTTTAAGCAGAGCCTGCGCGACAGCCGCATCGCCCCCACCGAGGTGCTGGCGCATGCCGTCGCCGACGCGGGCGTGGCGACCATGGTCAACGCCAGCGCGGTGGGCTTCTACGGCAACACCAAGGACCGCGTGGTCGATGAAACCGACCGCGCCGGAACGGGTTTCCTGGCCCGGCTGTGCGAAGACTGGGAAGCCGCCACGCTGCCCGCCCAGTACGGCGGCGCCCGGGTGGTGCTGGCCCGCACCGGTCTGGTGTTCTCCCCCGCCGGTGGCGCGCTGGGCCGGTTGCGGCCGTTGTTCCGCACCGGGCTCGGCGCCCGGTTGGGTGGCGGGCGGCAATACATGTCGTGGATCACGCTGGAAGACGAAGTGCGCGCGCTGCTGTTCGCGATCTTCGACCCCGAGCTGTCCGGCCCGGTGAACATGACCGGGCCCGCGCCGGTCACCAATGCCGAATTCACCACGGCCTTCGGGCGGGCGGTCAACCGCCCGACGCCGTTGATGGTGCCCGGCTTCGCCATCCGGGCCGCGCTGGGCGAGTTCGCCGAAGAGGGCCTGCTGACGGGCCAGCGCGCCATCCCGTCCGCGCTCGAGCGTGCCGGTTTCGTCTTCCACCACAACACCATTGGCGAGGCGCTCGCCTACGCCAACGCCAGGCGCGACCACGACTAGTGGCGATCGCCAGCGCGGCGTAGCCGGGCGCAGCGGGTCGCCACGCGACGGAATAGGCCGCGGCCTCACCCGGCCGGCCCGGGCCGAGTACCGTCGCGAACGTGATCGATTCCATCCGGTCCAGCCAGGCCCTGATCGACGTCCGCCCGCTCGGCGTCGTCGACTACCGCGTGGCCTGGCAGCAGCAACGCAATCTGGCCGACGCCCGGGTGGCCGGCGGCAGCGACACGCTGCTGCTGCTCGAGCACCCCGCGGTCTACACGGCGGGGCGGCGCACCGAACCGCACGAACGGCCGGTGGACGGCACTCCCGTCGTCGACACCGACCGCGGCGGCAAGATCACCTGGCACGGTCCCGGCCAGTTGGTCGGGTATCCGATCATCGGCCTGGCCGAACCGCTCGACGTGGTCAACTACGTGCGGCGCCTGGAAGAGGCGCTGATCAAGGTCTGCGCCGACCTGGGCGTGGACGCGGTCCGGGTACCGGGCCGGTCCGGGGTGTGGGTGCCCGGCGGCGAGGGCCGGCCCGACCGCAAGGTCGCCGCGATCGGCGTCCGGGTGTCGCGCTCGACCACCCTGCACGGGTTCGCCCTCAATTGCGACTGCGACCTGGACGCCTTCAACGCAATCGTGCCGTGCGGCATCAGCGACGCCGGGGTGACGTCGCTGTCGGCCGAGCTGCGCCGCCGGGTGTCGGTCGAGGACGTCCAGACTGCGGTCGGCGACGCCGTCTGCGACGCCCTGGACGGCGTGCTGCCGGTCCGTGAACACCCCGCCGCCCGCGTAGCATCAGCGATGTGACTGTCGCACCCGAAGGACGCAAGCTGCTGCGCCTGGAAGTGCGCAACGCCGAGACCCCGATCGAGCGCAAACCGCCATGGATCAGGGTGCGGGCCCGGATGGGTCCGGAGTACACCCAGCTCAAGAGCCTGGTCCGGCGCGAGGGGCTGCACACGGTCTGCGAGGAGGCCGGCTGCCCCAACATCTTCGAATGCTGGGAGGACCGCGAGGCCACCTTCCTGATCGGCGGCGACCAGTGCACCCGCCGCTGCGACTTCTGCCAGATCGACACCGGGAAGCCCGCCGAACTGGATCGCGACGAGCCCCGGCGGGTCGCCGACAGCGTGCGCACGATGGGACTGCGCTACGCCACGGTCACCGGGGTGGCCCGCGACGACCTGCCCGACGGCGGTGCCTGGCTGTACGCCGAGACGGTGCGCGCCATCAAGGAACTCAACCCGTCGACCGGCGTCGAGCTGTTGATCCCCGACTTCAACGGCGAACCCGCCCGGCTGGCCGAGGTGTTCGAGTCGCGCCCGGAAGTGTTGGCGCACAACGTCGAAACCGTGCCGCGGATCTTCAAGCGGATCCGGCCCGCCTTCACCTACCGGCGCAGCCTCGACGTGCTGACCGCGGCGCGCGACTTCGGGCTGGTCACCAAGAGCAACCTCATTCTCGGCATGGGCGAGACCCCCGAGGAGGTGCGGACCGCCCTGGCCGACCTGCGCGACGCCGGCTGCGACATCATCACCATCACCCAGTACCTGCGCCCGTCGGCGCGTCACCACCCCGTCGAGCGGTGGGTGAAGCCGGAGGAATTCGTCGAGTTCGCGCAGCACGCCGAACAGCTGGGTTTCGCCGGGGTGCTGGCCGGACCGCTGGTGCGCTCGTCGTATCGCGCGGGACGGCTCTACGAGCAGGCCGCCCGCAGCCGCGCCTGACGACGCCGCGGCACGGTGGCGGCGCCTGCCCGTCGCGACCCTACGTATTCTTTGACTATGGCTAAACCCCGCACCGCCGCTGAGAACAAGGCCGCCCGAGCGCAGGCGCAGGCCGCCCGCAAGGCCGCCGCGCGGGAGCGGCGCACCCAGTTGTGGCAGGCGTTCAAGATTCAGCGCCAGGAGGACAAGCGCCTCCTGCCCTACATGATCGGCGCCTTCCTGCTGATCGTGGGCATCTCGGTGGGGGTCGGCATCTGGGCCGGCGGGCTGACGATGATCACGCTGATCCCGCTCGGGGTGGTGCTGGGCGGGCTGGTTGCCTTCATCGTGTTCGGCCGACGCGCCCAGAAGTCGGTGTACAGCAAGGCCGAGGGCCAAACCGGCGCGGCCGCATGGGCTTTGGACAACCTGCGCGGCAAGTGGCGGGTCACCCCCGGGGTGGCCGCGACCGGCCACTTCGACGCCGTGCACCGGGTGATCGGCCGGCCGGGCGTCATCCTGGTCGGCGAGGGGGCGGCGACCCGGGTGCGGCCGCTGCTGGCGCAGGAGAAGAAGCGCACCGCGCGCCTGATCGGGGACGTGCCGATCTACGACATCATCGTGGGCAACGGCGAGGACGAGGTGTCGCTGGCCAAGCTGGAGCGCCACCTGACCAAGCTGCCGGCCAACATCACCGTCAAGCAGATGGACACCCTGGAGTCGCGGCTGGCCGCGCTGGGGTCACGGGCCGGGGCCGCAGTCATGCCCAAGGGACCGCTGCCCAACTCGGGCAAGATGCGCGGTGTCCAGCGCACCGTGCGCCGCAAGTAGCGCACCTTCAGCGCGGGCTTTGCCGCCATCGATTCAGTCGCGATCGCAAGCCCGGCGCAGCGGGTCGCCGCCATCGATTCAGCGTCGCACCACGGCCGTCGCGGTCAGCCGATCCTGCATCCCGCGGCCGTCGAAGTCGGTGAACAACGCCGGCACCACCGTGCCGACCAGCACGCCGCGCACCACCGCCCGGCCCAGGCCGACCGGGCCGCGGCCGTCAACCGTCACCACCTGCAGGCGCAGGGCCAGCTGGCCGGGGGTGAACCCGAACAGTCGCAAAAACACCACGCCCAGAACGAACCAGATCACCAGGACGGCGGTGGCCAGCGCCGGCTGGGACAACCAGCCGAAGCGCATGGCCAGCGCCGCCAGACCGTACGAGATCAGCCAGTCGATCATCAGCGCGCCCAGCCGGCGCCCCATCGGCGCCAGCGATCCCGGCCCGCTCTGCGGAAATCCGAGCTTCTCCCCGGGGTATGCGGATGGTGATTCCGCCGCCATCATCGGCGCGGACCGCGGTCCGAATAATCGGCGGGGACCGCCTGGTAAGGAGGGCGGACGGTGCGCGCGGCCACCGGAAAAGATACGATCTTGCGATCCATGGCCCCACAATAGAACCCGCCGCCCAAGCGGCCACTTTTAGCGTGTGGCATGGTCACGTAACGTGCGCGCAACATCGGGTTGACTGACGGGCAACATCTGCTCCATAGCGTCAGGCCGCGGATCTCACCAAGTAAAGGAGCATTCTGTGACGGAAACGACGCCCGACGACGTCTTCAAACTCGCCAAGGACGAAAACGTCGAATTTGTCGACGTCCGGTTCTGTGACCTGCCCGGCATCATGCAGCACTTCACAATTCCGATTTCGTTTTTCGACGAGAGCGTTTTTGAGGACGGGTTAGCCTTCGACGGCTCGTCGATTCGCGGATTCCAGTCCATTCACGAATCCGACATGCTGCTCCTCCCCGATCCCGCGACCGCGCAGATCGACCTGTTCCGCGAAGCCAAGACGCTGAACCTCAACTTCTTCGTGCACGACCCGTTCACCCTCGAGCCGTACTCGCGCGACCCGCGCAACATCGCCCGCAAGGCCGAGAACTACCTGATCAGCACCGGCGTGGCCGACACCGCCTACTTCGGCGCCGAGGCCGAGTTCTACATCTTCGACTCGGTGAGCTTCGACTCGCGCACCAACGGCTCGTTCTACGAGATCGACGCGATCGCGGGCTGGTGGAACACCGGCTCGCCGAACGAGCTCGACGGCAGCCCGAACCGCGGCTACAAGGTGCGGCCCAAGGGTGGCTACTTCCCCGTCGCCCCCGTCGACCACTACGTCGACCTGCGCGACAAGATGCTGTCCAACCTGATCACGGCCGGCTTCAGCCTGGAGAAGGGCCACCACGAGGTCGGCACCGGCGGCCAGGCCGAGATCAACTACAAGTTCAACACGCTGCTGCACGCGGCCGACGACATGATGCTCTACAAGTACATCGTCAAGAACACGGCCTGGCAGAACGGCAAGACCGTTACGTTCATGCCCAAGCCGCTGTTCGGCGACAACGGCTCCGGCATGCACTGTCACCAGTCGCTGTGGAAGGACGGCAGCCCGCTGATGTACGACGAGACCGGGTATGCCGGCCTGTCGGACACCGCCCGCCACTACATCGGCGGCCTGCTGCATCACGCGCCGTCGCTGCTGGCGTTCACCAACCCCACGGTGAACTCCTACAAGCGCCTGGTGCCCGGCTACGAGGCGCCGATCAACCTGGTCTACAGCCAGCGCAACCGGTCGGCGTGTGTCCGCATCCCGATCACCGGCAGCAACCCGAAGGCCAAGCGGCTCGAGTTCCGTTGCCCCGACTCGTCGGGCAACCCGTACCTGGCGTTCTCGGCCATGCTGATGGCCGGCCTGGACGGCATCAAGAACAAGATCGAGCCGCAGGCGCCGGTCGACAAGGACCTCTACGAGCTCCCGCCGGAAGAGGCCGCCAACATCCCGCAGGCACCCACGCAGCTGTCCGCGGTGATCGACCGGCTCGAAGAAGACCACGAATACCTCACCGAGGGCGGCGTTTTCACGCCCGACCTCATCGAGACGTGGATCAACTTCAAGCGCGAAAACGAGATCCTGCCGGTCCAGATCCGGCCGCACCCTTACGAATTCGCGCTGTACTACGACGTTTAGTCGGTTGACGAAACCACCCGCGTGGCGATTGCCGCGCGGGTGGTTTCATTTTGCGGGCGTTGAGGCCGCCTTCGACTGAATATCGGCGCCGCGATATTGCGGACACCGTAGACCGGCGGTGACACGATATCGACGTGGGTGACCGGATTCGCGGCGCGCGACAGGCGGCGGGGCCGTGTGAGTCGTGCGGAACCGAGCTGTCGCCGAACTCCAAGTTCTGTCACGAGTGCGGTAGGCCGGTCATACGCGTGGACCGATCGGCTGAGTACAAGCAAGTAACGGTGTTGTTCGCCGACGTGGTTCATTCGATGGATATCGCCGCGACCGTGGGCGCGGAGCGCCTGCGCGAAATCATGGCCGAACTGGTCGACCTGGCTTCTGCAGTCGTCCAGCGCTACGGCGGCACGTTGGACAAGTTCACCGGTGACGGGTTTATGGCGTTGTTCGGTGCGCCGGCGGCGTTGGAGGATCACGCCGTACGCGCATGTCTGGCGGCGCTCGACATCCAGCAGGCGATGAGCCGACTCGCCGGCAAGGTCAGCGAGCGCGACGCTGTCGAGCTGCAATTGCGGGTGGGACTGAACTCGGGTCAGGTGATCGCTGGCGAGATCGGTTCGGCCGCTTTGGGTTACACCGCAATCGGAGACCAGGTGGGCATGGCGCAGCGGATGGAGTCCGTGGCGCCGCCGAACGGTGTGATGCTCAGCGCATCCACCGCGCGATTAGTCGAACGTGCTGCGGTCCTCGGCGAGCCGGAGCTGGTCCAGATCAAGGGCAACGATCAGCCCATCCAGGCCCGTCGATTAATCGCCGTGCCGGGCCGTGATGAACCGGTCGCAGGCACGGCGTCGAGTCTTGTTGGCCGGCAGTGGGAGATCGCCGCTGCTGAAGGCTTATTGGCTCGAGCCGCCGGCGGGCGTGGCGGTGTGCTCGCGGTGGCCGGGCCCGCGGGAATCGGCAAGAGCCGACTGGTGCAGGAGATCACCGCGTCGGCCAGGACAGGCGGAGTCGAAGTGTGGCGGGCTTACTGCGAATCGCACACCAGCGAGGTCTCGTTCCAAGTGGTGTCGCGGCTGCTGCGGTCGGTGACGGGCATACGGGACCTCGACGACAGCGCGGCCCGCACACGAATACGTTCACAAATTCCCGCCGCCGACCGGCAGGACCTGCTGCTCTTGGACGACCTGCTCGGTATCGCCGCTCCCGACGAGACGCTGCCCGGCATCGACCCCGATGCCCGACGCCGAAGGTTGACCGCACTTATCCACGGCATCGTTTTGTCTCGTCGGACTAAGGCGATCTACGTCATCGAGGACGTGCACTGGATCGACGAGGCCAGTGAGTCCATGCTGGCCGACTTCCTCGCGGTGATCCCCCAAACCGCCTCGTTGGCGCTTGTCACCTACCGCCCCGAATACCGCGGCGCTTTGACCAACATCGACGGCTCCCAGGTCTTTGCTCTTGCGCCGCTGAGTGATTCCGAGACCTCAGCGTTGGTAGCCGAGCTACTCGGGCACGACCAGTCGGTTTCCGACGTCAGCACCCTGGTCACCGAAAACGCCTCTGGAAATCCGTTTTTCGTTGAGGAGATGGTGCGGGACCTGGCGGAACGCGGTGTTCTCGACGGCAGCCGGGGAAGCTACCGGTGCGCCAGGGATGTGGCCGGTGTCCGGGTGCCCGCGACCTTGCAGGCCACTCTGGCCTCTCGCATCGATCGGCTTGCGCCCCAGGCGAAAAGGACCCTGAATGCCGCGGCGGTGATCGGCTCCCGGCCTGATGCAGCCTTGTTGGTCAGCCTGGTCGACGACCCCGAGGTGACTTCGCTGATCGAGGCGGAGCTGATCGAGCAGGTGATGGCCGGTGCGCGCACCGAATACGCGTTTCGGCACCCGCTGATACGCGCGGTCGCCTACGAGTCGCAGCTGAAGTCCGACCGAGCCGAGCTGCATCGCCGGTTGGCCACGGTGATGGAGAAGCAGGATCCGGGATCGGCTGACGATAACGCCGCGTTGATCGCCGAGCACCGGGAAGCCGCTGGCGACCTGTCCGCCGCGTACGCATGGCGCATGCGGGCGGGCGCCTGGCTGATGGGGCGCGACGTCGCTGCGGCGCGGCGCAATTGGGACCGCGCTCGCCAGGTGGCCGACATGCTCCCATCCGATCTTCCCGATCGTGTGGCATTGCGCAGTTACCCCAGAGCGATGTTGTGCCAGACCGCATGGCGAGTGGGCAGCGGCGTTGACGAGAACACATTCGACGAACTTCGAACACTGTGCACCGCATCCGGTAACCGACCCTTGCTGGCAGCCGGCCTATCGGGTGCCACGTTGTCGTTGACGATGGCCAACCGCCACAACGAGTCCGCACGGTTGGCTTCTGAACAGATAGCCCTGTTCGATTCGGTCGACGATCCGATGAGCATGTTTGTGGTGATGTCGGCACCGATGTTCGCCAAGTTGCACGCCGGTGAGGCGGGCGAATCGCTTCGCGTGGCGCAGACCGTGACCGATCTGCTGGCCGACGACGCCGTCAAGGGCAACATTGCGAGGTGGGGATTGGGATCTCCCCTGGCGGTGGCGTTGCTCTACCGTGCTCTGGCCCGAGCGTGTCTCGGCGATCGCGCTTGGCGCGCAGATCTGAGACGCGCTATCGCGATACAGCGAGAGCTTGCTGATGCGGCAATTGTCATCGTGATCACCTACGGCTACTCGCTCTCCGTCACGAACGGACTGCTGGTGCCGGATGCCGCATCGCTGGCCGAGACCGATGATGTGCTCCGGCATGCCGAAAAGTCCGGCGATGCAGTGGCATTGGCGCTCGCTCAGGTGGCTCGCGGCCTTGTCCTGATGCGCGCCGCACCAACGGATCGCGGTGCCGGTATAGAGCTCATCACCGAGGGCCGAGCGGCCCAATTGCGGCAGCGCAACCTGCTCGGCGTATCGATTGTCGACATCGGCAGGACACTCTTGACGGCCGAAGCCGGGGACCTCAACGGCGCCATCGCAATTGGTCGCGCGACCGTTGAGGATCTGGTCTCTTCCGGCGAAATGGTGCTACGCGGGGCCGCGATTTCCGCGCTCGTGACTGTGCTACTGATGAGGAGCGGCGACGCCGATATCCGTGAAGCCGAAACGATGATCGACCGTTTATCTTCTACGCCAACCGAATCCGGATTTGTCATGATTGACATCTGGGTACTGCGGCTACGCGCCCTGCTGGCACAAGCACACGGCGACGTCGCAGCTTATCGCGACTACCGGGACCGCTACCGCACGATGGCGGCATCGTGCGGTTTCGAAGGGCATATGGCATGGGGCGAGGCGATGCCATGACAGCCATTGCTGATGACCGCGGGAGTGGTCCGACGTCTAGGCCGGTTCACGAAACCACCCGCGTGGAGATCGCCGCGCGGGTGGTTTCGCATTTTGCTGCCTCGGCTGTTATCCGCGGCGAGCGCAGTCCTTGTCGGGGGGCGCTGACGGCCACGCGCAGGCGTCGATGTCCGTCGCGCTGCCGAAGGCCCCTCCTTTGAAGACCCCGAAAGCGTTGCCATTTCTGGCGGTATAGGTGGCCCCGCCGCCGCCCGGCCCGCCCCCGGCGCTGTCGACGATCAGCGTCCAGTTCATGCTCAACAGCGCGGCCTTGTAGGCGCTCATCACGTCGGCCGGAGGGCCGTTGACGAAGAAGTGCGAACGGATGCCACCGTCATGAATGGGATCGGGGCCGTCGGTTCTGTGCGTGGTCGCCGGCGTCGGGATCAGCGACCGCAAATACGCGACGGCGACGGCGGTCGTGGGCTGCGACGCGATGGTCGTGGCCGTGTCGGTGTGGTTCCCACCGGTTGTCGTCGAGATGCCCGCATACGGTGAACCACCGCACGCTGCCGTCACCACTGCGACGGCCGCGGCCGCAACGCAACTAGTGGGACGCATCTGGACTCCGTTCGGGGCAAGGGTTCCCGAAACATAAGCGATGGCGAGTACCGCCGGCGTGCCTTCGCCGCCGGTTAGGTGCCCCCCGGCGCCGAATTAGGTGTCGTCTAGCCGTCGAGCGCGAGGTCCTTGCGGAAGCGCTGCATGCCGTCGATCTTGTCGTCCAGGCTGGCATCGGGGCCGGCGTAGAACATCCACGGCATGGTGATGATGCCGGTGATGCCGGCGTCCTCGACGCGTTGGTAGTCGGCGGTGGTGAACGCGTCGGTCAGCGGTGTCAGGATGGTGAAATCGTCCATGGTCAAACCGTTTTCGGCGCGCATCTCCCGCAGTCGGCCGACCGCCTCGATGGCCCGCTCGGACTTGATCAAATCGCCGATCCAGCCGTCGTTGCGGGCGGCGCGGCGCAGCGCGATGTCGGACAGCCCACCGACATACACCGGTATCGGTGGCGGAGTGGGTTGCATCTCCAGCCGCGGCGCTTGGTAGAACCGGCCGTCGAACTCGGTCCAGCCCGGCGACCACAGCGCCCGCATCAAGTCGATGATTTCGTCGGTGCGCTTCCCGCGGGCCTCGAATTGCTCGCCCATCAGAGCGAATTCCTCGCGGCACCACCCCACGCCGATGCCCAGCTCCACCCGTCCGGACGCCAGAACGGCCGCGGTGCCAATGGCTTTGGCCGCCGAGTACGGGTTGCGCATTGCGGGGATGTAGACGGTGTTGACGAACCGCAATCGCGTGGTGACCTGAGCCAGCGCACCGACGAGCACCCAGGGATCGGGCCAGTCGGTGAAGGGCTGCCAGCGCCGTTCCCCGTCTTTGGTGTACGGGTACGGGGTGTCCAGGGTCTCCAGGTTGACGACGTGGTCGGGGATGCCGATGCCGTCGTAGCCGAGTTCGTCGGCCGCCTTGGCGAGCTCGATGATCTCGCGGGTGTTCAGGAAGGCGCTGCTGATGTAGAACTTCACTGCGCCTCCTGCGCCCAGGCCGGCTCGATGAAGACGCCGTCGGCCTCGACGGTGACGCCCGCGGCATCCGAAATGGTGCCGCGCGCAAAGACTTTGCGGCCCTCCTTGCCGTCGACCCAGGCCTCGCAGCGGAGCGGGCCCAGCGGGGTGCCGCGCAGGTATTTCACGGTGATGGTGCCGGTGAAGCGCGCCTTGGACAGCCCCTCGCTGGCCGCTTCGCCGAGCATGTGGTCGAGCACCAGGGCGCTGACGCCGCCGTGCACCAGCTTGGGCGGACCCTCGTAGGCGGAGCCGAGGGTGAACTCGCTCCAGCAGCGCCCGTCGCCCTCGTGGTGCACGACGATCGGCGGGGCGATGGGGTTGCACACGCCGATCGCGGCGTTGCCCAGCGGCAGCGGGCGGCCGTTGACGCGGTAGCTCACCCCGAGCGGGCGGGTGCGTTGCCGCAACGACGCGGTGACGGCCTCGATCGCGCGCTTGGCCTCGGCGACGACGTCGTCGTCGACCTCGGTCCGGATGGTGGCGTCGACGAGCTCGCGGACCGCATCGGCCAGCGGAGCGTACAGCGCGGTCACGCGATCGGCCTCCGCCGCGCTGAGCACCTCGAATATGGCGTCCAACGCGCCGGCCTCCTGACTCAACTTCCAAACACCTTGCGCACCACCGCTTTTGCTCGTCGCGTTACCCGCAGATAGTTATCCAGGAACTCCCCGCCCTCATCGGTCGGCCAGCCCGCGGCCACCGCGACCGCGTTGAGCTGGCGCCCCGGCCCGGGCAGCTGGTCGGTGGGCTTCCCGCGGACCAGCACCAGCGCGTTGCGGGCCCGGGTGGCGGTCAGCCAGGCCTGCCGCAGCAGCTCGACCTCGTCGGCGGGCACCAGGTCGGCCGCGGCGATCGCGTCCAGGCACTGCAGCGTGGAGGTGTTGTGCAGCGCGGGAATCTCGTGCGCGTGCCGCAGTTGCAGCAGCTGCACAGTCCATTCGACGTCGGCCAGCCCCCCGCGGCCCAGCTTGGTGTGCGTGTTGGGGTCCGCGCCGCGCGGCAGCCGCTCGGAGTCGACGCGGGCCTTGATCCGCCTTATCTCCTGCATCGCCTCGGCGGACACCCCGTTGGCCGGATACCGCGTCTTGTCGGCCATCAGCAGGAACCGCTGCCCCAGCTCCGCGTCGCCCGCAACCGAGTGCGCGCGCAGCAGCGCCTGGATCTCCCACGGCTGCGCCCACTGCTCGTAGTAGGCGGCATAGGACGCGAGGGTGCGCACCAGCGGACCGTTGCGGCCCTCGGGCCGCAAGTTGGCGTCGACCTGCAGCGGCGGGTCGACGCTGGGCGTCCCCAGCAGCGCCCGAATCTGTTCGGCGACACCCGTCGCCCAGCGCACCGCGGCGGAATCCTCGACGCCGGGCGCGGGTTCGCAGACGAACATCACGTCGGCGTCGGAACCGTAACCCAATTCGGCGCCGCCCAGCCGGCCCATCCCGATGACCGCGATCGCGGCCGGCGCTTTTCCTTTGTTGGGGCCGTCCCCGGGCAGGTTGGCCCGGATCATCGCGTCCAGCGCGGCCTGCAGCACCGCCACCCACACCGAGGTCAGCGCCGCGCACACGTCGGTGACCTCGAGCATGCCGAGCAGGTCGGCGGACGCGATGCGGGCCAGCTCGCGCCGCCGCAGCGTGCGCGCCCCGGCGATCGCGCGCACCGGGTCGGAGTAGCGGCCGGCCGAGGCGACCAGCGCGCGGGCCACCGAGGCGGGGTCGGTTTCGAGCAGCCTGGGGCCGGACGGCCCGTCGCCGTAGTCCTGGATCACCCGCGGTGCGCGCATCAGCAGGTCCGGCACGTACGCCGAGGTGCCCAGCACGTGCATCAGCCGGCGGGCCACGGCGGGCTTGTCGCGCAGCGTGGCCAGGTACCAGCTTTCCCCCGACAGCGCCTCGGACAGCCGCCGGTAGGCCAGCAGCCCGCCGTCGGGGTCGGGCGTGTACGACATCCAGTTCAGCAGCCGCGGCAGCAGCACCGACTGCACCCGGCCGCGCCGACCGCTCAGGTTGACCAGGGCCGACATGTGCTTCAGCGCGGACTGCGGACCCTCGTAGCCCAGCGCCGCCAGCTGACGCTCGGCGGCTTCGGGGGTCATGCCGCGGGCGATCTCCAGCCCCGGCGGGCCGATCGACTCCAGCAGCGGCTGATAGAAGAGCTTGGCGTGCAGCTGCGAGACCCGCAGGTTCTGGTGCCGCAACTCCTCGCGCAATACCCCGGCCGCGTCGTGGCGCCCGTCCGGCCGGATGTGGGCGGCCCGCGCCAGCCAGCGCACCGCCTCCTCGTCGTCGGCCTCGGGCAGCAGGTGGGTGCGCTTGAGCCGCTGCAGCTGCAACCGGTGCTCAAGCAGCCGGAGGAACTCGTAGGAGGCGGTCAGGTTGGCCGCGTCCTCGCGGCCGATGTAGCCGCCCTGGCCCAGCGCGGCCAGCGCGTCCACCGTCGACGCCACGTGCAGCGAGTCGTCGCCGCGGCCGTGCACCAGCTGCAGGAGCTGCACGGCGAATTCCACGTCGCGCAATCCGCCGCTGCCGAGCTTGATCTCGCGGCCGCGGACCTCGGCGGGCACCAGCTGCTCGACCCGGCGCCGCATCGCCTGCACCTCGACCACGAAATCCTCACGCTCGCAAGCGACCCAGACCATCGGCATCAGCGCGTCCAGGTAGCGCTGGCCGAGCTCCGCGTCGCCCACCGCCGCACGGGCTTTCAGCAGCGCCTGGAACTCCCAGGTCTTCGCCCAGCGCTGGTAGTAGGCGATGTGCGACTCGACGGTGCGGACCAGTTCCCCGCTGCGCCCCCCCCCCCGCAGCCCCGCATCCACCTGGAAGAAGGCCTCGGAGGCCAGCCGCATCATCTCGCCGGCCACCCGGGTGGTCACCGGGTCGGCCTGCTCGCCGACGAAGATGACGTCGACGTCGCTGACGTAGTTCAGTTCGCGGGCACCGCATTTGCCCATCGCGATGACCGCCAGCCGCGGCGGCGGCCGGTCGCCGCACACGCTGTTCTCGGCCACCCGCAGCGCCGCGGCCAGCGCGGCGTCCGCCAAGTCGGACAGGTGGGCCGCCACCACGGTGAACGGGACCACCGGTTCGTCCTCGACCGTCGCCGCCAGATCCAGCGCGGCCAGCACCAGCAGCCGGTCGCGGTACAGCGTGCGAAGGCGCACCATCGCCGAACCGGGCTCCGCCAGCGCCTCGTCGACGCATTCGGTGAACATGTCGCACAGCCGGTCGTGGGTGGGCAGTGTGACGTTGCCGCGCAAGAGTTTCCAGGACTCCGGCTGGGCGATCAGGTGATCGCCCAGGGCCAGCGACGAGCCGAGCACGCCGAACAGCCGGCCGCGCAGCGGGCGTTCGGTCAACAGGGCGGCGTTGAGCTGATCCCACCCGGCGCCGGGGTTCTCGGACAGCCGGACCAGGGCGAGCAGCGCGGCGTCGGGATCAGCCGCGCGCGACAGCGACCAGAGCAGGTCGACGTGGGCCTGGTCGTCGTGGTCGTACCAACCCAGCTGCGCCATGCGTTCGGCCGCTTGCGGATCGACCAACCCGAGCCGGCCGACGCTGGGCAGCCTGGGGCGCTGCGTCGCGGGTTTGGTCACGTCCACGACCGTAGCGCAAGCCGCCGGCGTTCAGCCTGATCGGCGCCCGATCGGGATCAGAGCGACAGGTAGGTGTTCAGCTCGTATGGGGTGACGTGGCTGCGGTAGTTGGCCCATTCCGTGCGCTTGTTGCGGAGGAAGAAGTCAAAGACGTGCTCCCCCAAGGTTTCCGCGACCAGCTCGGAGGATTCCATGGCGCGCAGCGCGCTGTCCAGGCTCGTCGGCAGCTCGCGGTAGCCCATCGCGATGCGTTCCTCGGCGGTCAGGTCCCACACGTTGTCCTCGGCCTGCGGCCCCAGCACGTAGCCCTTCTCCACCCCGCGCAGCCCGGCGGCCAGCAGCACGGCGAAGGTCAGGTACGGGTTGCACGCCGAGTCGGGGCTGCGCACCTCGACGCGCCGCGACGACGTCTTGTGCGGCGTGTACATGGGCACCCGCACCAGCGCGGACCGGTTGGCCGCACCCCACGACGCGGCGGTGGGCGCCTCTCCGCCGCCGACCAGTCGCTTGTAGGAGTTGACCCATTGGTTGGTGACGGCGCTGATCTCCGAGGCGTGCTCGAGGATCCCGGCGATGAAGGACTTGCCCACGTCGGAGAGCTGCAGCGGATCGTCGGGGCTGTGGAACGCGTTGACGTCGCCCTCGAACAGGCTCATGTGCGTGTGCATGGCGGAGCCGGGGTGCTGCCCGAACGGCTTGGGCATGAAGCTCGCGCGGGCGCCGTTCTCGATCGCGACCTCCTTGATGACGTAGCGGAAGGTCATCACGTTGTCGGCCATCGACAGCGCGTCGGCGAAGCGCAGGTCGATCTCCTGCTGACCGGGCGCGCCCTCGTGGTGGCTGAACTCGACCGAGATGCCCATGAATTCCAGCGCTTCGATCGCGTGCCGGCGGAAGTTGGAAGCCGAGTCGTGGACGGCCTGGTCGAAGTAGCCGGCGTTGTCGACGGGGACCGGCGGCGTGCCGTCGTCGGGGCCGGGCTTGAGCAGGAAGAATTCGATCTCGGGGTGCACGTAGCAGGAGAAGCCCAGGTCGTTTGCCTTCTGCAGCTGGCGGCGCAGCACGTGCCGCGGGTCCGCCCAGGACGGCGATCCGTCCGGCATGGTGATGTCGCAGAACATCCGCGCCGAGTGGTGGTGGCCGTTGTTGGGCGAGGCCCACGGCAGCACCTGGAAGGTGGACGGGTCGGGGTTGGCCACGGTGTCGGATTCCGAGACCCGCGAGAAGCCCTCGATCGAGGAGCCGTCGAAGCCGATGCCCTCCTCGAAGGCGCCCTCGAGCTCCGCCGGGGCGATGGCGACCGACTTGAGGAAACCGAGCACATCGGTAAACCACAGCCGAACGAAGCGGATGTCTCGTTCCTCGAGGGTGCGGAGGACGAATTCCTTCTGTCGATCCATAACCCGAACAGTATGCAACTGCTGTTAATTCTGTGTTACCGATGCCCGCTCAGAACCATTGCCCACATTGCGGCGCGACGCCACGTGCCGGGGAGCCGTGCGTGCAGACGCACGCAGTCGGCCGCTAGGGCAGCTCGCCTTGATGGCCTGGGCAGTAGACGTCCACCGATGCCGCAACGAATTTGACCGCGGTGCGGGTGACGCGGTCGGAGACTATCCGCAGGGACGGGTTTTCCCTGTACGCCGTGTTTACCTCCTCGTCCACGGCGGCCTGGACCGAGGAGCCGTGATCGAGTTCCCCGCAAATCTGACGGGCCCGGTACACCAGGCCCGGCACGTTGTCGGTCGCCGGAATCTGTTTTTGTGCGAGCAGCGCCACGAACTGCGCGTCCTGATCCGGGTCGGCCGCCGCGCCGCCCGCGCAGATGACTGCGGCGGCAAGCAGCATCGAAGTGTTGACCAGAGCCTCGGCGGAGCGGGCGATTCGAATGCGCACGGCAGAATTTTCGCTTCTTTGTGTCACCTGCCCGGCCGCTCTCACCTAATGGATACCGAGCGGTAACAGCGGAGGCGGCCGGCGCCTGCGATGATCGACATCGTAACCGGTTGGCATCGTGAATCACCACAGCGCTTTCGCGCGAACCCGCAGTTGAGCGGCGTGGCGCGACGGCGGCATCGGCGCATGACCGCGCCGGCTGCGTATGCGGCGATCGCCGCCTTGATAAGCACGGCCCCGACCGTGGCCGGCTCTGCGCAGCTGCCGGTGCCTCGGGCATCCGGCGCACCGGACAGCGTGCTTGCCGCGCTGATCGGGCCCGCTCCGGTAGGCGAGCTCACACCCGATCCGCCCCAGATCCCGCCACCGCCGACGGTCAAGCCGCTCGAACCACCCGTTGTGGCCCCGCCACCACCTCGTGAGCAACAACCGCTCTCCCCGCCGCGGCAACCAGGACCCACACCACAACAGGACGGGCCGCCGCCGGCACCGCCGCCTCCGCCCGAGCTTCCACCGCCGCCTCCGCCGCGGGGCCATGTCCAGCTCTCACCGTGAGCCAAACGCCGTGCGGGAAAAGCTCTGACATGCTCGCGCCGACCGTTTGGGACATAACGGGCGGCGGGCGGGCGTTCCGGGCGCTGGTCAGGACTGGCAGCGGTAGGCGGCCGGCGGCGGCGTGCCGGCGACCAGATAGCGGACGACGGCGTCGTCCACGCATTGGTGGCCGTTGAACACCGCGGTGTGCTGAGTCCCGTCGTAGGTGATCAGCGGGCCGCCGAGCTGGCGGGCCAGGTTCACGCCGGCCTGATACGGCGTGGCCGGATCGTGCGTGGTGGAGACGACGACGACCTTGCCCGCGGCCATGGGCGGCGCGGCGTGCGGCGCCGACGTCGCCGGCACCGGCCACAGCGCGCACAAATCGCGGGGAGCGTTTCCGGTGAACTGCCCGTAGCTGAGGAACGGCGCGGCCTGGCGGATGCGCTGATCGGCACTCACCCAGCTGGCCTGGTCCGTCGGATTCGGCGCGTCGACGCAGCGGATCGCGTTGAACGCATCCTGGTCGTTGGCGTAGTGCCCGTTCTTGTCTCGCCCGTCGTAGTCGTCGGCGAGCAACAGCAGGTCGCCGGCGTCGGTGCCGCGCGCCAGGCCGAGCAGGCCGCTGGTCAGATACTTCCAGTGCGCCGGCGTGTAGAGCGCGTTGATGGTGCCGGTGGTCGCGTCGGCGTAGCTCAGGCCGCGCGGGTCCGCGGTGCGGCCCGGCTTGGTCGCCAACGGGTCGACCAGCGCGTGGTACCGGTTGACGAATTGAGCCGGGTCGGTGCCCAGCGGGCAGCCCGCCGAGCGGGCGCAGTCGGTGGCGTAGTCGTTGAAAGCGGTTTGGAATCCCGCCATTTGGTTGACGTTCTCGTCGATCGGCCCGACGGTCGGGTCGATCGCGCCGTCGAGCACCATCGTGCGCACGTGGTTGCTGAACTTCTCCAGGTACGCGGTGCCCAGCTCGGTGCCATAGCTGTAGCCCAGGTAGTTGATCTGGTCGTCGCCCAGTGCCTGGCGGACGGCATCCATGTCTCGGGCGACCGAGGCGGTGCCGGTGTTGGCCAAAAACGCCGCGCCCATCCGGCTGACGCACTGCTGGGCCAGCTGCCGGTAGAGCTGCTCGATATGTGCCACTCCGCCCGGGCTGTAGTCGACCATCGGCTCACGCCGGTATGCGTCGAACTCGGCGTCGGTGCGGCAGCGCAGCGCAGGCGTCGAGTGACCGACGCCCCGGGGATCGAAGCCGACCAGATCGAAGTTGCGCCGGACCGGAGAGTCCTGCAGGTTCGAGGCCATCGCGGCCACCATGTCGACCGCCGAACCGCCGGGGCCGCCGGGGTTGACCAGAAGCGATCCGACCCGTTGTCCCGTCGCGGGTATCCGGATCACCGCCAGCTTGGCCTGCCCGCCGCCGGGGTTGTTGTAGTCGATCGGCACCGACACGGTGGTGCACTGTGCGGTGGGGACTTCGCTTGTGTCATCGACGAATTGGCCGCAGCTTCCCCAACCCTGCGGGACCGCGGCCGATGGCGGATTGGGAGCCGGCGTCTGCCCGGCGCCGGGCTCCGGCGTGGCGACGGCCGCGGGCGGCGCGAGGACGCAGGGACCACCGAGCAGCAGCCCGAATGAAAACAGCGCCGAGCTCAGGGATCTCAGGCGCGACATGGCTGTCATCGTTGCAGCCCCGGGTACCCGTGACAGCGCGAAACGGTTACGCCTTGGTCTCAGCCGTCATCCTCGCCGAGCGTGCAACCACGGCGAAGAATCGACGAAAATCTCGCCGTGAGTACACGTTCGGCGTCAGCGTGCCGGCTGCGTCAGCACTTGGCGCCGTCGGGCGGGATGGACCCGCTGACCAGATACGCCGTGATGTAGTTGTCGATGCAGCCGTCGCCCTGGAAGACCACGGTGTGCTGGGTGCCGTCGTAGGTGAGCAGCGAGCTGCGCAGCTCGTTGGCCAGATCGACGCCGGCCTTGTACGGGGTGGCCGGGTCGTGGGTCGTCGACACCACCACCGTGGGCGCCAGGCCGGGCGCGGAAATGGTGTGCGGCTTGCTCGTTGGCGGCACCGGCCAGAACGCGCAGGTGCCCAGCGGGGCATTGCCGGTGAACTGTCCGTAGCTCATGAACGGTGCGACCTCGCGGGAACGGCGGTCTTCGTCAACCACCTTGGCGCGGTCGGTGATCGGCGGCTGGTCCACACAGTTGACCGCGACCCGCGCGTCGGTGGCGTTGCTGTAGTGGCCGTGCGAGTCGCGGCGCATGTACATGTCGGCCAGGGCGAGCAGGGTGTCGCCGTGGTGGTCGACGAGTTCGGAGAGGCCGTCGGTCAGGTGATGCCACAGGTTCGGCGAGTAGAGCGCCATGATGGTGCCGATGATCGCGTCCGAGTAGCCCAGTCCGCGTGGGTCGTTCGTCGGGACCGGATGGCCGACCATGAGGTTGTTCGGGTCGACCATCGGGTCGACCAGGCTGTGGTAGACGTCCACCGCCTTGGCCGGATCGGTGCCCAGCGGGCAGGTCGGCTGCTTGGCGCATTCGGCGGCGTAGTTGTTGAAAGCGTCCTGGAATCCCTTGGCCTGACGAAGGTCGGCTTCGATCTGATCGGCGTTGGGGTCGACGGCGCCGTCGAGGATCATCGCGCGCACGTTGTGCGGGAAGGCCTCGGCATACGCCGACCCGATCCGGGTGCCATAGGAGTACCCGAGGTAGGTCAGCTTCTCATCACCGAGCGCCGCGCGGATGGCGTCGAGATCCCGTGCGACGTTGACGGTCCCGACGTTGGCCAAAAAGTCCTTGCCCATCTTGTCGATGCAGCGGCCGACGAACTGCTTGGTCTCGTCCTCCATGTGGGCGACGCCCGCCGGGCTGTAGTCGACGTTGGGCTCCGTGCGCAGCCGGTCGTTGTCGGCGTCGGAGTTACACCAGACCGCCGGGCGCGACGCCCCGACCCCGCGGGGGTCGAAGCCGACGAGGTCGAATCGTTCGCGCACCTTCTTGGGCAACGACTGCACGACACCGAGCGCTGCCTCGATGCCCGACTCCCCCGGCCCGCCGGGGTTGATCACCAGCGAGCCGATCTTGTCTCCGGTCGCGGGGAAACGAATCATGGCCAGCGTCGCCACGTCGCCGTCGAGGTGGTCGTAGTCGACCGGCACGGCCAGTTTGCCGCACAGCGCGCCGGCCGGGAGTTTGACCTTCGGGTTCGCCGCCCGGCACGGCGTCCACTCCACCGCCTGGCCGAGCTTCGGCCCGGACATGACGGCGCGTCCGACCACGACGCGGACACACCCCGCCAGAAGCAATGCGACGGCAGCCATCGACGTCCAGATCAGCAGCGTGCGCGCGATCCTGGCGCGACGAGACAGGCCCATGCCAACCTATGCTGCCAGAGGAAACCTGAGATCGGCGATTAGCGGCACCGCCTCCGGAGCTACCGTGCGAGCGCGAGCAGCTCCTCCATCCCCACCGCGAAGTCGTCGGCCATCTCCCACAGGTCCGGCAGCAGATCCGGGCAGGCGACAAGCCCGATGTCGAGTTTGCCTTGCAGCGACATCGCGGTGATGTTGAGTCCCGAGCCGTGAAAGATCGGCCCCAACGGATACATCGATTTGACCTCGCAGCCCAGCATGTACAGCGGAACCTGCGGTCCCGGCACGTTCGAGACCACCAAATTGTGCACCGGCATGCTGGCGGTGAATCGGGTTCTGGAGTAGATCCGCATCGCGATGCCGAAAACCGCCGGGGCGGCGAATTGCGACCAATCCTGCAGCAGCGACGCACCGATGGCTGAACTGTGTTCTTTGGCAACCGAATTCGCCCGGGCGATGGCTTTCAGCCGTTCCACCGGATCGGTGATCTGGGTGTGCAAACTGGAAAACATCGCCGACACCTGATTGCGGCCGGGGCGGTCGGATTTGCCGTGCACCGAAACGGGGACGGACGCCACCAGCGACGAATCCGGCAATTCATTTCGGTCCGTCAGGTATTGGCGAAGCACACCCGAAACCAATGCCATCACGACGTCGTTGACTTTGACGCCGAAATGGTTCTTCACCCCTTTGATGTCGTCGAGATCCAATTCGGCATAGGCGACGTTGCGGCGGTCGGTGATCCTGGCGTTGAACACGGTTCCGGGCGCCGCGAAAGGACGGGCCATGGCGAGGCCTTCGCGCGCCCGTCGCACCGTGGCAAGCACCGACGAGACGGTGTCGGGCACCACGTTGGCCAGGTGCAGCGGCCGGGCCGCGAAGCGGACCAGCCCGCCGGCCGCGATCTGCCAACCATTGGCGCCACCGACGCCTTCGGCCGGCTCCGGGGCGGGGGCGTCGGCTTCGGTCGCGCACAACTTGGACATCAGGTTGGCACCGGTCACCCCGTCGACGCCGGCGTGGTGCACCTTGGTCATCACCGCCAGCCGCCCGTCGCGGTGGCAGTCCGTGCCGGCCACGCCTTCGATGACCCACATCTCCCAGAGCGGCCGGCCGCGGTCCAGCGGCCGCTCGGCGATGTGGCCGCAGATCTCGGAAAGCTCGGCCCGCCCTCCCGGGGCGGGCCCCGCGATGCGGTGCAGGTGCCGATCGATGTTGAACTTCTCGTCGTCCACCCAGACCGGGTGGTCGAGATTCAGCGGACTGTTCGCAAGTTTTTCGCGGAACGCCGGGATCGCCTTGATGCGTAGTGGAAGGGCGTC
>NZ_MBEI01000019.1 GCF_001953985.1 Mycobacterium colombiense
AGGTCGAAGAAGGAGTCGTCGACTCCGACTCGCTCGAGGCCGAGTATTTGGGCGTAGATGCCGGCCAGGGTCTCTTCGGTGGGGGTACTCGGGGCGCGGTAACGATCGCCCTCCGCGTATTCCGGTGCGGGCAGGGCGCGGGTGTTGAGTTTGCCGTTGACGGTCAACGGCAGCGCATCGATCACCACCACTGCGGCCGGGACCATGTAGGCCGGCAACCGCTCGGCCAGTCGGGTGCGAAGCTCGGCCGGGTCGGCGGTGCCAGTGATGTAGCCGATCAGCCGTTTGTCGCCGGGGCGGTCCTCGCGGGCGATCACCGCCGCCTGCTCCACCCCGTCCAACCCGGCCAGCGCGGCGCGGATCTCGCCGAGTTCGATGCGATAGCCGCGGATCTTGATCTGTTCATCGGCGCGGCCCAGGTACTGCAGCTGCCCATCGGGGCCCCACTTCACCAAATCCCCGGTGCGATACATGCGTTGGCCGGACTCGGCGAATGGGCAGGCCACAAACCGTGACGCGGTCAAGCCGGCGCGGCGCACATAGCCGACGCCGACCTGGGTGCCGGCCACATACAACTCCCCGACCACCCCGGCCGGTACCGGTTGCAGCCACTGATCGAGCACGAAGAAGGCCGCCTTGGGCACCGGCGCACCGATCGGCACCTCGGCGGAGCCGGTTGTGAGCGGGGCGCTTAAGGCCACCCACATGGTGGTCTCGGTCGGGCCGTATTCGTTGATCATCACCCGTCCCGGCGCCCACCGCTCGACCAGCTCGGCCGGGCACGCCTCGCCACCGACCATCAGGGTCAGCGACTCCAACCCCTCCGGCGCCAATGTGCCTACCGCCGAGGGGGTTTGGCATAAGATGCTGACCTGCTCGCTGAGCAGCAGGGCGTGCAGGTCCTCGGGTGAGGCCACCACCGACTCGGGCACCACCACCAGGCGCCCACCATGCAGCAGCGCGCCATAGATCTCCCAGCCCGAGATGTCAAAGCTATAGGAGTGCCACTGCGACCACACCTGTGCGGGCCCGGCCAGATCCGGATCCAAAGATCCGAGTAGCTCGGTGACGTTGTGGTGAGTGATGGCAACACCTTTGGGCACCCCGGTCGTGCCCGAGGTGTAAATCACGTAAGCAAGATCCTCAGGTGCCGGTGCCGGTAGTGCTGTGTTGGGCTGGGCGCCAACAGCGGGGTCGTCGACGTCGATGACCGCCACCTCATGCCCGTCCAGCCGAGCCGACAGGTCCGCGGTGGTGATCGCCGCGATCGGTGCGGCATCGGCGAGCACGAACCCGATCCGGTTCGCGGGATGCGCGGGGTCGATCGGCAGGTAAGCCGCCCCCGTCTTGAGCACCGCCAACATCGACACGATCGCCTCGGCGCACCGGGAAAACAGCAGCGCCACAGTCTGTCCCGGCCCCGCCCCGTGACCAGCCAGCAGATGCGCCAACCGACTCGAGGCCTCATCAAGCTCGCGATACGTCATCGAGCGACCGCCGCACACTAGCGCTACGGCATTCGGGGTGCGGGCCAC
>NZ_MBEI01000020.1 GCF_001953985.1 Mycobacterium colombiense
TGCGAAGTCCACCACGTCACCGACTGGTCCACATGCCACACCACCGACGCCGACCAACTCACCTTCGCCTGCGGCCCACACCACCGCCTGCTACGACCCGGCGGCTGGACCACCCGCAAAAACGCGCGCGCCGACACCGAATGGACACCGCCGCCGCACCTCGAACGCAACCAGCCCCGCACCAACACCTTCCACCACCCCGAAAAGCTGCTGCGCGATGGAGACGACGATGAGGCGGCATAGCTCAACACGTCCCATTTCCGGAACGGTGAACCTATGTGAACTTGACGTTCAGGCCGCCCATGGGCCCACGCCACCGATTTTCTCGATCGTGATGTGAGTCAGGTATCCGGAGGGTGCGCCAGGCGGCGGGAACCCCGTGCCGGGGCCGAAGATAGTCGTGGCGATCTCGTCGAGTAGTTCGGGGGCACCGCCCTCTTCGATGCGAGCCGTGCCCCTGATCGACAGATAGGGTGTCTGCGGCCCGCTGCGGTCGGTGGACGCGATGGTCACCGCCACGCGGGGATCACGCCGGATGTTGCGGATCTTCTGATGCTCCTGCAGATGAGCGGTGACCAGCTCATCACCGCCGTCGGCTGTACTCTGCACCGTCACCCAGACCAGGCTGACTTGCGGGCTTCCGTCTCGATTGATCGTGACAAGCGTGGCCGGGTCGGACCCGATGAGTTGGCGTGCGCTGTCGTCGAGTTTTATGACGTTCATTGTGTTCTCCTGATTCGTCGTATTTGCGGGCATCTCGGTTGCCTATCCATACGACGAAGAAGTGGTGCGTGATCCGACAGCCGAAGCGCGACGCGAATCGCGCCTGGCGATGAAGCGGCTGAGGCAGCGCTACAGGATTTTCATCTGCTCGGGCTGCGGCTCGGCCGGCTCGAGCAACTGCGGGCCGTTGTTGCGGACGTTGTTGACCAACGTCGACACCTCGCGCATCCGGATGGCGCGCACATCGGGGGTGCGGGCCAGCAGGCGCTCGTCGATCGCGGCATCCGGGTCCAGCCACCGGTCCCAGTCGCGTTCGGGCAGCACCAGCGGCATCCGATCGTGAATCTGTGCCAGCTCCCCCGGCGCGTCGGTGGTGATGATCGTGCAGCTCAGCAACGGCGAAGCGTCCTTGGCCGGTTTCCAGACCGACCACAGGCCCGCCATGAACAGCGGCTCGCCGTCTTCGGAGTACATGAAGAACGGCGTCTTGCGGGTCTTCTTGCCGGCCGCGTCGTCCGAGTTGACCCGCCATTCGTAGTAGCCGTCCATCGGGATCAGGCAGCGCTTGGACTTGGCACTGGTCCGGAAGGCCGGCGACGTGGTGACCTTGTCCGCGCGGGCGTTGATCAGCATCGGGCCCTTGGTGTCGGGCGCGCCGTCCGCACCGGCCTTGGCCCACGGCGGCACCAAGCCCCAGCGCATCAGCCGCACCCGCCGCGTCGGCTGGTCCTCGGGCTCGGAATGCCGGGTGACGACCGTCGCGATGGTCGAGGTCGGGGCCACGTTGTAGTTGGGGGCGCTCGAGGCCGCATCGGCGCCGGTGGCCTCGTCAATTGCCTTGATCTTCTCGGCCAGCAGAGCCGGATCGGTGGTCACCGCGAACCGTCCACACATAAGACCCATAGTGGCAGAGCCACGAAGACCTATTGGGGCAGAAACCGGTGACAGGCGATGATGGACCGGTGACGACATGGACGGCCCCCTTGGCATCGCAGCCCGTGCAGGCGACCGTGACCGTTCCGGGTTCGAAGTCGCAGACCAACCGGGCCCTGGTGCTGGCGGCGCTGGCGGCCGCGCTGGACTCGGGGTCCTCGACCATCAGCGGGGCGCTGCGCAGCAGGGACACCGACCTGATGATCGGGGCGCTGCGCACCCTGGGCTTGCGTGTCGACGGTGACGGGACGGAGCTGACGGTCAGCGGTCACGTCGCACCGGAGACGCCGGCGCAAGTCGACTGCGGCCTGGCCGGCACGGTGCTGCGGTTCGTGCCGCCGCTGGCGGCGCTCGCCGAGTCGGCGGTCGAGTTTGACGGCGACGAGCAGGCTCGGGCACGGCCCATCGCGCCGCTGCTGGGCGCGCTGCGCGGGCTCGGCGTCCGGATCGACGGCTCCGGACTTCCGTTCCGGGTGCTGGGCGCGGGTTCGATCACCGGCGGCACCGTGGAAATCGACGCCTCGGCGTCGTCGCAGTTCGTCTCCGGGTTGCTGTTGTGCGCGGCCTCGTTCGCCGAGGGATTGACCGTGCGGCACACCGGCGCGGCACTGCCGTCGGCGCCGCACATCGCCATGACGGTGGTGATGTTGCGTCAGGCCGGCGTCGAGGTCGACGACTCCGTGCCCAACCGCTGGACGGTGCGTCCGGGGCCGGTCGCGGCGCGGCACTGGGAGGTGGAGCCGGACCTGACCAACGCCGTCCCGTTCCTGGCGGCGGCCGTGGTCACCGGCGGCACCGTGCGCATCACCGGCTGGCCGGCGAACAGCGTGCAGCCCGCCGAGAACATCCTGGCCGTCTTGGGCAAGCTGAATACCGTTGTCACGCAGGATGGTTCGTTCCTGGAAGTACGCGGTTCCGGAGACTTCGGCGGGTTCGACGTCGACCTGCGCGCGGTCGGCGAGCTGACGCCGTCGGTGGCCGCCCTGGCGGCGCTGGCGACGCCGGGGTCGGTGTCGCGCCTGTCCGGCATCGCTCACCTGCGCGGCCACGAGACCGATCGGCTGGCCGCGCTGAGCGCCGAGATCAACCGCCTCGGCGGCGACTGCACCGAAACCCCCGACGGTCTCGAGATCACCGCGACGCCGCTGCGTGCCGGGGTGTGGCACTCCTACGCCGACCACCGGATGGCGATGGCGGGTGCGATCGTCGGTCTGCGGGTGGACGGGGTCGAGGTCAGCGACATCGGCGCCACCAGCAAGACCCTGCCGGACTTTCCGCAACTGTGGGCCCGCATGCTCGAGCCAGGGGAAGAGCGCGGCATGTGAAGCCCGGCGACTACGACGAGTCGGATGTCAAGATCCGCTCCGGCCGGGGCTCGCGCCCGCGGACCAAGACCCGTCCCGAGCACGCCGACGCCGAGGCCGCAATGGTGGTCAGCGTCGACCGCGGCCGCTGGGGATGCGTGCTGGGCGGCGACGTCGATCGCCGGGTCACCGCCATGCGGGCGCGCGAGCTGGGCCGCACCCCGATCGTGGTGGGCGACGACGTCGACGTGGTCGGCGACCTGTCCGGGCGGCCGGACACGCTGGCCCGCATCGTGCGTCGCGGGGAGCGGCGAACGGTGTTGCGGCGCACCGCCGATGACACCGATCCGACCGAACGGGTGGTGGTCGCCAACGCCGACCAGTTGCTGATCGTGGTGGCGCTGGCCGATCCGCCGCCCCGCACCGGGCTGGTCGACCGGACGCTGATCGCCGCCTACGCGGGCGGGCTCAAGCCGATCCTGTGCCTGACCAAGACCGACCTCGCCCCGCCAGAGCCGTTCGCGGAGCAGTTCGTCGACCTGGATCTGACGGTGGTGGCGGCCGGCCGCGATGATCCCCTGCCGGCCGTGGCGGACCTGCTCGCGGGCAAGATCACCGTGTTGCTCGGGCATTCCGGCGTCGGCAAGTCCACCTTGGTGAACCGCCTGGTGCCCGACGCGGACCGCGCCGTCGGCGACGTGACCGACATCGGCAGGGGGCGGCACACGTCGACGCAGTCGGTGGCGCTGCCGCTGACCGAGCCGCTGGGCACCACCGGGTGGGTGATCGACACGCCGGGCATCCGTTCCTTCGGGCTCGCCCACATCCAGCCCGATGACGTCATGATGGCGTTCTCCGACCTGGCCGAGGCCATCGCGGACTGCCCGCGCGGTTGCGGGCATATGGGGCCGCCGGCCGACCCCGAGTGCGCGCTGGACACCCTGACCGGGCCCGCCGTGCGCCGCGTCGCCGGGGCGCGCAGGCTGCTGGCTGCGCTCAACCAGACTTCTTAGCCAGCCGCATGCCCAGCTCGTCGGGCGGCACCAGATGGCCTTCCGCGCAACGGATTTCGACGCTCACCTCGGCGCCGCAGCCCAGGTGGGTCAGCCGCAGCCGGTTGCGGCCCGGCAGGTAATGCCTCCCCCACTCGAACAGCGACCACACCACCGGCATGAAGGCGGTGCCGGCGTCGGTGAGCACGTACTCGTCGCGGCTGCGCTGCCCGGGCTCCCGATAGGGCTGGCGCCGTAGCAGCCCCAGCTCGACCAGTTCACTCAGCCGCGCCGAGGTGGCGGCCTTGGTGATGCCCACCCGGCGGGCGAAGTCGTCGAACCGGGTGGTGCCGTAGTAGGCCTCGCGCATGATCAGCATCGCGGATTTAGTTCCGACGACCGCCATCGTCTTCTCGATCGCGCACTCGCCCACCGCCGACCAGGCGTCGCGGTCGGCCAGCGGTCCTTGCAGCAGTGTCATCTAAATCACCTCCGCACCTGGGTTGCTTTAAGCATACCGAGGTGTTTATCTGGGTACAGGATTCTATACCTAGATCGAGATCGACTCGAGGAGGAGTCATGACGAGCCATCCCAGTTTCGGGGTCCGCGACGCCGTCATCGTCGGAGCCGTCCGCACCCCCATCGGCAAGGGCAAGGCCAGTGGCGCGCTGCACGACGTGTTGCCCGCCGATCTGCTGGCCCACAGCCTTCGCGAGCTGGTGGCGCGCACCGGCGTGGATCCGGCCCAAATCGACGACGTCATCGCCGGCGCCGTCACCCAAGTCGGTGACCAGGCGGCCAACATCGCCCGTAATGCGCTGCTGGGGGCGGGTTTCCCGGAGTCGGTTCCCGGTGTCACGATCGACCGTCAATGCGGCAGTAGTCAGCAGGCCATCAGCTTCGCCGCCCAGGGCGTGATCGCCGGCGCCTACGACCTGGTCATCGCCGGCGGCGTGGAGTCGATGAGCCGCGTGCCGATGGGCACGCAGGTGCTGCCGGGCAGCAACCCGATGGGCGAGGACATGACCCGGCGCTATCCCGACGGCCTGGTGCCGCAGGGCATCAGCGCCGAACTGATCGCCGCGAAATGGGGCTTCTCGCGCGCCCAGCTCGACGAGTTCTCGGCCGGCAGCCACGAGAAGGCCGCCCGCGCCACCAAGGAAGGGCTGTTCGACAACGAGCTCATCCCGATCGCGGGGCTGGCCACCGACGAGATCATCCGCCCCGGCACCACGGTCGAGACGCTGGCCGGATTGCAGCCGGCGTTCTACAGCGACGCTGCCAAAGCCCGCTTCCCGCAGATCAATTGGGAGATCACGCCCGGTAACTCCTCGCCGCTGTCCGACGGCAGCGCCGCGGTGCTGATCGCCAGCAGCGAGGCCGCCAACAAGCTGGGGCTGCACCCGCTGGCGCGGATCCACACCGCCACCGTGGTGGGCTCAGACCCGCTCTACATGCTGACCGGAGTCATACCGGCCACCGAGAAGGTGTTGTCGAAGGCGGGTCTGACACTCGCCGACATCGACCTGTTCGAGGTGAACGAGGCGTTCGCCCCCGTCGTGCTGGCCTGGGCGCACGACACCGGGGCCGATCTGGCCAAGACCAACGTCAACGGCGGGGCGATCGCGATCGGTCACCCGTTGGGCGCCAGCGGCGCTCGCCTGATGACCACTCTGGTCAACGCGCTCGAACAGCGCGGCGGTCGCTACGGGCTGCAGACGATGTGCGAGGGCGGCGGCATGGCCAACGCCACCATCATCGAGCGGTTGGGCTAGAAAGGCCACGACGATGTCCGTAATACGCGCGGCCGCAGTGCAACTCAGCCCGGTGCTGTACAGCCGCGAGGGGACCGTGGAAAAGGTGGTCTCCAAAATTGCTGAGCTGAGTACCCACGGGGTCCAGTTCGCAGTTTTCCCGGAGACGATCGTGCCCTACTATCCGTACTTCTCTTTCATCCAGCGTCCGTTCGAGATGCGTCCGACCGAACACCTCAGGCTGCTGGATCAGGCCGTGACGATACCGTCGCCGGCAACCGATGCGATCGGTGCCGCGGCTCGGGCCGCTCATATGGTGGTGTCCATCGGCGTGACCGAGCGCGACGGCGGTTCGCTGTACAACACGCAGCTGTTGTTCGACGAGGACGGCACCCTGCTGCAGCGGCGACGCAAGATCATGCCGACGTACCACGAACGCATGATCTGGGGTCAGGGCGACGGCAGCGGACTTCGGGCCGTCGACAGCGCAATCGGGCGCATTGGGCAGTTGGCCTGTTATGAGCATTTCAACCCGCTAGCGCGCTACGCCTTGATCGCCGATGGCGAGCAGATCCACGCGGCCATGTGGCCGGGATCGTTTGGCGGCGACTTGTTCGCCGAACAGATGGAGGTCAGCGTGCGCAACCATGCGCTGGAGTCCGGTTCCTTCGTCGTGAACGCCACCGGTTGGCTCGACGCCGATCAGCAAGCGCAGATCATGACCGACACGGGTGGTCCGATCGGCCCGATCTCGGGCGGCAATTTCACCGCGATCATCACGCCGCAGGGTGTGTGTTTGGGCGAACCGCTGCGATCCGGTGAGGGCAAGGTGATAGCTGACCTCGACTTGTCGCTGATCAACGGCCGAAAGGCCTTGATGGACGCCGTCGGCCACTACAGCCGACCAGACCTGCTCAGCTTGGTGGTGGATCGCACGCCGCACCTGCAGGTGCATGAACGCGTCGAGCAACTCGCCGATATCGCAGCAGAGGAGAACCAAAATGTCTACGTCTGATCCCCCCGAAATCCGCTTCGACGGCGTGCGGGTACGTTACGACAGCGCCAAGAGCTACGACGAACTACGTGCCGGGTTGCTCGCCGACATCGGCGAGCAGCCGGTGCCGATCAACGACATCGCGACGTCCACCGGCGACTGGCATTCTTACCAGGAGCGCGTCGAATCTCACGTCGGCCCAAGCGGATTCATGTTGTTTGGCCTGGTCGACCATGGCGCCTGGATCACCAAGGCCGGCATCGACCGCAAGGCGTTGCGCGTCATCCTCGGCAACCCGCTGATCGCGATCACCATGCTGCGCCACGACGTGGCGGCCGGATTGTTCGCCCCGGTCGAACTGTTGTTGCTCGATGAGGGTTCAGGCAGCAGCCTGACCTACGTCAAGCCGTCGTCGCTGATGGTGGTCGAGTCCAATCCCGAGTTGCTCAGCGCCGCAGAGAAACTCGACGCCAAGCTGGCCGCGCTGGCCGAGAAGGTAACCGGCGGCTTGGCTGCCTAAAATTGGGCAGCCGTGTCCAGGGCTTCGATTCGCACCGGCACGCCCGTCAGCCATGCCATCCCCGATAGGTATTCGACATCCCCGGGGTCACTCGAGGTCAGCTGGTTGACGTTCGCGCCACCCGCCCGATTGGCCACTCGCCAGGACCCGGTTCCCTTGTGGCCCCAGCCGTGCGGCACGGCGATCACCCCGGCCATGATGTCCTTCGTCGTGGATACGGCGACGGTAATCGCACCGTAAGGCGACGAGATCCGCACCGGGTCGCCGTCGGCGATTCCCAGTTTCTCGGCGTCCTCGACATGGATAAGGGCCCGCTGCGTACGGTCGCCGCGCATCAGGAGCGGCGAGTTGTGCATCCAGGAGTTCTCAGAACGCGGCTCACGCATACCGATCATCGTCATCGGGTAGCCGTCGGGCTGGTGCCGATTCGCGAGTTTGTTGACCTCGTCAGCGATGTCATTATTCGTCAGCTTGATGCGCCGTGAGAGGTAGGCGACGGCGTTTCGCAACACGCCGGTCCGAATGTCTGGTGCCACAACCACTCCGTGCGGATGCTGCTCCACCAGTCGCCTCAGCGTCAACCCACCACGACGCAGGCCGAAACGGTCGCCGCCCTGCGACATGCGGATGAGAACGTCCATCAGGATTCGCGGCGTGAGTGTGATCCCGAAGGCTCCCATCGCTTTTCGCATTGCCGCCAGCATCGCAAACGCCGGAACGGTGCGCGCGAGGCGCTGCGTCAGGTCGTCGACAATGTCCCATTCTGGCCGCGCTTCACCCGCCGGTGCGACGACGGCCCCGGTGGCCTGGCGAAACGGCGTGGCCTGGAATCCCTGGAAGGTGTACGGGAAGTCGTCGCGTTCGTACATGGTGGTGGTGGGCAGGATGTAGTCACAGTGGGCCGTGGTCTCGGTGACATAGAGGTCGAGTCCCACCGATAGCTCCAGCGTCTCGAACGCGGCTTCGAGTTCGCCGCCATTGGGCACCGAGAGAACTGGGTTGCCCGCCGAGACGAACATTGCCTTGATCTGGCGATCACCCGGTGTGGTGATTTCCTTGGCCATCAGTGCGGCGGGTTCGGAGCCGATCGCGTTGGCCATGCCGCCGATGCGAGATCGATTGCGACGGTATGAACGCCGCAATGCAAAACCCATGATCGTGTTCTGCCACCGCTCGCCCAGTGTCTCCATCGAACTGAACACGGAACCGCCGGGCGTGTCGAGATTCCCCGCGATGAGGTTGACCGCGTCGATGAGATAGGTGGTCAGTGTTCCGGATCGCCCGATACACGTGCCCAGCCTGCCGTAGATCGCCGCGCGATGGGTGCGAGCCAGGTCATGTGCGAGCGCCCGGACGCTGTCGGGGTCGATGCCGGTTTGGCGGGCGGTCATCTCGGGGGTGAACGGCTGGGACAGGACGCGCAACCAATCGATCCCGTCGGCTTGCCGGCTTACGGCGGCGTGGTCGACAAGATCTTCGGCGAACATCACCTGCACGAGGGACAGCAAGAGGAACGAGTCGCTGTCCGGGACGATGCCCAGCCACTCGAACGCCGCGGCCGTCTCGGTGCGGCGCGGGTCGACGACCACGACGCGTCCGCCGCGCTTGACGATGTCGTGCATGCGGTCCTTGATGCGCGGGGCGGTGAGAAAACTACCGTGCGACACGACGGGATTGGTACCCATCAGGACCAACAGATCGGTGCGGGTCAAATCGGGTATCGGCACCGATGTCGGCACGCCGTAAAGCAACTGGCTCGCGATCAACCTGCTGTTGGTGTCTTGAGACGAGGACGTGAAGTAGTGGCCGTGGCGTCCAATTCCCTTGATGAACATCAGCGCGGCGAATACGTGCGCATAGCTGAACGCGCCCGGGTTGCCCATGTACCAGCCGACTGCCCCCGATCCGCGCGCTCCCAGGAGCGCCGCCAGCCGTGCGGCGATGTCGGTCAGCGCCGCGTCCCACGTCGTGGGTTCGAAGCCGTTCGGGGTGCGGCGCAGGGGCGTCGTGATCCGGTCGGGGTCGTTTTGCACCTCGGCGAATGCGATGCCTTTCTGGCATGCGAAACCCGCCGACAGTGGATGTTCCTTGTCCGGACGAAGTGCGACGAGACGCCCGTCCTCAACCGTGGCGATCATGCCGCACAGCGGCTCGCAGATGCGACAAAAGGTCGGCTTCTGCTCCGTCGCGGGCGCCATTGTCACACCATACTGTAAGAATTACAGTTTTGATTACCAATCCGCCAATGCCCGTCGGGAAGGGTAGCTAGGCCCGGGTTCGACCACCAAGGGTGACCGGCGACTCCTCACCGCACGGCGCGCCGGTCAGTGCTGACTCGAATACCAGTGGCATACGTCGTCGCCGCGGTTGTAACGCTCGAACCAGCGGTCGGCGAACTCGGGAAGTGGTTCCTTCGCTGGGTTATGTAATGGCGTCTGGCTCATCAGCACCCGGGCGGCGGTGCCGAGTTTCTGCTTCCAGGGCACCGTGTGCAGCGCGGGCTGCACGCGCTGCACCGTGTCCGCATCGCGTCTCGCCCGTACCTTGCCGAGAATGCCACTGAGGGGGGCGAAATCGCGTGCGTCCACGCCCCGTTCGGATAGGGGCACGTTGGCGTCGATGCTGTCGAACAGGCGGGTGGTGACCTGCATCAGGTGTTTGACGACGCGGGCCAGCACCCGCAGCCGGTACAGCTTGTCGTCGACTACCGCGTTGTAGACGACCAGCGCCGAGCTGCGGTGTTCGACCTCTTCGACGAAGTGCCACATCAGCAGCGAGGCCACTCGCTCGTCGCCGTGGCGAAACAGCGTGGCCTCGTTGTCGAGCAGCATCTTGAAGAACGGTGTGAACGTTGCTTCCAGGTCCGCGACGTAGGCCAACCGGAAGTTCAGCGGGGTCGTCTCCGTCAGGTGGTCATACGAGGCGACGGCCTCGTCGAGCGTTTCCTGCAGGCCGGGATGGCTTCGAGTCAAAGCCCGGATGTGCTGGCGGTGCGCGTTCGCGTGTTGGGCCTCCTGGCGCAAGAACGCTTCCGCTTCGTCGGCGACAGCGGCGTCGGTGATGCGCGGCATGGCCTCTCGCACGGCGGAGACGAGCATCTTTTCGAAGCAGATCGCCATGATCGAGACCATGTTCATGTAGGTCGAGAAGGCGGGGTTGCCCGCGTTCCAATTGAACGGCACCTCGCCATCCAGGTCGAAGCGGATGCGCCGAATTTCCAAGCCGGTCATGGCGTTACCTCGTGCCGGTCAGCTGCTTGCGACGGATGAGAGCCGACGGTCGGACGGCGCGCACGGTCACCGACATCGTCAGTGCGACGGCGAGCAGGAAGCACGCCATCGCATAGACCAGGTTGCCGGTGGGTGCGCCGTCGGGCGTGAGGCCGTGCGAGGCCTTCAGGTAGGCGGGCATGGCCGACAACCACAGCCCACTGAGCACGATGAGGAATGCGGACCCGAAGATGGCGACGAAGGGGTTGCGCGCGCCCGGCGTGAATGCGGAATTGCGCCACTGCCGCAACAGGATAGGGATCGCCACCACGGCGAACGCACCCAGAATGGCGAAGTACAGCGCCCGCCGCAGCGCACTATCGGGATGTTCGCCACCGGCCAGCAATATCGGGAGGTTGGCGACCACCAGGCCAACCGGCACCAGCACCGCCACGCCGAATGTGCGGCCGGTCAACGACATTCGCCTCAGCACGCGGCCCCGCTCAATAGGCCGGGTCACCAGGAGCTGGGTGAACAGCGCGACGCAGGCCGGGCCCACGGTGGCGAACAGCAGGACGCTGCTCATCGGCACCGAAGCCAGCATCGGACGGTTGATCGCGTTGTCGGTGTTCCACGCCCACCAGCGCAGTTGCGGACCCAACTGGTCGAAGATTTCATAGAAGCAGTTGTGCACGAATCCCACGCACACCGCGCCGACGATCGCGCCCCAGTCCCGGAATACGCCAAGGCTGCGAACCACCTCGTAGGCCAGCGTCATCATCGCGGGGTACAGCGCGACGATGTAGATCGGCAGCCGGTCGTACATGAACTGGACCGTGAAGACGTTGTGCGCGAAGACCGCACCGATGGAGCCGTCGACGCCGAAGAGGGTCGGAAAGTACAGGGGCGGCTCGACGATGAGCAGGTAGATGACCGTGGCGAACCAGATCACGATGTTGGCGGGGTCCCCCTCGCGGCGTAGCCGGCGGATCGCCCACCAGAGCGCCAGCACGGCGCCCGCGACGACCAGCAGTTCGATTACCGGCAGCGTCCAATTGGCCAGTCCGAACGGATTTCTCAGCGTCACCCATGGCGAGGCGTGCTCGCAGCCGAACCCCAGGCGGTTGGCGATGCGTTGGATGTCGTCGCTACATTGACCGCTCATCGTTGGGCGTCCTCAGTTATTGGCGCGCGCACGAGCACATACGCGCTTACCGAAAGCTTGACGATACATATCTAGCAAAAGTGTGTCGCCGATGTCCAGCCTCGATTACATTCGCAGCTATGCGGACCCACGGATGGCAGGGAAAGCCGCCGAGCAGCGACGAGGACGCCGTCGCGCGGATCGTGGCGGCGGCCGACCGCTGCGTGCGACGCCGCGGCGGGCAGACCACCATCGCCGACGTCGCGGTCGAACTCGGGGTCAGCAGGAAGACGGTGTACCGGTACTTCCCCAGCACCACGGCGTTGCTGCGAGCGGCGGCCACGCAGGGGACGCGAAAGTTCTTGGAAACCATGGCGACTCGCTTGAGCACGATCGACGATATCGCCGAGGCCATCGTCGAGGGCGTGGTCCTCACCGTCACCGCGGTGCCCGACGAGCCGTACCTGCAACTCCTGCTGGATGAGCCGTCGCACGCGCTGCTGCGCAGCGTCACCTCGGAGACGGCGCTGCGCATCGGGCAGTCGATCCTCGTCGAGAACACGTCGATCGACTGGGAGCGAACACCGATGGCGTCGCAAATCCTGGACGAATTGGTCGAATGGGCGCTGCGTGCGGTGCACTCGTTCATGTCCAACCCCAGCGATCCCCCGCGGGACGAGGACGAACTTCGCGGCTACCTGCGGCGCTGGCTTGCGCCGGCGATCCGGGACTGGGCGGAAAACCCGGCGAGCGTCCGTTGAAGCTTCACTGACGCCCGTCATTGACGACCGTCAGTCATGGGCGTACGGTGCCTCCATGGGGTCAGCACGCGCGCCATCCGCGACCGGATCGCCGGGTGGGAGCGTCCGCGAAACGCGCCGGCTGGAAACCCGCGCGCGGCTGTTCGACGCGGCGCTGGCCGAGATTTCGCGGCGCGGGCTGGCCGCCGCCGATGTCAGCGCGATCGTCGCCGACGCGGGCGTGGCCCGGGGGACGTTTTATTTCCACTTCCCGACGAAGGAGCACGTTCTCGTCGAGGTGGAGCGTGTCGAGGAGACGCGGATCATCAGCGAACTCGGCGACGCCACGGGCGATCTCGCGTCGGTCCTCTCCCGGCTCGTGCATCACGTACTCAGCGCTGAAAGTCGCTTGGGCGAAGCGGTTTTCCGGGACATGCTCGGATTGCACTTCTCCTCGACCCGTCCGGTCGAAGACGAGCTTGCCCAGCACCCGGTCGGACAATTCCTAGTGGGCGTCATCAGTCGGGCCCAAGACGCGGGACAGGTCGACCCCGGCGTCGACGCGGCCGAACTCGCGACGTTCTTCCTCACCGGACTCTTCGCGCTGCTGGCCACCGGGGCCCACGATGCCGCGCTGTTAAGCCGTTACGTGACAACGATTGTCAAAGGAATGGAGAAGCGATGAATCCCACCGACATCGAAGGCTACCGGGACTTCCTGGCCAAGCGTGACGGCGAAGCCGATCTGCTCAACAGGCGGCTGGCCAACCGCGAGCAGTTCTTCAGCGACATCGAATCCAATCCCGTGCGGTCAGCCCATCCCGCCGACCGAACCACCTTCCTGCGCAACCTGCGCCGCCGACGACCCGAACCCGGACTGGACGCCAAGATGCTGTTCCTGCTGGCAACCGCAAAGCTCAATCAGGCGGAGCGGTTCGGCGTGGGGCTGGGCGAGACCTACGGGCGCAACAGCGACGAGAGCGTGCCGCCGGAGCGCGTCTACCTCGAACTCGAAGAGCACTACCACACCCGGCTGCTGGCCTACGCGCTCGACGTGTTCGACCTGACCTTCCAGGTCGTCCCGCCGCCCTTCGTGATACGCCAGTTCGTCAAAGCGAACGTGTTCCTGCCCGAACGGCTCGGCTTCATGTTCGTCGGAGCCGCGGAGATGGCGGGATGCATCCTGTTCGACGAATTACGCCGCGCCGGCACAAGGCTTTTCGCCGACGAACCCGACGTCGCCGAGCGAATCGAACTGCTCTACAGCGAAATCCTCACCGACGAGATCGGCCACGTCGGCTACTGCGCGTCTCGCTGCACGTCCGCGGAGCGGGCGATCATGCGCCGAATCTATCCCCTCATCGGTCGGCTCTTCGCCCGTCAAACCGCGGAGATAAGCCTGCTCATCGATCCAAAGGCGTTGCACGCGCGGCTGGACCGCCCCTTCGATGTCGAGGAACTCACCGCCGACCTGGACAACGAGACCTACCTCGTCACACACCCCTGACAACGGGAATCGCTTTACCCGGGTGCACCGCGGGAGTATCGTTCGCGAGTGCCAGCCAGGCGGGCGGGCACGGTCGGAGGTAGCGCCGATGGGTCGCGTCGCGGTGATCACCGGTGCCAGCCGCGGCATCGGCGCGGCAACCGCATTGGACATGGCGGAGCAGGGTTTTCGGGTGGTCGTCAACTACCGGTCCAGCGCCGCCGAGGCCGACGAGGTGGTCGCGGCCGCAACCGCGGCCGGTGGTGAGGCCGCCGCGATTCGGGCCGATGTCACCGAACCCGACGATGTCGCCGCCATGGTCGGCGAGATCAACACGAGGTGGGGCGGGGGGGCCGGGCGCGGGGGCCCCGGCCCCGGCGGGGGGTCCCGGCCCGCGCCGCCCGCGGCGGGCGCGGGGGGGCGCGCGCGCGCGCGGGGGGGGGGGGGGCCGCTGGC
>NZ_MBEI01000021.1 GCF_001953985.1 Mycobacterium colombiense
ACGTGATCGTTATTGGTTCGGGTCCTGCTGGGTATACCGCGGCGTTGTATACCGCGCGAGCGCAGTTGGCGCCGGTGGTGTTTGAGGGGACGTCGTTTGGTGGGGCGTTGATGACGACCACCGAGGTGGAGAACTTCCCGGGGTTTCGCGACGGGATCACCGGTCCGGAGTTGATGGATCAGATGCGTGAGCAGGCGTTGCGATTCGGGGCGGATCTGCGGATGGAAGACGTCGAATCCGTCTCACTGCAGGGTCCGGTCAAGACGGTGACCACCGCCGAGGGTGAGGCGGTGCGGGCGCGGTCGGTGATCTTGGCGATGGGCGCGGCCGCCCGGTATTTGGGGGTGCCCGGTGAGCAGGAGTTGCTGGGCCGTGGCGTGAGCTCGTGTGCGACCTGTGATGGCTTCTTTTTCAAGGACCAGGACATCGCGGTGATCGGGGGTGGGGACTCGGCGATGGAGGAGGCCACGTTTTTGACCCGCTTTGCCCGCAGTGTGACCCTGGTGCACCGCCGGGAGGAGTT
>NZ_MBEI01000022.1 GCF_001953985.1 Mycobacterium colombiense
CACCGGCGCCAACTGCGCTCGCGCGGTATACAACGCCGCGGTATACCCAGCAGGACCCGAACCAATAACGATCACGTTGTGGATGTCGGAGGTGCTCATAAGCGGCCACACTACTGCGAATCCGTTAAGCGCCGAGCCAATCCCTCTGGCCGCCAAGGGCGAAGACGTGAAGCGGCGCACACAACAGTGGGTTGTGCCTTCACAACACATGACCTCTACTGACGCCGCCGTAACTGGGGCACCATGGAAATCGCGACCCGTAGGTCCAATGACGAACTTGCGGGTGCCTACAGACCCAACATCATCGCGATGCCGCGGCCCCAACAGCCCGCCCTGCGGCCGCACCACGGCCGATCTGAGGCCGCCATAAGGAATGAGAACGCCACATGACCACCGCACGTCCCGTCAAGATCCGCAACGACGGTCAGTGGGCGCTGGGCGATCGCGAGCCGCTCAACCACGCCGAGCAGTTCAAGAGCGACGACGCGCCGCTCAACGTGCGCGACCGCATCATCAACATCTATTCCAAGCAGGGTTTCGACAGCATCGCCAAGGACGATCTGCGCGGGCGGTTCCGCTGGATGGGCCTCTACACCCAGCGTGAGCAGGGCTACGACGGCAGCTGGACCGGCGACGAGAACACCGACAAGATCGAAGCCAAGTACTTCATGATGCGGGTCCGCTCGGACGGCAAGGCGATGACCGCGCACACGATGCGCACGCTGGGCCAGATCTCGACCGAATTCGCCCGCGATACCGCCGACATCAGCGACCGGGAAAACCTGCAGCTGCACTGGGTCCGCATCGAGGACGTCCCCGAGATCTGGCGACGGCTCGAATCCGTGGGCCTGCAGACCACCGAGGCCTGCGGCGACTGCCCCCGCGGCATCCACGGTTCGCCGCTGGCCGGCGACTCGCTCGACGAAATTCTCGACCCGTCGCCCGCGATCGACGAGATCGTCCGGCGCTCGCTGAACAACCCCGAGTACGCCAACCTGCCCCGCAAGTACAAAACCGCCGTCTCCGGCCTGCAGGACGTCTCGCACGAGACGCACGACATCGCGTTCGTCGGCGTCAACCACCCCGAACACGGCCCCGGCCTGGACCTGTGGGTGGGCGGCGGCCTGTCGACCAACCCGATGCTGGCCCAGCGGCTGGGGGTGTGGGTTCCGCTCAACGAGGTCGCCGACGTCTGGGAGGGCGTCACCCAGCTGTTCCGCGACTACGGCTACCGGCGGCTGCGCGCCAAGGCCCGGCTGAAATTCCTGGTCAAGGACTGGGGCGTGGAGAAATTCCGCGATGTCCTCGAGACCGAGTACCTGAATCGTCGGCTGATCGATGGACCGGCGCCCGCGCCGGTCAAGCACACCATCGACCACGTCGGGGTGCAGAGGATCAAGAACGGCCTCAACGCCGTGGGCGTCGCGCCGATCGTCGGGCGCGTAAAGGGCAGCACGCTGTCGGCCGTGGCCGACCTGATGGAGAAGGCCGGCTCGGACCGGGCGCGGTGGACCCCGTTCCAGAAGCTGGTCATCCTCGACGTCGCCGACGACAAGGTCGACGAGCTGGTCGCGGGTCTGGAAGCGCTGGGCCTGCCGTCGCGGCCGTCGTCATGGCGCAAGAACACCATGGCGTGCACCGGAATCGAGTACTGCAAGCTGTCGTTCGCCGAAACCCGGGTTAGGGCACAGACTTTGGTGCCCGAGCTGGAACAGCGCCTGGCCGACGTCGACTCCAAGCTCAACCTCCCGATCAGCGTGCACCTCAACGGATGCCCGAACTCATGCGCCCGAATCCAGGTGGCCGACATCGGATTCAAGGGACAGTGGATCGACGACGGCGACGGCAACTCGGTCGAGGGCTTCCAGGTGCACCTCGGCGGCGGCCTGGGCGAGCAGAGCGGTTTCGGCCGAAAACTGCGCCAGCACAAGGTCACCAGCGCCGAACTGGGCGACTACATCGACCGGGTGACGCGCAAGTACATCGACGGACGCGAGGACGGCGAGACGTTCGCCTCCTGGGCGCTGCGCGCCGACGAGGAAGAGCTGCGCTGAGGCCGAGATGAACACACTCGTACTCACCGCGCACGGCAGCCGCGACCCACGGTCGGGCGCCAACGCCGAGGCCGTGGCCGACCGGGTGGCGCTGATGCGGCCCGACCTCGACGTGCGGCTGGCGTTCCTCGAGCTCAACGCCCCGAACTTCGTCGACGTGCTGGCCGGGTTGCCGGATGTCCGCCGCGCGGTGGTCGCCCCGTTGCTGCTGGCCAGCGCCTATCACGCGCGCCTGGACATCCCCAAGCAGATCGCCGACGCCGGCGCCCACGGCATCCGGCAGGCCGACGTGCTCGGAGAAGACGAGCGGCTGGTGTCGGTGCTGCGCGAACGACTCGTCGAGGTCGGGGTTTCCGAACTCGACAACGATCTCGGGGTGATGGTGGTGGCGATCGGCTCGTCGAACCTCGCCGCCAACGCGCGTACCGCGAAGGTGGCGACCAGGCTGGCCGCCGGCACCCAATGGGTCGGGGCCACAACGGCGTTCGCCACCCGGCCAGAGGCTTCGGTTGCGCGCGCCGCCGACCAGTTGCGCCGCCGCGGCGCGCGTCGCCTGGTCATCGCGCCGTGGTTCTTGGCGCCGGGATTCATCACCGACGGCGTGTCAAAATTCGCCCGCGACAACGGCATTACGATGGCGGCACCGCTGGGGGCACACCGGCTGGTGGCAGAGACCGTGCTCGACCGCTACGACGAGGCCCTGGCCGAGGACGCCGCGGCCTAGCTTTTCGACGCCGCAGTGCTGAGGATGTGGCTGAGCAGGTCGCGGATCGCTCCGGCCGGCGGGGTGCGCCCGCCGATCCAGATGGCGCGAAACTTGCGGCGCAGGTCCAACTTCGGGATGTTCACCGCGTGCAGACGGCCGACCGCCAGGTCGTCGGCGACGGCCAGCCGGCTCATGGTCGCCGGTCCCGCGCCGGCGAGCACGGCGGCGCGCATCGCCGCAGCGGAGGTCAATTCCAGCACGGGCGCGGCCTGTTCCATGTCGTCACCGAGCACCTTGCGCAGCGCCACCGTCAGCGAATCGCGGATGCCCGAATGGAGTTCGCGGGCCACCAGCGGTGTCTGCGCGAGTTCGCGCGCGGTCACCACCCGCCCCCGTCGCGCCCACTTGTGGTCGGGCCCCACCACGATCACCAGCTCGTCCTCCCCCACCACACAGCTTCCTAAACCCTTTGGCGTACCAGGGTTTTCGACGAAACCCAGGTCGGCGCTGCCATCGCGGACCGCGGCGATGGCATGGTCGCTGTTGGTGGCGGTCAGAATCACCTGAGGAGCGGTCTCGCCGCGCCGCGTCGCCTCGGCCTGCAGCGATAGCAGCCAGTGCGGCATGAGCTGTTCGGAGATCGTCTGGCTGGCCGCCACCCTGATGCGTTCGCGCCCTTCCTTTCGCAGCGAGCCCAGGCCCGCGTCGATCTCGCCGGCAACCTCGAGCAAGCGGGTCGCCCAGTCCGCGACGATCAGGCCCGCGGGCGTCAGTTGCGAGCCGCGCGTCGTCCGAACGGCCAAGGTGACGCCGATCTGGGCCTCCATGGTGGCCAGCCGCCGGGATATCGCCTGCTGGGTCAGCCCGAGCTCGCGCGCGGCGCGGCCGAGGCTGCCGGTCTCGGCGATCGCCAGAAACGCCTCGAACGACGCGAGTTCGGGCAACCGGGGGCTGAGGGGCATGGGCGGCAACTCACAATCAAATCGTGTGACACAACTATAGCTTGTGACACCACAACGCCAAACCTCTACTCACGCCCCGCCCGAGCCGGAACGATGGGACACATCAGGCGTGCAGGCCGGTAGCCCACGCGGGCGTCCTCACGCTAAATTAGCCAGCCAGACCGTGTTTGACGGCCCGCAGCCGGCTGACCCCGCTAGCCCAGAAGGAAGGACAACACTCGTGGCCTACGTGATCGCCGAGCCCTGTGTCGACATCAAAGACAAGGCGTGCATCGAGGAGTGCCCCGTCGACTGCATCTACGAGGGCGCCCGGATGCTCTACATCCACCCCGACGAGTGCGTCGACTGCGGTGCCTGCGAGCCGGTGTGCCCGGTCGAGTCCATCTACTACGAAGACGATCTGCCCTCCGAGCACACCCAATACCTGCAGATCAACGCCGATTTCTTCACCGAGCTCGGCTCGCCCGGCGGCGCGGCGAAGGTCGGGCTGACCGAGAACGACCCCGCCCCGGTCAAGGCGCTGGAAAGCCGGGCAGAGGCGTCGTAGCCTCCGCTCGTCGCTAGTCCCATCCGGACAGCCCGAACGTATCGCTGGGCCGTCGTCCCGAAAGCTTCTGAACAACCCACTGGTTCATCGAAACCTGCTGTTCGGCGGCTTCGACGGCCAGGCGGCTGTGCAGCTCTGGGGAGGTCCTGATCACGATGGTGCCGCTGTAGTTGCGGTCCGCCATCGGGGTCGGCAGCGTTTCGCCGGTGTTCCGCATGATTTCGATGTGCCGGTCGACGGCCGTCTCGACCGCCTCGATCGCCTCTTGCGCGGTCGGCGCTTCGTAGCGCATGAACGGCAATTCCAGACAGGCGCCGACGTATTGGCCATGGTAGGGCGACCACGCGACGCGGTAGGTGTAGTGGTTCACGCCGGGTTGGTAGCACGGGCGCTAGCGGATTCGCGAGCCACATATCCACACCCGGAGAGCACGACGAGCCCCGCCCCACCTCTCCAGACCAAGGTGACCGTCCCAAATCCGCTAGCGCATGCGCTAGCGGATCCGAGAGTCATCCACCCATTTCGTAAGGTGAGGCAATGCGGACAGCTCGAATCATCCACGTCATCCGGCAAATAGGGTCGCTGGCGGTCACCGCCGTCACCGCGGCGTCCACCCTCAACGCCTACCGGCCGCTGGCGCGCGGCGGATTCCCCTCGCTGTACTCGTGGATGTTCGGGCTCGCCGTCACCGAATTACCGCTGCAAACGCTGCTGACCCAGCTCGGTGGCCTGGCGCTGACCGGCCGTCGCCTGACCCGGCCCGTGCGAATAACCGCGTGGGTGGTCGCCGGCCTCTCGGCGCTGGGCCTGCTCAACCTCAGCCGCGCGGGCCATCGGGCCAACATCCCCCTGGCCGAGGCGCTGGACGACGGACTGGGTGCCGACCGGCTCACCGAGTCGGCGAACCTGTGGCGGCGCCCGGCCGGCAGCGGCACCGCCAAGACGCCCGGCCTCTTAAGGATGCTGCGCATCTACCGCGACTACGCCCACGACTCCGACATCAGCTACGGCGAATACGGCAGCGCCAACCACCTGGACATCTGGCGGCGCCCCGACCTCGACCCGGCCGGCAAGGCGCCGGTGCTCTTCCAGATCCCCGGTGGCGCCTGGACGACGGGAAACAAACGCGGACAAGCCCATCCGTTGATGAGCCACCTCGCCGAGCTCGGCTGGATCTGCGTGGCGATCAATTATCGGCACAGCCCGCGCAACACCTGGCCCGACCACATCGTCGACGTCAAGCGCGCACTGGCCTGGGTCAAAGAGCACATCGCCGAATACGGCGGCGACCCCGACTTCGTGGTCATCACCGGCGGTTCGGCCGGCGGCCACCTGACGGCGCTGGCCGCGCTGACCCAGAATGACCCGCAATTTCAGCCGGGATTCGAAGAAGCCGACACCAGCGTCCAGGCGGCGGTGCCGTTCTACGGCATCTATGACTTCACCCGGTTGGACAAGACGCTACACCCGATGATGCCGGGGCTGCTGATCAAGTCGATCATCAAGCAAAAGCCCTCGACGCACCTGCAGACGTTCGAGGCCGCGTCACCGGTTAACCATGTGCGCGCCGACGCTCCCCCGTTCTTCGTCCTGCACGGCACCAACGACTCGCTGGCCTACGTCGAGCAAGCCCGCACGTTCGTCGACCAACTCCGGCAAGTCAGCGCCCAGCCGGTCGTTTATGCCGAATTACCGCTCACCCAACACGCTTTCGACATCTTCGGCTCGGTCCGCGCCGCGCACACCGCGGTGGCCGTCGAGCAATTCCTCGCCGAGGTCTACGCGGCGCACCTGCGGGCCGATGTCGTTGCGGCACCCGGTGTTTCGTAGCAGCACACAGCCCTATTGCACAGTGACGGTCAGCGTGTAGGTGCACGCCGGTTTGGCGTCCTTGCCGACAAAGCTGGTGTACGCCGTGCTGATCGTGGTGCTCCCCGGCTTCAGCGCGGTGAACGTCCACTCTTCGACGCCCGGTGCACCCAGCGCGTCGGAGGTCGGCTGGACGAACTCGTGGGTGAGCTGCTTGACGACCGACGAATCGCCGATCTTGGTGTCGGGCGTCCACCGGTAGGGAGTGGTGTAGTTCGAGCCCAACTCCACCACCAGGGTGTTGCCGACGGCGAGGGTGACGTTCTGACTGATCTCGCTCTGCGTCAGCACATCGGTCATTGGTACCTGGAGCGTCTTGGTCGACGGGGGATTCCTGGATGCGAAGTGGCAGCCCACCACCGTCGACAACATCAGCACGGCGACTGTTACCAGCAGCCTGACTTTCACCAGATCCCCCTTCCGATTCCGCCCCGGAGCCTAATAGGTCTCGATCCAGACCGAAGATAGGCGACGACGCCGCCGACCGTCGCGTCCGGCAGGATGGGCTGGTGTTTGGCCTTGAACTGATCGTTGCCCTGGTGTCCACCGTCATCGTCGGGACGTTCATCGGGCGGCGCTATCGCGTCGGGCCCCCGGTGTTGCTCATCTTTTTGGGCGTCCTGCTGGGGCTGATCCCTCATTTCGCGCACATCCGGGTCAACGGCGAGATCGTGCTGCTGCTGTTTCTTCCGGCGATCCTTTACTGGGAGGGCCTCAACACCAGCTTCCGCGAGATCCGGGCCAACGCGCGCATCATCGTGTTCCTCAGCGTCGTCCTGGTGATCGCCACCGCGGTGGCGGTGTCGTGGACGGCGCGAGCGCTGGGCATGAATCCACACGCCGCCGGTGTGCTGGGCGCGGTCCTATCGCCCACCGACGCGGCCGCGGTGGCCGGTCTCGCGAAGAAGCTGCCACGCCGGTCGCTGACCGTGCTCAAGGCCGAGAGTCTCATCAATGACGGCACCGCCCTGGTGCTGTTCGCCGTCAGCGTCAACGTCGCGATCGGCGGCTCGGCGATCACCCCGCCCGAGGTGACCGCCCGGTTCATCGGCTCCTACCTCGGCGGGATCGCCGCCGGGCTGCTGGTCGGTGGAGCGGTGACGCTGCTGCGCAAGCGAATCGATGCGCCCCAGGAGGAAGGGGCGTTGAGCCTGGTGACGCCGTTCGCGGCCTTCCTGCTGGCTCAATCGATGGAGTGCAGCGGAGTCGTCGCGGTGATGGTGTCGGCGCTGGTCCTCGCCTACGCCAGCCCGTTGGTGATCCGGGCCCGTTCCCGGCTGCAGTCCTTCGCCTTCTGGGACATCGCGACATTCCTGCTCAACGGCTCGTTGTGGGTGTTCGTTGGCGTCCAGATCCCGGGAGCGCTGCGCGGCATCGTGGGCGTCGACGGCGGAGTTCGGCACGCCTTGTTCGTGGCGCTGGTGATCACCGGCGTGGTGATCGTGTCTCGAATCTTCTGGGGCGAAATCACCACGCTGCTGATCCGGCTCATCGACCGCCGCCAGGTGCAACGCGAACGCCGGGTCAATTGGCGCCAGCGCTTCGTCACCGTCTGGGCGGGATTCCGCGGGGCCGTCTCGCTTGCGGCCGCGGTGGCCGTGCCGATGACGACGCTGAGCGGTGCGCCCTTCCCCGATCGCAGTCTGCTGATCTTCATTGTGACCGTCGTCATCCTGGTGACCGTCCTCGTCCAGGGCAGCACGCTGCCCGCCGTGGTCCGGTGGGCGAAGATGCCCGAAGACCCCACCCACGCCGAGGAACTGCAATTGGCTCGTTGTCGGGGGGCTCAAGCCGCCCTCGCCGCACTGCCCACGGTCGCCGACGAAGTCGGCATCGGCGACGACCTGAGGCGCCGGCTGCAAAAGGAATACGAGGAAAAGGCGGCGCTGGTGCTGGCCACCGAGAACGGTTCGCCGGACACCCGCATCCTGAAGGGCCGCGAGAAGGTCCGGCGGGTGCGGCTGGGCGTGCTCGAACACAAGCGCCGGGAAATCACTTCACTGCGCAACCAGAACCTGATCGACGACATCGTGCTGCGCGAATTGCAGAACGAGATGGATCTCGAGGAAGTGCAACTGATCGCCGCCGCGGTCGACGACGACGACGAGGAGGAGTAGGGCCCGTCGGTGGCCGACCGTACAGTCGGCCCCATGCTGCACACCGTCGCGATCCGCGGGTATCGCTCGCTGCGCGAGGTGATCCTGCCTCTGCGTCGTCTATCGGTCATCACCGGCGCCAACGGCGCCGGCAAATCCTCGCTGTACCGCGCGCTGCGCCTGCTGGCCGACTGCGGCCGCGGCGAGGTGATCGGGTCACTCGCCCGCGAGGGAGGGTTGCAGTCGGTGCTGTGGGCCGGCCCCGAGCAGCTGGCCGGCGCCCGACGCACTGGGAAGACCGAGGGCACCGTGCGCACCCGCCCGGTCTCACTCGAATTAGGCTTCGCCGCAGACGATTTCGGCTACCTGGTGGATCTGGGCATCCCCCAGTCGGCCGGCAAGTCGGTGTTCGCGCGCGACCCGGAGATCAAACGGGAAGTGCTGTTCGCCGGCCCCGTGCTGCGGCCCAGCTCGACGCTGGTGCGACGGTCGCGTGTGTTCGCCGAGGCCAGCGCGGACTCCGGCAGCGGCTTCGACGAGTTGTCTCGAGCCCTGCCGTCGTACCACAGCGTGCTCGCCGAATACGCCCACCCGCACGCGCTTCCCGAGCTGGCGGCCGTGCGAGAACGGTTGCGCGGCTGGCGGTTCTACGACGGCTTCCGCGTCGACGCCGGCGCACCCGCGCGGCACCCACAGGTGGGCACCCGCACCCCGGTGCTCTCCGACGACGGCAGCGACCTGGCGGCCGCGATCCAGACGATCCTCGAGTCGGGGTTCGACGACCTGAACCGGGCCGTCGCCGAGGCGTTCGACGGCGCCACCGTCTCCGTCGCCATCCACGACGGTTTGTTCGACCTTCAGCTGCGCCAGCGCGGCATGCTGCGCGCCTTGCGCGCCGCCGAGTTATCCGATGGCACACTGCGTTTCCTGCTCTGGGCTGCCGCACTGCTGAGCCCGCAACCACCCTCGCTGATGGTGCTCAACGAACCGGAAACCTCGCTGCACCCCGACCTCGTGGCCCCGCTGGCGTCGCTGATCCGCACCACCGCCGCTCAGACGCAGGTCGTGGTGGTCACCCACTCCCGCTCGCTGCTGGAATTCCTGAACACGACGCCGGTGGCAGATATACAGGACGGCGCCGACAGCCAGGCCATCGAGATCGAGCTGTACAAGGACTGGGGCGAAACACGGATCAGCGGCCAGACTTTGGTGACGACGCCCCGGTGGGATTGGGGCACACGCTAGCGGCCTTTCGTTTGCGTCGAGTGTGCATCCTGGGCGGGCCGGCCCGGCGTGTCGTCGCCGTGGCTGCACACTCGACGCCCCTAACGCACACTCAACGAAAAATTGCCCGCCAGGCAATATTGCCCACTGGGCAAGTTTGGCGTACGTTGGTCGCTATGACCGGGCTCCGCGAGCGCAAGAAGGCCGACACGCGGCGCGCGCTCAGCGACGCCGCGTTGCGGCTGGCTTTCGAGCGCGGCCTGGAAAACGTGACGCGCGAAGACGTCGCGAACATGGCGGGCGTCTCACTGCGCACGTTCAACAACTACTTCAGCGGCAAATACGAGGCGCTCGCCTACCGGCAGGCCGAACGCGTGCGGCGCAGCGTTGCCGCGCTGCGGCAGCGGCCCGCCGACGAGCCGCTGTGGACGGCGCTCACCCATGCGGTGCTCGAGCCGTTGGAGGCCGACTTCGGCGACGTATACGGCGTCGAGAACCGCGTACCCAGCCGCCAAGAGCTTGTCGAGGTCCGCAAACTCGTCATGCACCCTCAGGTACGAAACTCCGTGCCCCACGACCTATTCGACGAGTTACTCCACGTGATCGCCGAACGCACGGGCACCGACCCCGACCGCGACCTCTATCCACGATTGGTGATGTCCGTCGTGCGCGCCGTCGGCGACGCCGCGGCCGACGCCTACGTGCGGGCCGACCCACCAGTGGCCATCACCGCACTGATCCGCGAGGGATTCGCCGCCGTCAGCGCGGGGCTACCCGAGCCCCGCAGAAAGAAGGCACGCCATGGCTGACGAACACGCCAACGTCGTTATCGCCGGCGCCGGGCCCAATGGGCTGCTGCTGGCCTGCGAGCTCGCACTGGCCGGTGTCAGGCCCGTCGTGCTGGACGCCCTGCCCGGTCCCAGCTCCGAGCCGAAGGCCAACGGCCTTGTCGGACAAGTCGTTCGAATGCTCGACATGCGCGGCCTGTATCAGGCCTTCACCGGTGACGACGCGCCACCGCGACCCAACCCCGGATGGATTTTCGCGGCCATGGGGCTGAACTTCTCTGAGGTGCCCGATAACCCCATGCACCTCTTGCCCATGCAACAGCCCCGGCTGGTGCGGCTGCTGGAAAAGCAGGCCCGCGATCTCGGTGTGGACCTGCGCTGGGGCCATGAACTCGTCGACATCGAACAGGACCCGGAATCCGTTGCGCTGACGGTCTCGTCACCCGAACGCGGTTACACCCTCACCGCCGACTATGCCGTCGGCGCCGACGGCGGGCGCAGCCTGGTCCGCAAGAAACTCGGCATCGACTTTCCCGGCTTCACGTCGCCAATGGTCGCCCGCCTGGCTCACGTGCATATCCCCGACGAGCTCCGCCGACCCCATTACTGCATCGAGATCCCGGGATTCGGCCTGCTGCCCTTCGGGCACAGCCGCTTTGACCGCGGCGGAATCATCTATGCCGAATTCGAGCCGGGCCGGGCGCTGCTCGGGACCATCGAATTCGGCCCACCGGTCCCCGACGTGCCCATGAACCTCACCGAGCTGCGCGAGAGCGCGCGCCGCGTGCTGGGTGTGGACATCCCGTTCGAGGAGCCGAAAGACGCAGGGCCGCATGCCCTTCGCCGGATCAACGGGCAGAACACCCGGCAGGTCGAGCGCTACCGCCATGGCCGGGTACTGTTGCTCGGCGATGCCGCGCACGTGCACAGCCCGCTCGGCGGTCCGGGCCTGAACCTGGGCCTGCAGGACACGATGAACCTGGGCTGGAAGCTGGCGGCCGAGATCAACGGCACGGCGCCGGCCGGATTGCTCGACACCTATCAGTCCGAGCGCTATCCGGTCGGCCGGCGCGTCGTGATGCACTCGCTGGCCCAGATCGCGCTCATGGCGCCGGGCCCCGAAGTAGGCGCGCTGCGAACGCTGATGGGCGAGCTGTTCACATTCCCCGACTCGCAACAGCACATGGCGGCGCTCCTCGCCGGCGCCGACGTCCGGTATGACGTGGGCGACGGCCATCCGCTGTCGGGTCAACTGGTGCCCGATTGGACGTTCGACGACGGCCGCCGGGTCGCGGAACTGCTGCACGACGCCCGCCCGGTTCTGCTCGACCTCGGCGGAGGAGTCGCGGACGCGGCGCGTGGCTGGACCGATCGCGTCGACACCGTCAGCGCGAGCATGGCCGACCGGCCCGCCGCGGCGCTGCTGATCCGGCCGGACGGCTATGTCGCCTGGGCAGCCAACGAATTCGGCCCGGCCGGCGAAGCCGCCCTGGGTGCGGCGTTGCGGCGCTGGTTCGGGCCGCCGACCGGCGAATAGCGGCGCCCGGAAGCGAAGTTCACGGAGAGTTCAGGCACCCGTCGGTTCAGCATTGATGAGTGCACACGCGCACCGCGTGTCCTCACGTTATGCGCGTTGTACAGGTCGCCAACTTCTATGGCCCTCGCTCTGGCGGCCTTCGCACCGCGATCGACCGGCTGGGTGCGGAATATTGCGCCAGTGGGCACGAGGTCTTCTTGATCGTCCCCGGCCGCTGTGCGGAACATACTCAGCTGCCCACGGGGGTGGTGCGAATCACCTTGCCCGCTAAGCTGATTCCATTCACCGGTGGCTACCGCGCGGTGATGCCCGGACCTGTCAAAACGCTGCTGGAAGCGCTGCAGCCCGACGCGTTGGAGGTCTCTGATCGGCTCACGCTGAGGTCGCTGGGCCCTTGGGGCCGCGAATACGGCGCGCGGACCGTGATGATATCTCATGAGCGCCTGGATCGCCTTGTGGGACAGATACTTCCGCGCCGCCCCGCACAGAAGTTCGCCGACTTCGCCAACAGGCGGACGGCGGCCAATTATGACACCGTGGTGTGTACGACCGGTTTCGCGCGCGAGGAATTCGACCGGATCGGTGCGGCCAACACCGTCACGGTCCCGCTCGGTGTGGACCTGCAGATGTTTCATCCGCGCCGGCACTCCCAGCTGGTGCGCGAGCGGTGGGCGGCGCCGCAACAAATGCTGCTGGTTCATTGCGGGCGCCTGTCGGTCGAGAAGCGCGTCGACCGCAGCATCGACGCACTGGGCGCCCTGTGTCATGCCGGCGTCGACGCCCGGTTGGTCGTGGTGGGCGAGGGACCGATGCGGGCGAAGCTGGAGAGGCAGGCCTCCCGCCTTCCGATCGACTTCACCGGCTTCATCAATGACCGGCATACCGTCGCCGGATTGCTGGCCACGGCGGACGTGACGCTGGCACCGGGACCGCACGAGACATTTGGTCTGGCCGCGCTGGAATCGCTGGCGTGCGGGACACCGGCCGTGGTGTCGCGCACCTCGGCGCTGACCGAGATCGTCACTCCGGACAGCGGCGCCTTGGCCGACAACGACCCATTCGCCATGGCGTGGGCGGTCGGCACGATCGTCGACCGGCCCGAACAACACCGCCGCACCTCCGCACGACGCCGGGCGGAGAACTTCACCTGGGAACGGGCGGCGGCGGGCATGCTCGCATCATTGGGGACTGCTCAGGAAAGCGCTTAGCCGAGATTCTTTCCACCCGACGCCCCGACCATCGCTTCGACCTGTGCACGCGTCAGCGTGGTGACGCTTCCGTCTGGTAGGCCCAGTATGCGGTCGACGGCAATGCCGTGGAGTCTGAAACGCGTTGCGAGAGCATCGATCGCCCGTGCTCGCGCGGCATTGTCGCTCGCCTCGAGCACATCGAGGACGGCCGCGTTTGTGCGCGCGGCGAGCCCGTAGATCATGTCGGCGACCCCTTCGGGGTCAAAGGTGTCGAAGACGCCGTCGGCGACTCCTTCGGAGATCAGGCGCGTCAACAGGGGCAAGGACAACGCCTCGTCCACGGCCAGTATTCGTGCGTACAGATGGGCGTTGTCGGGACGCAGCAACGCCACCATGGCGGCCAGCTGCTCGGGCACGCCCATCTTCATCTTGACGTCAAAACCGGCTTGCAGCACAGCATTGAGGCGGGCCAGCGCATTCCCGCCACACGCGGCGACGGCATCCTCGATGACGGTGAACGCCGCTCGCGCGCTGCGCTCGACCAGCGCGGCTATCAGCGCGTCCTTCGACGGAAACCAGTGGTAGAAAGCGCCTTTGGAGACACCGGCATCGGCGATCAAATCGTTCAGGCTGACGTTGTCATAGCCACGCCGCAGAAATAATTCGGTCGCTCTATCCAGCAGTTCCGCCCGGCGGATATCGGGGTGCTTAACTACCCGCGGCACCCGGGCGATCCTGGGTTGTTCCCGGCACAGTCTCAGGCGTGCGGGGTTCCGGTTTCCAGCCCACGTAGGTCAGGTACAGCCCGGCCAAGGCGAGGCCGATGAACAACGCCCATATCGCCGCGAAAGCACCCGAGCCGTAGATGACGTCGCCGGCCGCGTCGTAGGCCATGGGAACGGTCAACAGCAACAGCCCGCGAATGAGGAAGAACCAGCCCACGGCGGACACGATGATTGCCGCGAGTCCGCGCCAGTACTGGTGAAAAGCGATGATGAACAGCCCACCCATCAAAAGGATGGCGCCATACAGCCACGGCCACATCGGATTTGCCTTGAACTCGGTGAACAGCGCCTGCACGTAGGAACCGCGTATCGCGACCGTCGTGGGCACGATCGTGAGATACGGGCCCATCACGCGGGCAAACATGCGCGTCCGGATCTGCGACTGCTGCGAAGTGCTCATTGCACCACCTCCATCTGCGCGATCAGCATAACCGACCGGTGGTCGGTATGCCAGACCATCGGTCGGAGCCCACGGCCCGCAGTTGCTCGCTGGGCTGGCTAGGCTCACTGGAGACCAACAAGGAGGATCCGGTGGGAGCACGCAACCAGGTACTGATCACCGCTACCGAGTTGGCGGACATCATCTCCGCTGGCGAGCCGCTGACCATCCTGGACGTGCGGTGGAGAATCGACGCTCCCGACGGGCGGCCGGCCTACCTGGACGGGCACATTCCTGGCGCCGTCTACGTCTCACTCGACGATGACCTGAGCGACCACACGGTCTCCGGCAAGGGCCGCCATCCGCTGCCGACGGGACGCAACCTGGAGGCCGCCGCGCGCAGCTGGGGAATCCGGCAGGACGCGTTGGTGGTGGTGTACGACGACTGGAACCGCGCCGGTTCGGCACGGGCGTGGTGGGTGCTGACCGCGGCCGGGCTGGACAACGTACGCATTCTGGACGGCGGCCTGGCGGCGTGGCGTTCGGCCGGACACGGTCTCGAGACCGGACCCGTCGATCCAACGCCCGGGAATGTGACTGTGCCGCACCATGATCTGTATGCGGGAAGCCGCCGTACGCTGACGGCCCAGCGCGCCGCCGAAGACACCGTGACGCTGCTCGATGCGCGCGCACCGGAACGCTACCGCGGCGACGTCGAACCCCTCGACCCCGTCGCCGGCCACATTCCCGGTGCGAAGAATCTGCCCAGCACGTCGGTCCTGGCGACCGACGGCACCTTCCTCGACGACGACTCGCTCGCACAACTGTTGTCCGATCGCGCTATCGAGCGTCACGACGCGGTGGGCGCCTACTGCGGCTCGGGCGTCACCGCCACGGTCACGATCGCCGCGCTCGCCGCGACGGGCCGCGAGGCGGCGTTGTATCCGGGGTCGTGGTCCGAATGGAGCTCGGATCCCGCCTATCCGGTGGAACGCGGTCCCGAGTAGCGGTCAGCGGCCGGACCAACTCTGCAGGAAAGCCGCGGTTACCCGGGCGGCGTTCTGCGCCGCGATCCGTTTGTAGCAGAAGAACTGGAACGGAAAGCCCGGCAAGTGAAGCGGATCGCCTGGCCCGTCCGTGATGCCCCGGATGCCAACGAACGGGACACCATGCGCGTCGACAACAGCCTGCGCGGCCGCAGTCTCCATATCCGTCGCGTCGAAGGCCGGGTCTGACGTCGATACGATATTCAGGTTGCTGATCAGTGCGCTTCTCAGCCAAGGGCCCGTCGCCCGGAAGAAGTTGCCGGAATACAGAAGTGAACGACTGGGCACGCTGTGAGGCTGGCAACCAAAAACGCTGCCTCCGTGCGGGATGCACGGAAACGCCACGCCGTTGTTGTTGTCCCAGCTGCATCCGTCGCCGCCGGCGAACACCTGCGGCCGGTGCCGCAGTTTTATACGCCCCGCAACGTTTTCCAATGCGACGGAGAGCTTCTCGGCCGTGGCCAGCATCCCCGGATCGACCGAATGAAATGTCGTGCCGCCGTCTAATGTCCACCGCGCCGGTACCGCCACATCCGCGATGCTGGTGCGGCCGCCCCCGCCCGCGACGCCCGAAAAGACCACGGCACCAATCGTAATGGCGGACCCACTAGCGAAGCGGACGAAGGCGGTCTCGGTGGTGTCGGTGGCGTTCGTCAGCCCGATGCCGGTCATCGCCACGATCACCTTCTTGCCGCTTATCGCGCCAAGGTAAAAGCGCCGACGGTCAGCGACGACCACCGGATCGGGATCGAGCGTAGTGTGGGACAGCACCGCGTCGGCTTCGCCCGGAAAGGCGGACAACACCAGCGTGCGCCGTTCGCCGCGATCCGCACCATCACCCACCGACACAGTAAACGCCACGACGAGGATGACCCGGAAGGGCTCACGCAGCTTTGCTGATTCCGGCCCTCGATGTCGAGCCAGCGGTTAGTCTCAGCGGCGTTGCAGCGAAGCCGGGAACGCGGCGCACACAGGAGTCTGGCCTCGGGAGCCGAAGATGACCATGACATGATGCTCGACCCCGGGCGGCTGGCCGTCGCCGAACGAATCCACGCGAGGCTCGCAACATGCGTGCCCGCAAACACGACGTTATGACCGGCCGGCTCGACGGCAAGGTCGCGATCATCACCGGGGCCAGCACCGGCCTGGGACCGGTGCTGGGCTCGTTGTTCGTCCGCGAAGGCGCCAAGGTCTTGCTGGCCGCACGGCGCGAAGAGCTGGTCCGCGCGGCCGCCGAGGCGGCCGGTCCCGGCGCCATCGCCATGCGCGCGACGTGACCGACGAGAACGACGTCGCGGCCATGGTGGCGCGGGCCGTCGACGAGTTCGGCCAGGTCGACATCCTGTGCAACAACGCCGCCGCCCCCGGACAGGACCGCTGGATCTGGGAGCAGACGCTGGACAACTGGAATGCCACCATCGCCATCGACGTCACCGCCGCGATGCTGTGCACCCGCGAAGTGCTCAACCAGTCGATGCTTCAGCGCCGCCGCGGCGTCATCCTGAACTTCTCCTCCACCGTCAGCTACACCGGGATGGTCCGCAAAACCCACTACGTCACCGCGAAGGCGTCACTGCGGGCGTTCACCAAGGCCGTCGCGCTCGAGGTCGGCCCGCACGGCATCCGGTGCAATTGCATTGTGCCCGGGGCCATCGACACCGAGCTGTGGCGCAAATGGGTGCAACGCACCGCTGACGAACAAGGCGTCGACGTCGAAGCGGTTCGCAAGAAGCTACTCAAAGGCGTTGCTTTGCAAGACATCTCCTCGACCGAGGATATCGCCAACCTGGCGCTGTTCCTCGCCAGCGACGAAAGCCGCACCATCACGGGTCAGTCGATTCCCGTCGATGCCGGAGGGTACATGCAGGGATGAGCGGACACGCCAGACTGTCGGTGGCCACCCCGGTGGTGACGATGTTTCCCGGGAGCAGCGGCGAGTGGGAGAAGACCGCCACCATCGAGGATGTGGCTCAGATCGCCGAGGCCGCTGACCGGCTCGGCTACCACCACCTGACCTGCAGCGAGCACATCGCACTGCCCGCGGCCGAGCGGGGCCGCCGCGGCACCCGTTATTGGGATCCGCTGGCCACTTTCGGCTACCTGGCCGCCCGCACACAGCGAATTCGGTTGGCCACCAACGTGTTGGTGCTCGCCTATCACCATCCCCTCGAAATCGCCAAGCGCTACGGCACCCTGGACCAGATCAGCGGCGGGAGGCTGATTTTGGGGGTCGGCGTCGGCAGCCTCAAGGAAGAATTCGACCTGATCGGCGCACCCTTCGACGACCGTGGCCGGCGGGGGGACGACGCGTTACGGGCGCTGCGCGCGTCGCTGTCGGTCGACGAACCGGCCTACCACGGCGAGTTCTATTCGTTCGACGGCCTGGTCGTCGATCCCCGCGCGGTCCAAGAGCACGTGCCCATTTGGATCGGCGGGCGGACGCTGCGATCTTTGCGCCGCGCCGCAACCCTGGCCGACGGCTGGGCCCCGTTCAATGTGAGCCTGCAGCAGGCGCGGGATTGGCTGGGCCGCTTCGATCTTCGTCCTGGATTCGACGTCGTCCTGCCCGCCCCCGCACTTTTGGACCCCATCGGCCAGCCGGAGCGAACCCGCGAGCTGCTGGGCGAGACCACCGCACACGGCGCGACCATCGTCAGCGCCGCCTTCCGCCACACCTCGCTGCAGCATTACCTGGAGAGCCTGCAGGCGCTGGCCGAACTGCATTCCCCCGCCGGCGGTCCCGCGTGATCCGCGTCAGGGCAGGCATTTTCAGCCTCACCGCCGCACCACCGGATGACGATGACGGCAGTTATCTGCGCTGGCACCTGCTGGACCACATGCCGGAGCAATATCAGCTGCCGGGCATCGTGCACGGGCTGCGCTGGATCGCCGACGGCGATTATCCCGATCACCGCCTGGCCGCCAATGGCCCCTTGGGTGAAATCGGCAACGCGGTGCACTATCTGGTCGGCGATCCCGTCGAGAAGACCTTCGACGACTTCGTCACCCTCGGCCGCGCGTTGCGCGACAACGGTCGCTTCCCGGTCGTGCGGCGGTCGCTGCAAGTGGCCGGCCTGCGCCTGCTGCAGTGGCAATCCTCACCGCACGCCCTGGTTTCGCCCGAGGTGGTGCCGTTTCGGCCACACCGCGGCATCGTGCTGATCGTCGAAGAACCCACCGACGGCCGGCCCGACGATTGGCTGCAATGGTTGCATGCCGAGCACTACCCGGCCCTGCTCGCCGCGCCGGGCACAGCCGGCGCGTGGACGTTCGGTTCCAGCGCCGGGTGGACTCACCTACCGCGCGGCTGGCGAACCGACCACCAATACATCACTGTTGTCTACCTCGACGAGGATCCGCTGACCGTCATCGGGGCGCTGGCCCCCATCCTCGAAGAGCGTTGGCGTTCAGGCGCGGTGCGGCCGGTGTTCGCCGGCCCGCTGCGCAGCATGATCGGTTGGGACGCCTGGCAGTGACCGCGCACGGCGCCTAGGAAGCGCAGCAGGTGGATTCCGATTGGTCGGCGGGTCCGAATGTCTCGGAATCGGCCTTCACCGTGTAGATCTCCCAACGTTCACCGCCCGGACCCGTCACCCACACTTTGTCCTGGGTGGCGAAGCAGCACGTGGTGTCGGTCTCGTCGTCGGTCAGCAAGCCAGCCCCGGCGAGCCGCCGGCTTTCGTTGTGCACGGTGTCGCTGGAGGTGACCTCGACGCCGAGGTGGTTGAGGGTGCCGCCGTGACCGGGGTTCTCCAGCAACACCAATTTCAGTGGCGGCTCGTCAACGGCGAAGTTGGCGTAGCCGGGCTTGACCTTGGCCGGATCCACGCCGAATAGTGTGGCGTAGAACGCGATTGCTTCGTCCAGGTTGTCGACGTTGAGGGCCAGTTGAACACGCGACATGGTTACCTTCCTTTCGCCGCTCATTCGGGTCTCACCAAAGAGCCGCGGTCGCAGGGCCTGCGAAACGTAGACCAGCGCGACCAGGATCGGCACCTCGATCAGCGGCCCGACCACACCGGCCAGGGCCTGACCGGACGCGGCGCCGTAGGTGGCGATCGCCACCGCGATCGCGAGCTCAAAGTTGTTGCCGGCGGCGGTGAAGGCCAGGGTGGTGGTGCGGGCGTAGCCGAGTCGCAGCAGGACTCCCAGCCCGTATCCTCCGGCCCACATGATCGCGAAATACACCAGCAGCGGCAGCGCGATTCGCGCGACGTCCCAAGGCCGCGAGGTGATCTGGTGACCTTGCAGCGCGAAGAGGATGACGATGGTGAACAGCAATCCATACAGCGCCCACGGCCCGATCCGGGGCAGGAAACGACTCTCGTACCAGCCGCGGCCCCTGGTGCGCTCACCGAGGCGCCGCGACAGATATCCGGCCAGCAGCGGGATGCCCAGGAAGATGATCACGGATTTCGCGATATGCCAGGCGGATACGTCGATGCCGGTGGTGCTCAGCCCCAGCCACCCGGGCAGCACCGACAGATAGAACCAGCCCAGGGCGGCGAACATGACGACCTGGAACATCGAATTCAGCGCGACCAGAACCGCGGCGGCTTCGCGGTCGCCGCACGCGAGGTCGTTCCAGATGATGACCATGGCGATGCAGCGCGCCAAACCCACGATGATCAGCCCGGTGCGGTATTCCGGCAGATCCGGCAGCATCAGCCAGGCCAGGGCGAACATCACGACGGGTCCGATCAGCCAGTTCAGCACCACGGATGCCACCATGAGCCTGCGGTCGCGGGTGACGCTGTCGAGCTGGTCGTAGCGCACCTTGGCCAGCACCGGGTACATCATCACCAGCAGGCCGATCGCGATGGGCAACGAAATGCCATCGACCTCAACGGCGCTGACCGCCCGCCCCACGCCGGGCACCAAGCGGCCGAGCAGCAACCCCGCGACCATGGCGATCGCGATCCATCCCGGCAGGAACCGATCCAACGTCGAAAGCCGGGCGCCGACCGCCGTGTCGATCGAGTTCATGCCCCACAGTCCGCGGTCACGCGTGCATCGACGCTGAGCACGGACGAAAGCTGTTGCAATGCAGCGGGAACCACCCAGTAGTAGACCCATGTGCCGCGTCGTTCACAATCCAACAGCCCGGCTGACCGCAGCGTCTTGAGGTGATGGGAGATCGTCGGTTGTGACACGTCGAATGTCTGGGAGATCTCGCAGACGCAGGCCTGGCCGCCGGGATGGCTGGCGACCAGGCTCAACAGTCGCAGCCGCACCGGATCGCTGAGCGCCTTGAACATCGCGGCCAGCTCAGCGGCTTGCGGCTCGGCCAACGCGGCCGCACCCAGTGCCGGACAACACTCCATCACCAACTGCTTCGACATCCGTCTATATAAACATATATCGAATCAACTCGCCAGGGGTGGAGTTTTTCCCGCGCTCCGGTTTTAGTCAGGCAGGGGAAACGAACGGGACCTATAGTCCTCGTGACGACCTAGCCCAAGGGGGTGCCATGACCAATCCCGGCAATCGCCGCAGCCAGCGGTGGGTCGTCCGCGCGGCCGCCGCGCTCGGCCTGGCGGCCCTGGCGGCCGGCCTGCCGGCCTGTTCCAGCAAGGGAGATCACCCCGCCGCCGCACCGAGTTCGGGCCCGCCGTTGGCAAGCACGACCGTCATGATCGATGGAAACAAGCACACGATGATCGCCGCGGTGGACTGCACCCGCTCGGCGGCGCAGCCGAGCGCCTCTCCCCCGGAATCGGGCGACCTCACCACCCGGATCAGCGTGCGCGACGATTCCGCATCGGTGTCGCTGGCCGTCTCCGATGAGCAGCCCCCCGGCATCGACGGCTTCGCCATTTCGCTCAAGCTGGACAGCGGACTGTACCAATTGCCGTATCAGGGAACGAAATTCCCGACTCAGGTCCAGGCGACCAAGGACGGCAAGAGCTACACGGTCACCGGGACCGGCCAGGCCACCACGCCCGGCCAAAGTGGCTTGCGAGATGTGACTTTCGGAATCCACGTGACGTGCCCGTAAGCGCGTATTGTCTGCCGCGAGCGCCTCTGCGATGCTGACAGCTTGGACATTTTTGGGCAGTGGCAAGACGGCGGCACCGAGCTTCGTTGGCGCTCGACGACGGCCGCCAACGACGGCCAAGAGGTCGCGGTGTTCAGCCGCCGGTGCGGCACTCCCGGTGCGCCCGCCTTGGTGTTGGTGCACGGCTTTCCGACCAGCAGCATCGACTATTACGGGTTGGCGGGTGAACTGAGCGCGGAGTTCGACATTTACCTGCTCGACTTTCCCGGCTACGGACTCTCCGACAAACCACCCGAGCCCTACGTGTACTCGCTCTACGACGACGCGCGCCTGCTCGTCCATGCGATCACCCAGGTGTGGGGGCTCACCCAATACCGCATGCTCACCCACGACCGCGGCAGCAGCGTCGGCATGATCGCGGCGGGCATGCTGGCCGCGCAAGACCCGCCGGCCACTCCCGTCGACCTGATTTTGACCAACGCCAACATCTACCTTCCACTTTCCAACCTCACCGCGTTTCAGACCGCGCTGCTCGACCCCGCGACCGCGCGGGCCACCGCGGCTGCCACGACGCCGGAGATGCTGGCGGCTGGCATGGGCGCGAGCACGTTCATGCCGCGACGCACACTGGAGGATCCGGAGATCGCGGCGCTCGCCAAATGCTTCGCCCACAACGACGGCATCCGCGTGCTGCCCGACACCATCCAATACCTGCACGAGCGGGCGGCCGACGAAACCGGTTGGCTGGAAGCGCTTTCCACCAGCGACCTCAACACGACCGTGGTGTGGGGCGTCCACGACAACGTGGCACCGTTGCGCGTCCCCAATCACGTCTGGCAGACGTACCTGAAACACAAGCCGGGCCGCAACCGCTACTGGGTGTTGCCCGGCGCCGACCACTATCTGCAGTGCGACGCCCCCGGGCAACTGGCCCAGATCGTGCGCCTCACCGCCCAGGGCGACGATATTGCGTTGCAGACGTTGGGAAATCAGCCCGACGGCGCGGTCTTGGTGGACCAGAGCGGCACCTAGCCGCGCCGAGCGTGAAACTAACTTTACGTTCGGCGACGAGCGTGAAACTAACTTCACGCTCGACGAAAGAGCCGCCCCGAAGGCCCGCCCCGCGCTCAAGTGACGACGGGCAGGCGCGCCCAGCCCCGCACGCTCGCGGTATGCGCCCGTTGGGCATTCGCATAGTCGACTTCCCAGTCCGGCCAACGCTTCAACACTTCTTCGAAGGCCACCCGCGCCTCGAGCCGCGCCAGCGCCGAGCCCAGGCAGAAGTGCAGGCCCTGCCCGAAGCTGAGATGGCTTCCGCGGCGGTGGATATCGTAACGATCCGCATCCGGGAAGTGGCTTTCGTCCCGGTTGGCCGAGGCGTTCAGCAGCAACATGAACGATCCTTCCGGCACTTTGCGGCCATAGTGCTCGGCATCGCGCGCGACGTAGCGGGCCTGCACCGGTGACGGCGGCTCGTACCGCAACGTCTCCTCGATGGCGCCGGGAATCAGCGACGGGTCCTCGACGAGTTCGCGGCGTTGATCCGGATGATCCGACAACAGTTGGCCCATGAAACCGATTAAGCGAGCGGTGGTTTCGTTGCCCGCGCCTGCGATCATCGCGGTGTAGGCCAGCACCTCGGTCCGCGTCAACGGACGCCTCGTTCCGTCCGGCTCATCGATCTCGGCCCGCAACAGCTCGGTCATCAGGTCGTCGGAGGGATGCTCGGCCCGCCACTCGATGTACTCGGCGAACAGGGCGATGGAATTCGCGAAGACATTCGCATCGACCGCGGCGGGGTCGCTGTCCTCGGACAAGGAGATGTTGGCGACGCTGCGGTCCCGGATCTTTTCTTGATCGGCCTCGGGAATGCCCAACAGGTAGCCGATGGTCCGCATCGGCATTATCGCGCCCAGATCCGCGATGAAGTCGAAGCCGCTCCCGCCGACCAACGGGTCGAGTTCTCGGATACAGAACCCACGCACGAGATCCTCGACCGCCAACATGCGCCGGGGCGTGAAGACGCGGGACAGCAGTTTGCGGTGCAGGTCGTGCAGCGGCGGATCCTCGAACAGCAGAATGCCCGGCGGCACTTCGATGTTCGCGAACAGGATGTCGGCGGTGGTGCCCTTGCCGGAGCGGTAGGTCTCCCAGTTCGGCAGCTCGCGCACCACGTCGTCGTATCGACTCAGCGCGTAAAAGTTGTACTTTTCGTTGTAGTACAGCGGCGCTTCTTCGCGCATCCGCTTCCATACCGGGTATGGATTCGAGTCGATCTCGACATCGAATGGGTCGTAATACAACTCGACGGCGCTGGGGCTTGTCATTGTCGGATCCCTATCTCAGTCGTTGCGGTGCAAGAAGCCGTGCAAGAGTGCTTGGACGAGTTCCTCAACGATCACCTCCCGCGGCGGTGGGTTGTTCCCAAAGTAGGTCGAACGCAGCGCGGCCATGCCGGCGATCATCGACACGGTCGAGTGGGCCGGCAGGTCAGGGTGATCGGACCGCAACCCGCGCAATTGCATGCCTTCCACGCTGATCTGGCCCAGCACCGTGACCGCCCGGCGGATCTCGGCGATGCCGGCGTCGACCTTCTCCTCGTCGCTGAGGCTCTCGGCGGCCATCAGGGTCAACAGCAGACCCTGGTGTTGGACGAACACGTCGTAGAGCTTCGAGACGAACAGCCGAGTCAGCTCCCCCTCGTCGGTCTCCTCGGGAACCACCGACTGCCAAGTCTGGCCGAATTCATCGACGAAAGTCACGAAGGGCACGACGAGCGCCTCGCGGAACAGCGCGGCCTTCGAACCGAAGTTGCGGAACAGCAGATGTTCGGTGACCCCGGCGGCCTGGGCGATCTCACGTGTCGTGGTGCTGCGATAGTCCTGGCCGGCGAAGAGCTCCCGGGCGGCGTCGAGCAAAAGCCGGCGCGGCTCGCCGCGCGGGCGACGCGCCACGGTCGTCGGCGTCGGTTGCTTAATTGCTCGCTGGGGCACCGATGTCCACTCCTCCACACGGCCTTGGGGCCGGCCGCCTTGGGGATAGTATCCGCTATCCACATAGGATAGTATCCACTACCTTAAAGGCGAAACCATCGGAAGGGTGACATCATGGGCGCTGTCATCATGCTCGGGACGCTGTTCGGGCTGATCGTCCTGATATTCGGGCTGGTACTCCGCTTCGACCCGGAGGCGCGGCGCGCGCCGAGCGACGAGGGCCGCCAGTGAACAACCAAATGACGCCGGTGATGGCCGGGGCGCAGTACTTCTCCTACGCCGCGAGCATCGTCTTCCTGATCGCGGGCATCTATCTGAGCTACCGCCGCCGGCGCATCCACCCACTCTTGCTGCTCGGCATCTCGGCGATCTCGTTCTCCTGGATCGAGTCACCCTACGACTGGGCGATGTACGCACAGTTTCCGCCCGGGCTGCCCCGCATGCCGTCCTGGTGGCCGTTGAACGTGACGTGGGGCGGGCTGCCGTTGGCGGTGCCGATCGGCTACGTCTCCTACTTCATCATTCCCGCCGTGACCGGGGCCGCCCTCGGACGGTGGCTGAGCGCAAAGTTCAACTGGCGCAGGCCGATTACCCTGCTCGTGGTCGGCCTCGTCGTCGGTTTCTGCTGGGCTTTGTTCTTCAACGCCTACACCGGGGCCCAGCTCGGCAACTTCTACTACGGCTACGTGATTCCCGGTCTCGCGATCTTCGAGGGCACCAAGCACCAGTACCCGCTGTACGACTCGCTGGCGATGGGCATCCAGATGATGCTGTTCACGTATCTCCTCGGCCGCACCGACGCCGAGGGACGAAACGTCATCGATATGTGGGCGGACAAGAGGTCGAAGACCCGGGGCCAGTCGGCGGTGCTGTCGGTCGTGGCCGTCATCGTCGTCGGACATCTGGTGTACGGCGCGGTCTTTGCGCCGCACCTCATTACGAAGCTGGGCGGCTACGTCACCGCGGGACCGACGGAGCAGCTGTACCCCGGCGTCCCCAATCAACCCAAATAAGGCAGCGATCACATGGGTTACGAGAGCACCGCCCAGCCGATCAAGATCGGCTACCTGATGGACTTCCTACTGCCGGAAGGCTTTCCGCAAACGTACTTCGAGGACCTGACGCAACCCTTCGGCCTAGTCTTCAAGAAGGGCGTCGAGCAGGGGCTGATCGATCGGCCGATCGAGATCATCTACCGCGAAGTCGAGGGCCTGCCCAAGGGATCGGTCAAGGCGGTCATCGACGCCTACGGCGAGCTGTGCGACGAGGGCTGCCTGGCCGTCTTCGGCCCGAACATCGGCGACAACGTGATCCCGACCCGCGAAGCGATCGACGAGCGGTTCAAGGTTCCCTGCATCAGCGTGACGGGATCGGACGCGGCGCTGAGCGAATGGGTTTTCGCGTATCCGATGGGCTCGCACACCGACGAGCCGATCTTTTGGTCCGACCTGCTGGCCAAGGGTGGTCACACCGAGGTGGGCGTGCTGATCGAGCAATCCCTGGTTGGCGAGGCCTATCTGAAGAACTTCCGGGATGCCTGCCGGCGCAAGGGTATTCGGATCGTGGCCGAGGCGTCGGTCGCCCAGACCGCCGGCGACGTCAGCGACGCCGTGCAGGCACTGCACGACGCCAAAGCACAGGCGATCGTGCACTGCGGATTCGGCTTCGGGATCGTGTTCGTCAACCCGGCGCTCGAGGCGCTGGGCTGGGATCCGCCCCGGTTCTGCGGTACCGCCTTCCAGAACGCCTGGCTCAACCCCATCATGTGGAACGCCTTCATGGGCTGGACCGGCGTCGACCAGTACGACGAGGGCAACGCGGTCGGGCAGCAATTCCTCGACGAGTACAACGAGGCCTACGGCCGGCGACCGGAATGGTGTGTGCCGGTGGTGAATCGGGACGTCGCGCACACGCTGCTGCGGGCGCTCGCCGACGCCCACCCGTTGAGCCCGCGCGGGGTGAAGGAGGCGCTCGAACGCGTCAAGATGATGCCGGCCGCATCCGGCGCCCCGGGAACACGGGTGTCGTTCGGTAACTGGTCTCGGCGCGCCTGGATGGGGGCCGGCTATCTGGTGGCGCGGCGACTCGACGCCGACGGCGTCAACTCGCACCTCGTCGATCGCTTCGGCGAGGAGTAGCGGTCAGCCGAGCGCCTCCGGCAGCACCACTTCGCCCACGCGCTTGAGGTACGGCCACGCGATCTCCGGCGGCAGCCCACCGCACAGCGGCGAAAGGTTAAGCACCTGGCCCGCCTTCACCCGCGAAATCGCTTCCGGCACTGAGATAATCACATGCGACGTCCCTGTCTCACGCAGCTCGTCGATGGTGTTGACGTGGCTGAATCCCGCCGTCGTCTCGTCCCCCGGATTCCATGCGGCGTAGGTGCGCACGTCGTGCAGCAGGTGCTCGCCGATCTCTTTCCACGCCTGGTCCACGTCCTCGGCGACGAACACGACCGAGGGCGTGTTGCGGTCGGGGAACATCGTCGGGCCGGGCGTATGCCCGTGCTCGCGGCAGGCTTCCTCGTAGGCCTCCTGCATGCCCGGCGCGTTGGCGTTGCCCAGCATGCCCAGGCCGTACCGGCCGGCCCGTTTCGCCGCGGCGATCGTTCCCCCACCCCACATCAGTCCCGGCCCGCCGGGCGTTAGCGGGCGGGGCGTCACACTGATCCGCCGTCCGTCCTCGACGACGGCTTCGCCGGCGAGCAGTCGCCGCAACAGCGCGAGCTTCTCGTCGCAGACGCGGCCGCGCTTCTTGATCGGCACGCCGAAGTGCTCGAACTCCTCGGGCCGGTAGCCCAGGGCCAGGATGTAGGAGGCCCGCCCGTTGCTGATGATGTCGAGTACCGCCATGTCCTCGGCGAGGCGCACGGTTTCGTAGAACGGCAGGATGAGGATCAGGCTCAGCGCCAGCCGCTGCGTCCGCGCGGCCACCGCCGAGGCCAGCAAGAACGGCGACGGCAGATAGCCGTCCTCGGAGCCGTGGTGTTCGCACAGCACGGCGGCCAGACCACCGTGTTCCTCGGCCCACGCGGACATTTCGGGCGCTGCCGCGTACAGATCGGCTGGGGGCGCTGCCCATTCGGGGTCGCGCATGTCGAAGCGCAATGTGTACACGGCAAACTCCTAGCTGCCCTAATCTTTGCGACGTACGTTACACGTTCAGTCGAAGGCGTAAAGGGGCAGCGTGGTCGGGAGGTCCAGCGAGCTCAGCAGGCCCGCGGGCGCGTCGACGACATACGGGATCGCGTTGACGACACGCATCGCCGTGGACGCCATCGCGGCTCGCCCCGCCCCGTGACCTGCACTCTCGCCCAGCGTCATCTCGCAGTGGATGTCGGGATCGCCCTCGATGTCGACCCGATACGTGGCGTCGCAGTCCGAGGTGGGCCAATCGGGTGCGACGTCGCGGGCCATCCGGATGACATGCTCGATCACGATGGCCTCGCGCCCATTGACCACTCCCGCCGCGCGGGTCCGCACGGCACCGCAGGTGCCGGCCCCGACGGTGCCGAAGGCCACCTCGATATCCCGGCCCGTGAGTTCGCGGTCGAGCGAACCGCGAATTTCCTCCACCTCGACGCCGAGCCCCTCCGCCATCAGATGAATCGGTGCCTTCCAAGCCATTTCGATGAAGCCGGGCGTCTTGAGCATCGGCTCGAAGTCCAGCGGCCGACCAAAGCCCATCCCGTTCATCATCACGTCGGCCACCGGGTAGTGATCGTTGAGCGCCACCTCGCTGGCCGTGATCCGGCGGATGCTCTTGGACTGGGTCGTCATGAGCAGCGCGAGCTGATCAGAAGCGAACCCGGGGAAGATGCCCGACACGTAGAACGACGCCTGGCCGGCTTTGGCCGCCGCGTCCAGTTCGTCGCGCCAGTTGGGCGCGAAATAGGACGGCGGGTACACCAGACTCGTCGACGACGTCGACACCACATTGATGCCCGCCGCCAGCAGACGCACGTAGTCGGGCACGGCCGCGCCATCGCGGTCGGGGCCGCTGGCCGCGTAGACCACGCAATCGGGGGCCAGCGCGATCAGCGCGTCGGCATCATTGGTGGCCGCGACGCCCAGGGGCTCCCCGCCGGCCAGCTCGCCCGCGTCCTTACCGACCTTGTCGGGTGAATGCACCCACACGCCAACAAGTTCCAGGTCCGGCCGTCGCCGGATGGCATCGATCGCGTTCGAGCCGACTCCGCCCGTCGACCACACGACAATACGCATAGGCATTCTCCTCACTGGTCGCGTCGTGCGGCCGGTAGGACGCCGCCGTTTTCGCGTCGTGCAGCAGGTGTGGCCCCCAGCTCATCCCGCCGCCCCGAATTGTCGCTCGGAGGCGGGCAAACCGCTGGTGGGCCGTCACAGCTGCACCCTAACCTAAAATTTGTTCGTTAAGATAGTGCCCGCTTTCTTAAATCCTTGACCGAGCGGATTCGCGGCGGTAGTTTCCAAGTCGAACGTTGGTCACAATGGCCGCTGCCGTCCACGTAAATGCAACGGCCGCCCCGGCTTTCGTCGTGTTGCGCGCCGCGCACGCACCTGAGGAGGAACAAGATGACGGCTCATCGCGTGGTGGTGTGGGCGACGGGGGGCATCGGCTCGATCGCCATCCGCGCGATCCAGCGGCGCCCCAATCTGGATTTGGTCGGCGTGTGGGTGCACTCGGACGACAAAGTCGGCAAGGACGCGGGCGAGCTGGCCGGCGGTGAGCCGATCGGCCTGAAAGCCACCAACGACGCCGACGCGTTGATCGCGCTCAAGCCCGACTGTGTCATCTACGCGGCCAGCGGTCCGGAGCGGGACGCGCTGGCCATCCCGGATTACGTCAAGCTGCTCGAGGCCGGGATCAACGTCGTGACCACCAGCACCACGCGGTTGGTCAACCCGCACGCCTACGAGCCCGCGGAGTGGCGCGACCAGCTGGTCGCCGCGGCCAAGCAGGGCCAGGTGTCGCTGTACGCCTCCGGGATCGAGCCGGGCTTCGCCGCCGACTATCTGCCGCTGGTGCTGTCCACGCAGTCCTCGTCGATCGACAAGATCCACTCCTTCGAGATCGGCCTGTACGACGACTACGGGGTTCCCGACATCATGAGCGACGCGCTGGGCTTCGGCCGTCCGCTCGACTACCAGCCCTGGATCAGCTACCCGGGAGCCATCGCCGGCGAATGGCAGGGCCAGATCCGGTTGATCGCCGACGCGTTGGGGGTCGAAGTCCAGGAAGTGCGCGAAGGTTTCGACCGCGCCGTCACCAACCGGACGCTGGAGGTCGCGATGGGCACCGTCGAGGCCGGAACCTGCGGCGCGCTGCGGATGCAGGCGATCGGCGTGGTCGACGGCCGGGAAGCCATCGTCATCGAGCACGTCACCCGGCTCGCGCACGACGTCGCCCCCGACTGGCCCACCGGGATCGGCGATCTGTCCTACCGAGTGATGATCTCCGGCGATCCGGACATCGACTGCACGCTGGCCGCGACGCTGAAGGATCCCGCCAAGGCCGGCATCGGCGGGATGACCTCCGGGGCGGGCGCCATGGTGGCCACCGCGATGCGCGTCGTCAACGCCGTCCCGTATGTCGTTGCCGCCCAGCCGGGATTGCTGAGTTCGGTGGACCTTCCCTTGACCATCCCCCAAAAAGCGTTTGTCGGGGGGTAGGTCGCGCCGGTTAGTCTGCGGGCGTGACGGTTAATCCGCTCGAGGAATTGACACTGCAGCAACTGCGGGTTCGCACCAGCATGAAATGGGGTGCGCACCCCGCCGACGTCCTGCCGTTGTGGGTCGCCGAGATGGACGTCAACCTGGCACCGACGGTGGCCGAAGCGCTGCGGAAGGCCATCGACAACGGCGACACCGGATATCCCTGCGGAACCGCGCTGGCCGAAGCGGTCAGCCAATTCGCGGCGCGGCGTTGGCAGTGGCACGACCTGGAAGTGGGCCGCACCGCGCTGGTTCCCGACGTCATGCTCGGTGTCGTCGAGGTGTTGCGCCTGCTCACCGAGCGCGGTGACGCCGTCGTCGTCAACCCGCCGGTCTATGCGCCGTTCTACGCCTTCGTCGCGCACGACGGACGCCGCGTCATCGAGGCGCCCCTCGCCGATGGGCGAATTGACTTGGACGCCTTGGAGAATGCCTTCGTTCGGGCTCGCGCAGGAGCGGGAAGGGACGCGAAGGTCGCCTATCTGCTGTGCAATCCGCACAACCCGACCGGATCGGTGCACACCGCCGACGAACTCGGTGCGGTCGCCGAACTCGCCCGTCGATTCGGCGTGCGGGTGGTGTCAGATGAGATTCACGCTCCCGTCATTCTGCCGGGATCGCGGTTCACTCCCTTCCTCACCGTCCCGGGTGCCGAGAACGCCTTTGCCCTGATCTCGGCGTCGAAGGCCTGGAATCTCTCCGGCTTGAAAGCTGCGCTGGCCATCGCCGGACCCGAGGCCGCCGCAGACCTGAACCGGATGCCGGAGGAGGTCGGTCACGGACCCAGCCACCTCGGCGTCATCGCCCACGCCGAGGCGTTTCGGAGCGGCAGCGACTGGCTCGACGCCACCCTGCGGGGCCTGGACGAGAACAGGACATTGCTGGGCGAGTTGATCGCCGAGCACCTTCCGAAAGTGAAATACCAATGGCCGCAAGGGACTTACCTAGCGTGGCTGGATTGCCGGGAGCTCAACTTCGACGAAGAAGCCGCCGATGGCCTTGCGGTGGTTGCCGATCTGTCCGGGCCGGCCCGCTGGTTCCTCGATCACGCGCGGGTGGCGCTCAGCTCCGGCCACGTGTTCGGCACCGGCGGAACCGGACACGTGCGACTGAACTTCGCCACCTCGCGAGCCATCCTCACCAAGGCGGTCTCCCGAATGGGACGGGCCCTGGCCGACATCCGATAATGGAAAGGCACCGTGCCACACGGGTTTTCGGCTACGCGGAGACTTCCTCGGCGCCCCGGCCCAAATTTCGAAACCCCTGGGCGGGCTCCTTCATGCCGAGCGTAAAGGGCAGGCTGTCGAGTTCGAACCTCGTCGTCGCGCCGAGCCTGCGGAAAAAACTGCGCCGCGGCACCGCGACGGGAACCTGCACCGCCGCAAGGTCGATGTAGTGCGTCGACGTTTCTCCGATGCCGTCGAAGACGTGCACCAACGGCATGCAAAGCTCGCGCATAGGCTCGTCGAGGCACGCCGCGACGGGATCGGTCATCAGCACGTATTCGGCAACCGGCACCATGTTTTTCAGCATGCGGTGCACCAGAATGACATCGAAGCCGGCCAGCTCGACGTGGCGTTTCACCTTCTGATCCGCCACCTCGCCCACGTGCACAACGAACTTGAGCGACAGCTTCTCCAGCTGTGCGCAACTCGCGCACTGGCAAGCGATGTCATTTTTCATCCGCTCACGCCGCTCCAGGAACGACGCGCGCATCCGTGACAAGCGGTCGCACACCACCTCTTTGGCGTGGCTGTCCGGCGCCCAGAAGAACGCGGCGTCACCTTCGAGCTTGGCCAGCTTCAAACCCTTGCCCGCGTTGATGACCGACTCCAGCAGGCCCGCAACCGTCAGCTGGGCATGGGCAAGGTGCGTCCGGTTCCACTGCATGTAATGCGTGTACCCGCCGATGTCGGCTATGAGCAGAACCGCGCGCCGAATTGCCATGAACAAGCCAGTTTAATAGCCGTTGGCGCCCAGCTCAATGAATCTCGCACTAGACGAATTCGCGCCGGCGCGAGAGGCTAACAGAGGTGCCGGTTCACCGGAGGAGCTGATATGCATGTGCTGCGAACCCCGGACTCCCGATTCGAAAACCTGGAGGACTACCCGTTCGTTGCGCATTACCTCGACGTAACCGCGAGCGACACCCGGCCGCTTCGCATGCACTACCTCGACGAGGGCACCATCGAAGGGCCGCCGATCGTTCTGCTGCACGGCGAGCCCACGTGGAGCTACCTCTACCGCACGATGATCCCGCCCCTGACCGACGCCGGGAACCGCGTGCTCGCGCCCGATCTGATCGGTTTCGGCCGTTCGGACAAGCCCAGCCGGGTCGAGGATTACACCTACCAGCGCCACGTGGAGTGGGTGATCTCGTGGTTCGAGCATCTCAATCTCAGGGACGTCACGCTGTTCGTGCAGGACTGGGGATCGCTGATCGGGCTGCGCATCGCCGCCGAGCAGCCCGACCGGGTCGCGCGGCTGGTGGTGGCCAACGGTTTCCTCCCGACGGCGCAACGGCGCACCCCGCCGGCCTTCTACGCCTGGCGCGCCTTTGCGCACTACTCCCCCGTCCTGCCCGCCGGCCGCATCGTCAGCGCCGGGACCGTTCGCCGGGTGCCGTCGAAAGTCCGGGCCGGCTACGACGCGCCCTTCCCCGACAAGACCTATCAGGCCGGGGCTCGCGCGTTTCCTCAGCTGGTGCCCACCTCACCCACCGATCCGGCGATTCCGGCCAACAGGAAAGCATGGGATGCCCTCGGCCGGTGGGAAAAGCCCTTTCTCGCCATCTTCGGAGCCCGCGATCCCATCCTCGGGCGGGCGGACAGCGCCCTGATCAAGCACATCCCCGGCGCCGCGGGCCAGCCACACGCCAGGATCAACGCCAGCCACTTCATTCAAGAGGACCGCGGACCCGAACTGGCCGAACGCATCCAGTCGTGGCAGCAGGCCTGGCTCTGAGCGCTCGTCAACGGGTGTTGACCAGTCTTACCATCCCACGCATGACCGCCCGGCTGGCGCTGCGGCGCAGCATGTCGAGCGCCGAGCCGGGCTTGGGCGGCGCGGCCGCGCCGAGTCGGGGGAACAGCGCGAGCGCGTTGTCCCGCTCGATCGCCGCGCGGGCTTCCGGGCGCAGGCCCGGGTAGGTCTCCAGGCCGGCGGCGAACAGCTTGCCGGCCGCCACCGGCGCGAAGGGCCAGTCCGAGCCGAAGGTCACGTGGCCGGGTTTGGCGAACGCCAGCAGGCTCGGCAGCGCGGCGGCGCTCGAGGACAGCGCGGTGTCGAAGTAGAAGCCGGCGAAGTCATCCAGGCTGTCGCTCGGGCTGCGTCCGGTGTCGCCCATGATGCTGACCGCCATCCGGTGCGAGGCATAGGGGACGAACCCGCCCGCGTGGCTGAGGATGAACTTGATGTTCGGGTATCGACGGCAAATGCCATTGCGTACAAGCAAATACGCGGCACGGGTGGTATCGAGCAGGAAGTCGACGGCAAACGGCGCGACCCCGTCGATCACCGGTCCGGGCAGTTCGCCGGGATGGATGAACACCACCGCCGAGCGCGCGTCCAGCGCGGCGAACAGGTCGTCTTGACCGTCTTGCCCGAGATAGGTCCCGGCGCTGTTGGCGAGCAGCACCACCCCGTCGGCGTGCAATTCGTCGATCGACCTGGCGGCCTCGCCGACGGACTCGCGCAGGTGCGGCGTGGGGAGGGTCGCGAAGAATCCGAACCGGTCGGGCTGGTCGGCGACGAGCCCGGCGAGGTAGTCGTTGAGGTCACGGGCCAGCGAGGCCGCATCGGCCGCGCTCGGCAGGAACGTGGTGCCCGGCGTCGACACCGAAAGTATTGCGGTGGCGACGTTCAGTTCCGCCATCGTCTGCAACGAGGCTTCCGGGCTCCAGTCCGGCAGCGCCCGGCCGCCCGCTTCGTCAATCCTGGCTTTTCGCAGCATGTCTCGATAGAACGACGGGATGGCGTGGTGGTGTGTGTCGATCCGCGACATGGTTGGCTGCTCCTCGGGAGAGAGTCGACGGTCCGATTCCGCGCCGGTGCCCGCGGCGCGACGCTTTTCATCATGTAACAGCGCGGTGGCGCCGGTGTGCGCCGGGTGGGCGGCGGGGCCTCGAGGGATATGCCACGATCAGCGGGTGGACGCTGCGTTGATGGGTCTGATGGGAATTGTCGTGGGCGCTTCGGCGGCGGGGACGGCGGCGGTCGCGAGGTCGGTCTCCGACGCGGTGCTGCCCAGGGTGATGGGGCACGCCGACCACAGGCACCAGCTAAGCATGCGATTGCACGCGCAGCGGTGCGAAGCGATTCAACGGTGGCGGACAGGTCTAGCGGACGCGCGAGATTCCTACCGGCAGTGGGCAACTGGGCCTTGCGATTGGGATCCACCCAACATCGTCGGCGACGAATGGTTCGAGGCCTTGCGCCCGCAGCTGCCTGCCACCGGCGACGCGGCGAAGTACCGCACGGCTCACGAGATCACTTGCGACAATCCGACCCTAACGTTGCTCTCACTCGAGATCGGGCGAATCGAACGGGAATGGACCGACGAGGCAATAGGCAACCGGCGACGAGGATAGGCGAAGGCGGCTGGGCGCGCCGAAAAGAGTTGGCAAGCCTGCAGTTTGACCGGTGACGTCAGCGGGTAACCGCGAGTACGGCTTCCGCCAGTTCGGGCCGGCAGACCACGAGATCGGGCAGCTTCGGGTCGGGCTGGTTGTAGGCCAGCTCTGACCCGTCGATGCGAGAGGTGTGCAATCCGGCGGCCCGTGCCACCGCCACCGGCGCGGCGGAGTCCCATTCGAACTGGCCGCCGGCGTGCACGTACACGTCGGACAATCCTTGAATGACCGAGGCGACCTTGGCGCCGGCCGAACCCATCTCCACCAGGACTCCATCGAGCGCATCCTGCACGTTCAGCGCGACCGCCGGTGGACGGGTGCGTGACACCACGATGCGCGGCTTGCCCGGCGCGGCGGGGGGCGAATCCACGTCGGGAGTCGCCAGCGTGATGCCCTGAGCCGGTAACGCCACGGCGCCGGCCACTAGCTCGCCGGACTGCCAGAGCGCGACATGCACCGCCCAGTCGTCGCGTCCCAGCTCGGAGAATTCCCGCGTGCCGTCCAGCGGATCGACGATCCAGACGCGGTCCGAACGCAATCGGACCGGGTCGTCGGCGCCCTCTTCGGACAGCACCGCATCATCGGGCCGCTCGGCGGCAAGCGCCTCCATCAAGAAATCGTGGGATCGCTTGTCCCCCGCGGCTTTCCGGTCGACCGCTGCCGCGTCGGCGAACTCTTCTCGAACCCCGAGCAATCGCCGACCGGCCTCGGTGGCCAACCGCGCGGCCAGATCATGGTCATTCATCGGCAGCTCCACGGAATCCTCAATATGTTGGTAGCGATGACCAACTTTACCCTGTCGTACCCGTCGGCGGGCACCACCCCGGCGGAAAAGTTTCACCCGTAATCTGGTGACGTGAGCGGCAACGCCAACGTCCCATTATCGAGGCGGTTGCGGCACACCTCGCGGGGGCGATTGATCGGGGCCGGCATCGTGGCGGCGGTGGTGCTGGTCGGGGTCCTCACGGTGGTGGGCGTGCAGCTGACCCATAGCCAGCAGAGCGCGACGGCGCCCAGCACCCTGCCGTCGCCGTCAGCGCCGGAGAGCTTCGCCATCCCCGGTTGCTACAACCCGTCCGTCCCGCCGGTCGCGCGGCCGAAGCGGCTCAACGTGTTGGGCTGCGCCAGTGTGGCCGTTGCGCTGCAGGACATGTCATGGAGTTCCTGGGGACCGCAGGGCGCCGACGGGACCGGCACGGCGGTGTTCAAGCTCTGTGATCCGAACTGTGCGGCGGGATCTCAGCTGACCGAACCGGTGGTCGTGCACGCGTGGAATCCGCAGCAGCCGCGGCGCGAGGCCATCTGCCAGGTCGGCCTGGAGATTTTCGCCGACATGATTCTGGCCTTCCCCAAAGGCGCTCCACCGCCGAACGTGCAGAAGATGAACACTCAGTACAACGGAGCGCCGGCCGTGCACTTCGCCAATTACTCGAGCGGCGACACGCGAGGCACGCAGTTCATCGGCTACACATTCTGCAACTAGGCGGTGCGAACTAACGTGCGGTCGCTCAGACCTCGATGACGACAGCGCCGCCCTGGCCGCCGCCGGCACACATCGCGGCGACGCCGATGCCGCCGCCGCGGCGGGCGAGCTCGTAGACCAACGTGGTCACCATGCGCGCGCCCGAGGCCGCGATCGGGTGACCGAGGCTGCAGCCGCTGCCGGAGAAGTTCACCTTCTCCTCGTCGATGCTGTATTCGCGGCACGCCGCGATCGGGACGGAGGCGAACGCCTCGTTGATCTCCCACAGCGCGACGTCGCTGGGCGACAGACCGGCTCGCTGCAGCACCTTCCCGATGACCTTGACGGCACCGAGGCCACAATCGCGGGCCGGGACGCCCGCGGCGGCCCAGGCCTTGACGGTGCCCATGACGTTGAGCTTGTTGGCCGCGGCGTAATCGCTGTCGACCAAAGCCACGCCGGCGGCGGCGTCGTTGGTGCCACTGCTGTTACCCGCCGTGATCGAGAAGCCCTCGATTTCGGGGTGCAGCACCTTGAGGCCGGCGAGCTTCTCGACGGTGGTGTCGCGCCGCGGATGCTCGTCCACCGCGAACTCGGTGACCGAGCCGTCGAACTGGGTGATCTTCAGCGGCAAGATCTCGTCGACGAACTTGCCGGCGTCCTGGGCCGCAACGGCGCGCTGATGCGAGCGGGCCGCCCAGGCGTCCATCTCCTCGCGGGTGATGCCGACCGCCTGCGCGGTGTTCCAGCCCACGGTGATGGACATATCCTTGGCGGGCGCGTCCGGTGTCTCCACGTGCGTCGGCGGCATCCAGCGCTCCTCGAACTTCAGCTCGGGGCCGGGGATTCGCCAGTTGGTCAGCGGCGTCATCGACAGCGACTGCACGCCGCCGGCGATGAGCACGCGCTCCATGCCGGAGCCGATCTGCGCCGCAGCGTTGCCGATGGCCGTGAGGCTGCCCGCGCAGTGCCGGTTGACCGACTGTCCGGGGACGTGCTCCAGGCCCGTCGCGGTCGCCGCGTAACGCGCGAGATCTCCACCGCCGTAATGCGATTCGGCGAAGATGATGTCATCGATGTCGGCGGGGTCGACTCCCGACCTGCGGACCACCTCGGGCAGCACGGCGGTGATCAGGGTCTCGGGCGGCGTGTTGACCAGCGTGCCCTTGAACGAACGGCCGATCGCGGTCCGGGCGGCTCCGACGATGACGGGTAATCCCATGTTCTCAACCTCGTTGTTGTGGGCGATCAGACGCCGCGAATCGTATCAAATACTGTATAGGCAATAGTAATGGTCTAAATTCAATAGGCCGGGCTCCTGTGACGGCGCTAACAATTAAGCGGTTCGGGTAAACACGGAGGCCAACGGGTTGAAGACCAAAGGTGCGCTGGTCTGGGAACTGAACGAGCCATGGTCGATCGACGAGATCGAAATCGGCGACCCCCGCCGCGGCGAGGTGACCGTCCAGCTGGAAACGGCCGGGTTGTGCCACTCCGACCACCATCTGATGACGGGCGACTTCCCCATCCCGAGCTATCCGGTGCTGGGCGGGCACGAAGGCGCCGGCGTCATCACCGAGGTCGGCGAGGGCGTCGAACACCTGGCCGTCGGCGATCACGTCGTCATGTCCTTCATCCCGTCCTGCGGGAAATGCATGCCGTGCCAGACGGGACTGCGCAACCTGTGCGACCTCGGCATGGGCCTGCTGTCGGGCCAATCCGTGTCCGACGGATCGTTTCGCGTCACCGCACAGGGCCACGACGTCATCCCGATGTCGCTGCTGGGTACCTTCGCGCCGTACGTGGTGGTGCACCACACCTCGGTGGTCAAGATCGACCCGTCGATCCCGTTCGACGTGGCCTGCCTGGTGGGCTGCGGGGTGACCACCGGCTACGGCTCGGCGGTGCGCAGCGCGGCGGTCTCACCGGGTGAAGACGTCGCGGTCATCGGCATCGGCGGCGTCGGCGTCGCCGCCCTGCAGGGTGCCCGCATCGCCGGGGCCCGGCGCATATTCGCCATCGATCCCTTTGAATGGAAGCGCGAGCAGGCGCTCAAGTTCGGCGCCACAGCGGCTTTCGCGGACGTGGGCAGCGCCGCGGCCAGCATCGCCGAGGCGACGCGAGGGTTCATGTGCCACAAGGTGATCGTCACCGTGGGCCATGTGGAGGGCAAAGACGTCGAGTCGTGGATGGGGCTGACGGCCAAGGGCGGGGTGTGCTGCCTCACCGGCATGGCCAGCGTGATGGCCAACGAGGTCACCCTCAACCTCGCGGGACTCTCGCTGTTGCAAAAGAGCTTGCAGGGCAGCATTTTTGGTGGCGGCAACCCGCAATACGACATCCCGGCGATTCTCGAGCTGTACAAGCTGGGGCAGCTCAACCTCGATGACATGGTCACGCGCGAATACACCCTCGAGCAGATCAACGACGGCTATCGCGACATGCTCGAGGGCCGCAACGTTCGCGGCATCATCCGCTATACCGACGCCGACCGCGCGTAACTCGTTCTTGGCACCCGAGCACAATGGGTCGATGACCATCACACCCCTCGTCCAGCGTGACGCCCAGAGCTCCGCATACCGTGTCGCTGCGATGCTCATCGGCATTGGCACCGTGCACTTCCTGGCGCCAACACCGTTCGACCAGATCGTGCCGGCCGAGCTTCCCGGCACTCCGCGCTTCTACACCTACGCGTCGGGGGTCGTCGAGATCGCGACCGGGGCACTACTGGTGCCGCGTGCCACCCGGCGACTGGCCGCGCTGGCCGCCGTCGCGTTGTTCGTGGGCGTCTTTCCCGCCAACGTGAACATGTGCCGGTTGTGGTGGGGCAAGCCGTGGCCGATGCGCCTCATCGCCCTGGCCCGGCTGCCGCTGCAGGTTCCCATGATCGCCACCGCGCTCAAGATCCGACGCAACAGCTGACGTTCGCCGGGCCGGTGTTGCGCGCAAAGCGGTTGCGTCACAAACGGAATGTCTCACCAAGTGCCTAGGAGACCGGCTTGAGCAAGACAGGCATCGCCGCGTTGCTGGCGGTCGCGGCCGCTTTGATGGTCGGCGCCGGCGACGTCGTGCAGCAGCGATCCGCTCAACAGGTCACCGATAAGCCCGTCGGCACGTTCACCCTGTTCCGCCGGCTGCTGCGCGACCGGCAATGGTGGACCGGCAGCCTGGTGGCCGGCGCCGGGTTCGGGTTCCAGGCCGCGGCGCTGGGCCTGGGCTCGGTGGTGCTGGTGCAGGCGCTACTGGTGACGTCGTTGCTGTTCGCACTGCTCATCAGCGCGCGGGTGAACCATCGCAGAATCACACGCCCGCAAGGCATTTGGGCGGTCTTGCTTGCCGTCGCGGTCGCGGTGGTGGTCACGGTCGGCGACCCTCAGCAGGGCACCCCGCGCGGGTCGGTGCAGACCTGGACCATCGTGGCGTTGGTCATGGGGCCCTTACTGATCCTGTGCGTGATCGGCGCGCGGATGTTCCCCGGTTCGGTCGGCGCACTGCTGCTGGGACTGATGTCCGGCTCGCTGTGGGGACTGTTTTCGGTGTTGACCAAGGGCGTGGTGGACCAACTCGACCGCGGCATCCCGGCGTTGTTGCGCGCACCCGAGTTGTATGTGTGGGTGGTGCTGGCGATCGCGGCCACCGCCTGGGAGCAGTCGGCGTTTCGGGCTGGCCCGCTCACCGCGTCGCTGCCGGCGGTCACCGTCGCCGAGCCCATCGTCGGCTCGGCGCTCGGTATCACCGTGTTGGGAGAGACGCTGCACACCAACGACCTCGGCTGGGTGGCCTTGGGCTTGTCGGTGGGCCTGATGGCGGCGGCGACCGTGGCGCTGGCCACAGCCAGGCCAGCTATGCCCCATCGTCTGACGAAAACCCGGCTCCCGCAACGGAGAAGGCCTGAGGTCAACTCAGCCGTGAACCGATCCGGTGCGCGGTGCCGTCGGGATCGATGTAGGCGAATTCGCGCAAGCCGTACGGTGTGTCCTGCGGGGCGACGACGCGGCCATCGAGATTCTCCAGCGCCGCCCATTCCGCGTGGAGTGCGTCGGCATCACTGACGTAGAAGTAAACGCTGGCGGCCGTGCACAGGGGGTCGTGCTCGGCCCACTCGGTGAGGTGGATTGACACGGACCCGCGATCGGCGAATCCGTACCGGTCCGGACCTTCGTAGGCGCGGGCTTCGAAGCCGAGCCGGCGATACCGGTCGAGTGCAACGTCCAAGTCCCGAACCGGGACGATCGGGGAGACCGAGGTGAAGTCGACTGCGGACACACAGCGAACATAACCCCGGCGCGGTTCCGCTGTCGTATGCTCCGGCGCATGAGGAGCCAGCTGACCGCGGCAGTTGTCGTTGCTGCTACCGCAATACTGGTCGCCGGGTGCGGCGGTGCCAAACAAGGCGACAGCGCTTCGCCGTCGGCCACCACCACAACGGCTTCGTCGAAGACTCCCCTGGCACAGGGCGCGTTGCCTGATCTGATGCTCTCGCCGACCGACATCGACACCGTGCTGGGTGCCAACGGAACGTCGAGCGATCCACCGATCACCACGTTGTTGGAAGACCCGTTCAAGCGCGAGGACTACACCTTCCCCGCTGAATGCCGGTACACCATGCACGCGGCGTTGGCGTCCGTGTACGCCGACAGTGGGAGCACCGCGGTTTACGGCTATCACGACCAGGCGCCGGCACCCCCGAGTGCGGATCAATTGGAAAGCCCTGAGGTATACCAGGTTGTGGTGCTGTTCGGATCCCCCGAGCAGGCGAGCGCGTTCTTCACGACGTCGGCCCCGCGCTGGCCCGCCTGCGCCAACCGTCAGGACACCGTCCCCGCCGCCGACGGCAAACCGGAACTTCAGTGGAAGGTGGGCCAGGTTTCCAACGCCAATGGAGTTTTGAGCGTTTCGGTGACCCTCACCGTTGTCAGAGACGGCGCGACCATGACCGTGCCCTGCCAGCGGGCGCTGACCGTCCGCAACAACGTCGTCATCGATGTCGACGCGTGCCGCAAGGATGTCGGGGACCGCGGCGTCGGCGTCGCCAACCAGATCGCCGCAAAAGTCGACAAGCAATAGGCCCCGCAGGGGCGCGGCAAACCCCAATAGCCTTCTGCCGTTTACTTATTGGATGTAGTCGTCCGCGGCAACGAGAGCGTATGCTCTGGCGGCCGAGACGGACCAACGATCGACTTCCCGCCGTACATGGCGCCGCGACGCGTAATTCGGGTACTTTGGCCGCGGGTTCGGTCGTACCGCCTTGAGGAGGGAAAATGGCCCTATCGGAGAAGGCGTCCAAGCAGCGCGCCAGGCATCAGGTCATCCATCTCTCGCAGTTGTTGCGCGCCCCCGTGTTGGCCCGCGCCGGAGAAACCGTGGGGCGCGTCGAGGACGTGATCGTGCGGCTGCGCGGCGCCGAGGAGTATCCGCTGGTGGCCGGGATCGTGGCCGGGGTCGGCGGACGCCGGGTTTTCATCGGCGACAAATCCATCCACGAGTACTCCGCGGACCGAGTTCTGTTGACCAAGAACAAGGTTGACCTTCGCGGGTTCGAACGCCGCGAGGGTGAGGTGCTCTTGCGCACCGATGTGCTGGGCCACCGATTGATTGACGTGGCGACCGTCGAGCTGGTGCGCGCCTACGACGTCGAGCTGGAACAGACCGGGGAAGGCTGGATGGTCAGCCGCCTCGATACCCGCCGTCCGCCACGATTGTTCGGGCTGATCAAGCATTCGGGCGGGCACGCGTCTCGCGATTGGAAGGCGTTCGAGCCGCTGATCGGCCACGCACGCTCCGATGCCGTCCGCCGTCTGTCGGATCGGTTCGGTGACCTCAAGGCCGCCGAGATCGCCGACCTTCTCGAGGAAGCGGACAAGGCCGAGGGCGGCGAGATCCTCGATCGGGTGCACAGCGACCCGGAGTTGGAAGCCGACGTCTTCGAAGAGCTGGACCCGGAAAAAGCCAGCCGGTTGCTCGACGACATGCCGGACAACGAGGTCGCCGCGCTACTGGGCCGGATGCGCGCCGACGATGCCGCCGACGCGATCGCCGACCTCCGCCAGTCACGGCGCCGCCGTGTCCTCGAGCTGATGCCCGCCCCGCAACGCACCAAGGTCATCACCTTGATGGGGTTCAACCCCGAAAGTGCCGGCGGGCTGATGAATGTCGACTCCGTGACGTGTTCGGCCACCGCCACCGCGGGCGAGGCGTTGGCGCTGATCGCCGCCTCGCACAGCATCCAGCCCGAAGCGCTGATCAAGGTACACGTGCTCGACGAGGACAAGCGTCTCGACGGCGTCGTTTCAGTGATCACCCTGTTGCAGGTCGATCCCGCCGAAAAGCTCGAAGCCCTAATGGATTCCGACCCGGTGCGGGTGAACGCCGTCGCGGATCTGACCGATATCGCGCTGCTGATGGCCGATTTCAATCTCTACTCCATCCCCGTCGTCGACGAGCAGGACCGCCTACTCGGGGTGGTGACCGTCGACGACGTGCTGGAGGCCACCATTCCCGAAGACTGGCGACGCCGCGAGCCCGCGCCGCGCCCCATCCGCGAAATCGCCACCGATGACCGTGACACACCGCCCACGGGAAGTTCCCCGCAGTGAGTTCCGGCGGCGAGAACACCACCCAGGCCGACGCGCAGGGCGTCGGCGTGCAACGCTCCGATCCGGCACCGACGCGGCGCACCGCGGTGCTGGACAGCGCGCATCTGGGTGATATCGAGGGCGCGTTCGGGCGCATCAGCGTCGGGGAAACCGAGCATGCCCGCACCTGGCGGACGCGGCTGCTGACCCTGCTCGCGATCGTCGGACCCGGCATCATCGTGATGGTCGGCGACAACGACGCGGGCGGGGTGGCGACCTACGCCCAAGCCGGCCAGAACTACGGCTACTCGCTGCTGTGGGTGTTGCTGCTGCTGATCCCGGTGCTCATCGTCAACCAGGAAATGGTGGTGCGGCTCGGGGCGGTCACTGGGGTCGGGCACGCCCGGCTCATCAACGAACGCTTCGGCCGCGGCTGGGGCTGGTTTTCGGTCGGCGACCTGTTTCTGCTCAACTTCTTGACCATCGTCACCGAGTTCATCGGCATCAGCCTGGCCGCCGAATACATCGGCGTCTCCAAATACGTTGTGGTACCGATCTCGGCGGTGGCGTTGGTGGCGATCATGGCCAGCGGCAGCTTCCGCCGATGGGAGCGGGCCATGTTCATTTTCATCGCCGTCACGCTGCTGCAGATCCCGATGCTGCTGATGTCACATCCGCAGTGGGGGCACGCAGCGAAGTCCTTTGTGGTGCCCAGCATTTCGGGCGGCATCAGCTCGGACGCGGTGTTGCTGATCATCGCCATCGTCGGCACCACCGTGGCGCCGTGGCAGCTGTTTTTCCAGCAGTCCAACGTCGTCGACAAGCGCATCACTCCCCGGTTCATGGGTTACGAACGCGCGGACACCGTGCTGGGCGCTTTCGTGGTGGTGGTCGGCGCCGCCGCGCTGATGATGACCGGTGAGTGGGCGGCGCGCTCCACCAACACCATTGGCGGCTTCACCGACGCCGGCGCGACGGCGCATCTGCTGGGCGTGCACCGCCCGATACTCGGCTCGATCTTTGCCATCGTGCTGATGGACGCCTCGATCATCGGGGCGGCCGCGGTGACCCTGGCCACCAGTTACGCCTTCGGAGACGTGTTCGGCCTCAAGCATTCGCTGCACCGTGGCTTCTCCGAGGCCAAGCAGTTCTACCTGTCCTACACCGCGATGGTGGCGCTGGCTGCGGTCATCGTGCTGATTCCGGGTGCCCCGCTGGGGTTGATCACCACCGCCGTGCAGGCCCTCGCCGGCCTGTTGCTGCCGAGCGCCAGCGTGTTTCTGCTGCTGCTGTGTAACGACCGAGAGGTGTTGGGGCCGTGGGTGAATCGGTCCTGGCTGAATTGGGTCGCCGGGCTGATCGTGGGCACGCTGCTGCTGTTGTCCGGAATCTTGATGGCGACCACGCTGTTTCCCGACCTCAACGTCGTCGCGGTGGCGGGCTACCTGACGCTCGCGCTGGTCATTCTCGCGGCGGCCGCGGCGCCGGTACTGCGCTGGGTGGCTCGCCGGCAGCCGTCGCGTCCCCAGCCTCAACTTCCGGCGCGCGGCGTCGACCGCAGCACCTGGCGCATGCCGCCGCTGGCACTGCTCGAGCCGGTCACCTGGTCACCCGCAACGCGGCTCGCGATGATCGCGCTGCGCGCCTATTTGGTGGTCGGGGCGTTGCTGTTGGCGGTCAAGGCCATTCAGCTCAGCCGCTGACCGCTTGTATCCGGCGGGCCACCTCGCCGTACCGCTCGAAGCGGTCCTGATCGGCGACGGAGTTGTACATCACCAACCGCGTTGCCGTTCCGGCGTATTTCGCGGCGAGCGCGTCGGCCAGCCCCTCCCAGGTCGACTCGGTGGCGAACACCGCGATGTGATCGTCGCTGACCTGGGCCGCCATCCCGGCGTAGTCTCCGGCCTTCTGCTTCTCGCGGATCCGGGCGGTGGTGCCCTCGAAACCCGCCTCGTCCCAGATGAATGCGTAGTTGGGTGTGCTGCCGTAGAAGGCCATGCTGGCGCGCACGACCTCCCGCTGCTGGTCGCGCTCTTCATCGGTGTCGCCGACGATCGTCATGACGGGCACGATGATCGCGATCTCCGATGATGGACGGCCCGATTTGGCCGCGCCTTCGGCGACCGTCGGCAGCACGTGCCGGGCCAGGTAGCCCGGTTCGCCGATCGGGTGGACGTGGACGCCGTCGGCCACTTCGCCCGCCATCCGCAGCATCCACGGATTGACCGCTGCGATATCGACTTTGGGGTCCGGCGCGTCGATGGGCCCGGGGCTCCACTGCGGGGTGATGAAGTCGAGATCGTAGAAGTCGCCGTGGTGGTCGAGTATCCCGGAGCGAAACGCCGCGAAGCATGCCTTCACGGCGAGCAAGTAGTCGCGCAGCCGCGGCCCGGGCCGCTCGAAGGCCGTGCCGTAGCGCCGGACCACGTGGGTCCGGACCTGGGTGCCAAGGCCCAGCCGGAACTTCCCCTTGGTGGCTTCCTGCAGTTCCCATGCCGCGGCGGCGGTCACGAACGGACTGCGCGGAAACGCGACAGCGACGCCCGTCGACAATTCCAGGTCCGGCGCGGCCTGCGACGCCACGGCCGCATTGAGGTAGGCGGTGCGGCCGGTCTCGGTGAACAACAGACCGGAGAACCCGGCCGATTGGGTCCGCCGGGCAAGGTCACCGATTTGGCCGAGCGGCTGGGGAATCGTCATCGCGTCGACATGCATGGTGGGAGCGTACGTCGAACCTCAGACCGCGATGCGGGTCGCGTCAGCCTCTTGCCCGATGGCCGCCTCAGGGTGTTAGCTCTGTAGTCGTCAGCAACCATCGTTGTTTCGTTAACAGGAGGCCTCCAAACGTGCTTCGTGGATTGTTCATCGCTGGAGCAATCGCAGTGGGAATTGCGGGGATGCCCGTGGTGCAGGCCGCTCCCGCGACGACCACAACCTCGCCGTCTCCGACGAGCGGTGGCAGCGCCTACTACCCCAACTGCAGGGCCGCTTGCGCCGCGGGTGCCGCGCCGATCTATCGGGGGCAGCCGGGCTATCGGTCCGGACTCGACCGCGACAACGACGGCATAGCCTGCGAAGTGTGTCACTGAAGTGGGTTGGCGCGTAAGGCGATTCGATGCCGGTCCCTGGTTGTGCGCCGTCGTCGCGATCGGCTGCGCTGGGCTGGTGGCCTGCGGTTCGCAGCACGCCGCGCAGTCCACCACACCTGGCCCAACCTCGACGAAGTCGGCGCTCGCGGCGAGCACGAGCATTGCGCCCAGCACACCCGCCGCCGCGCCCGTCGCCCCCGGTGCCGTCGGCACGCAGCCGTGCGTCGGGCTGTCGATATGCACGCCGCCACCGCCGGATGCCGAGGGCAACCCGCCGTGCTACTACGCCGACGGCTGGCGCGCGGATGCCTCCGGGGCCGGGATCGAGGTGTGGTACTTCCAGGACCCGAAAAGTCCGTCGCAACCGGACGAGGTGACGGCGCTGGTCCGCAAGAAGGACGGCACCAGCGACTCGCAGGACGCCCCGATAGCGGCCGGCCAACAGGTGCATCGCTTCGAATTTCCGGCCATCGCCCGTTCCGCGGTAGACGAGGTCCTGTTCGTCAGCGGTACCGGCCGTTGCTTTGTGATCGGGCCAGAAGCCTGAAACCCGGCGCGTCAGCGCCGTTGCGGACGGTGGCTCACCGGCGCGGTGAAGCCTTCGGTGTCATCGAAGAATGCCCATTGCCCGTCGTCGTTGACCTCCATGCGCCAACCCAGCTCGGTATTGCCGCCAACGGAGTTGACGAACCAGGCGTACGCGGCCTCCGCGTTGGCAAAATTCTTCGTCGCGACGACCCGGCCACGTGGGTCGATAACGCGAAACGCAGGCATGGGATAGAAGTATCCCTGCCAGCGACGTTTCAATCCCGAAAATCGTCCATTTGCAGGCAATTGACGGCTACACCGTGCGGGCCAGCCGGTCGGCGAGTATCTCGGCAAACCTGGCCGGGTCGTCGAGCGCGCCGCCTTCGGCAAGAAGTGCTGTGCCGTAGAGCAATTCCGCGGTCTCCGCGACCGAGGGGTCGTCGCTGCGGTCCTGGTGGGCTTGGCGCAGGCCGGTGACGAGCGGGTGGTTGGGGTTGAGTTCGAGGATCCGCTTGCCCACCGGAATGTCCTGCCCGGAGGCGCGGTACATGCGCGCGAGCGCCGGTGTGATCCCGAAGGCGTCGGTGATCAGGCAGGCCGGCGAGTCGGTCAGGCGGGTCGACAGCCGGACCTCCTTGACGTGGTCGGTCAAGGTGTCCTTCAGCCAGGTGAGCAGGTCGGCGAATTCCTTCTGCTGCTCCTCGCGCTCGGCCTCGCTCTCGTCGTCGTCGGCGCTGAGGTCCACCTCGCCTTTGGCGATGGACTGCAGCGGCTTGCCGTCGAACTCCGTCACGGTCCCCACCCAGACCTCGTCGACCGGGTCGGTGAGCAGGAGCACCTCGTAGCCCTTGGCCTTGAACGCCTCGAGGTGCGGCGACTTCAGGATCTGCTGACGCGACTCCCCCGTGGCGTAGAAGATCTGCGTCTGGCCCTCCTTCATGCGCTCGACGTATTGGGCGAGGGTGGTGGCCTCCTCCTCGCTGTGCGTCGAGGCGAATGAGGAGATCTGCAGCAGCGTCTCCTGGTTGTCGAAGTCCGACAGCAGGCCTTCCTTGACGACCCGGCCGAATTGGGTCCAGAAGGTGCGGTAGTCCTCTGGGCGCTCGGACTGCAGATCCTTGATCGTGGAGAGCACCTTCTTGGTCAACCGGCGCCGGATGGCCTTGATCTGCCGATCCTGTTGCAGGATCTCGCGCGACACGTTGAGCGACATGTCCTGCGCGTCAACGACGCCCTTGACGAAGCGCAGGTATTCGGGCATGAGCTCGTCGCAGTCGCCCATGATGAACACGCGCTTGACGTACAGCTGGATCCCGGTCTGGCCGTCCCGGTTGAACAGGTCGAACGGGGCGTGCGACGGAATGAACAGCAGCGCCTGGTACTCGAAGGTGCCCTCGGCTCGCATCGCGATGACCTCGAGCGGGTCGTCCCAGGCGTGCCCGATGTGCTTGTAGAACTCCTTGTACTCCTCCTCGGAGACCTCTTCTTTGGGCCTGGCCCACAGGGCCTTCATCGAGTTGAGCGTCTCGGTCTCGATGGTGACGGTCTCTTCGCCGCTCGCTCCTTCTTCGTCCGAGGTGGGCGGGGTGCGACGTTCGACCTCCATCCGGATGGGCCAGGCGATGAAGTCGGAGTACTTCTTGACCAGGCTCCTGATCTTGAACTCCGCGGTGTAGTCGTGCAGCTCGTCCTCGGCGTCCTCGGGCTTGAGGTGCAGGATGACCGACGTTCCCTGCGGGGCGTCGTCGACCGATTCGATGGTGTAGGTGCCCTCGCCGCTCGATTCCCATTTGGTGGCGTCGCTCTCGCCCGCCTTGCGGGTGAGCAGTTCGACCTTGTCGGCGACCATGAAGCTGGAGTAGAAACCGATACCGAACTGACCGATGAGTTCCTCGGAGGCCGCGGCGTTCTTCGCCTCGCGCAGTTGCTTGCGCAGCTCGGCGGTGCCGGACTTGGCCAGCGTGCCGATCAGATCGACCACCTCGGCGCGGGTCATCCCGATGCCGTTGTCACGGATGGTCAGGGTGCGCGCATTCTTATCGACGTCGATCTCGATATGCAGGTCAGAAGTGTCGACGTCGAGATCCTTGTTCCGGAACGCTTCCAGCCGCAGCTTGTCCAAGGCGTCGGAAGCATTGGAGATCAACTCCCGCAGGAACGAGTCCTTGTTGGAGTAGACGGAGTGGACCATCAGGTCCAGCAGTTGCCGAGCCTCTGCCTGAAACTCCAACTGCTCGACGTGCGCGCTCATGAGATTCCCTTCGACAACATGACGTTCCAAATTTACCGAGCCGCCGACCACTGTGTCCGGTGGACCCGTCCTCTTCGGGGGCGAGCGGCTTAGGCTGAACCCATGTCTGTTGCTCAACGCGAACGTGCCGCCCTTGTGGAAACCATGCGCGGCGTCGGGCCGGACGCGCCCACCCTGTGCGAGGGATGGAAGACCCGGGACCTGGCCGCCCACCTGGTGATCCGCGAGTACCGCCCCGACGCGGCGCCCGGCATCCTGATCCCCTTCTTCGCGTCCCACACGGAGAAGGTGCAGAACCAGGTGGCCGAGCGGAACGACTGGGACGAGCTGGTCGGCAAGCTCGCCGCCGGCCCGCCGGTCTATTCGCCGCTCAAATTGCTCGACCCGGTGGCCAACGTTGCCGAGATGTTCATCCACCACGAGGATGTGCGCCGCGCGCAACCGGGCTGGCAGCCGCGCTCCCTGGAACCCGCCCTGGGCAAGATGCTGCAGCGCACCCTGCCGTTGATGGCCCGGTTCACGCTCGCAAAAGTGCCCGGCCGGGTGGCGTTGCGTACCGCGGAGGGCAAGACGGTGCTCACCGCCGGTCAGGGGCCGGCGGTGACGGTGACCGGGGCGCCCGAGGAGCTACTGCTGTTCGCCGTGGGCCGACAGGCGCAGGTCGAATTCGACGGCGATGCCGCGGCGGTGCAGGCCGTCCGCGAGGCGCCCAAGGGGCTGTAGGCGTCCGGGCCGCTGGCGCCAATGCTGACGTCGTTTGTGACCCGCCTTACCGGAAGGCGTCGCGCAGGTCCTTCTTGATGACCTTGCCGAATTGGTTGCGCGGCAGCGTATCGACGACCACCAGGTGCTCGGGGTGCTTGTAGCGGCTGAGACCCCGTGAGTGACAGTGTCGCACAAGGGATTCCAATGACACACCGTCGGCTGTCGCGGGTACCACGACGGCACAGACGCGTTCGCCGGTGCGCGGGTCGGGAATCCCGATGACGGCGACATCGGCCACGGCGGGATGGGTGGCCAGCGCATTCTCGATTTCGAGGGCCGAGATGTTCTCGGCATTGCGGATGATCGCGTCCTTGGTGCGGCCGGTGACGCGGACATTGCCGTCGGCATCGATAAGGCCGAGATCGCCTGTGCGCAACCAGCCGTCGCTGTCGAACGCATCAGCGTCAAGTGTCGGGTCGGCGTAACCGAGGAAGCACTGGGGCCCCTTGAGCCGCAGCTCCCCTTCCTGTCCGGCGCCCAGCTCGACGCCGTGGCTGTCGACCGCGCGGACCTGGACCCCGGGTACCGGCGGCCCGACGGTATGGTCGAGCACCTCGGGCGCGGCGGTCAGCGGGGGCGAAGTCGCGCAGGGGAACTCGGTCATCCCCCAGGCGTTGGCGATGCCGGCCAGGCCGAAGGTTTCGCGCACCTGGCGCCCCAGTTCGGCGGTGATGGGTGCGCCTCCGGCTAGGCAGCCCCGCACCGAGGGGAACAGCGGCCGATCGCCTTGGGCGCGTTGAGCTTCGAGGAAGGCGACGAAGAATGGGGTCGCGGTGCCCAAGAACGTCGGATTGTGCGCGGCGATGGCCCACGGTGTGGTGGCCGGATCGAACGCCTCGAACAGCGCCAACCGCATGCCGGTCAGCAACGCGGTGGCCAGCATCGCGGCCCCGCCGATATGTGCGATCGGGAAGGCGATCGGATCCACGTCGCTGCTGTTGGCCCCCACCATGCCCACCACTCCCGCCGAGCCGGCGATGACCGACGTGTCGGTATGACGGATTCCCTTGGGGGCCGCGGTGGTTCCCGAGGAGTAGTAGATCCAACGCGCCTCGTCGGCGGATGCCGGTGGCGCTGGGAGGCTCTCGGCGCCGGCGCCGGGCAGCCGCAGCTCGCCGGCGGCCGGGGGCGTTGCCAGGTCTAGGGTGATGACCTCGAAGCCCCGGTCCGCCGATAAACCCCGAGCCAGCCCACCATGATCGAACCCGCGCCAAAACTCGGCCGCCACAAAGAATTCCGTGTCCAGCTGGCCGGTGATGAAGCCGACCTCGCTTTCCCGCAGTATCGGGATGATCGGGTTCTGCACGGCACCGAGTCGGGCGAGTGCGGCCATCACCACCATGGTTTCCAGCGTGGTGGGCAGCTGCCAGGACACGACGGTGCCCGGGCGAACGCCACGTTCGGCCAGGGCGGCGGCGGTCACGCAAGCGGCGTCGTGTAGCTGACTCGCGGTCAGGCTGCGTCCGTACTCATCGGCGAGAAGCGGCCGGCTCGATCCCCGCTGCGCCGCATCGGCAATCAACGCCCAGAACGTCACCGCGCCTACCCTTCCGACCTCACCTGGCTGAAGCATCGGTGGAGGGCGGACGAAACCCCGAGTGTGCGATCGCGACGGACACCCCGGTGCCGATCGGCCCCTTCGCGTCCACCAGGACCGCCGAGCCGCTGGCCACCCCGTCGTGACTGTGATGCGTCAGCGAGGCGAGCCCGACGTGGTCGCCGGCGGGCAGTCGGCTGAGCGTGAGTGTGTAGTCGACGTTGATGAACTGCAGGGAGTTGGTGCCCCAGTTGGCAATCGAGGCCGTGATGTCACCGGCCATCGCCACCCGGGTGAAGGCGGTGAGCGGTTCGTCGTCGATCAACGGGCGCGTCTCGTGTATCCACGTGTATTTGGGGCCGTCGGTATGGGGCCAGTCGGGATCGGGGTTCTGCACATCGGCGCCCCAGCCGTAGGTTCGCATGAACAGCGTCGAGTAGGCCTCGTCCACCGGAATCGGGGGCATCTGCACCGGTGGTGACCAGACGTGGCCCTCGGGCTGCGCGCCGCGCCGCAGAAACAGTGCGCTCGCCTGCGCCACCGGGGCGCCGTCCTGGATGATCACGGTCTCGACCAGCCGCAACCGACGCCGGTCCTGTCGCACCTGCGTGTGCACCTCGAGCGGCGCCAACGCCGTTGGCCGGGGCAGGTCGACGGTCAACCGCGCCGGTTGCAGTTGCGGATCCTGAGCCGCATTCTCGACCGCCCACGCCAAGAGTCCGCCGACAACGTGGCCGCTGAGCGAAGGGCCCCATCCACCGCGCGCGATTTTGGTTGGCACAAAGTATTTTTCGTCGCGCTCAAAGTACGGCACCGATTCTGCCCATTGGGCTTCGTCCGGCACGATATTGGGCTCGGCCACTGCATGACCCTCCGCGGGATGGGATTCGCGGGCTCTGCTGAGGACCGCAACTGTCGATATTACAGTTGCGCTTCCAGTCACTGGACGTCAGCCGAGTGCGGCGCCCACCAGATGACCGATCACGTACGTGACCGCCAGCGCAAGACTGCCGCCAATGGCGTTGCGCAGCACCGCGCGGCCCTTCGGCGCTCCGCCCAAACCGGCCGAGACCGCACCGGTAATCACCAGCGCGATCAGCACCGCGGCGACGGTCACCGGGACCCGCCACGTCGTGGGTGGCACCAGGATCGCAACCAACGGCAACAGGGCACCAATCGCGAACGAGAGCGCCGACGAGGATGCCGCCTGCCAGGGGTTCGTCAGCTCCTCGGGGTTGATGCCGAGTTCGACCTCGGCGTGCGCGAGCAGCGGGTTGTGGTCGGTGAGTTCCTCGGCCACGGTGCGCGCGGTCGCCGGCGTCAGGCCCTTCGCTTCGTACAGCGTGGCGAGCTCATCCAATTCGGCGACGGGGTCTTCACGCAGCTCGCAACGCTCCTGGCTCAACAGTGCCTTCTCGGTGTCGCGCTGGGTGCTCACGGAGACGTATTCGCCCAGCGCCATCGACACGGCGCCCGCGACAAGTCCTGCGCTGCCGGCCGTCAATATGGGGGCACGTTCGGCGGTGGCCGCGGCCACCCCCACGACGATGCCGGCGGTGGAGACGATTCCGTCATTGGCGCCCAGGACGCCCGCGCGCAGCCAATTCAGCTTCGACGACACCGAACCGACGTGGGGTTCGTGGGGATGCAATGCTCTCGGCACGGCCGCAACCATATAGAGGAAAACCCCCGGTCGACTAGCCAACATAGCCTTCCCAAACAGCCCCGGCGCCAGCGGAAAGCGCCTCGATTCGCAGGCAAAACGCCTGGTGCCAGGGCGCCGCCGCGGCTGCGCCCTGGTGAGGATGTGTGACAAACCCGTGTCGAGCGAGTATCCGGCCAAACGTTCTGCATGGGCGAGTCACAGCTGGTCCATAGGAAGGCTATTTAGCGTCGGGGTTGTAACGGGGGGTGTTCCAAGGAACTTCCTTGCAAAAATCCCTAGTGGATAGGTGAAGCATCATGAAGCTGAAGCAACTTGTCGGAGGGGTGACCATCGCCGGAGCGCTCAGCGCTGCGGCACTGGGAATGGGCGCCGGGTTTGCCAACGCTGCTCCCGGGGCGCCACAGCCTCCGGGTAATCATGGCGGGCCGGCGGCGCCTGGCGGTGGCCACGCGCCCACCGGTCCCAACGATCCGGGCGGCCCCGGCGGTCCCGGTGGCCCTGGTGGCCCGGGTGATCACCCCGGCGGCCCGGGTGGTCCTGGCGGCCCCGGTGGTCCTGGTGGCCCCGGTCACCCTGGCGGGCCGGGTGGCCCCGGCCCCGATCACCCCGGCGGCCCGGGTGGACCCGGCGATCACCCCGGCGGCCCCGGCGGACCCGGTGGGCCTGGCAATCACCCCGGTGCTCCCGGCGGATTCGGTGGACCGGATCCTCACCCCGGTGGCCCATGGCATGGAGACGCCCAGCGCGGCTACTTCCATGGCGCCCCGTGGGGTGATGGTCCCGGACCGTGGGGCGCGGGCGAGCCACCGCGGCCTGCTTGGGATCGACCGCTTCCCCCGCCCGGTGGGCGCTGGGACTACGGCCCGATCAACTACTGGGGCTACCAGGAAACCCCGATCTGGGATCCCGGTTTCAACCAGTGGGGCTTCTGGCTCTTCGGAGTGTGGATCCCGCTGTGATCGATAGCTGACAAGACGCCCGCTTCGCCGATTGGCGAAGCGGGCGTCGTCGGTTATACCCGTTGGCGTCGAGCGGTTTTCACGCCCGGCGCTGCACTCAGCTTTTGGTGCCGACAGTCAACAGATCGGGCACGAGCGCCGTCCAGACCGGTCGCGGGATCCGGTGCTGATCGGTGATCACGAACCCGGCGTCTTCGAACAACGTCCGCATCTCGAGCGCGGACGCGTTGTGTTGCGGCTTCCACCGAGAGTCCGCGGAGGACTGCAGCCGCGGTTGGCGCGTACTCAGCGCCGAGACGGCCACCAGGCCGCCGGGGGCCAGCACGCGATGGAATTCACGCAACGCCGCCGGCTGGTCGAAGAAGTGGAAGGCCGAGGTGGTCACGACGGCGTCGAGAGCGCCGTCGGCAAACGGAAGCTGTTCGGCCGGGCCGCGCATCCACTGCACCCGATCCGACCGGGCACGAGCCTGACCGAGCATGCCCTCGGACATGTCGACGCCGTAGATCTCGTCGGGCTGCAGTTCACGCTGAATGCGGTCGCTCAAAATGCCGGTCCCGCAGGCGATGTCGGCGATCTTGCGCGCGCCATGATTGCGAAGCTGTGCGATCACCTCGTTGTGCGGGGGTCGGTACACCCACTGTTGCAAAAAGGGCAGATCATATGCCGGCGCGAGGAAGCTCCATATCCGCGTGACGGCCTCGTTGAGCCCCCGCCGCTGCGGTGCCGTCATTTGCTCAGCACCGAGCTGTAGTAGATGGTGTCGGCCATTGACACCGAGTCGTTGGTCTGCGGGATCGCATCGAGATCGGAGTCGGCCAGCAACTCGGTCATCCGGATACCGTCCGACTGCCATCCCAGGTTGTCCAGATAGTCGGCGACATCATTGCGCTCGCCCTGGTAGCCGAGCTCGCCGAATTCCAGGTCGAAACCATGCTCACGCCATTTCGCGGTGGCCCGTTGCATCATCTCCTGGGCTTTCTCCGTGTCTACCTCTGACATGTCCGGAATAGCTTCGCACGCCAGCCGACTGCCGTCAGCGCTGAGTGCGGTGATGTTGTCCAGCAGGCGATCTTGCGCCTCCGGCGGCAGGTACCCGAAGAGCCCCTCCGCGATCCATGCGGTCGGCTGGCTCTTGTCAAAGCCTGCTTCTACCAACGCCTTTGGCCAGTCATTACGCAGGTCAACGGCGACGGTGCGCAGCTCGGCCTGCGGGGCGGCGCCCAACTGAGCCAGCGTGGCGGCCTTGAATTCGATCACCTGCGGCTGGTCGATCTCGAACACCGTCATGTCGGCCGGCCACGCCAACCGGTAGGCGCGCGCATCGAGGCCCGACGCCAAAATCACGGCCTGCCGGATCCCGGCCTGCGTCGCGGCCTGGAAAAACGAGTCGAAGAATCGGGTCCGGGCGGCCATCGCGACGGGCATGTGTTCGAGCTTCCAGCCCGATTCGTGGTCGTCGACGTCGGCGGCCACCAGGTCGCCGGAGACCCAGCGAGTGAAGAAGTCCACCCCGACGGCACGAACCAGCGGCTCGGCGAAGCGGTCGTCGATCAGCGGGTTGTCGGCGTTGGTAGCGATGGCTCGCGCGGCCGCGACCATCGTCGCGGTGGCGCCCACACTGGTCGCCAAATCCCAGGTGTCGTTGTCGGTGCGTGGCATGCGGCTGCTGTCCCCCTCGGAATCACAGGTTGCTTAGCCGGTATAACGACTAGCGGAGACGTGGAGTTCCCACGCCCCGCCGACCAGCCAGTTCGCCCTGCGAGCGTCGCGTTGCGCAGCTAGACGAGATTTCTCTAGTGTGGTCCGGGACGCCCGGGTCCACCCGGCCCCCCAGGTCCACCCGGTCCCCCGGGTCCGCCCGGTCCGCCGGGGCCCCCTGGTCCGCCCGGGCCCCCTGGTCCGCCCGGTCCGTTGGCGGCCGGGAGCAAGAACACGCATTGATTCAGTTCGACGCTCCAACCCCAACCGGGGGCGCATTCGCCGTCGGCGCGCCCGATCGCCGGTGTGGCGATCACCGTCACCGGCAACCCCGCCAACACGAAAGCGACCGCGCCGATCACGCAGCGTCGCAAGTAATGTCTCATCGCCGACCTCACTTCGTCGTTCGGGCAAGGCGGGCGGTGATGACCGGTCGCATCCGACCAAACCCGCGCCAATCATTGTGCGGCACTGGACCCGTTAACGTGCGCGAATTCGCGAGCTTGAATGCCGTTGGCAGGCCGTGTCTTCAGTCGGTCACCAATTCGAAGACAGGGATGAGTCGATCGGTGCGTTGCTGGTATTCGCCGAACCCGGGGGCGCGCTCGACCACCACCGGATAAATCGAATCCCTTTCGTCGCGCGGTAATTCGCGTGCGGTCGCGGGCTTGGCAGGCTCCGAGCCGATCTCGATGGACACCCGGGGGTTGGCGCGAATGTTGTGCACCCATGCGGGATTGTTGTCCCGGCCCGCCGCGGAACCGACGACATAGATTTTGTCGTCGATATCGAAGTACGCGACCGGGTTGACCCGCTGGGCGCCGCTTCGCGCACCGGTCGACGTCAGAAGCAGCAGCGGGAAACCCTCGAATTGCCCGCCCACCTTGCCGCCATTGCGGCGAAACTCTTCGATGTTCTGCTCGTTGAATTCCCGTTCCGAGCTCAGCGCGTCGTTAGCCATTACGCCATCGTGGCACGCGGCGCGGACCTCGGCCAGGGGCCGCCGAAGTTACGCTGTGCCGCAAGGGTATTCGATGCTTGTCGATTTTCGCGGGTGCGACGTCGAGGGGCAGCGGCCAACGTCCGGGCACGGCACCGCCGGTCGGCGCGAAGTTGATGTGCTTGATGCGTCAGTGCCCCGACGCTGTCGGCGCGGCTCGGACGCTAGTCAGTTCGCTCAGGCCACTAATCCTCAGGACGGGCATCAGGATCGGGTGAGCGACGACCTCGATATGGTCGGCGTGGCTGACGAGGGCGCTGATCGCCGCGCTGTCCAGGTACTCCACCGCGCTGAGGTCGACGAGTAACGCCCCTTCCCCGCCGGTGGCCTCGGTCGCGGCGCTGGCCAACGCCAGATTGAACGCATCGATATTGCTCAGGTCGATTTCCCCAGCGACGACCAGCACGAACTTCCCATCACTGCCTCGCGCGCTGTCGAGCGTGAGCGGGGTGGTCATCAGGTGATCCTCGTGGATAGGTGCACGGTGGTCCCGTCGGTGTCGGGCCGGATGTCGACATCCTGCATCAGACTTCGCATCAGCGGAATACCGCGGCCCCGATGCGGGCGGGAAGTCGGGTGCGGGGCCTTCCACGAACCCGTGTCGGTAATGGTCAACTGGACCTCGTCGCCGAGCGCGACCGCTCCCAGACGTATCGTGCCCTCGGGTCTATGACGGTGACCGTGCTCGATGGCGTTGGCGACGGCTTCCCCGGCGGCAACGAGCACGTTCAGGGTTTGGTCGGGGTCCAACCGGGCCCGGGTCAGCCAGTTACGCAGGGCAGTACGAGTGGGCGCGAGTTGGCTGACTTCGGCGGGAAACTTCAGCTCCAATGGGGCGGGGTGGCGGTAGAGCAGCAGCACGACGTCGTCCTGGTACCCGCCGAACGGCGCGACGCGAGACATGATCTGGTTCGCCAGATCCTCCAGCGTCAACGCGCGCGAATCCTGGGCGACGCCGGCGACGCGGGAGATGCCGTGGTCGAGCGGAACCCGGCGGCGTTCGACCAGGCCGTCGGTGTAGAGCAACAGCGTCGAACGCGCCGGGATGGTCACATGGGCCTCCGGTCGAATCCAGTTGCCCCGTATCCCCAACGCGATGGTGTGTCCCTCGTCGAGTATCTGGGTGCTGCCGTCGCCGTGCACCAGGATGGGCGGCGGATGACCGGCGCTGGAGTAGACCAGTTCACCGGTCTCGGGGGTGAGCACCGCGCAGACCGCGGTGGTGCACTGCGCACCGGGCAGCCGCGCGGCGAAGCGGTCCATCCCCGCGAGAGCTGCACCAGGACTTGGGTTTTCGAACAGGAGCGCGCGACAGGCGCTGCGCACCTGGCCCATCACTGTGGCGGCGGCGAGGCCATGGCCGACGCAGTCGCCGACGATCAACGCGATGCGCCCGTCATCCAAATCGACGATGTCGTACCAGTCACCGCCCACCTGGAGGGGCCGCGTCGCGGCCTGATAACGCACCGCGAACCCGTTGGGCAAGTCGGCGGGCCCCAGAATCGCGTGCTGTAGGGCGAGCGCGGTCTCGCGCTGTTGATCGACCTGGTGCACCCGCTGCAAACCCTGTCCGAGGCGGCCGGCGAGCACGGTGAGCAAGGTCTGATCCTCGAGGGTGAACGGGCGCTGCGCGGTCAGATCCATCCAGACCACGAGCACGCCGTCGGGGTGCTGCAGTGCAATGCCCGCGGTTCCGGGTTGCGGCGCACTGGGGGTGAGCAGGTCGCCGTCGCGCAATGAGCTCAGCGCTTGCTGGGTGTCCGATGGCAGGTCGGCCCACTCCGCGGGTTCGCCGACAGACACCACCTGCGGTGCGCCGAAGGTGGTTTCCAGGGTCGACAACGTCTGCGTCGGGAAGGTGACGGCCAGGACGCGGCGTGCCCGCCAGAGCCGGCGCAGTTCCTCCGCGGCGGCTTTCACCGCGTCATCGACGGTGTCGGCTTCGGCGAGCTCCTGGTTGAGCGCGTGTTCGCGGCCCGCCGCCAACGCCAGGGCGATCGCCGCATGCCGGGCGAAGTCGCTGACCAGGTCGAGGTAATCGCTGCCGAACACGGGCTGGTGCGGGTCGCGCGCGACCGCGATGACGCCGAGCACCGCGTCGTCCGCGATCAGCGGCATGACGATCGCCGAGCGTTCACCGACATCGGTGAAGCCCTCGATCGGGTACTGGAAGGAATCGGTGATCAGCGGCAGGCCGCGGCGGGCCACGCCGCCGGTGGTCGAGCCGTCCATCGGAACCTGTCGGCCGATCACCGCTGACGAGTACCGGCCCGCGGTCGCGGCCACGACCAGGGTGTCGACCTGGTCGGCGGGCAGTTCGGCCTCCTTGGGAACCAGCAGAATGGCCTGCTCGGCGCCGGCCAGCTCGAGCGCCCGGTTCACGATGAGCTGCAACGGACCCGTCTGCGGGTCGCCGGAGAGCAGCGCGGTGGTGATCTCGCGGCTGGCCTTCGTCCATTTCGCTGACTCACGCTCGCGCTCGAAGAGTCGGGCGTTGTCGATGGCCGCGGCGGCGGCCGTGGCCATGGCGCGCACGGCGCCTTCCTGCGTGTCGGAGAAGACCCGGCCGGGCCGGTCGTCGGCCAGGTAAAGGCTGCCGAAGTTGGATGCCCGCACGGTGATCGGGATGCCAAGGAGCGCATGCATGGGCGGCTCGTGTCCGGCCAGCGCGAGGGTCGCGGGATGGGAATTCAGATCGTCGACGCGCAGGCCGTCGCCGACTGGAAGGTCGCCGAGCCGCCGCGCGGTGTCGGCGTCGATCCCGGCGTGCACGAAAGAAACGAGCGTGCCGTCGAAGGCGCGAATCCCGAGGGCGGCGTAGCGGGCGCCGGTCAGCTCCATCGCAGCTTTGATGACGCGTTGCAGCGTGACGTCCAGGTCTAGATCGGAGCCGATCTCGACGATGACCCGCACCAGTTGTTCCATCTGGTCGCGCGCCGCCACCAGCTCATCGAGCTGGTCGTGCATCCGGCTCACCAGGTCGCGCCGGCCCTGCCAGGTGAAGGCGGAGTCACTCCGGTCGCTGTCCATAGATACCAACGTAAACGGTCGGGTGAACGCGAATGTTCGGTATGTGCATGAGCGCAGCACGACGCCGGCCTTCTTGGCTCACCGATCGGTGCGGCCCGGCGCAGTAGCTGGTAGACATCCGTCGAGGTCAAGGGTCGTGGCGCGTCGTCGACGAACTGCAGGCAGCGCGCCTTTACTGGATCTTGACCGAGTATTGAATTGTCCCGCCGAAGATTGCTGACATGAGTACGCTTTCTTCGGTGGAACTGGGGGTTTTGGGTCCTCTCCAGGTCCGGCAAGGCGGAGCGTCCGTCGTCATACCGGGCGCGAAACCGCGCGCCATCCTCACGATGCTCGGACTGCACTGCGGGTCCGTCGTTGCGGCCGACACCCTCGTCGAGCTGCTCTGGGGCCAGGACCCGCCGCGCACCGCCGCTAAAGCCCTGCAGACCCACATTTCTTCGCTGCGTCGCACCCTGGGCGACGGCTTTGTCTTGACCCAGGGGGCGGGCTGGGTCCTCGCCGAGAGCGAGGTTGACGCGTCGCGCTACAAGTCGGCGGCTCGACTCGGACGCGATGCCGCCGCCGCTGGCGACACCAGCCAAGCACTGGCCCGCTTCGAGGAGGCGCTTGCCCTGTGGCGCGGGATCCCCGAACTGCCCGACGGCCGGCGCGGAACGTCCGAAAAGACGCGATGGATCGAGGGCCACGCAGCGCTGGTGGAGGACCGGGCGGACGCGCTGCTGGCTACCGGCCGGGCCGCGGAGGTCATCGGTGATCTCGAGGCGGCGGTGGCCGAAGCCCCGCTGCGGGAGCGGCGTTGGGGCCAGCTGATGCTCGCCCTGTACCGCGCCGGCCGGCAAGGTGAGGCCCTCGGCGCTTATCAACGGGCCCGGTCGCTGCTTGCCGACGACCTGGGTGTCGATCCGGGGCCGGAACTTCGCCGGCTCGAAGCGGCGATCGTCGCGCAGGACGCCTCGCTGGATGTCGTTGTGGCGCAACAGGCTCCGTCGGTGACGCGCGCCGTGACTTTTCTGCTCACCGACATCGAGGGCTCGACCGCCGCGTGGGAGGCGGATGCCGATGCCATGGCGGTCGCGCTCGCGCGCCACGATGAGCTGGTCGAACAGGTCGTCACGTCGCGGGGCGGTCGGCTGATCAAGACGCGCGGCGAGGGTGACGCGACGTTTTCCGTCTTCGACCGTCCCTCGGCGGGCGCCGCGGCGGCAATTGAGTTGCAGGACGCGATCACTCGCGAGCCGTGGCCGTCACGGAACCCCATCCGTGTCCGCATGGCACTGCACACCGGCGAGGTCGAGCTCCGCGACGGCGACTACTTCGGCCGGGCCGTCAACCGCGTTGCGCGCCTGCGGTCCCTGGCCGAAGGTGGCCAAATCCTGTGCTCCGGTGCGACCGCCGAGCTCGTGATCGACTCGCTGGCCGACGACGTCATGCTGACCGACCTCGGGATGCGTCAGCTCAAAAACCTCACGCGGCCCGAGCATGTTTTCGAGCTGCGACTGGAAACCGGTGCCGAACAATCGGAAGCGCAGGCCCCCGAAGCGCCGATGGAGCGGCCCAACTTCCCCGCGGTGCTGGTCGGCCCGGGGCCGTTCGTGGGACGTGGCCGCGAACTCGAAGGGCTGCTCTCGGCGTGGCAGACCGCCCTTGCTGGCGGTGTGCCCACCGTACTGATCGCCGGCGAACCCGGAGTCGGAAAGACGCGACTGGCCGGCGAATGGTCGCAACAGGCCTATGCGCAAGGAGCGGTCGTGTTGTACGGGCGTTGCGACGAGGATCTCGGAGCGCCCTATCAGCCGTTCGCCGAAGCGCTACGTTCGCTGGCGCCGTGTGTGGGCGCGGACCGGCTGCGAGGGCTGCGCGGCGTCGAAGCGTTGCTGGCACTTGTGCCCGGGCTGGCCGATGTCCTGCCCGATCTCACTTCCCCGGCTCACGCCGACCCCGACACCGAGCGCTACGCATTGTTCGATGCCGTTGTCGCGCTGCTGGAAATCGCCTCCAAGAGCGCACCGATAGTCCTGATCCTCGACGACCTGCATTGGGCGGCCAAACCGACGCTGCTCCTGTTGCGGCATCTGCTGCGATTCGGCGACCACGCCCGCGTGCAGATCGTCGGCACCTACCGCAGCACCGATCTCGACCGTTCCCATCCCCTCGCGGCGATGCTCGCTGATCTGCACCGCGACGGGACAGCCAACCGGCTCACCCTGAGCGGACTCGACGAGGAGGACGTGACGGCCTACGTCGCAGAAGCCGGTTACGACGACGAGGAACTCGCCCATGCATTGGCGTCGGTCACGGGTGGCAACCCCTTCTTCCTCATCGAGGCCCTGCGCCATGTCGACGAGAGCGGCGGCGTGTGGGACCAGAGCACCTTGCCGCAAGGCGTGCGGGAAGCGGTGAGCCGCAGGCTTTCCCGGCTTCCGGCCGAGACCAACAAAGCGCTTGCCGCGGCCGCGGTCGTCGGTAGCCGGTTTGATCTGGAGTTGGTCGAGCAGGTGGTCGGAGGCGACCTCATCGACGCGTTCGACGAAGCGCGCCAAGCCGGCATCGTCATCGAAGAGCCCGGCGGGTATTACCGGTTCAACCACGCCATCGTTCGGCAATCATTACTGGCCGAGCTGGCGTCCGTGCGGCGCATGCGATTACACCAGCGCATCGCCGCGACCCTCGAGACACTGCCCGGCGCCGACGACGACCTGCTCGCCGAGCTGGCTCACCACTATTTCGAATGTGCTTGGGCCGGAAACGCAGCCAAGGCGGTCTTCTACTGTCGCCGCGCCGCCGACCAGGCGATGGCACGACTCGCCTACGAGGGTGCCGCCGACCTCTACCATCAGGCCCTGCACGCGCTCGAGGAGATCGACGACGAGCTGGCGGACCGCGACGAGCAGACCGCAGAGCTGTTAATCGCGCGCTGCGAGGCGCTACTGGCCGCGGGCGACGTGGCTTCGGCCGCAGGCGCGGTATCCCAATTGCAAGAAGCGACAGTTGATTCTGCGCGACTGGCGGCATGGGCCACATGCTTCGACGGCCAACTCTCGATGTTGGTACACCCCGAGCGGCTAGACGAGGTCGAAGCGGCGTTGGGCGCGGCCGCGGCCAAGCTCGCCGAACTGGACGACGCCGCCGGAGAAGCCACGGCGCACACCGTCCGGGCGGCCTGCCTCAATCGTCTCGGGCGAATCGGTGACTGCGAGGTCGCCCTGGACGACGCGCTGACCGCAGCGCGGCGAGCGCGTGAACACCGCCGGGTGAACGCGGTTTTGGCGGGTGCGCCGCTCGCGGCGCTGTGGGGGCCGAACCCGGTTCCGCGGGCGGGCGGGCGGTGCCTCGACGTGGTGCGGCTGCTGCGGATCACCACCGACTCCCCCGCTGTCGAAGCCACTTCGACCCGATGCCAAGCCGTGCTGGAGGCCTTCCGCGGTCGCGCCGCCGCGGCCCGGCGGATGATCGATGCGGCCCGGCGCACGGTCACCGAGCTCGGCCTGCGCCACGCGCTGCTCGAGGTCGAGCAGTTCGCCGGGATCGTCGAACTGATCGTCGACGACCCGGCAGGCGCTGAGCCGCATCTGCGTAAGGCCTACAGCGGCTTTCGTCGGATGGGCCTGGACGCCGACACCGCGGAGACCGCCGCGCTGCTGGGGCGGGGCTGTCTTGCACTCGATCGCGATGACGAGGCTCGTGAATTGTGCGCGGAGAGCGAGCGTCTCGCCGGGCACGCGCTGAAAGCATCGATCGCGTGGCGGACACTCCGTGCGCATCTGCTCGCGCGGGGCAACGACCACGAAGGGGCCCGACGGATTGCCGCAGAGGCAGTCGCTTTGGCCGAGCGCACCGACGCCCTGGTCGACCACGGCGACGCGTGTCTGACGCTGGCAACGGTGTTGGGTGCCGCCGGCGACGTGGCCGGGGCCCGAGCCGCCGCCGAGCAAGCGGTCGACCTGTATGAGCGCAAAGGCGCTGCGGCACTTGCACAGATGGCGCGGGGAATTCTTGGCGCCGAACTTCCGCCGGCGGCGGCAACTGCCGCCGCTCAACAAGCAGAACTGGACAACGAGTGCGTACGTGCGGTCGGACTGGTCGTCGCCGCTATCGATCGCGAAGCGTGGGACGAACTGCAACCACTGTTTGCACCGCGCGTCATCGTCGAGAGTCGCCGAAAGATAGTTCGCTTCAGCTTGAACGACCTTTCTGCGGACGCGTGGCCACGCGAAGTGCGGCGTCTCAGCGAGAACGGTGAACTGCGATTCAAGATCGTCGATGTTGTCGCCGTCCGCGGGCCACGTTTGGCGGTCACCCGGTTGAAGGTGGGCACGGCCGACATGAGCCCCGGTGCACCCCACGACGAATTGCTGCAGCTGTGCCTCCTCGACGAGGAAGGCCGAATCGCGCTGCAGGTGTGGTTCGACGCCGAAGACATCGACAACGCGATCGCCGAGCTCGATGCGGCCCAGGCGCGGCTCGAACCAGAACATCCAAAGCGGCGGAAGATCGAAAACGCGGCAACGCGCGTGTACGACCGCTTCTGGTCGTACTTCGCCACCCGCGATTGGGACGCCATAAAAGCGATTGTCTCCGAAGGTCTTTCCGGTGCCGATCACCGACGGGTGGTGAATGCCGGGAACCGAGGCAGTCAAGCTACGGTGATTGAGGATTTGCAGGTATCTGCCGACATCGGATTTGCGATATCGGTTATGGACGTGGTCGCTATCCGCGGCGAGCGCCTCGCCCTCACCCGGGTGCGCGCCTCCGGTCGCAGCCCCGACACGGTTCAAGACGTTGCCCTCAATCTCATTGAGATCGGCGCCGACGAGCGCCTGACGTCGATCGTCGTCTTCGATCTCGACGACATGGATGGGGCCTTCGGAGAGCTCGATGCCCGATACCTCGCCGGCGAAGCGGCGCCGTACGCGGAAACGTGGTCGACCGTGGCGGGAACCTTCGTGTCGATCGGAAGGCACGAATTCCCAGCGCTGTCACCGAATTGCGTGAGTATCGACCATCGCCGAGCGGCAACTTTCGCGCCAGGCGAGTTAGGCCAATACATCCGCGCAGGATGGGACATCGACCAGTCCATCCGGCCGTACGTCGAGGTTGTACACCGACTGAGTGATCTCGGTGCGGTCTGCACCTACTCTGCGAAAGGCGGTTCGAACGAGGGCTTCGATGCCGAGTGGCGGGAGATTGCCCTTGCCACAGTCGGCGGCCAAATGGTCAACCGCTGCGAGCTATTCGACAAGAACGACATAGCCTCCGCGATCGAGAGATTCGATCTGCTCGCCCGACCGACACTCAAGCTGGAAAACAGGGCTAGTCAAGTGGCCGAGCGCTTTCTAGCGCGCTTCACGGCACACGACTGGGATGCATTGGCGGAAATGCTGGCCGAAGGCTTCTTCACCGAGGATCGACGTCGAGTGGTGGGCGTGGAAGCGCGACATGGTCGAGCCGCCGAGATCGCGAGCATGCGCGTCGTAGCCGACCTCGGAGGCACCAACATGACCTCGACCGTCGTTGCAACGCGTGGCGCACGCCTCATTCTCACCCGTCTGAGGTATGCGGATTGGGATCAAGCGCCCGGCGCCTTCCGCACCGATGTTCTTGACGTTATCGAAATCGATTCCAACGAGCGGCTCTTGACGCGGATAGTTTTCGACCCCGACGACTTCGACGCCGCCGTCGCCGAGCTCGACGCCCGCTACCTCGCCGGCGAAGCGGCGCCGTACGGGGAAACGTGGTCGGCTGTAGCGGAAAGTTACGCCGCGCTCAACCGACACGAGCCACCATTGACCAGCCCGGACTGCGTCAATGTCGACCACCGACGGGAAACAGCGTTCGGGCCTGGTGACGTGACCGCATACATTCACGCCGGGTGGGACTCCAAGCAAGACATCAACGTCTATGTCGAGCAAGTGCATCGGCTCAGTGACATTGGAACGGCCGTTACTTACGCGGCGCATGAGGTCTCGCACGAGGGCATGGTGGCCGAGTGGCGCGGGATCGCACTATTCACGGTCGAGGACGGCAGGATAAACCGGACCGAGGTCTTCGTCGAGACCGAAATCGACGCCGCGATCAAAAGGTTCGACCAGCTCGCCCGACCGGCAATACGATTCGAAAACGCGGCGGCGCGCGTATTCGAGCATGTCTGGTCGCACTTTGCGGCCCGCGATTGGGATGCCATGGCTGCAACGGTGGCCGACAACTACATCGGAATCGATCACCGGCGAATCGTGAGTGCCGAGACTCAGCATGGTCGGAAGGAGGTGATCAGAGACCTGCAGGCAGCGGCAGGCGTTGGATTCACTATTTCGATGGTGAACGCCGTGGCGATTCGCGGAGACCGCCTGGTCCTCGCACGAACTCGCGCCAGCGGCCGCGACCCCGACGCGGCCCAAAACGATGCCCTTAACGTCGTCGAGATCGACGCCGACGACCGGATCGCGCGTGTCGTCTCGTACGACCTTGAAGACGTCGATGCTGCCGTAGCCGAACTCGATGCCCAGTACCTCGCCGGCGAGGCGGCAGCCCACGCGCGCACATGGTCGGCAGTCGCGGCCGCCTACGCCGCGTTCAACCGGCGCGAGCTCGCCACAGTCACGCCAGACTGGGTGAACATCGACCATCGTCGCGGAGCAGGTTTCGCCCCCGGCGACATCTTCCCGTACATCCAAGCCGCGTGGGGCGACTCGCCCGACACCAAGATATACATCGCAACGGTGCATCGGCTCACGAACGCAGGAGCGGTCGTCACCCATGTGGCGCATGGCATCTCACAAGACGGCTTCGACGCCGAGTGGCGGGACACCCACCTGCTGATGCTGGAGGGTGATCTATTCACCCGCGCCGAGCTATTTGACGAGGCCGACCTCGACGCCGCGATCGCGAGGTTCGAACAGCTGGCCGCTCCGGCGCCTAAGCTGGAAAACGCGGCGAGCCAGGTGTACGACCGCGTGAACGCACTCTTCACCGCCCGCGACTGGCATTCCATGGCAAATGCCATGGCGGAGAACATGATCAACGACGATCGTCGACGCATCGTTAACTCCGGGATCCGACGCGGCCGGGATGTCGAAATCGCGAACGGTCAAGCCTTCGTAACACTCGGCGGCGAGAAAATCGCTGCGACCGTCGTTGCGACCCGCGGCGACCGTCTCGCGTTATGTCGTTCGTCCATCGTCGGGCAGGGCCGTCAATCTGGGCCATTCCATATCGAGTTTCTCAGCGTCGTCGAGATCGACACCAGCGAGCGGCTAACTGCCCACGTGGCCTTCGACGTCGACGACTTCGATGCTGCTGTAGGCGAACTCGATGCGCGTTACGTCGCCGGCGAAGCAGCCGCTCACTCGCATACCTGGTCGGTAATCACCGGTGCCTACGCTGCGCTCAATCAGCGTGAACAGCCAACGGCGACGCCGGATTGGGTGAACGTCGACCACCGACGAGGGCCATCGTTCGCGCCCGGTGAATTGCCTTCCCTGCTGGCCAATTGGAACGCCACGCAAGAGTTACACAGCTACAGCGAGGAGGTGCATCGGCTGAGCGACCTGGGAGCAGTGGTCACCTCCGTGACGCATGAAACGTCCCATGACGGCTTCAAAGCCGAGTGGCGGGGGATCAACGTTCTCACCATCAAAGGCGGCCTCATCGACCGCTTGGAAGTCTTCGACGAGGCGGATTTGGACGCCGCCCTCGCGAAATTCGACCAGCTCTCACACCCCGCGCCCCGGCCGGAAAACGCGGCAAGCCGAGTGGTAGAGCGTCTCTTTGCGTACTTCGCGGCCCACGACTGGCCCGCGGTGTCGGCGACACTGGCTGAGAACGTTTCTCACGACGATCGCCGGCATGTGGTAAATGCTGGGGTCCTGCGCGGTCGAGATGCCCAAATCGCGAACCTGCGAGCCATCGCTGAGGTCGGGGTCGCGGATTTTTCGACGACTGTCATAGCGACTCGCGGCGCGCGTGTTGCCCTCGTCCGCACCCGTTCGTCGGCGCGCGACCGGGCGACCGAGGGCGTCCTCACGGAGGAGCTTGGGCTCGTCGAGATCAACTCCGACAACCGGATGGTGTCCTACATCGCATTCGACGTCGACGACTTCGATTCCGCCATAGCCGAACTCGATGCGCGTTACGTCGCCGGCGAAGCGGCCGCTTATGCCGATGCGTGGTCGGCCGTCGCGGGCGTGCACGCGATGTTCAATCGGCATGAACTTCCCCCAGAGGAATGGGTGACCATCGACCACCGGCGAGGCACACCGTTCGCCGCGAGCGATATGACTCCTGCCATCCACACCCTTTTCGATCTCACGCCGGACTTCCATGTTCATATCGATACGGTGCATCGACTCAGCAATTTCGGGGCGGTGATCAGCAACAAAGCGCACGGGTCCTCGCGCGATGGCCTGGGCGTCGAATGGCGCATGGTGATGCTTCTCATTGTCGATGGACACCGGCTAACACGTTGCGAGGTATTCGACGAGGCCGATTCGGACGCCGCGATCGTGCGATTCGAGGAACTCGGTCCACAGGCGCCGCGGATAGAGAACAGGGCGAGCCGAGTGGTTGAGCGATTCCTCGCGCACTTTGCGGCCCATGACTGGGATGCCATGGCGAACCTCATCGACGAAGACATTTGCTCGGAAGACCGCCGTAAAGGCGTAAACGCCGGAACCCGGCACGGTCGCGATGTCGATATGGCGAATTGGCGAGCCACCGCGGAACTTTGGAGGTCCGATGTGCGGGCGGCCGTCGTTGCGATCCGCGGAGACCACCTCGTGCTCTTCCGCTTCACGTTCACGAGCCAAGATCCGCTGCCCGGGGCGTTCCAAGCTACGGCACTGTGCATCGTGCAGGTCAATGAAGACAACCGATGCGCGGCTACGGTCGTTTTCGACCCCCACGACCACGATGCCGCGTTCGAGGAGCTCGAAACACGCTACCTGGCAGGAGAAGCGGCCGCCCACGCGCACACGTGGTCAACTCTCGTGCGAAATTTCGCCGCATTCAATGAGCACAAGCTTCCCTTGACGACGCCAGACTGGGTAAATCTTGACCACCGGCGAGGACGAGCGTTCTCGCCGGGCGAACTGGTTCCGTACATCCACGCCACCTGGCAGCTGACGCCGCAAGCCAAGATCCACGTCGTTGCGGTGCATCGACTGAGTAATCTCGGAGCGGTCGTCACCCAGTCGACGCACGGGACATCGCCGGATGGCTTCGACGCCGAGTGGCTCGAAGTGACCCTTGTGACTGTAGACGGTGACCTGATAAACCGTATCGAGGTATTCGATGAGGCGGATCTCGATGCCGCGCTCGCGAGGTTCGAAGAGCTCCGTCCGGAGGCGCCGCGGCCGAAACACCCTGTGATGGAACGTTTCTTGGCCTCCTTCGCCGCACGTGACTGGGATTCCATGGCGCAGATTTTCGCCGCGGATTACTACAACGACGACCGCCGGCGGGTCGTGAACGCCGGGGTCCGGAACGGTCGCGATGCCGCGATCGAAGACCTTCGGGTGTCTACTGATGTCGGGTTACTGACGAACATCACAGCGGAGCTCATCGCGTCCCGCGGCGGACGCCTCATTCTCGTCCGCCTTGGCGCCTCCGGCCGCGACCACCCGGCGATTCAACTCGACGTACTTCAGGTGCTTGAGTACAACGCCGACGAACAGATCACAGCAGCCGTCCAGTTCGATCCCGAAGACATCGATCTTGCATGCGAGGAACTCGAAACACGTTACCTGGCAGGGGAAGCGGCTGCCCACGCGCACACGTGGTCCCTTATGCAGCGGACTTACGCAGCATTCAACCGGCACGAGATACCCGAAACTGCACCCGACTTCGTCAATATCGACCACCGCCGCGTAATTGGGTTCGAACCAGGCGAAATCGTCCCGTACGTCAAGGCCACGTGGGAAGTCGCGCTAGACCTCAAGCTGTTTATCGAGACGGTGCATCGACTCACGGACACTGGATCCGTCATCACACATACCGCCCGTGGGACCTCGCAAGAGGGCTTCGATGCAGAGTGGCGTGAGAACGTCCTCTTCATATTCGAAGGTGATCTGATCAGAAGTTGCGAGATGTTCGACGAGACCGATCTCGGCGCCGCGCTGGCGCGATTCGAGCAACTGCAACCGCACCCACCGACGCTAGAAAACATGGCAAGTCGGGCAGTCGACCGCTTCTTTGCGTACTTCCGGACTCGTAACTGGGCGGCGATAGCCGAGATCCTCAGCGACGACAGTTACGTGGACGATCGCCACGATCTAGTGAATTCCGGTATCTGGAAGGGCCGCGAAGCCGTGATCACAAACCTTCGCGCGCTGGCTGACTCGGCGCCGAGTTCGTCTACCGTGATCGCGACCCGCGGGGAGCGCCTCGCCCTCACTCGTATCTGTTCTCCGAACCGCAATCAGCAATACGGGGAGTTCAGCAGCGACATGTTCATCGTCGCCGAGATCGACGGTGAGGCTCGGATCACCGCGCAAATCGCGTTCGACGTCGATGACGTCGAAGTCGCCTTCGAGGAACTCGAAACACGTTACCTGGCAGGCGAAGCGGCCGCCCATGCGCAGGTATGGTCGGCCATCACGCGGGAGTGCGCCGCGTTCAACCGGCACGAACTCCCGGCGGCGAAATGGGTCACGGTCGACCACCGGCGGCTCGTAACGATCGACGCGAGTGATCTCCTCCCAAACATCCGTGCCACTTGGGACCTCATGCCAGACATCCGGGTCTACATCGAATCGGTGCACCGCATCAGCAATTTGGGCGCCGTCGTCACTTACACCGCTAATGGGACCGCACAGGAGGGCTTCGTCGCTGAGTGGCGGATGATCCATCTCCTGACAGTAGAAGGCGACCGGATCAATCGGTCCGAGCTGTTCGACGAGCCAGACGTTAACGCCGCCCTTGTGCGCTTTGAAGCACTGCAACCACAGACGCGGCGACTCGAAAACGCGGCAAGCCAAACCGATGACCGATTTTTTGCCTACTGTGGGGCTCGCGATTGGGAGGCGATGGCCGAGATTTTGGCCGATGACAGTTTTATCGACGACCGCCGCCGCGTGGTGAATGTCGGAGTGTGGCGCGGCCGTGATGTCGTGATCGCAAACATCCGAGCTCTCGCGGAGGTGGCGTCGACCATAACGTCCGACGCCATGGCGACCCGCGGCGATCGCCTTGCCCTGGTCCATATCCGCGCACCCAACCGCGACCCGCAGCATGGAGAGTTCGGCGTCGAGATGCTCGGCGTCGCCGAGATCGGCGCCGACGGCCGGATCATGGGGCATGTCCTTTTCGACCCCGACGACCTGGCCGCCGCCATACGGGAACTCGATCGTCGGTACCTTGACGGCCAAGCGGCTGCGTATTCGCGAACTTGGTCGGTCTTCATGCGGAACTATTCCGAGCACCATCAGCAGGAACTTCCGAATATGAAAGCGGATTCGGTTTACATCGACCATCGAGCGGTCTTAACTACCGAGCCGGAGGATCTGGCTGGATACTTTCACAGTCTGTGGGATCTTATGCCGCACATCAGCGTCTACATTGAGGCGGTGCATCGGCTGACTGACCAGGGAGGCGTCATCACCCAAGTTGCGCATGGAACCTCGCAAGAGGGCTTTGACGCCGAGTGGCGGGTAATCGTCATTGGCATCGCCGAAGGCGAGCTGTGCAGCCGCGTCGAGGTCTTCGACGAGGCGAATCTCGATGCCGCGCTCGCGAGGTTCGATGAGCTCGATCAGCCGGCTCCCCGGCTCGACAACGCCGCCACCGCGGCTTTGGCACGGGCGTTAGAGGCATACAACCGCCGTGACCTGGAGGACTTTCTCGCGAAGCTCGATGCGGATGGGCGAACGGAGGACCGTCGAAAGGGGTTGCGCGCCTGCCACGACGGGCCAGCTCGGCGAGAGAACGCCCGGGCGATGCTCGAGACGCTGCCGGCCAGCTGGCGGGTGGAGCTAGAACCCATCGCGACCAGGGATTCTCGCTTTGCGCTGGCTCGCCTGCGTTGGCGCGACATCGATGAACCCGATCAGCCGGTCACCGTCGAACTCCTGGGGGTGGTGGAAGTCGATGACGACGGCCTCATCCACCACACCGTGAGCTGCGACCCCGAGGACATCAACGGCGCGTTCGCGGCGCTGACCGAACGCTGGATCGCGTCGGGCGAGGTTGCCCACCCGGAAGTCATCGAATTCGCGCAGAGGCTGATGGAATTGAACAACAACCATGACTGGGATGCGTTTTCCAGGCTGACCGCCGGTGCCACGCACATGAATCACCGGCAGCTTGGCCGTCGGGACACCCAAACGATCGCCGACCACATGCCATCGATCCGAGCGCTAGTGGCACTCGCCCCCGACTGCAGGCTCGAACACACTGAGCTCCTCGCGCTGTCGGCTCGAGGCGCTGTCGGGCTCGGGATCATCAAAGGAACAACGGCCGACGGCGCCGCGATCGAAATCCCGCTGATTCAGCTGATTCTCGTCAAGGGTGATCGCATCACCCACATCGAGGACTTCGATCCCGATCAGCGCGACGTTGCGCTGGCCCGCTTCGACGAACTCACCGGCGAAGTCCAGCCAAAGTGACGGCGCCGCAACCAAAACCGCTCTACTTGCTGGCGGACAGCCAGCTGCTGTTCTGGAAGCGTGACGACAAACTGCTTCTCGAAACCGCCGTCGAACAGGGCGAGGCCCTGAGCGCGGCGTACGTCGGTGCCTCCAACGGGGATCGTCCGGAGTTCTACGAAATCTTCGAAGCGGCAATGGATGCCGTGGGAATCACCGATCGACGGATGATCGGTTCGTCGTTCGGCCCGGACGACCGCTCCTTTCTGGAACGTGCTCGGTTGATCCTCCTCGCAGGCGGCGATGTGCGCCTCGGCTGGAACACGTTCGAGAAAACCGGCATGAAGGACGTGATTCTGGCCAGGTATTCCAAAGGGGCCGTCCTGGTGGGCATTTCGGCAGGTGCGGTCCAGCTCGGACGCTATGGCATCGTCGAGACACCGGATACCGAGGGTACGGAAGTACTCGACATGTTCGATCTCGTCCCCCTGGTTATCGACGCGCACGATGAACGAGCCGAGTGGGCCCGGCTGTCGCGGGCGATTCAGACGCTCAAGGGAACGACTACCGGGCTGGGAATTCCCTCTGGCGGAGGTGTCATCGCCCACCCGGACGGCACCGTCGAGCCTTTGCGCCGTCCCGCGCATGCATTCACTTTTCAGGGCACCGGTGTCGCGCGCTCGGTGTTGCCCGCCGACGTTCGGCCAGGATACGAAAGCCCTTGACGGCTACCCGAACCGCCTGCAATCGTTCGGCGAGACCATGACGCACGCCTTCGACCCAGCCGGACCCGACGGCCACCCACGGATCGTCGCCGATTTGCTGCGACCCGATGCCTACGACCCGCCGGCCGACGACGTACGCCTCCACGAGACGCACAGCTCCTGGGTCTTTCTCGCCGGCGCCTATGCCTACAAGCTCAAGAAGCCGGTGAACCTGGGTTTCCTCGACTTCACCACCATCGAGCGGCGTCGCGCGGACTGCGCAGAGGAGCTACGACTCAACCGGCGGTTCAGTCCACAGATGTATCTGGGAGTCGTCGAAGTCACCGAGCAGGATGGCCGCTACAGGATAGGCGGCGAACGAGGGTCGGGCGAGCCGGCCGTGTGGATGAGGCGGCTGCCTGAAGAGGGCATGCTGCCCGCCAAGCTCGCGCGCGGCGACGTCGACATGCGTCTCGCGCGACGAATCGGACGTACGCTGGCCAAGCTGCACAGCCGGGCCGAAACCGGTCCCGACATCGATGCGTACGGGCGACCTTCCAGTGTGATCGCGAACTGGCGGGAGAACTTCGACCAGATGGGTCCATTCGTCGGTCGAACCATTTCGAGCGACGTCAACGAGGACATCCGAACCTACGTCGACCATTTCGTGCAGGAACAGGCTTGGTTGCTTGAGCGGCGCGTGGCCGAGGGCCACGTGCGGGACGGCCACGGTGACCTGCACGCCGCCAGCATCTGCGTCGTCGACGGCGAGATCCTGCTGTTCGACAGCCTGCAGTTCGCCCCGCGCTATCGGTGCGCCGACCTGGCGTCGGAAGTAGCTTTTCTGGCAATGGATTTCGAGTACCACGGTCGCGCGGACCTGGCCTGGGGATTCGTCGATTCATACGTACGCGTCAGCGGCGACGACGGACTGGTCAGCCTGCTCGACTTCTATATCTGCTACCGGGCCTACGTGCGCGGCAAGGTCCGCAGCCTGCGCCTAGCACAGGCCGAACAGGCATCCGGTGGTGAAGCGCGTCAGCTCATCGCCGAATCGCGGGCCTATTTCGATTTGGCGTGGGCACACGCGGGTGGCCTACCCCACCGACCGATGGTGGTCACCATGGGCCTTCCGGCAAGCGGCAAGACCACCCTGGCGCGCGCGCTCGCCGGCCGATCGGGCCTGGTGCACCTGTCGTCAGACGTGGCGCGCAAGAGAATGGCGGGCATTGAACCCACCCGGCGCGGTAACGACGAATTTGGTTCGGGGCTCTACGATCCGGCCAGGACGCGTAGCACATATGCCGCGCTGCGTCGCGACGCGGCGCGCTGGTTACGCCGCGGTCGCGGCGTGGTCGTCGATGCGACATTCGGCAATCCGCGCGAGCGGTCCCAGATCCAGCAACTGGCGCACCGCCTCGGAGCGGACCTCCACGTCGTGCTGTGCGAGGCGGACGACGCCACCCTGATCGCACGACTCGAGCGGCGCGCCACCGAGCAAGGTGTTGTCTCGGATGCGCGGATCGAGCTGTGGCCCGAGTTGCGGGCCGCGTTCACGCCTCCCGATGAGCAGCCGTCCCTTCTGCGGGTCGACGCGACGCGAGATATGGAGGAGACCGTCGAGCAGACGCTGACGCTGCTGCGTGCCGCCTACCGTTAACGGCGGTGGTACGTCACCAAAATGGTTTGCGCGCCTTGTCGTTTGGTCGATCTAGCGGGTAGACGCGCTGCCTCGTCGCCGCGGTGTGCGGTGCGCTTCCAGAACGTCGCCGTTGGCCAGGCTTTGGGCCTGAGCGGCGAGCGTCGATGCCCTGTTGGCATACGCAATGGCGTCGCTGTCGTTGCTTGTTTCCACGCCGCGCGCGGCCGCCAGGTGCCGTTTCGCGTCGTCGAGCCGCGCCTGGGCCTCGGAGCCGATGTTGGAGCGATACCTGGCGACATAGTCGGAGATTTGACGCACTCTGGCATCCGCGACGGACAACGCCTGCTGCACCGGATGATCGCCCCCGCCGATGTCCAGCTGTCCACCGCTGCGGGCGGCGCGCCGACGGCGGCGTGCGCGCAGCAGCACAAGCAAAGCGATCAAAAGCACGACCACGATGACGCCGATCGCGATCAGCGGCCAGATCGACTTCGCCGAACTCGCCGGCTTCGCCGAGCTTGTCGATTTGTCCAACCCGTCGGCCGCGGCGACCGCGGCGCCGCTCCAGTCTTTAGCGCCCAGTACCGGTTCAATCTGGGTAGTACGCAGTTTGTTCGTCTCGGCGGCTGTAAGGATCTGCGGCGGCACGCTGAACGTGTACGACTTGGTGTTGGTGGCCACGGCCAGCAGCGCGTCGTGATCGCCCATCCCGCTGGCACTGCGGGTTCGGTCGGCCCAGTTGTCGGGTTTGAACCTGGAGAAGTTGTCGACGTAGACCACCCACAGTTGAAGATGGCGATCCCGGTTAAGCCGGTCGATGGCAGCGCTGACCGCTGCGCGGTCGGAAGCGCTCAACACCCCGGTGCTGTCAGTGATGTGATCGGTGAGCTTGGACGGCGGTTGCGCCCCGGCCGGAGATGCCCACAGCAGACCCGCCGTGAGAATTGCCAGGACTACGCCGAACAGGCGAAAAACCCGCATACGGGTAATCTAGCCGCCTATTCGTGGCCGCGCGGGCTGGCTTCAAAGCCGCGGCCAACAAATCGCCGGTCCGCTGTCATCACCGCTATGACCAGCGCAATCCGTCCGCGTCTGACGCCCCGCGTGAGCTCCGCGCTTACTAGACACCCTATGGTTAAGCGCGTAACCTCTGTCGCGCGACGACAGCATTTCCCGCGAGTGAAGGGCCACGAGGAACATTGAGTAACACCATTGCGGTCTACAACCCGTCCAACGAGGAGCAGATCGCGGAGGTCCCCGATTCGGACCAGGCGGCCGTCGACGCGGCGGTGGCCCGGGCACGCGAGACCTTCGAGTCGGGCGTGTGGCGCAAGGCGCCCGCATCGCACCGCGCCAACGTGCTCTTCCGCGCCGCGCGCATCATCGAGGAACGCAAAGACGAGCTGGCTGCGCTCGAGGCACAAGACAATGGCATGAACCTGACGGCCGCGGGCCACATCATCCCGGTGTCGGTGGACATGCTGAAGTACTACGCCGGCTGGGTCGGCAAGATCCACGGCGAGTCGGCCAATCTTGTGTCCGACGGCCTGCTCGGCACCTGGGAGACCTACCACACCTTCACCCAGCTCGAGCCGGTCGGCGTCGTCGGCCTCATCATCCCTTGGAACGGGCCATTTTTCGTCGCAATGCTCAAGGTCGCGCCGGCCCTGGCGGCCGGTTGCAGCGCCGTTTTGAAACCGGCCGAGGAGACGCCACTTACCGCGCTGAAGCTGGAGGAGATCTTCCGCGAGGCGGGTCTGCCCGACGGCGTGCTGAACGTCATCACCGGCTACGGCGAGACGACGGGTGCCGCGCTGACCGCGCATCCGGATGTCGACAAGATTTCTTTCACCGGGTCGACGGAGGTCGGGCGGCTGATCGTGAAGGCGGCCGCGGGCAACCTCAAGCGGCTGACGCTGGAGCTCGGCGGTAAGTCGCCGCTGATCATGTTCGACGACGCGAACCTCGACAAGGCCATCATGGGGGCCGGTATGGGTCTGCTCGCCGGCTCCGGCCAGAACTGCTCGTGTACCTCGCGCATGTACGTCCAGCGCGGCATCTACGACCAGGTGGTCGAGGGCCTCGCGGGGTTCGCGCAGATGCTGCCGATGGGGGGCAGCGACGACCCAGATTCGGTGCTGGGCCCGCTGATCAGCGAGAAGCAGCGCCAGCGCGTGGAAGGCATCGTGAACGATGGCGTGGCCGGCGGCGCGCAGGTGATCACCGGCGGCAAGCCGATGGACCGCAAGGGCTATTTCTACGAGGCGACGATCGTCACCAACACCACGCCGGACATGCGGCTCATCAAAGAGGAGATCTTCGGCCCGGTCGGATGTGTGATCCCCTTCGACGACGAGGACCAGGTGATCGCCGCGGCGAACGACACACACTACGGGTTGGCCGGCTCGATATGGACCGAGAACCTCAGCCGCGCCCATCGCATGGTGAATGAGCTTCGCGCGGGCCAGATTTGGGTGAACTCCTCACTGGCGGCCGACCCGTCGATGCCGATCAGCGGGCACAAGCAGTCGGGGTGGGGCGGCGAGCGGGGCCGCAAGGGCATCGAGGCGTACTTCAACACCAAGGCCGTCTACATCGGCCTGTGATCGAGTCGGCCCGCAGCCGCTCAACGAAATGATCGGACCGAGTAAAAGACTGGGCTTCAACTGCATTCGCTGGCATGGTTGCGAGTTATGCGGGTGTGGCTGAGTGGTTAGGCAGCGGCCTGCAAAGCCGTACACACGGGTTCAAATCCCGTCACTCGCTCTAAGGCAGACCACGTGGGGCGCCGCGTGAAACCAGGCAGGGCGTGCGCGCGGAGTTACCTGGCCGCACGCTTAGGCCACGGAACGGCGTCGGGCCACAGCACGGTCTCGATTACGCGTTGGGTCGCGTCGTCGGCAATGACGCGCTCCGGGCGGCTCGACGACCGTCGCCCCCAAATGGTCAGCAGGCGCGCCGCTGCATCAACTTCTATTACCGCGTCTCCATCGGCAGGTCGTTCAGCCAGTTCGAAGCGCGCGTTTCCGTCCTCGTCGGACACGAGTATCACGTCGGGCTGATTCGGGGAACGCAGCACGATGCTGAGTGGATGCCGACTGGCTTGCTCCATTCGCTTGCCGGAAGATTCCAGCAGCACCGGCATTCCATTTAGAACCGTTATCGCGTGCGCAGTGAGTTCGGGCTGGCTGAGCAGCGAAGCGGAAACGGCATCCTCGCCTGCTATGTCCCAGCGGTGGATGGCGGCCTCGCTGCGTGAGTGCAAGGCGATTTGGGCGGCTGTGAGCGTGGCGCCGGTGAATTCAAATGTGGCGTCTTCACCGAGCGCGGCCAGCGCAGCTACCGCCTCGGTCTTGCGTTGGGTCTGCCGGTACCAGGCCGCGCGTAGTTGGTCGTCGGGCAGTGCCCGAAACGATGCCTCGCGACTGGCGAAGTCGCGAGTGGGCCGCGACGGCGACCCCGCGAGCTTTTCTTCGATCAGATCGGCGATCTCTTTGGAACCGGCGGCAAAATGGGCAACGATGTCGTGAGTGGTCCAACCTGCGCAGGCGGTAGGTGCGGCAGGAGATGCATCTTCGACCGTTGCCATCAATGCCATACCTTCGTTTTGCTCTGCCATAGATTTCATCAGCTCCTCTGTATGCCGGGTATTTCCAGCGAATACCTACTCGGGCGGTGATCGCTGGCAGGTTTCCGACCTCTTAGTCGTCCCTGCCGCATAAGGGAGCGTCGCCGATCTATGCGGCTACCGGTTTTGGCTATTTTGTTGCGCTCGCGGTAACGAATTTCTCTCCGGTCGGCCGCTTGACGTAGGGGTTCGCTACAGATCTTCGGTGACGGCGTCGAGGTAGAACCATCGGCCGGCGCGGCGTTCGAAGCGGCTGCGCTCATGCAGGCTGCCGGCGCGGCCCGCGGACTCGTAGCGGGCCGTGAATTCCACTTCCCCGGAATCATCGCCCGGCCCACCCGCCAGGGTGTCGATCACCTGCAAGCCGGTCCAGGTGATGCCCGGGTCGACGGTCACGTCGGCCGGGCGGGTGCGCGGGTGCCACGTGCGGAACAGGTAGTCGACGTCCCCGTAGGCGAATGCCGAGTACCGCGACCGCATCAATTCCTCGGCCGTCCAGGCCTGTGACTGGCCCTCGTGGAGCGGCCCGCAACAGGCGCGATAGCTGTTATCGCTGCCGCAGGGGCATGGTTCGTTCATAGCAAGAGCCTGACAGAGCGTTACGAGGATGCGGCGTCCTGCAGCACCTGCTGCAGTTTGTCGAGCGGATCGCCTCCTGCGGGGTCAAGCCGGCGTGGCGGTGGCGGCGGTGGCGCGCCGGGGGCGGGGCGTTGAGCGCAGTCCTCTTGGCCGCCAATCGGTTTGCGGCGTCGTCCCGGATCGCGTGCCGTTGTGGGTCCGGGTCGGTGTTGCCAGCGAAGCATGCATGCGGCGAAGCGTCGACTACGGCCAGCGCGCTCGCGTAGCGCTCGTCGGCGCGGGCTCGGTCTCCTGCCGCCGTGGCCCGATCGCCCTGGGTTTCGCGGACGAGTTCGAGGTTGACGCGCACCGGGCAGGAGCCCACTATGTCGGTTCGGGCCAGCGCGTCGGCGAAATGCGCGTCGGCGTCCTCGAGCCGGCCGTCGAGCACGGCGGCCGCGCCCGCGGCGAACGGCGCCCTCGCCGGTTCCACCACGTTGACGACGCCGAGGATCGCCGCGTCGGCCGCCACCGCGTCTCCGTCGCGGCTCGCAAAGGCCTCGACCGCCGAATTGCCAGCCAGCACAACCGAAAACAACTTGATTGCGACCAGCAACGCGACCGTGACGACCGGCGCCGAGTAGATGAGGAGCCGCCGTCGCAGCCGCAATCGAGCCGGTCTGCGCGTCATGACGCCAGGTCCCGTCGGGCAATGCGGCCACGCCGGAACTCTCGGACCGACAGGTAGATCTCGGCGAGCAGCAGCCCCGCCGCGACCAGCGCAGGCAGCCAGTACAGCTCGGTCCGGTCGGCGGCATCCCCTCCGCGGCCCGGCGTGTCGGGCAGTCCAATCTGGAAGGGTTGACCAAGCCCACGGTGTACGTATGGGACGCCGAGTTGTGCTGCAATCCTGTGCAATTCGGCTTCATCGATCGCGTCGCCGCTGCCGTAACCGAGCACCGCTCCCCCGGCCACCGAACCTCCCATGAGGTTGAAGTCGCCCTGGGGCGCGCGCGAACCCGGCGCACCGGAGCCGAAGTAGAGCACCACGTTCCGCGAACCGGGATATTGCTGCGTTGCCTGGATCAGCTGGTATCGCAGCACGTTGTCCGCCGCGCTCGCGTTCGCGTCGGAATCCGCGTTCTGGGAGCCGAGCGCCGCGACGGTTGGGCGCAGGCTCCAGACGTCCTCGGACAGCGGCCAATCCAGGGAGGCTTTCGAAGCGAAGCCGATGAGCGCGTATCGAGCCGCTGGGTACTGCTTCATCAATGCCGCGATGTCATCGCGCAGGCCCGCGATCTGTTGCCCATCTGCCGAGCGGTCGACGACGAGGAACACGTTGAGATTGGCGCCGGCGGCAGTTGCGCCGTGTCCGCTTTCGTGGTCAAGAAACGCCGGGCGGCTGGTCGCCGCGATGAGCAGCAGCACCGCCAATGTCACGCCACTCCAGCGCATTACCGCGCGACTCCGCCGCTGTCCCGCCGAAACCAGCACCTGGCGCAGCGCCACCACACGCGCCAGCAACAGCGCGCCGGCCACGACCGCAAGGATCGGCCAGGGCAGTACGGGTTGAAACGTCATCGGCGCAACACCAAGAGGGCGACCGACAGCACGGCCGCCGACAACAAGGCGATCACCAGCGGTACCACCGGCGCGTCGCGGAAGTCCGCGATCACAACGGTGCCATCGGCACGGCGCGCCGGCGGGGCGTGCGCGCGAACCTCGTTGAGCGCCGCGGTCATCGATTTGGCTCCGAGGGCGACGTACCGTCCACCGGTCTGGTTGGCGAGCGTGCCCAGCGCAGCGCTCGTGGGTGAGGCGGCAGTGTCGATCACGTTGATTTGGGCTCCGACCCGCTCGACCAAGGCCCGGACGCTGCCATCGGTGAACAATGCGGGACGCTGCTCCCCCGCGGCACGAAGATCCGACGGCCCGAGATAGATCACCGAGCGCCGGTGCGTGGCGCGCTGCTCTGCGGCAGGAAAGCCCGAGAGGCACAACGCAAGCACGTCATTCACGCTTACGGCGTAATCGGAGTACGGCACCGCAGGGGCGAACGACGCCGAAGGCGTCTCGTGGGCGCCGGTATAGTCGCCGAACCGGCCGGCGGCGTACTGATGGTCGCGCGTCAGCGGCACCAGGCGGCGGTTGGCCGATGTCAGGCCGATGCGTTGGGCCTGAGGAGAATTCGTGGTCTGACGCGCGAAGTAGTCGAGCAGTTCCGCCGTCGACGCATCGGCCACCGGTTGCCCGACGCACAACATGATGTCCTCGGGGTGGGCGGCATCGAAATCGTTGGTCGCCACGCTCGGACGGGCCCCCGCCCACGTCGCGGCAGCGAACATGACCGTCAGGACCACCAACGTCACAATCGTCGACAGCGACCGCAGCCGCGCTACTTTCGCGTACTCGGGCAACCGGGTCAGTCGCGCGACATTGGCCAGCGGGCGCAGCTGCCGGCGGGTGGCGGTCATCGACAGCAACGCCGCCAGAACGACGACCGCGACGAAACAGGCCAATCCGATGAGCGCGACCGGCCACCACCTCAGGCCCACGAGCGGATCAACTCCTGCGCCTGGGTACTCACGTCGTCGACATCGACGTGCGTCTCCGCGTTGAACTGCCCGTCACCGAGCTGGGTGAGCAGCGGCGCGGCCGCGGCCAGGTCCACGTCGGCCATGGCGGCGATCTGCAGATACTGTGCGCGCGTGCCGGTCGCTTGATGCAGAAAGCTGCGCAGCGTCCGGCTGATCGCCGCGCACGCCGCCGGCGCCGGCATCCGCCCGGCATCGTGCTCGTCGGCGATACCCTGCACGCAACGAGCAAATCGCTCGCGGATCAGCCAGGCATGCACTCGCCGCGCACCAGGGATGCGCCGCAACCGGTCCGACCGCAGCGTCCACACGAAAACACCCGCATACCAACCGGAGACGACAACAACCAGTAACACGGCCAGCCACAGCCACCACGACGAGTACGGCTGCGGCCCGAACACATGGCGCAGCAGGTCATCCGGCACGGGCGGCCACCTCGGTCAGGAGAACGAGCTCGCGCCGAATGTCCTTGCTGCCGGCGATAATCGCGTACGGAATGGCATGGGCGGTCAGGAACGCATCGAGGCGGTTGCGCCGCGTCTGCTCGGCGCGCCGGTACGCGGTGACGACGCGGGGGCCGAGGTCGGCCCCGTTCAGGACGAAGCGGCCGGTGGCGACGTCGTATCCGTCGGTGTTGTCGGGACCCACCGCGGGCATGTCCGACACCATGGCCCACATGATGTCGTGGCGCCCGGTCAGTCTGGTGAGCACTTCGCTGAGCCGGTCGTCGACCTCCGGTTCGTCGGAGACGACGATGATCAGCATGGTGTGCCGGTAATGCGTTGCTACATAGTCCAGTTGGGCCGTGACGTCGGTACGACCGGGGCCGCTGCCGGTGTGTTGATACCAGCGGTGCAGCAGTCCCTCGATGTGCGACTCGCCACGTCGCTGCGGGATGTTCACGCTGCCGCGGCGGTCGCCGTAGACCATGCCGATCTGATCGGACCGCCGCAAGCCGATCAACCCCACCGCACCCATGATGTGCGCGGCGACGTCGCGTTTGCACTCCCCGCTCGGGGCGAGCGCCGACATGTTGCGACCGGCGTCGGCGACGAGCAGGATCTTGTGGTGCTTTTCGGACACGAACCGTTTGATGAGCACGCCCCCCGAGCGTGCGGACGCCTTCCAGTCAATGTCCCGGACGTCGTCGCCGGGAACGTAGGGGCGTAGGTCGTCGAATTCCATGCTGCGCGTATGCAACAGGGCGTAGCGGCCGCCTTCGAGCAGACCGCGGGTGTCAGTGCCGAAGTGCGCCTTGGCCCGGTTGAGGTGCTTACCCACGATTGGCCTCAGGGCACGCGAACGGCACGCAGCGCGGCGTCGATCACGACCTCGGGAGTGATGTCGGCGCTGGCCGCTTCGAAACCGAGGATGAGCCGGTGCCGCAGCACCCGGTGCGCGAGATTCGCGATGTCCTCGGGAAGCACGTGCGCGCGTCCGGCCAACACCGCCTGCGCTCGGGCCGCCTTGCAGAACGCGATCGTGGCACGCGGGCTGGCACCGTACTCGACCAGGCGCGCGATCTGCTTGGGCAGCGCCCGCGCGGGGTGACGGGTCACGTCGACCAGTTGGCTGGCGTAAAGCATCAGCGCACGGTCCATGTGGACGTGACGCACCACCTCCTGCAGGCGCAACACGTCATCGAGGCCGACCACCGGCGCCGTCGGCTGTCCCCTGTCGTAGATGCCGGCGTCGATCCGCGACATGACTTCGACCTCCTCCTGCGGGGAGGGGTAGCGCACGATCTCCTTGAGCAGGAAACGGTCGGTCTGCGCCTCGGACAGCGGATAGGTGCCTTCCTGGTCGACGGGGTTCTGGGTGGCTATCACGAGAAACGGATCCGCAAGGGGGTGGACCTGCCCGGCGATCGTGGTCTGGCGTTCCTCCATCGCCTCGAGCATCGCGCTCTGCGTCTTGGCACTGGACCGGTTGATCTCGTCGAGCAGCACGACGTTGGCGTGCACCGGACCCAGTTGGGTGACGAAGGAGTTGCTCGCCGAGTCGTAAATCTGGGTGCCGATGATGTCGCTGGGCAGCAGGTCGGGTGTGCACTGAATGCGTTGAAAGCGGCCATGAATCGACTCGGCGAGCACCTTGGCGGCGGTGGTCTTGGCCAGGCCCGGCACGCTTTCGAGCAGGACGTGGCCGCCCGCGAGCAGACCGATGAGCAGCGACTCCCGAAGCTCACGCTGCCCGACGATTTTGGTGGCGAACGCCTGGGAGATGGCGTCGACGATCTGTTGGACGCCGTCGAGTTCGCGCTGATCCGGTTGTATACGTGCTGTAGACATACGCCCGCTGGGATACCCAGGCGTCGATTTTCCACACTTCCGGCCACACGACGCTGCCCGCGTCTGCTCAGCGTGTTCGCGAGCGCCGCACCACCGCTACGGCTACGGCTGGTTGCCTTGCGGGGGCCGCTTGTTTTTGGCTTCGGCCTCGAGCCGCAACCGGATTGCCTTCGCCCGCGCCTCGGCGGCCCGAGCTTGGGCTTCGGCGGCTTCTGCTCCCGCCCAAACCTCGGCGGCCCGGGCGCGAGTTTCGTCGGCTTCCGCGCGCGCCCGCGACTCGGCGGCCAGCGCCTCGGCTTCGGCGGCTTCGGCGCGCGCCCGCTCCCGCGCCCGCGCCTCGGCGGCCAGGGCCTGGGTCTCGGCGGCTTCCGCGCGCGCCCGCGACTCGGCCGCCAGCGCTTCTGCTTCGGCGGCCTTTGCCCGCTTGCGAGCTTCGGCCGCAAGGGCCTCGATTTCGGCGGCTTCTGCCCGCTTCCTCGCTGCGGCGGCCTGCGCTTGCGCTTCGGCGGCTTCCGCCTGCTTCCGCGCCTCGATGGCCAACGCCTCGGCTTCGGCAGCTTTTGCGCGTGCCCGTTCCCGTTCCCGCGCCTCGGCGATCAGGGCTTCAGTTTCGGTCGCTTCTGCCTGCGCACGCGCTTCGGCAGCCAAAGCTTCGGGTTCGGCGGCTTTGGCCCGCCTCCGGGCTTCGGCGGCCAGGGCGTGGGCTTCGGCGGCTTTGGCCTGCTTCCGGGCTTCGGCGGCCAGGGCGTGGGCTTCGGCGGCCTCTGCCCGCTTGTGCGCCTCGGCGGCCAACGCTTCGGCGGCTGCGGCTTCCGCGCGCGCTCGCTCTCGCACCCGCGCCTCCGCGGCCAGCGCTTCCGCCACGGCGACCTCTGCCTGCGCCTGAGCCTCGGCGGCCACCGCTTCGGGCTCGGCGGCCAGCGCTTCGGCCGCGGCGGCTTCCTCCTGCGCCCGCGCCTCGGCGGCCACCGCTTCGGCTTCTGCGGCCAGCGCTTCCGCTTCCGCGGCAAGGGCTTCGGCCGCGGCCGCGTCGGCCCGCGCCCGCGCCGCGGCGGCCACCGCTTCGGCTTCTGCGGCCAGCGCCTGGGCGGCGGCGGCTTCTGCCTCCGCCCCCACGTGAGCTTCGACCTTGGGTCGCGGCGGCTTCTGCTTGGACGGCGGCCGGGGCTGATTGACGAGCGGCTGACGGTTCCGCATCGGGGCGCCGGCCGCGGCCCGAGCCTTTTGCTCAGCCTCTCGGTATGGGCCCGCGAGGAAATCGGTCAATACCAAGGCCACGCCGACCAGCAGTACCAGCGGCAGGGCCAACGATGGGCGGGTGACCATTCCCCAGATACCGGCGACTGTCAGCGGCGCCGCGAGCAACACGGCAGCCCCCGGATACCGACCGCCTAGGTCGAGGATTGTCGCGGGCACCGCAGACGCGCGAGCGGCCAACGGGAGCCGATCCGGTCGACTGACGACGACTCTCTGAGACCGCACGATCCCGCTCCTTTATGGAGATGCTGGCTCATAAGAGTACTGCGCTATCGGCCGTTCCGGTGTATCAAATTTTCGTGTCGAAGTAGCGATGTCGCCGCAGTACCGTAGCCAGACCGGACGGCTTGGGAGGTGCCGGTAGTTTCGCGGCGATGGCGAGCGTAGGTGCGGCCGTCGAACGCTGGGATCTGGACGATCTAGCACCGGTGCCGATGGGATTCCACAATCCCTCGTGAATCGGGTGGCAAGCCTCTACGCTGCCGATAATCATGCTGCGTCTTCCGGCGAGGAGGTTGAGCGCATGGAGCCGTCGACGGCGTCAGATTATCCGTGTAGCAACGGATTCAATTGGGCCCAATTAGTGAAAATGCCGATCGTGAGCGACGAATGGCATCATGGGCATCAAATCCTCAATTTCTACCCGATGGACAAGGACTATCGAGAATCGCCGGCAGCGAGGACGATGGTGGCCGAGCACTTCGGCAATGCCAAGGCCCTGGACACTGACGCGGAATTGCTCAAATTCGGCTCCGACCACGTTACGTTGGCGGGCGCGTTTTTGGAGATGGGCGTATGCACCGGCAGAACCATCAACTTCGTTGCCGCGCTCAATCCCCGGCAACGCATCTGGGGATTCGATTCCTTCGACGGCCTTCCTGAACGCTGGGCCCGCGCCGACATCACCGTTCCCCAAGGTACTTTTCGGGCGAACGTCGAGGGGTGGATGCCCCCGGTGCTCCATAACGTAACTTTGGTAAAAGGCATGTTCCACGAAACCCTTCCGGAGTTCAAAAACCGAGTGCTGAAATCCACTCCCATCGCTTTCCTGCATGTCGATTGCGATATTTACACGTCGACGAAAGAGATTTTCCATCAGCTGGCCGACAATATTATGTCAGGTACAGTAATCGTATTTGATGAGTTTTATAACTACCCGGGCTCCGAGGAACAGGAGTTCAGGGCATTCCAGGAATTCCTGGACCAAACCGGAAGGAAACCGGTCTACCTGGCCTACAACCAGTACTTCGAACAAGCGGTCGTCCGGATTGCCTGACAAGATTTGCGATGGCGCTTAAGCCGGTAAGCACTCGGCTTGTGCCAGGCGCCTCGCCAGATACGGCGCCGTGCGGCTGTGCTTCGCACGTGCCACCTTCTTCGGCGGGCCCGCCGCAACGACCCGTCCGCCGTCGCTGCCGGCTCCCGGTCCCAGGTCGATCACCCAGTCCGCACCCGCGACCATCCGCATGTCGTGTTCGGCCACCACGACGGTATTGCCCGAGTCGACCAGACGGTGCAGTTGACGGTCGAGCAAATCCACATCGGCGGGGTGAAGCCCGGTGGTCGGCTCGTCGAGGACGTAGAGAGTATGCCCTCGCCGGGGTCTCTGCAGTTCGGCGGCGAGCTTGATCCGCTGCGCCTCGCCACCCGACAGCTCGGTCGCGGGCTGTCCGAGACGCAGATAGCCCAGTCCGACCTCTTGCAGAGTGGTCAGGCTCCGTGCCGCGCTTGCGACGTCGGCTAAAAACTCGGAGGCCTCATCGACGGTCATCGCGAGCACGTCGGCGATCGTACGGTCGCGATAGCGCACCTCGAGTGTCTCGTCGGAGTAACGCGCTCCCTGACACGCCGGACATGTGGCGTATGTGCCTGGCAAGAACAACAATTCGACCGAGACGAACCCCTCCCCCTGACAGGTGGGGCAGCGCCCTTCGGCCACGTTGAACGAGAACCTGCCCGCTGTCCAGCCGCGGCGACGCGCCTTCGGGGTCGTGGCGAATTCACGCCGCACGGCATCGAACAGGCCGGTGTAGGTCGCCAGCGTCGAGCGCGGCGTGCGTCCGATCGGGCGCTGGTCGACGGATACCAGTCGGTTGATCTCCTCGGTCCCCTCTGCCGTCACACCGACACTCGCGTCGTGATCGAGATCGACGATCCCACTGTCGGTTTCGTCGTCATCGGATTCCGCCGGCTCGGCCATCCGTCCGGTGCCGAGATGGCTGTGCACGACATCGCCGAGGACCTTGACGACGAGCGTCGACTTGCCGGAACCAGACACACCGGTGACCGCGGTGTACACCCCGAGTGGCAGGTCCACGTCGAGGTCTCTCAAATTGTGGAAGCAGATCCCGCGCAGCCGCAGCCAGCCGGCGTGCGTGCGCGGTTGGCGAGGCGGCGGGCCGTCCTCCTCGAAAAGGTATTTGCGAGTGACCGAGCCCTCGATGTCGGCGAGACCCGGCACCGGTCCGCTGTAGAGCACGCCCCCACCGAGCTCTCCGGCCCCTGGTCCCACGTCGACGATCCAGTCGGCACGGCGTACCACGTCCATGTCGTGCTCGACCACGAATAGCGAATTGCCCGCGCGCCGCAGGCGATCGAGCACCTCGAGTAGCGGTTCGGCGTCGGCAGGGTGCAGTCCGGCCGACGGCTCGTCTAACACATAGAGCACGCCGAACAAGCCGGCCCGCAGTTGAGTAGCCAGCCGCAACCGCTGCAATTCGCCGGGTGACACCGTCGGAGTGCGGCGACTGAGCGTGAGATAACCGAGGCCGAGATCGATGAGTACCTGCAGGCGTGCGACGAGGTCGGCGGCGATCATCGTCGCCACTTCCGTCAGCTCACCGGATTTCGTGGACTCGTACGCGGCAGCGGCATCGGTCCGAGAAGCCGTCGGGCGCAACGCCTCAGCAAGGTCGGCCAACGGCATCGCCGTGTAGTCGGCGATGGTGCGCCCGGCGAACGTCACCTTCAGCGCCTCCGGTCGCAGCCCGGAGCCGTCGCATACCGGGCACTCGACGCTGTCGACGAATTGCAGTACGCGGCGACGCATCATCGCGCTATGGGAGTTGGCCAACGTGTGCCGGACGTGACGTTCGGCGCTGGAGAACGTGCCGTTGTAGTAATAGTCGGCCTGCACCGGGTGCTGGCTCGGATCGATTTCGACCGTCGGTTGCTCATCGGTGAACAGGATCCAATTGCGTTGCCGCTTAGGGAGTTTGTGCCATGGCTTGTCGATGTCGTACCCGAGCGTGACGAGGATGTCGCGGAGGTTTTGGCCCTGCCACGCTCCCGGCCATGCGGCCACCGCGCCTTCGCGGATGGTCAGCGACGGGTCGGGTACCAGCGTTTCTTCGGTCACCCGGTGGATTCGTCCCAACCCGTGGCATTCGGGGCACGCCCCCACCGCGGTGTTCGGCGAGAACGCATCGGAGTCCAGTCGTTCCGTGGCCCCGCGCGGGTAGGTGCCGGCGCGGGAGAACAGCATCCTCAGCAGGTTCGACAGGGTGGTGACGGTGCCGACCGTCGACCGCGACGTCGCCGAACCCCGGCGCTGCTGCAGTGCGACGGCAGGCGGTAGCCCGGTGATGTCATCCACCTTCGGTGCGCCGGTTGGCAATAGCAGTCGACGGGCGTACGGAGCGACTGATTCGAAGTAGCGGCGCTGGGCCTCGGCATAGATGGTCCCGAAGGCCAGCGACGATTTGCCGGATCCGGAGATTCCGGTGAACGCGACCAGCGCGTCGCGCGGCGCTACGACGTCGACACCCCGCAGGTTGTGGACCCGCGTCCCGTAAACACGCACGCAAGGGTCGATTTCGTCCGTGCTTCGATTGGACATTTGCGTCATCTTGCACAGCCGGATACCCCCAGTTGGGGCCGCACAAGCGCGACGCTTGCCGCTCGACACCGTTTTAAGGCCCGGCCGGCTGGGAATTCCGCCGAGGCCATGACGGAGACATCACCAAGCCGCATCCGCCTGAGCCATCACGTCGTGGAACTCGATGACGGGCGCCGGATTGGACTTTCAGTCGGCGGCCGCGGAGTGCCGTTGTTGTTCATGCACGGGCTCCTGCTCAGTCGTAGGGCATACCTCCGGATGCTCAGCCGGATCGCCGGGATGGGATTTCTGGTCGTCGCGGTCGATGCCGCCGGTCACGGCGACACCGGGCGACTGCCCGGCGACGCGTGCGCCTTCACCGATCGCGCCAATTCGGTGTTGCGCACGCTGGACGCCCTCGGCATCGGGCAAGCGTTGTTCGTGGGCCATTCGATGGGCGGCCGAATGACCATCCAGCTGGCCGCACGCGCGCCCGAGCGGGTACTCGCCGCCGTGCTGTTCGACCCGGCGGCCGGCGCGCAATTCGACACGACCATCCCAAAACTGGTGAGGTCGCCAACCAAGGCGTTGGGCGCGGCCTACACCGCGTTCCGCGACACACTGGGCGACCCCACGCAGCTCTCACCGAGCGAGCAGCTCGGATACTTCCGCGTGCTGGCCGCGGTGGCGGTGCCCAACCTGCGTTATCCCCTCGTGGCCGTGCGAACGATCAAGGCCATCATCGAGTCCGGTGATTACACGCCGATGCTGCACACCATGCGCGACGAGGGGATGCCCACGATGGTGGTGCACGCCGAAAAGGACATGATCGTGCCGTTCCAACACGCGCGCGACATCGCCGACGAGTCCGACGCCACGCTGTACAAGGTGCCGGACGCGTATCACTCGTGGATGATCGCCAATCCCCGGCAGGGCGCCGACGCGTTTCGTCAACTGCTCGACGGTGAACTGGGCGAGGTGCTTCGCAACGCCGCCGACGCGATGGGCATCGCCGACCTCGATGACCACGAGGCGTGGGAGCGCGAATTGCTGGACCCCGACGCTCTGGTGTTGCAGTTCATCCACGGCCGCGACCGAATCGAAATCGGGCCCGAGGAGCTCGACCATGTCGACCTCGAGCTGGTCCGCAGTCCGGAGCGTTCGCAGGAACGGATGTCGTGGGCTCGACGAACGTATCGCCGGTGGGCGGCCAAGCACCTGCATGAGGCGCGATCGTCGATCCGGAAGAAGACCCGGATCGAGCCGGAGCACGGCGAATAGGGCTCGGGGTTCAATGGGAGGTCCGATGTCCGGATTTGGTCGAAAGACCGTGCTGATCACCTTCGGTCGGTCATATCTGTCACTCCACCTGGCCCGCCTGATGGGCGCCGCGGGACACGACGTGCTGATCACAGACTCGGTGCGGTTTCCGGTGTCCAGGTTCTCATCGGTGGTCAAAAAGACGTTCCGTGCACCGCGGCCGAGGTATGAGCCGGTTGAGTGGGCGCAGGCGCTCGCGGACATCGTCCGCGAGGAGGGCGTCGACATGGTCGTGACGGTCCACGAGGGGACCGAGATCTTGGCAAACACGATCAAGCGACATCCCGATCTCTTCCCGGACCGCCAGAAGTTGTTCTTATCCAGTTTCGATCTCGAGGCCCGGCTGGAAAACAAGTACGAGTTCCAGGCCGCGCTCAAGACGCTGGGCATGCCCACGCTCGACTTCGCGCTCGTCCGCAGCCAGGAGGAGCTCGAAGCGTTGGACTTCGACCAGCCCTTCGCCCTCAAGCGCGTCTACTCGCGGGGGTCGCAGGAAGTCCAAAAGGTGCGTCCGGGTGAACTGCCGCGCGGCCTGAGTTTCGAAGAGGAGAATCCGTGGATTGCCCAGGAATGGGCCGACGGCACGAGCTATTGCTCGTATTCCGTCTGCCACGAGGGTCAGGTGAAAGCACACGCACTTTACCCGGTGCGTTACGCGATCGACGGCACGTCGTGCCTGTTCTTCGAGTCCGTCCAGCACGAGGCTATCGCTGAATGGACGCGCGAGTGCGTCAAGGCGTTCAATTTCACCGGGCAGATGGGGCTGGACTTCATCGAAGTGCCCGGCCGAGGGCTCTTCACGGTTGAATGCAATCCGCGTGCAACCAGCGGAATCCTGTTGTTCGATCCGGAAACGCGGGTCGACAGGGCATTTTTCGGCGTGAACGACGAGCTCATCACGCCCCAGCCCGGTGTGAGCAAGATGCTGGGTCCGGGGATGCTGATGTACGGGTGGCGCAAATCGTCGTTGCAGGACAACACCTTCCGCGGATTTCTGCGAGATTACCGCCGTACCGACGACGCCGTCTTCACCCGCAGCGATCTCAGGCCCACCCTGGCGCTGCCACTCGTCGCGGCAACCATTTTCACCGAGGCGGCTCGTTATCGGGTGAATATCCCGGACGCGTTCATGCACGACCACGACTGGGACGGCGGTGACCTACCGCTGTGAATCGCGGTGCGCGCGGCAGAAATTGGTGATCCGGGCGACGCTGTCGCCGGGTGCGGTGAAGATGCCGCCGTGTCCGGCGCCGTCGATTCGTACGAACTCCGCGCCGGGGATAAGCCGAGCCGACGCCTCGCAGAGGGCCGGCGGAAAGAACAGGTCGTGTTCGAAAGCCAGGACGAGCGTAGGCACGTCGATCTCGCCGAGATGCTCCGGCGTCGGTTCGCCGGACGTGATCCACTGCTGGGAAGCCGTCAGCTGGCCCTTGAAACCCTCCTGTCCTGCCCAACCGCTCTCATAGCCGGCCGACAGCGCCTGCTGCCAGCCCCGCACGGTCTCCGGATCTTGCAGCATCGGCAGGTGGAGGGTGGTCAACAACTGCTCGAACACCAATACCTCGCGCGGCAATTCACCGTAGCGTTCGATCAGACCGAGTTCCATCTCGCCAACCATCGCACCCACCGGCGACGGCTGCAGCCCGGCGAACAGAACGAGCGCCCGCACGAGCTCGGGCCGGCTACGCAGTAGCGTCTGCGCGATATAGCAGCCCATCGAGTAGCCGACGACGATGGCCTGGTCGACCTGGAAATGGTCGAGGATGGCCGCGGCATCGGCGGCGAGGTCTGCCACCGAGTACGGCGCGGCCGGTGCGGAGGATGGCGACATGCCGCGCGCGTTGTATGCGATGACCTGGAAACCGGCGTCGACGAGGGACTGGGGAAGTCCGCAGATGTTCCACGTGATGCTCGGCATGCCGAGGCCGCCGACCAAAAGCACGGTCGGGCCCTCGCCCGACTGCTGCACCGAGATCTCGACGCCTGGTTCTGCGATGACAAACTCGAAGCCGTCATTCGGCGGTGCGCCCGTTGCGTCAGTCATTAGTTCAACTGTAATAACGGCGCTGCGAACGTAGCTCCGGCTTCCAAAGGCCGGCACGCTGTTGCGCAGGGGGTCGCATCAACCGGGCCGGGCCCGCTGCGAACCGTGCTCACTTCAGAAGGGACAGGTCTCCCTCATCGACCGACGTCATTGGCCACTGTGGTGGGGCGGGCGGGGCTCGAACCTGGGACCAAGGGATTATGAGTCCATAGCAGGCGATATCCTCGACCAGGAGAAACGGCTCGCGGCGACCTCTAATCGTCTGCGAGACAGGGATTTCGGGCGTCGGCGGTACGCCTTCGGTACGGGCTCGATTCGCCCTGGAATCGCCCCTGGACGCCGCGTTGACGCAGCGATGAGATTTGCGCTTGGGTGTTAGCTGGCGACACGCCGCCGATCCGCGCCGCGCCCTACGTAGCCCAACCATTTCGACACCCGCACAAAATGAACCCCCTGCCGGGAGCTAAAAAGCGATGGCGGCTCGCCTGGGCCGCCACGCCGCGAGGATAAGCAGGCCAGCCGGCAGCAGCACGGCAACCGTGAGCACAATCGTTTGCCAGACTGCGGCCGCCGTTGTGAAGTGCTCCAGGTGGGTGAGATGAAAGATCAGGTGCGGGATGGCGAACAGCAGGTACGCGCCCAGCGCAACCCGCACCATGCGGGGCTCCATCGTGATTGCGGCGACAATGAATACGAGCGCAAGCGAGAGATTCATGGCGCCGTAGTCGCGCATGAGGTGTTCGGAGTACGGCGGGATGAGATCCACCCAGGGCACGTAGTCGTAGAACGCCCGCGGGGCCAGTGTCGCGACGAGTCCGACCACGATCTCCACGAATGTCAGAAACCACACCCCGGCGCGAAGCGCGGTCTGCCGTGCGTTCACCGCGCATCCATGCGTCGACGGTGCGGCAGGTAGGTGCGGATGATGCCGCGGTAGGGCAGGTGGCCCGCGGCGACTTGTTCGCCGAGGTATTGCTCGAAGGTGATCGTGCCGGCGGCGTGCTCCGGGGCCAGCAGCCCGCCGGCGCGTATCCCGCCGAATACCTTGCCGGGCAATCGGATCGGGACGATAGGCCGACGCTTACCGACGATCGCCAGGTAGCTGCGGGCAAGATCGTCGAGCCCGCGCGCCTGCGGGCCGCCGAAATCGGGCGCCCGCCCGATCGGCTCGCCCAGCGCCAATTGGGCCAACCGCGCGCCCACGTCGCGCACGTCGACCGGTTGGAACCGCAGCCCCGCCGGCAGCGCCATGACCGGTGGTTTCGCGAGCATGCGCAATAGGAAGGCGATGAGATCGTGAAACTGGGTCGCCCGCAGCACGGTCCATGGCAGGCCCGACTCGGCGATCGTGCGTTCGTTGGCGAGCATCAAGCGGTAGAGGGCGAACGGGACTCGGTCGATTCCGACGATGGAGACGTACACCAGATGTGGTGAGCCCGCCCGTTTCGCGGCTGTGACCAGGTGCTCGGTGGGATAGATGCAGTGCACGACCGTGTCGACGCCGTCCAGCGCCGCGTCGAGCCCATCACCGGTTCGCACGTCCCCCACGACATGCCGAATAGTGGAGGACTGCCGGGGCCGCCGCCCGCGGCTGAGAACGCGGACATCTTTGCCCTCGGCCGCAAGATGGTCGACAACGATGCGGCCCACGGTTCCGGTGCCGCCGGTTACGAGTACTTGATTCGCCATACTCTTACGAACCGGGCAGGTCCGCCGGATGTGACAACTGCCCGGCAAGGAACCGCAGTTTGTCGGGATTGGCCAGGATCCGTAGGGCCGCGATCCGCTCACCGGTGATCTCGAAACACAAGACCCCCGCCAGCGTGTCGCCGTCGAATGCCAGCATCGCGGGCTCGCCGTTGACCTCGGCGACATCCAGACGCAGCCGTACCTGCGCCAGGTTTCTGGTGAACACCCGCGCCACGTACTGGGCCATCCGGTCGCGGCCCGAGACCACGCGCCGGGCCGCCGCCACCTTGCCGCCGCCGTCCGCCGTGGACGTCACATCGGCGGTCAAGATTTCGACGAGTCCGGCGACGTCGCCGGCGGTGGCGGCGGTGAAGAACCGATCGACCAGCGACTGCCACTGCGTCCGATCAGGTTGAAAACGCCGCCGAGGTTCACCAAGGCGTTGCCTCGCGCGCCGGTACAGCTGCCGGGCGTTGGCCTCCGACATCTCGAGGATCTCGGCGATCTCTGAATGGCTGTAGGCGAACGCCTCTCTGAGCACGAACACCGCCCGCTCGTTGGGCTTGAGTTGCTCCATCAAGCTCAGCAGCACGATGGACACCGACTCGCGTTGCTCGGCAATTTCCTGGGGGCCGAGTGTCCGGTCGTCGGTGAGGACTGGCTCCGGAAGCCACGGTCCGGGGTAGACCTCCCTGCGAGCGCGGGCCGACGTGAGCCGGTTGAGGCACAGGTTCGTGACGGCCTTGGTTAGCCACGCCGGCAGCGATTCGATGAGCGCCGAGTCCGCGCCGTGTAGTCGCAGGTATGCGTCCTGCACGGCGTCTTCGGCTTCGCTCGCCGACCCCAGCAGTCGGTAGGCCAACCAGAACAGGCGCGGCCGCTGAGCCTCGAAGTCCTCCACGAGGTCGGTCACACTCCCCAGACTGCCACGGCTCGAATGTCGCCGGATGGCTGCGACCACACAGCGGGTGCAGCCTCAAAAGTTGATATCGCATGTGCTATCGCTTTGGAGATTCGCTTGGCAAGGCAGACGGGCCGTCAGCCGAGCGCCATTGCGGCGTAAAGCGTCGGGCGGGGCTCGCACCCGCGACCGACGGATTATGAGTCCCTATCCAGCGCCGCGCCGACCAGGCGAAACCGCTGGCCGCGATGGCTTAAATCGCCTGTAACACAGTGAAATTGACTATTGCCGTACGTCTTCGGTACGGGGCTCAGTACCGGCCAGATTCGTTCCTGGACGCCGCGTTGCCGCCGCGACGGGACGAGCTGACAGGTGTAGCTGGTTAGCTAGGGACGGACCGCCCCCAACACGCCGACCCATGCGGAGGTGATGTGGCATTGACGCTCACTTCCGACGAGGCGGCCGATCGACCAGCACCCGCTCTCCGTCTCGCCACTGAACGACGCGAATCTGATGGCCGGTTTGCACGCCGGTGACCGGGTCGACACGAAATCGACCGAACAAGGTGGTGGTGTCTAGTCGTTGTGATGCGGCCATCACCGGAGAGGATTCAATAGTGTCGGCTTCCTTCACGCAGCGCTGCCAAATGACACCTGCGGCGAAGGCCGCAGCAGCCGGATAGGGCGGCTCAGTGCCGTTCGCGTCCCGGTAACAGTGGCTGAACCACTCGCTGTTGGGTCCGTCCGCGGGATCATCTGTCCCGTCGTTCAACCACTGGCACGGTCCGTAAAGCCCCTCCACGCGATCACCGATAGCATGGCGGAGCTCATCGACCCCTGCGGCAACCAATCCAACTGCGCGCCAACGGTGTTCGCTGGCCCACTGCGCGATCGCGACGTCGTCGTCGAAGGAACCGGCCGATAACAGCACATCGCCCGCCGGGACCCGCGCCAGCATATCTCTGGCCCGGCCTGGCCGAAAAGTGACCGACCGCCACAGGAGACCCAGTCTCCGGGCCACTACCGCCGCCTCATCGGCCACCTCGCGACCAAACCCCGTGTCGACGTGCACTATTACCACCTCTGACCCCTCCCCGAGACCGTCGGCGACAAGTGCTTCGAGCACTGCGGCGAGATAGCGGTAAGCGGGAGACTCCACGTTGACGACACGCGGATACGCCGGCCGCGCCAGCCGGGCGGTCGCGCCACCGTGGTTCCAGACGACCCCTGTGCTGGCGGCCGCGGCCGCGAGCGCGGGCCCTGAACCGTAGGGCCCGAACACCACGTTGGGCCGGCTAGCCTCGGCGGCCCGTATCGCGGACGCCGCGGAGGGGTAAGCGTCGATGACCTCCAGACTTACTTCGCAACTGTCAGCCCAGAAAGCAACGGCGCGAGCCCCTGCAATCCCGAATCTAGCCAGCGGGCCCGACAGTGGGGTAACCAGGACGGCCCGCGCTGCCACGCTCACAATTTAAACAGTGTGGCGAAACCGAGCGCGAGCCTCGCGCGGCCGCCGCGTCGGAATTCAGCCACGGACGTGGCGGTACGCGCCGACCTACAAGCGCGGACTTCGTCGCCGGAAAGCTGTAGTAGTTACTCAGGCTTCCGTTAAGTGACGAACGCGCGCACGATGGAGGGGTCCGCAGTCTCACCAGGACGAGAAGGGGGCGGGCGATGAAGGCTAATGTCGGCGACTACCTCGTGGTAAAGGGCACAACCACGGAACGGCATGATCAACATGCTGAGATCATCGAGGTTCGCTCGCAAGACGGCTCGCCGCCATACGTGGTGCGTTGGCTGGTGACTGGGCAGGAGGCGACCGTGTACCCCGGGTCTGACGCGGTGGTCGTCACCGCCGCCGAGCATACGGAGGCCGCACGACGCACTGCCGCGCGGGCCCGCCACGCCGCCACAACCCACACACCGGTTCCGTGAGATTTGCTGGGCCAAGAGTAATTCGACGAGAGTCAGGTGTGTCGGCCAACATGGCCGGCTCACCCCGGGTTCGGCCGTTTCGAACGGCTACCCGTTTCAGTCGGAATGCCGACCCGCGATGCGTGTGTCGACTTCCAAACCGCTGGCGTCTTCGGGGATCTGTGGCTTGTCCAGCTTCGACATCTCGGTCTTCGAAGCCGCCGCTCCGGTGGAGGGCATAGCGGCTTCGTCGTCCCGACCCCCGGATGCTTGTGGTGTTGCTCGTTCCAAAAACCGGAGCAGTTCGACGGGGAAGGGAAGCACCAGGGTCGAGTTCTTCTCCGCGGCGACCTCGACCACGGTTTCCAAGAGCCGCAACTGAAGCGCAGCCGGGTGCACGGCCATCGTCTCGGCCGCTTGGGCCAGTTTTTCAGACGCCTGTAGTTCACCGTCAGCGGTGATAACCCGAGCGCGCCGCTCACGCTCCGCCTCGGCTTGGCGCGCGATCGACCGCTTCATCGAATCCGGCAGTACGACATCCTTGATTTCCACGCGGTCGATGTGAATACCCCAGCCCACCGCGGGGCTGTCGATCATCAACTCCAGGCCCTGATTGAGACCCTCGCGGTTGCAGAGTAGGTCGTCCAGGTCGCTTTTGCCGATGATTGAACGCAGTGATGTCTGCGCGACCTGGCCAATGGCGGACACATAGTCCTGTACGTCGACAACCACACGCACCGGATCCGCAACCTTGAAATAGATGACAGCATCCACACGCACGGTCACGTTGTCGCGCGTGATGCCATCCTGGGCGGGCACCGGCATCGTAATGATCTGCATGTTCACCTTCTTGAGGCGATCGGCGATTGGAATCAGCATCGTGAGCCCCGGTCCACGGACCGCGGTTTGCGCACGTCCGAAACGAAAGACGACGCCTTGTTCGAATTGCTTGACGACCCGAACGTTTGTGCCCAGCCAGAGCACACCAAGGCCGAACGCTGCGGCCAATGCGTAAAGGATGATCATTATGTCCACTTCCACCCGGCCAAGACCTGTCAGTGCTTCTCGGCGAGTACGGGCGACTTACAGCCGACGAAACGTCGAGATCCCTCCAGTATGGGCCGATCACTGCAGACGTGCTGGGGCCTCGAATCGAGGTCACGGCTGTGGCCCCCAGTGCAGGGTCAGGCTAGATCGCCCGTACCGTGCCCCGGTCGTCGGGCAGCATGCCGATGTCGCCGGTTCGCCTGCACGGCAAGATGTTTGCGGTTGCTGAGGCGAACACGAGTACAGTAGTTCGATGGTCGTCGCCCCGTCCAATGAGCGGATGATCGCTGGGGTCGCCGCCGCTACCGTCTCGCTCGGAATAGCCCAGCTGGTGGGCGTCCCGTTCGGTGCGCGGGCCGATGCGCGTGCTGCGATCGGCTCAGTGGCCGTCGACCTGACACCGGGTCCCATCAAAGAGTGGGCCATTCAGACCCTGGGCTCTCTGGACAAACTCTTCGTGGCCGTCGCCGTGCTCGTGGTGATCGCTACGATCGCTGCAATCGCCGGGACCCTCGAGACTCAGCGTCGCCCGCTCGGTAGCGCCATGGTCGGCGGGGCCGGCGTCCTGGGATGCATTGCCGTGCTGTCGCGGCAGGGTGCGACAGCACTCGACACCATCCCCACCGTCGCGGGCGCCGCCTGCGGCGTGGCGACCCTTCGCGTGCTCACCCGTCGGTTTTGGCCCGCCCTGGGAGACCCGGGAGACAGAGCCGACCACGACGAACCGGATGCCGGCCGGCGCAAGTTGATCATGTTGGGATTGCTCGGATTCGGAGTAGCGAGTGGCGTGGCGGGTGCGGTCATTACGCGGTTGGTGCATTCGGTGGCCGCTGACCGCAACAGCTTCACACTTCCCCGACCGCGCATATCGGCGCCACCAATACCTACTGATGTGCAACCGAACGCCGTTGCGCTACCGAGCTTTGTCACCGCCGGCGCCGACTTTTACCGAGTGGACACCGCACTCAGTGTTCCCCAACTCAGCCACGGCGACTGGCGGCTGCGCATCCACGGCATGGTGGACCATGAAGCCACCTACAGCTTCGAAGACCTCGCCCGTTTCGACGTCGTCGAAACGGTGACGACGCTAACCTGTGTGTCGAATCCCGTTGGAGGCCCACTGATTTCGACGGGTGTCTGGACGGGCTACCGGGTAGCTGATCTGTTGGCGGCGGCCGGCGTGCACGCGGATGCCGATATGGTGCTCTCGACTTCGATCGACGGGTTCACCGCCGGCACGCCGGTGCAGGCGCTCACCGATGGCCGCGACGCGCTCCTGGCCGTCGGCCTGAACGGTCAGCCGCTGCCGATCGAGCACGGTTACCCGGCCCGGCTGGTAGTACCCGGGCTCTACGGGTACGTGTCGGCGACCAAGTGGGTCGTCGAGATGGAGCTGACCCGCTTCGACAGAGCAGAGGCGTACTGGACGCGGCAGGGCTGGGCACCGCGTGCACCCATCAAGACGGAGTCGCGGATCGACGTGCCGAAAGGTGGCCAGAAGGTGCCGATGGGACCCGTGGTGTTTGGCGGTGTCGCGTGGGCACAGAATCGTGGGGTGCGGGCTGTGGAGGTCCTCATCGACGACGGCGGGTGGCAGCCCGCGCAACAGGGCGCGAGTTATTCCAACGACACGTGGCGATTGTGGAGCTTCCCCTGGCAGGCGAAAAACCCTGGGAGACACACCATCACCGTGCGCGCCACCGACAACACCGGAGGCACCCAAACGGCAGATCAGGTTGGTACCGTCCCCGACGGCGCCACCGGCTGGCACACGGTGGACTTCACGGTGGTGGAGACATGAAGCGCTATTTTGACGAGAATCTCCGCCAACTGAATAGCGCAATCACGATGCCAATCAGCACCGTGATCGGACCGATGATGGACCAGGTCGTGGTATTGCTCATCGGGCTCCCACCAAGCACTCCAAATCCCTGGAGCGCCCAGATCAGACCGAACAGCGCGACAATCAACCCAACCGCGAATGTAACGACGAAAGCCCTTCGCATATAGGGATCCTACGCGGCGGAGAGAGGATGCCGCGCCCTTGACCCAACAGACCGCGCAGGCCATGGCTGGTTTCAGGGATTTCCCAGGGGTCGGTTGGATCGCCTGTACTGACCCGCCAAGCAACGGTGGCACGTTGATTGACGTTGCCCCCTTGCCCCGCTGCTGGCTTCGTAGGAACTGACCTGTCCGCGGGCCGGGTCGTTAATACTGGTGCCCGGCATCTGCATGAACGTTCACGTAACCGGCGGATGAGGTACGACGTCCCCAACCACGCAGTGCCACTGCATCTTCCATCAAGCGAAATCCTGCGCAATCATGCCATTCGGTGATCAACGCGCGGGTAGTTTAGCGATGACTTCAGTGGTCAGCGCCAGATAGTGCTGTGCCCCAGTCACTTCTATCGCGCTCGCCAATCCCCGCCTCCTGAGTAAGGCTGAGGCCGCAACGCTCGTTACAGGGCCATCGGGGGTGTTCTACCGCCTGTTTCCGTACAACGAAGCGGCGAGGGTGTTGACCAAATTGGGCAGTAGAACGAAGAAGTTGAGCCAATGGGGTCGCCCAGAGCCGTCCGTCGATTGTCGATGTCACGAATCATCGCTCTCGGCGATGCGCTGCTGCACGGCGACATCAATGCTTTCTTGCGGTGCGTCTCTGGGTCCGCTAGCCCATAACCCAGGGGTTGATGGCACCTATCAGCATGAGCGTGACGGCGCAGATCAGGATTACGGCTGCATCCCGCCATTACCCGGACTCGGCAGTAAGTCGAGGTCGCCGCAGCGGGACAAGCGTGTTTCCCGCGCGAACCGTTCGGTTGTGGAAAACTTCAGCGCGATCAGAGGGAGAGGCGCGTGACGAGCACCCATACCGAACGGCTCCCGCTGCTGACCCGGCGCGACCGCATCATGATCACCATCACCGTGATCGCGTCCGTGGCAGCAGGGGTTCTCAACTTCACCCACGCGAATGCAGTGCTGTCGTTCACCATCTCCGCACTCGCGTTGGCCACACTGGCATCTCTGGTCGGCCGTTCGGTGGAGGCGCTCGGAGCTCGGCTCGGGCCCAACGCCACTGGGATACTGCAGACGGCGCTGGGAAACCTGCCCGAGTTGTTCGTCATCCTGTTCGCGCTCAAGGCAGGCCTTTACGGCGTGGTGAAGGCCACCATCGTCGGCTCGATTCTTTCGAACGCCCTGCTGGTGCTCGGGCTCGCATTCGTGGCCGGCGGGATCAAGCACGGCCGCCAGCGCTTCGCCGCCGACGACGGACGCACCCTCGGACTGATGTTCACCCTCGCGGTGTTCATCCTGGCCGTCCCCTCGCTCACCGCTGCAATACACACCCCGGCGCAACAGCACGAACGGGCGCTGTCGGTCGTCGTCTCCATCGTCATGCTCGCGCTGTTCGCACTCTCGCTGCCCGCCACGCTCGGAAACCGGGCCCCCGACTCGGCGCTGCAAGCTAGTCATAAACCCTCCAGAGCGGCCTCTCCCATTGTGGCCAGCCCCGATTCGGCCGAAGCCGCCAGTGCCGCGACAGCGCACGGCGAGTGGCCGCTGGCGATGGCCATCGGCATGCTGGCCGGCGCCGGTATCGGTGCGGCCTTCGTGTCGGAATGGTTCGTCGCCGCCCTCGAGCCGGCGATGCATGCAGCGGGCATCAACGAGGTTTTCGCCGGTCTGGTGATCGTGGCCGTCGCTGGCAACGCGGTGGAGAACTTCGTCGGCATTCAGCTGGCTGTCAAGAACCAGATGGACTACGCGGTTCAGGTGGTCCTCCAGTCGCCCGTCCAGATCGCGCTCACCATCGCCCCGATCGTCTGCCTGGCGGCGGGATGGCTCGGCCAGCCCGGTTTCGATCTGGTGTTCTCGCCGCTGCTGTTGGCGTCGATGATTATGTCGGCGCTGGTCGCGGTGCTGGTGACCTTCGACGGCGAGTCGACCTGGTTCGAGGGAGCAGTGCTCATCGCGCTCTATGTGGCGATCGCCACGTCGTTCTGGTGGGGATGAGCGGCCCCAACGGTGGTCGGCCCTCCAATCACCCGAAGGCGAAACGACAAACATCACCCGAAGTCATACATTTCCCCTGTTCAGAGTCGGTTGATGGTTTACGTTTCTGTTTCGGTTGATCCTTGACACTCGGTGTTGTGGTTTAGGTCG
>NZ_MBEI01000023.1 GCF_001953985.1 Mycobacterium colombiense
GCGGTGATGAGGCGCATCGCGGAGAGTGAGTCGCCGCCGAGGTGGAAGAAGGAGTCGTCGATCCCGACCCGCTCGACGCCGAGCACCCGGGCGTAGATGCCGGCCAGGATCTCCTCGATGGCGGTTTCCGGAGCGCGGTAACCGTCGCCGCCCTGGTAGTCGGGGGCGGGCAGGGCGCGGGGGTCGAGCTTGCCGTTGACCGTCAATGGCAGCGCATCGAGCACGACCACCGCCGACGGGAGCATGTAGGTGGGGAGCCGCTGACCCAACCGGGCCCGAATGTCGGCCGGGTCAGCGGCTCCAGTCACATACCCGACGACGCGTTTGTCGCCGGGTTGGTCTTCGCGGACGACGACCGCGACGTGCTCGACGCCGTCCAATTCGGTTAGCGCGGCACGGATTTCGCCCAGCTCGATGCGATAGCCGCGGATCTTGACCTGCTCGTCGGCCCGGCCAAGATAGCGCAGTTGCCCGTCGGGACCCCAGCAGACCAGGTCCCCGGTGCGGTACATGCGCTGGCCCGCAACGCCGAACGGGCAGGCCACGAACCGCGACGCGGTCAGCCCGGGGCGATGCCAATACCCCACACCGACGCCGTCACCGGCGAGGTACAGCTCGCCCACCACGCCGGCCGGTACCGGGCGCAACCATCCATCCAGCACACACAGCGCGGCCCCCGATATCGGCGAACCGATCGGCGGTGTGCCCGCTGTCAGCGGCGCGCTGTGGGAGACCCACATGGTGGTCTCGGTCGGGCCATAGACGTTGACCATCACCCGTCCCGGCGCCCAGCGCTTCACCAGCTCGGGTGGACAGGGCTCCGCGCCGACCACCAACGCCGTGCCATCCAGGCCCTCGGCGGACAACATCGCGGCCGCCGACGGGGTCTGGGTCAACACCGTCACACCCTCACGCACCAGTAACGCGTGGAACTCTTCGGGCGAACGCGCCACCGCATCGGGCACCACCACCAACCGGGCCCCGTGCAGCAGCGCCCCCCAGATCTCCCACACCGAAAAATCAAACGAATACGAGTGGAACTGCGCCCACACCTGCTCGCCCGACAACTCGAACCCCAGATCCAGCGAGTCGAACAACTGCGCCACGTTATGATGGGTGACCGCAACACCTTTGGGCACCCCCGTAGTACCCGACGTATAGATGATGTGCGCCAGATCAGCCGGTGACGGGCCCGGTAACGCCGTCTCAGGCCGAGTCGCCACCACCGGGTCATCGACATCGACGACGATCCCGCCGAACCCGGCCAACCGCGGGGCCAGACCGGCAGTGGTGACCGCGACCCTCGGCGCGGCATCGGCCAACATGAACGCCACCCGCGCATCCGGCAACGCCGGATCGATCGGCAGATACGCCGCCCCAGACTTCAGCACCGCCAACATCGCCACGATCGCCTCAGCCGAACGCGAAAACAGCAGCGCCACAACCCCACCCGGACCAGCACCACACTCGACCAACAGATGCGCCAACCGGGTGGACACCCCATCAAGCTCCCGATACGTCCACGACCGACCCCCACACCTCAGCGCCACCGCACCCGGAACCCGCGCCACCTGCCCGGCAAACAACCCCACCACCGACACCGGCACC
>NZ_MBEI01000024.1 GCF_001953985.1 Mycobacterium colombiense
GGTCCCATCGCTGGTTCTCGCCGCGGCGCGCGCGGGCAGCAAACGGCTGCGGCTGGTCTGGTTCAACCTGGTGCAGACCGCGGTGGCCGCCGGCCTGTCCTGGTACCTGGCGCACGATGTTCTGGAGCACCCGCAGCCGTTCTTCGCGCCGATCGCCGCCGCGGTGTCGTTGTCGACCAGCAATGTGCTGCGCGCGCAACGCGCCATCCAGATGATGATCGGGGTGACCCTGGGGATCGGGGTGGGCTCGCTGGTGCAGGGCCTGCTCGGTCCCGGCGGGGTGCCCATCGGGGTCGCCGCGCACGTGGCGCTGGGCGCCGCGGTGTTCATCGGGGGCGGCTTCATCGGACACGGCATGATGTTCGCCAACCAGACCGTGGTGTCGGCGATCCTGGTGCTGGCCCTTTACCGCGGCGGCGTCGGGCTGGAACGCATCTTCGACGCGCTGCTCGGCGGCGCTGTGGCCATCGTCTTCGCCGTCCTGCTGTTCCCCGCCGACCCGCTGACGGTGCTGCGCGACGCCCGCGTCGGCGTGCTCGGCGTGCTGCGCGACGTGCTGTCCCGGGCGGCGGACGTCGCCGTCGGCCGCAAGGAGCCGCCGCCGGACTGGCCGCTGACGGCCGTCGACCGGGTGCACGAGCAGCTCAGCGGGCTGCTCGAGGCACGCACCACGGCGCGCCACGTCGTCACCATCGCGCCGCGACGATGGGGCCTGCGGACCGCGATCCAGGCCGCCGACCATCAGGCCGTGCACGTGGCCCTGCTGGCCGGCTCGGTGCTGCAACTGGCCCGCGCCGTCTCGCCGGGCCCCGAGACCACCTCAGGCCGCGGGCGCCTTTCCGAGCCGGTGCCCACCGTGCTGGTGGTGCTGGCGGCCGCGACCGCGCTCGCCGACACCGATCCCGTCGGCGCCTGCGCGTACGCGGCCTCGGCGCGTCATCACGCCGCGGAACTGCAGTCAGGCGCGGGCGAGAAGACGCAGGTGATCCTCGCGGACGTCGTCAGCGCCTGCGTCGACGACCTGCAACGGGTCATCGATCTTCGGCACGTGTGAGCGCTTCAGCGCGAGTCGGCCAGGAACTCCTGAACCAGTTTTCGCGGCGCCTGGGTCAGCCACGCCTCGGTGATCAGGTCCTCGAGGTCACGCACCGAAATTGCGGCCAGGTTGACCAGCACCGCGGGATAGCCGTCGAAATGCGGTGTGGTGAAGTAGATTCCGGGCTCGTCGTCGATCAGCGCGAACTTGACGCCCTCGTCGGACACCCGAACGCCGAGGATGTCGCCCTGCGGCGGTTGGGGGTTGTCGCGCTCCAGCGCCTCGCGCTCGGAGGGGCGCAGCGGCCGCTCCCAGGCCAGCAATTTCTTGCCGACCCGCCAGTCGTGCGGTGACGGCTCGGAGGTGAGTGCCAGCTCACCAACGATGCGGGCGACCTCGCCCCACGTGGCCACAACACGATTGTGCTCCCGTTTTTGCGCGAATGCCGTCGGATCGGCAAACGGTACGCGCCGAGGGTCCCACGCACCCCACTCAACCCGTCGGCATGTGATGAGATCAGCGGTAAGGAGGAGGAAGCGCTTGCCAGCAGAACCATCGGAACCGGGGACCGGGGTCGCACGCCGCCACCGGGTCACCCACCGCACCGAGTACCGCTACTCCGACGTTGTGACCAGCTCGTACGGCCGCGGATTTCTCACCCCGCGCGACTCGCTGCGGCAGCGCTGTGTCGCGCACCGGCTGATCATCGACCCCGCCCCCGCCGACAGCTCCACCAGCGAGGACAGCTACGGCAACATCAGCTCCTATTTCCACGTGACCGAGCCGCACCGCGTGCTGAAGGTGACTAGTGATTCCATCGTCGACGTCTATCCGCCCCGCCCCGATTCCCGCACACCGGCGGCGCAGCCGTGGGAGGCGGCCCGGCCCGTCGGGCCCGGCGGAGCGCTGGCGACCGAGTTCACCCTGGACCTCAATCCGCCCGAGATCACCGACGATGTGCGCGACTACGCGGCGCCCAGCTTCACCCCCGGGCGCCCGCTGATCGAGGTGTTGGGCGATCTGACGTCGCGCATCTTTACCGATTTCACCTACCGATCGGGGTCGACGACGATTTCGACCGGGGTCAATGAGGTTCTGGCCGCCCGCGAAGGGGTATGTCAAGACTTTGCCAGGCTGGCGATTGCCTGCCTGCGAGCCAACGGGTTGGCGGCCAGTTACGTATCCGGGTACCTGGCCACCGATCCGCCACCCGGAAAGGATCGGATGATCGGCATCGACGCCACCCATGCCTGGGCGGCGGTGTGGACTCCGCAGCAGCCCGGCCAATTCGAATGGCTGGGGCTCGATCCCACCAACGACCAGATGGTCGACGAGCGCTACATCGTCGTAGGCCGGGGGCGTGACTACGCGGACGTCCCGCCGCTGCGGGGCATCATCTACACCAACTCCGAGCACAGCGTGATCGACGTCGCCGTCGACGTGGTGCCCTACGAAGGCGAAGTGCTGCATGCGTGACTTCACCTGCCCCAACTGCGGCCAGCGCCTGACCTTCGAGAACTCGACCTGCCTGAATTGCGGTAGCGCGCTGGGGTTTTCGCTCGATCAGATGGCGCTGTTGGTGATCTCGGAGGACGACACAGGCGAGCACGCCGGCTTCGTGCACGCCAGCGAGTATCAGCTGTGCGCCAATTTGCTTCTCGCCGAATGCAATTGGCTGGTCCCCGTCAACACCCCCCGGCTGCTGTGCCCCTCGTGCGCGCTGACCATCGAACGGCCCAACGATGCCGACACCGTCGGGATGGCCGAGTTCGCCCGCGCCGAGGCGGCCAAGCGCAGGCTGATCGCCGAGCTGAACGAGCTCAAGCTGCCGATCGTCGGGCGGGACAAGGATCCCGACTACGGCCTGGCGTTCCGGCTGCTGTCCAGCGCCCACGAGAAGGTGATGACCGGACACGAAAACGGGGTCATCACCATCGATTTGGCCGAAGGTGACGACGCGCACCGCGAACAGCTGCGCGTCGAGATGGACGAGCCCTACCGGACCCTGTTGGGGCACTTCCGCCACGAGATCGGGCATTACTATTACTACCGGCTGATCGCGCCGTTCAGCGACTACGTGCAGCGGTTCAACGAGCTGTTCGGTGACCACGAAGCCGACTATCAGGAAGCGCTCGACCGCCACTACAACGAGGGCGCTCCCGAGGGCTGGCAGGAGGACTTCGTGTCGTCCTATGCCACCATGCATCCCGCCGAGGACTGGGCCGAGACGTTCGCCCACTACCTGCACATCCGCGACACGCTGGACACCTCGGCGTGGTGCGGACTGGCGCCGGCCTCGGCCACGTTCGACCGGCCCGCCCTGGGCCCCAGCGCTTTTCAGACGATCATCGACATGTGGCTGCCCCTGTCGTGGTCGCTAAACATGGTGAACCGGTCGATGGGACACGACGACCTGTACCCGTTCGTGCTGCCGGTCGCGGTGCTGGAGAAGATGAGGTTCATCCACACCGTGGTCGACGACGTGACCTCGGAATCCCGCGGTCGCGCCTCGGTAGCCGGCTAGGGCGCTACGGTGTGCTTCTCGATCACGGCGGACCTGGTGGTGGGCACCGCGCTGGTGCCGGTCGCGGTGGCGACCCTGCGTGAGGTGAAGCACTGGCGCGAAGTGCCATTCGCTTTGTTGCCGACGGTGTTCGCGGTCCACCAGTTCATCGAGGCGGCCGTGTGGCCCAACGGCGTTGTCTCCACGGGAATGGCCAACTTGGCGATGCGTGCGTATGTCTTCATCGCGCTGCCACTGCTTCCCGCGCTGGTGCCGTGGGCGATCTTGATGCTGGAACCGCGCGGCGCCCGGCTGCGGGTGGCGCCGTTCGCGGCGCTCGGCACGGTCGTGTCGGTCTATCTGGCCGTCGTCGTGCTCACCGAACCGGTCACGGTGACGAAGGGTCCCCACGCGCTGCAGTACCAGACCGGCGTGAGCGACGGCTACGTGTGGGCGGTGCTGTACGTCATCGCCGTCATCGGGCCGGCGGTGATGTCGGGCTATCGGTCGATTGTGGTGTTCGGGTTGGCGAACCTGGTGGGGCTGATCGTGGTCGCGATCCTCTACACGCAGGCATTCGCGTCGCTGTGGTGCATCTACGCCGCCGCGCTGTCGGTCCTGGCGCTGGTGCACATGGTGCGGCGCCGGCGCCTGCCCGATCCGCACCGCTTACGTGGCGTCGTCGAGGAGCGGGCGACGTCGAACGCGTGAGGCTAGGCCGGCATCACCCGTCGTTCGTCGGGACCCCAAATCGGTTGCATGCCACCGGGCAGCGTCAGCTGGGTGGTGGTGATGACCTCGGCCAGGTCGCGCAGCTCGCCATGCACCGCCGCGAGCAGCTCCGCGAGCTCCGCACGCCGGCCGTCGCCGCCGACCCGTTCGAGCTCGGCGGGATGGGACCGCCGCAGCAGGGTGCCGATCTCGTCCACCAACCGTTCGGGCCGCGACGACCCCGACGAGCCGGGCAGGTCCCGGAGATTGGTGCGCAGGCGCTCCAGCTGGTACAGCAGTGACCGCGGGTTCTGCGCGTCGAACAGCATCAGCTCGGCCATGGCGGCCACACTGATCTTGCCCACCGTGCGGCGCCGGTAGATGACCGAGGACTCGCACGCCACCAGGGTGGACTCGATGACGGTCTGCTCGGCCGCGGCGCCGCGGCCGACGGTCAGGGTGGACTGCAGCAACGCCGTCAGCCACAGCCCGCGTTCGATCCGTTTGCCGATGTCCATCATCGTCCAGCCGACGTCGCGCACCAGCGACTCGCTGGCCACCCCGGACAGGGTCAGCATGCCGGCCAGCGTCTGGGCCTGGGCGCCGGTGAGCAGGGCGTCGGCCTCGGAAAGTGAGTCCGGCGGTTCGCTTTCCAGTGCCAGCGCGCGCTCGACCGCGGCCAGCACCATCCAGGTGTCGTTCGACATCTGGTCACGGACCGCCCGCGCCGCCAGAGCCAGCCCCTCCACCGACTGCACCAGGGAGCCGGGCCGGTACGGATCGACGGTGAGTGACCACAGCGTGGAGGGGGCGATCGCGATCATCTCGGCGTGGTCGCCGTCGCTGTCGGGCGTGATGTCGGTTCCGGTGATGCGGCCCAGCGCGGTCATCAGCACCGGCACGCATTCGCTTTCCTCGCTGTGCTGGTGGTGGCGGTAGACGTGGAACCGGTCGCGGGTGACGATCAGCAGCCGCGCCATGCTTTCCGCACGCTCGCCATAGCGGCCGATCCAGAACATGTCGGACAGCACACGGGGAGAACTGATGCCCCAGGTGCCCGCGGCCGTCTTCGCCGGCGGCTCCGGCGTTGGCAGGCTGATCGCCTCGGCGCGGGCCCGCTCGGTGGGCCGCACCCAGACATCCTTTGCCGCAATGGTTTTCAGTGTGTATGCGGCGGATCCAGGTGCCAGCACATAGCCGATGCCGCCGATCATCGGCGCGTAGCCGCCGCGCTGGGCAACGGTGAACAACCGGATGCCGACGCCCGCCGACGACAGCACGCCGGCGTGGTCGGTGGGCGCGGACGAGAACTGCGGCAGCTCCTGGCCGATCCACTGCCACGGCGTCCGCTCGATGCCGGCCGCCAACTCTGTCAGCTGCCGAGACGAAAGCGTGGGCCCGACAAGGGTTTTCTCGCCGACGGTGGACTTCACCAACAACGACGACAGGTTCGCCAGCAGGTGTGAGCGCTCACTGGCGATGCCGCCCCAGTAGACCTGGGCGGTGGGCAGTTGCAGCGTTTCCGAGAGCAGGTGCTCGGCGATCGCGGGCAGGAAACGCAGCAGCCCAGGGTTTTCCAGAACTCCGCTGCCCAGCGTGTTCACCACGGTCACCGTCCCGCGGTGCTGGGCCTCCACCAAACCGGCCACCCCGAGCCGGGAGTCGGCGCGCAGGTCCAGCGGGTCCGTGTAGTCGGCGTCGACCCGGCGCAGCACGACGTCGACGCGCTTCAGCGTGCCCAGGGAGCGCATCCACAACATGCCGTCGCGCACCACCAGGTCGGCGCTTTCCACCATCGGAAAACCCAGCAGCGTGGCCAGATACGCCTGGTCGAACGCGGTCTCGGAGTAGATGCCCGGAGACAGCACCACCACGACCGGGTCCTGGGCGTCATCGGGTGCCGCGTCGATCAGGGCCAGCCGCAGCGTCTGGGCGAACGGCGTCGTCGGCCGCGGCGCGATGCTCTCGTAGAGCTCGGGAATCGAGTGCGCGATCACGCGCCGGTCGGCCAGCGCGTAGCCGGCCCCGGAGGGCGCCTGGGTGCGGTCGCCGTTGACGACGAAGGTGCCGTCCGGTCGCCGGCTGACATCGCAGGCATGCATGAAAAGCTGGTGGCGGCCCGGGATTTCGATGCCGTTGGCCGCGCGCACGTACCCGGGGTGGCCGAACAGCAGCTCGGGCGGCAGGACGCCTTCGGTGAGCAGGCTGCGCGGACCGTACAGGTCGGCCAGCACGGCGTCGAGCACCCGCGATCGTTGCAGCAGGCCGGCCTCGAGCACCTCCCAGTCGGCCGCGGACAGCACGATGGGCAGGGTGTCCAGCTGCCAGGGCCGGGGCTCCTGGCCGCGACCGCCGGGCACGACGTCGGTGTAGGTGATGCCGTCGTTGTCGATGAGGTCGTGCACCACCGAGCGCAGCCGGTCCAGCCCGGCGCGGCCGCGCTCGGCGATGGCGTCGGCCAGCTCCGCCCACGCGGGGCGCACGTTGCCGTCTTGGTCGACGAACTCGTCATAGCCGCTCGCCGGGCCGTGCCGCAGGTCGAAGAGCGCCTCCTGGGCCCGCGCGGCGCGGTACCCGGCCAGCAGGCGGTCGGCGTCGTAGTGCGCGGTGCCGGCCATCGAGCCGGACCCAGCCGGTGCACCGGTGCCGAATGTCATGTCCGCAAACGCCATTACTGCGCAACGGTACGCACGCGGCGCAGGTCAAGGATGCCCGGCGCGCCGACATCGGTGACGGGCGCCAGCCGGTCAAAGGTGTGGCTGGTGTGGTGCTCCAGCGCAACTTTGATGCTCATAGTCGCTGATCCCATCACACGCGCGGACACGGCGCAGGGCGCCGCAATTGCGGCTGACCGCGCCGTAATACGAGAAATCTGCGCGCAGTGTCAGGCCGGTGCGTGTCCCGGCGGGGTGCCGGGCGGCGGGCCGGCCTGGTATCCCGCCTGCTGCGGCGCGGCGACCTGGCCGCCGGAGAACTTGCGGTAGGCGTAGATCCCCACCAGCGCGGCGACCGGGACCGCCACCAACACACCGACGCCACACGCCAGGAAGCCCACCACGACGGCGGCGACCTCGACCAGCCACACCAGCAGGGCGTTGCCGAAGTTCGACGTGACGGTGGAGAAGCTGGAGGTGAGCGCCTTGATGGGCTGTTCGGACCGATCGATCGCGTACGGGATGGTGAACTGGGCAAAGATCCCCAGGATCAGGCCGGGCAGGAAGCACAGCACCGAGGCGATCGAGGTGAGAATTCCGACCAGCAGCGCCGCCAGAAACACCATGCCGAAGTTGCGCGGCTTGAAGAAGGACCCGATGGTCACCGGGCGACCGTCGGCCAGATCCAGGCAGCCGGACAGGAACGCGGACTGGGCGAACGCACCCACGAGGTAGGCGACGAGATAGCCGAGGATCAGCAGCGCCGTCCCGCCGCCGTTGAGGTTCGCGGTGAAGGTGAAGTAGTCGTCGTCGGCGTTGCTCGTCGTGCCCATGTTCTGGCTCAGGCCGATCAGGGTGGAGGCGATGGCGAACAGCACCGCGTACGCCAGGGTCGGAACGATAAGTGCCACAGCGTTTTTGGTGAACGTGTTCCAGGCCCAGCCGAACGCGTCTCCGATGCTGAACGCGGGCCGGCCACCGTAGCCTGGTGGCGGTCCGTAGCCGGGAGGGGGCGCGCCATATCCCGGGGGCGGTCCGTAACCCGGAGGCGGCGGTGGGGGTGCGCCGTAGCCCGGCGGCGGGGGAGGTGTGCCATAACCCGGCGGAGGCGGTGCGCCGTAGCCCGGCGGCGGCTGGTAGCCGGGAGGGTTGCTGCCCTGGGGATCTGCCGGGATGCCCGGATACTCGGGAGGTTGGCTCATGTCCGTCCTTGCTCTCGGATTTCCTCGTGTGGCGAAGTTTCCTAGGAGGGAACGCGCGCGGAACTTGGCAAACCGGAACTTAGCAAAGATGCGGCCCAGGCGCGCGGATTGCCGGCCCGCATGCCTGGGCCGGCGCGAGTGTCCGCCCGCCGTGGTATGCCTGAAACCGTGTCCGACGGTCTGTTTGACCTCCCCGGTGCGCCGCAGCCGACCGATCACGGGCTGGTCGTGTCGGGCGGTGCACCCCTGGCGGTCCGGATGCGTCCGGCATCGCTGGACGAGGTGGTCGGGCAGGACCATCTGCTGGCGCCCGGATCTCCGCTGCGCCGGCTGGTCGAGGGCTCGGGTGTGGCGTCGGCCATCCTGTACGGCCCGCCCGGCAGCGGCAAGACGACGTTGGCGGCGCTGATCTCGCAGGCGACCGGCCGTCGGTTCGAGGCGCTGTCGGCCCTGTCGGCCGGTGTCAAAGACGTTCGGGCGGTGATCGACACCGCGCGGCGGGCGCTGCTGTCCGGTGAGCAGACGGTGCTGTTCATCGACGAGGTGCACCGGTTCTCCAAGACCCAGCAGGACGCGCTGTTGTCCGCCGTGGAGAACCGGGTGGTGCTGCTGGTGGCGGCGACCACGGAGAATCCGTCGTTCTCGGTGGTGGCGCCGTTGCTGTCGCGCTCGCTGATCCTGCAGTTGCGGCCGCTGAGCGCCGACGACATCCGCACCGTGGTGCAACGCGCGATCGAGGACCCGCGCGGGCTGGGCGGCCAGGTCGCGGTCGCGCCCGAGGCCGTCGACCTGCTGGTGCGGCTGGCCGCGGGTGATGCCCGGCGCGCCCTGACGGCGCTGGAGGTCGCCGCCGAGGCGGTCGAGCCCGGCGGCGAGCTGACCGTCGCGGCGGTCGAGCAGTCCCTGGACGAGGCCGCGGTGCGCTACGACCGCGACGGCGACCAGCACTACGACGTCATCAGCGCCTTCATCAAGTCGGTGCGCGGCTCGGACGTCGACGCCGCGCTGCACTACCTGGCCCGCATGCTCGTCGCCGGCGAGGACCCACGGTTTGTCGCGCGCCGGCTGATGATCCTGGCCAGCGAGGACATCGGCATGGCCGACCCGAACGCGCTGCAGGTCGCGGTAGCGGCCGCGCAGACGGTGGCGCTGATCGGCATGCCCGAGGCGCAGCTGACCCTGGCGCACTGCACGATTTATCTGGCCACCGCGCCGAAGTCGAACGCGGTCACCACGGCGCTGGCCGCGGCGATGGCCGACATCAGGGCCGGCAAAGCCGGTCTGGTTCCGCCCCATCTACGCGACGGTCACTATTCGGGTGCGGCGGGACTGGGCAACGCGCAGGGCTACAAGTATTCCCACGACCACCCGGATGGGGTTGTCGCACAACAATATCCGCCGGACGAGCTGGCAGGGGTCGACTACTACCGGCCCACCGGACGCGGCGGTGAACGTGAGATGGCCGGCCGGCTGGACCGGCTGCGCGCGATCATCCGCAAGAGGGGACGGCCATGAAGATCTTCACCGACGAGGAGATGGGCGCTCTGCTGCCCACCGCCCGGCCCTACAGCGTGGTGATCCTCAAGCGCGGCCCGAGGTTCGGCGACGAGTCGTCAGTGGGCGTCATCTGGGAGCACGGCCGGCGCAATTTCGGGCTGCGAGACGACGGCGTGCTCGCGGTGGTGCTGCCGGTCAGCGACGAATCCGACGTCTGCGGCATCGGGGTCTTCGCGGCGACGGTCGAGGACACCACGGCGATCATGGCCGACGACCCCGGGGTCGCCGCGAATGTCTTCACCTACGAGGTGCACGCCTGCCGCGGATTCCCCGGCGACGCGCTGCCCTGAAGCGCTAGACCAGCTCGGGCACCCGCAGGTGGGCGATCGCCAGCTCGAACTCGGCCACGTCGATCACCTCGGCGCCCAGTTCGCGCACGCGCCGGCTGCGCAGCTCGCTGGCGCGGTCGCGGTTGCGGGCCATCGCCTCCATCGAGTCGAACGTGGAGCAGCTGACGGCGCGGCGGCAGGCGGGGTGATCGACCATCAGGCTGGCGCTGCAGAACCCGTCGAGGTTTTGCATCTCGGGCAGCACGGCCATGCGGTAGAAGTCCAGCGACCGGTCGAGCTGATCCGGCACCACCTTGAGCCAGGTGGCGCGCACGCACGCGCCGGGGCGGGACGGGTGGTCGCGGTGCAGCAACGGGATATCCCATTCCTCGACGCGCGCGCTGCCGTCGAACATCAGCGAGGCCCGGTCGCGGATGGGTGCGACCTGCTCGGCGCTTCCGCGCATGGCTTCCATGGTGTCCCACGAGCTGGTGGCGATGCAGGTGCCCGATTGCCGGTCAACCAGCAGCGACAGTCCGACACACCCGTCGATCTCGGTGAGCGCGGGCATGACGACATCGCGGACATGCGCAATGCCGATGTCGACCGACAGGGGTTGCGCCTGGATGGTGGTGGAGCGTGCGTACACGGTCGACCCCTCCTATGTCGGGGCGGCGCCCCGGTGGCGCCACCGGTCCCACTCGCTACCTTCCTCCTGCCGGTTACTCGCCGCAATGCTTTCCGGGCGCAGATCGCTGACCGGCCGAATGCCTGGTTCGGCCGGTCAACCGCCGCATCTCGATCAGACCAGCTCGGGCACGCGGAGGTGCGCCAGCGCCAGCTCGAACTCGCATTCATCGAGTTCCTCGGCGCGCGCCTCTTGCATCGAGGAGTCCTTCAGCGCGGTTGCCTGGTCCCTGTTCCGCTCCATCGCGTCGATGCTGTCGAACGTCGCCGAGGACACACCACGCCCTGAGGCGCGGTCGATCAGCAGGCTCGCGCTGCAGAACCCGTCGAGGTCCTCGAGCTGGGGCAGGACGGACGACTTGTAGTACTCGATGCCCTGGTCCATGGTCTCGGGCGGCACCTTGACCCAAGTCGCACGCACGCCCGCACCGTCGGGCGCGCGGTGGTCGCGATGCAGCACCGCGATCTCCCACTGCTCGACGTCCGCCGTGCCGCCGAACATCTCCGACGCCCGGTCACGGATCGGCGTCACGCTTTCACCGCTGGCGCGCATGGACTCGTCGCTTTCCCAGGCGCTGGTGGCGATGCACCGGCCTGAGCGACGGTCGACCAAAAGGGATACTCCGATGCACCCCGGCATACCTTGCAGCGCGGGCATGACCTCGTCGCGAACATGCGCAATTCCGGCGTCGATGGACGAGGGTTGCGCCTGAATTGTGGTAGAGCGTGCGTACACGATCCACCCCCTCTTTGTTCGGGGCAGCGCCCCGGTGGCGCCACCGGTCATGAACTACCTTCCTCCTGCCCGTCGGCACCGGCAATGGTGTGGCAGCACTCACAATTGGTTGGCCGGTCATGTCGCCGGCGCCGTAGGCTTGACCGGATGCATACCGATGTGTTGGACGTGGACACCTCCCGCCGCCGCATCGTCGATCTCACCGAGGCGGTGCGCGGGTTCTGCTGGTCGCGGGGAGATGGCCTGTGCAACGTGTTCGTCCCGCACGCCACCGCGGGGGTGGCCATCATCGAGACCGGCGCCGGTTCCGACGACGACCTGGTCGACACGCTGGAACGGCTGTTGCCGCGCGACGATCGCTACCGGCATTCGCACGGTTCCGCGGGCCACGGCGCCGACCACGTGATGCCGGCGCTCGTCGCGCCGTCCGTGACGGTTCCGGTGTCCGCCGGTGAGCCGATGCTGGGGACGTGGCAGAGCATCGTCCTGGTCGACCTGAACCGGGACAACCCGCAACGCTCGGTCCGGCTGAGCTTTCTGGAGGGTTAGCGGCCCGGTGCCCGGCGCGCCGGGGCAGGTACTGTGAGCGGTCGAAATGCGTCGTGAGACGGGCTTGCCATGCCCCGGCGAATAGGCTGGGAATGAGACATCGAAGTAACGGAAAGAAGCGGACTCGAAAGTGCAGACACACGAGATCAGGAAGCGGTTTCTTGATCATTTCGTGAAGGCGGGCCACACCGAGGTGCCGAGCGCATCGGTGATCCTCGACGACCCCAACCTGCTGTTCGTCAATGCGGGCATGGTCCAGTTCGTGCCCTACTTCCTGGGCGCGCGCACCCCCGAATACTCGACCGCCACCAGCATCCAAAAGTGCATCCGCACCCCCGATATCGACGAGGTCGGTATCACCACCCGACACAACACGTTCTTTCAGATGGCCGGGAACTTCTCGTTCGGCGACTATTTCAAGCGCCGCGCCATCGAACTGGCCTGGACCCTGCTGACCAACGGTGTCGAGCAGGGCGGTTACGGCCTGGATCCCGAACGCATCTGGACGACGGTCTTTTTCGACGACGACGAGGCCGTGCGGCTGTGGCAGGAGATCGCCGGGCTGCCCGAGGATCGCATCCAGCGCCGCGGCATGGAGGACAACTACTGGTCGATGGGCATCCCCGGCCCGTGCGGCCCGTCCTCGGAGATCTACTACGACCGCGGGCCGGAGTTCGGCGTCGAGGGCGGCCCGATCGCCAACGAGGACCGCTACATCGAGATCTGGAATCTCGTGTTCATGCAGAACGTGCGTGGCGAAGGGGCCGGCAAGGCCGACTTCGAGATCCTGGGGCCGTTGCCCCGCAAGAACATTGACACCGGGATGGGTGTGGAGCGGGTCGCCTTCATCCTGCAGGGCGTGCACAACGTCTACGAGACCGACCTGTTGCGGCCCGTCATCGACACCGCGGCCGCGCGCGCCCCGCGCGGGTATGACGTCGGCAACCACGAAGACGACGTGCGCTACCGGGTCATCGCCGACCACAGCCGCACCGCGGCCATCCTGATCGGCGACGGCGTCACGCCCGGCAACGACGGCCGCGGCTATGTGTTGCGCCGGCTGCTGCGCCGGGTGATCCGCTCGGCCAGGCTGCTCGACATCGAGGGGCCCATCGTCGGTGATCTGATGGCCACCGTGCGCGACGCGATGGGCCCGTCGTATCCCGAGCTCGTCACCGACTTCGATCGGATCCGGCGCATCGCGGTCGCCGAGGAGACCGCGTTCAACCGCACGCTGGCGGCGGGCTCCAAGCTGTTCGACGAGGTGGCCGGAACCACCAAAGCCTCCGGTGCAAAAGCGATCTCGGGTTCGGACGCCTTCACCCTGCACGACACCTATGGGTTCCCGATCGAGCTCACGCTGGAGATGGCGTCCGAGGCCGGCCTGCACGTGGACGAGGTCGGCTTCCGGGAACTGATGGCCGAGCAGCGCCGCCGCGCCAAGGCCGATGCCGCCGCGCGCAAGCACGCGCACGCCGACCTGACGGCCTACCGGGAGCTGGTCGACGCCGGGCCCACCGAGTTCACCGGCTTCGACGAATTGACTTCCGAGGCAAAGATTCTGGGCATCTTCGTGGACGGCAGGCGGGTTCCGGTGGTCACCCACGGGGTCGAGGGGGCCGACCGGGTCGAGCTGGTGCTGGACCGCACGCCGTTGTACGCCGAGGCCGGCGGCCAGATCGCCGACGAGGGCACCATCAGCGGAACGGGCGCCGGACAGAGCGCCCGCGCCGCCGTCACCGACGTGCAGAAGATCGCCAAAACCCTGTGGGTGCACCGCGTTAACGTCGAGTCCGGTGAATTCGTGGAGGGCGACACCGTCGTCGCGGCCGTCGACCCGCAGTGGCGCCACGGCGCCACCCAGGGGCACTCGGGCACCCACATGGTGCACGCGGCGCTGCGACAGGTGTTGGGGCCCAACGCCGTTCAGGCCGGATCGCTGAACCGGCCGGGCTATCTGCGGTTCGACTTCAACTGGCAGGGGCCGCTGTCCGAAGAACAGCGCACCCAGGTCGAAGAGGTGACCAACCAGGCCGTCCAGGCCGACTTCGAGGTGCACACGTTCACCGAGCAGCTGGAGAGGGCCAAGGCGATGGGCGCGATGGCCATGTTCGGCGAGGCCTACCCCGACGAGGTCCGGGTGGTGGAGATCGGCGGCCCGTTCTCGCTGGAGCTCTGCGGCGGGACCCACGTGCACAACTCGGCGCAGATCGGGCCGGTGACCATCCTGGGCGAATCCTCGGTCGGTTCCGGGGTGCGCCGGGTGGAGGCCTACGTCGGGCTGGAGTCGTTCCGGCACCTGGCCAAGGAACGCGCGCTGATGGCGGGGCTGGCGTCGTCGCTGAAGGTGCCGTCCGACGAGGTGCCCGCCCGGGTGGCCAACCTGGTGGAGCGGCTCAAGGCGGCGGAGAAGGAACTCGAACGCGCGCGGCTGGCAGGCGCGCGGGCCGCGGCGACCAACGCGGCGGCGGGCGCGGAGCGTATCGGTAACGTCCGGGTGGTGGCGCAGCGGATGTCGGGCGGGATGACGGCGGCCGATCTGCGCTCCCTGGTCGGCGACATTCGCGGGAAGCTGGGCAGCGATCCCGCGGTGGTCGCGCTGATCGCCGAGGGCGAGGGCGGGTCCGTTCCGTATGCGGTCGCCGCCAACCCGGCCGCCCAGGATCTCGGGCTGCGCGCCAATGACCTGGTCAAACAGCTCGCCGCGACGGTCGAAGGCCGCGGGGGCGGCAAGGCGGACCTCGCGCAGGGCTCGGGCAAGGATCCGGCGGGCATCGACGCAGCGCTCGACGCGGTACGTTCCGAGATCGCCGTGATAGCGCGGGTCGACTGAGTGGTCTCCACACAACACCGCTTGCCCGACCGGCCCGGCGATCCCCACCAGGACCCAGGACGGGGACGGCGGCTCGGCATCGACGTGGGCAGCGTCCGCATCGGGGTGGCCTGCAGCGACCCCGACGCCATCCTGGCCACCCCGGTCGAGACCGTCCGCCGCGACCGCAACGGCAAACACCTGCGGCGGCTGGCCGCGCTGGCCGCCGAACTCGAGGCCGTCGAGGTGGTCGTCGGCCTGCCGCGCACGCTGGCCGATCGCACCGGCCCGTCGGCGATCGACGCGATCGAGGTGGCCGACGCGCTGGCCCAGCGGATCGCGCCCACTCCGGTGCGGCTGGCCGACGAGCGGCTGACCACGGTGGCCGCGCAGCGTTCCCTGCGCGCGGCCGGGGTCCGGGCCAAAGAACAGCGTGCGGTGATCGATCAGGCGGCGGCGGTGGCGATCCTGCAGAGTTGGCTGGATCAGCGTCGCGCGGCGGTGGCGGGGGAGCTCAGCGATGGTTGACAGCGCACGGCGGGAACGGGCCGAGCCCGAGGCGGTGGGTGCGCCGTCGGGGCGCAGGCCGAGCCGCGTCTCCCGCAAACAGGCCAAGCGGGGCCGTCGGCGGCGGTTCGTCGGCAAGATCGGGCTCGCGCTGCTGGTCGTGGTGGTGCTCGCGGGTGTCTTCGCGGGCGGCAGGCTGTGGCACACCCTGTTCGGGCCCGACAACGACTTCAGCGGTGGCGGCAAGCGGGACCTGGTGATCCAGGTGCAGGCCGGCGACTCGACCACCAACATCGGCGAGACCCTGCAGAAAGAGCAGGTGGTCAAGACGGTGCGGGCGTTCGTCAACGCCGCGCACGGCAACAGCGCCATCAACTCGATCCAGCCCGGCTTCTACCGGATGCGCACCGAAATCCCGGCGGCCAACGCCGTCGCGCGGCTGACCGATCCGAAGAGCCGGGTGGGCCGGCTGGTCATCCCGGAGGGCCGCCAGCTCGACGACACCACCGACATGAAGACCAACGTGGTGACGCCGGGGATCCTGACGCTTATTTCGCGCGCCACCTGCGTGGATTTCGACGGTGACACGCGCTGCGCCCGGGTGGAGGACCTGCGCGCGGCCGCGACCAACAGTTCCGCCTTGGCGTTGGCGGTGCCGCCATGGGCCACCGAACCCGTCGGTGAGCTCGGCAAGGACCACCGCCGGATCGAGGGCCTGATCGCGCCGGGCACCTTCAACATCGATCCGTCCGCGTCGCCGGAGGCCATCCTGGCCACCCTGATCGGCGCCGGCGGCGAGGAGTACGTGAAGTCCGGGCTGGTGGACACCGCCCAGGCCATGGGCCTGTCGCCCTACGACATCCTGGTGGTGGCGTCGCTGGTGCAGCAGGAATCGAACTCCCAGGACTTCGCCAAGGTCGCGCAGGTCATCTACAACCGTCTGCACGCCCACCACACGCTCGAGTTCGACTCGACGGTCAACTACCCGCTGGACCGCCGCGAGGTGGCCACCAGCGACGCTGACCGCGCCCAGAAGACGCCGTGGAACACCTACGTGTCGCAGGGCCTGCCGGCCACCGCGATCTGTTCGCCCGGCACCGACGCGCTGCGCGCCGCCGAGCATCCGCAGCCCGGTGACTGGCTGTACTTCGTCACCATCGACGGCCAGGGCACGACGCTGTTCACCCGCGACTATCAACAACATCTGGCCAACATCGAGCTGGCTAAGCGCAACGGTGTCCTCGACAGCACGCCCCGCTAGCGCGGGCCCCCGCAAGGCTGCCGTGCTCGGCAAGCCGATCGCCCACTCGAAGTCCCCACAGTTGCACCTGGCCGCCTACCGTGCGCTGGGCCTGGCCGACTGGACGTACGAGCGCATCGAATGCGACGCCGAGCAGCTGCCCGGCGTGGTCGGCGGCTTCGGCCCCGAATGGGTCGGCGTATCGGTGACCATGCCCGGCAAGTTCGTCGCCCTGCGATTCGCCGACGAGCGCACCGACCGGGCGCGGCGGGTGGGATCGGCCAACACCCTGGTGCGCACGCCCGCGGGCTGGCGGGCCGACAACACCGACATCGACGGGGTCGCCGGGGCGCTCGGCAGCGCCTCGGGATGGGCGCTCGTCTGTGGATCGGGCGGCACCGCGCCGGCCGCCGTCGCCGGCCTGGCCCAGCTGCGCGTCGCCGGCATCACGGTGGTGGCCCGCGATCCGCGCAAGGCGGCCCGGCTGGTGGACCTGGGCAACGAGCTGGGCGTGCCGACCCGGTTCTGCGACCTGGACGGCGACGGGCTGGCCGATGAGGTGGCGGGCGCCGAGGTGCTGGTCAGCACCATCCCGGCGGACGTGGCCGAACGGTACGCCGGCACCTTCGCCCGCATCGGGGTGCTGCTGGACGCCGTCTACGACCCGTGGCCCACGCCGCTGGCCGCCGCGGTGAGCGCCGCCGGCGGGCGGGTGGTCAGCGGCCTGCAGATGCTGCTGCACCAGGCGTTCGCGCAGGTGGAACAGTTCACCGGGCGGCCCGCGCCGCGCGAGGCGATGACTTGCGCGGTGACCGCACCGGAATAGCCTGCCGCGCATGCGGATTGCGGCCGCGTGCCTGGTGCTGGCCTGGTTGGCGGCGTTGAGTTGCTACGACCTTCGCGAACGCCGCCTGCCCAACGCGCTGACGCTGACCGGGGCCGCGGCGATCCTGGTGGTCGCGACGCTGGCCGGGCGCGGGCCGGCGGCCCTGGCCGGAACGCTCGCCCTGACCGCGATCTACCTGACGGTGCACTGCGCGGCGCCGGGCGGGATGGGCGCCGGTGACGTCAAGCTGGCCCTCGGTCTGGGCGCGTTGACCGGTTGCTTCGGCGTCGGCGTGTGGTTTGTCGCGGCGCTGGGCGCGCCGCTGCTGACCGCGGCGCTCGGGGTGGTCGCCCGGCTTCGCGGCGGTGCCGACGACACGGCCACGGTGCCGCACGGGCCGTCGATGTGTCTGGCCAGCGCGGCGGGGGTGGGGCTGACGCTGCTCTGACGCGCTCAGTTCGGGACAGCGGTGGGGCGCAGCAGCGGCAGCAGCTGGTCGCCGAGCCTGACCGTCTCCGACTTGTACGGGGTGTCCGACAGCACGAAATGACTGACACCGAGATCGGCGTAGTTGCGCAGCGCGTCGGCGACTTCGACCGCCGAGCCGACCAGCCAGGTCGTCCCGGCGCCCTCCCCGCCGTACTTGCTCGGCGTCGTATACAGGCAGGAATCGACCACCTCTCCGCGCCCGGCAAGGTCGTTGAGCCGCCGCTGCCCCTCCGACCCGGCCGGGTCGTGCAGCAGCAACATGGTCGGCGTGCCGGCCAGCTCGGCGACCTTCGCCTCGGCGTCGCGCCAGGCCTGCTCGGACGTGTCGCGCACCAGCGTCGTCACCCGAAGCCCGAACTCCAGCGGCGCGTGCTCGCGACCGAGCTTGTGAGACAACGACTTCAGCCTGTCGATGCGCTCGGCGATCCCGTCCAGTGACTCGCCCCAGAACAGTTGGACGTCGGCGTCGGTCGCGGCGACCTGCTCGGCGGCCGCCGATGCTCCACCGAAGTAGAGCTTCGGGTACCGGCCGTCGGCCGCACCGAGCGGGCGCGGCTGCAACGTCGAGTGTTCGACGCCGAAAAACTCGCCGCGGAAGGTGACGTCGTCCTCGCTCCACAAGCGGCGAACCAGCCGGATGAATTCGCGGGTGCGGTCGTAGCGGCGGCCCTTGTCCACCTCGGCGTCGCCGTACGCGGCCAGATCGTCGGCACCGCTGACGACGTTGATCAGCAGCCGGCCGTCGTTGAGCCGATCCAGCGTTGCCGCCGCACTGGCGAAATGCGCCGGATGCCAATAACCGGGGCGGACCGCCACCAGCGGGGCGAAGTGGGTGGTGCGCGCGGCGATCGCGGTCGCGACGGTGAAGGTGTCCGGCCGCCCCCAGCCGGTGCCTATCAGCGCGCCTTCCCAGCCGTGTTGCTCGGCGCGCAGCGCCAGGTCGACCGAATAGTCCAGAGTTCCCCAGCCGTCGACGGTGTCGTCGCCTCGATGGCCCGGCTCGACGGTATTCGGTATGTACCAGAGAAATTGACCCACCAGGCAACATGGTGGCACATCTCGGCGGGGGCGTGACCCGGCTTCGCGGCTTCTCTCGTGGTCAACCCAGGAATCAGCACGGATGAAAGTCCAGGGCGAAAAATTCAGGACGCAGCAAACCGTTGCCACCGGCATCCGCTCCTGACAGCGTTTCGGGCTGGTCGTCGTGCGCACGACATCGATTCGCCCAGAAAGGCTTTGACTCCCATGCCCGTTGGATCCCACGAGCACCCGGCAACAGATCCGGCGGCGATCGACGGGGTGCTCGCCGACATCGCCGCCGACTATCGCCAGCGGCTGGCCGCCGGCGGCACCGAGCCGCCGCTGCGCGGCCTCAAACTCATCCGCGACCAGCGGTGGGGCGCGGTGCGATTGGCCCGCGAGCACGAAGGTGCCGGCTACTCGGTGCCCCAATTCTTCGACCACCTCATCGCGCTCGCCGCGGCCGACCCCGACCTGGCCCACATCCTGCGGATCCACTACGCGCTGGTCGAAGAGCTACAGGTCGCGCCGCGGCGACCGGGCAGCGACCGGTGGATCGCGGTGGTCGCCGAGGGCGGGCTGATCGGCGGCGCCAACGCCGAAAAGAGCCAGAAGTCGGTGGGCGGCAACGACCGTGACACCCGACTGGTGTCGACGGGGGACGGGCTGCGGCTGCGCGGCCGCAAGTTCTACAGCACCGGCGCACAGTTCTCCGACTATCTGCGCATCACCGCCCAGGACGACGACAACACCCCGACCGCCGTGGTGATCCCGGTGGACCGGGCCGGCGTCGAGCACCTCGACGACTGGGACGGCATCGGCCAGCGCCAAACGGGCAGCGGCACAACGGTATTCCACGACGTCGCGGTCGCGCCCGACGAAGTCTTCCCGCTGGCCGACACCATCGGGGTGAACCGCGCCCGCGGCGCGCTGATGCAGCTGTTCCTGCATGCCATCGCCGCCGGCATTCTGCGCGCCCTGACCGCCGACGCCGCGGCGCTGGTGCGTGGGCGGGGACGCACCTACACCTTCGCCAGCGTGGGGGAGCCCACCGCGGACCCGCAGCTGCTGCAGATCGTCGGCGAGATCGATGCGGTGGCCTACGCCGCGCAGGCGCTGGTGCACAGCGCGGCGGCCGAGCTCGCTCCGGCGCTCGAGGCGGCGCGCGACACGGGGATCGATCCCGAGCTGGAAACCCGGTCGTCGATCGCCGCCGCGCGGGTGAAGGTCGCGATCCAGGAGCCCGCGCTGCGGGCCGCGTCGCGCGTGTTCGACGTCGGTGGCGCGTCGGCCGTGCAGGCGTCGTCGCTGTTGGACCGGCACTGGCGCAACCTGCGGACGCTGTTCTCGCACAACCCGACCGTCTACAAGGCGCGGGTGCTCGGCGATGTCGTCGTCAACGGCGCGGAGCTGCCGCAGAGCAGCTTCTTCTGACGCAGCGCGCGGATTTAAGTCAGCGCAGGTGCCCATGGGACAATGGGACCCGTGTTGCGTTGGATCACTGCTGGGGAGTCGCATGGCCGCGCGCTGGTGGCCGTGCTCGAAGGCATGGTCGCCGGTGTGGAGGTCACCTCCCTCGACATTTCGGAACAGTTGGCCCGTCGTCGCCTGGGCTACGGTCGCGGCGCCCGGATGGCGTTCGAGCGTGACGCGGTGAGCGTGCTGTCCGGGGTGCGTCACGGTGTCACCCTGGGCGGGCCCATCGCCGTCGAGATCGGCAATACCGAATGGCCGAAGTGGGAGACCGTGATGGCCGCCGACCCGGTCGACCCCGGCGAGCTGGCGGACAGCGCGCGTAACGCGCCGCTGACCCGCCCGCGGCCCGGCCACGCCGACTACGCCGGCATGCTCAAGTACGGCTTCGACGACGCCCGGCCGGTGCTGGAGCGGGCCAGCGCCCGCGAGACCGCGGCCCGCGTCGCGGCCGCCACCATCGCCCGCGCGTTCCTGCGTCAGGCGCTCGGCGTCGAGGTGCTCTCGCACGTCATCGCGATCGGCCCGTCGGCGCCCTACGACGGCCCGCCACCCGGCCCGGGCGACCTGCCCGCGATCGACGCCAGCCCGGTGCGCGCCTTCGACAAGGCCACCGAGGAGGCGATGATCACCGAGATCGAGGCCGCCAAGAAGGACGGCGACACGCTCGGCGGTGTGGTCGAGGTGGTGGTCCTGGGCCTGCCCGTCGGGTTGGGCTCGTTCACCAGCGGCGACAACCGGCTGGACAGCCAGCTCGCCGGCGCCGTCATGGGCATCCAGGCGATCAAGGGCGTCGAGATCGGCGACGGCTTCGAGACGGCCCGTCGCCGCGGCAGCCGCGCCCACGACGAGATGTACCCCGGCCCCGACGGCGTGGTCCGCTCGACGAACCGCGCGGGCGGCCTGGAGGGCGGCATGACCAACGGCCAGCCGCTGCGGGTGCGCGCCGCGATGAAGCCCATTTCCACGGTGCCGCGCGCGCTCGCCACGGTCGACATGGCTACCGGCGACGAGGCCGTCGCGATCCACCAGCGTTCGGACGTGTGCGCGGTGCCCGCGGCCGGCGTGGTGGTCGAGGCCATGGTGGCGCTGGTGCTGGCGCGGGCGGCGCTGCAGAAGTTCGGCGGCGATTCGCTGGCCGAAACCCGCCGCAACGTCGAGTCCTACCGGCAGGCGGTCGCCGAGCGGGAGTCGCCGGCCGCCCGGGGTACCGCGTAATGGCGCCCAAGGCGGTCCTGGTGGGTCTGCCGGGGTCGGGCAAGTCCACCATCGGCCGGCGGCTGTCCAAGGCGCTCGGTGTCGATTTCCTGGACACCGATGTGGCCATCGAGCAGCAGACCGGGCGCCGCATCGCCGACATCTTCGCCACCGACGGCGAGCCGGAATTCCGCCGCATCGAGGAAGACGTGGTGCGCGCCGCGCTGGCCGGCCACGACGGCGTGGTGTCGCTCGGGGGCGGCGCCGTCACCAGCCCGGGGGTGCGCGAGGCGCTCGCCGGTCACACCGTCATCTATCTCGAGATCAGCGCCACCGAAGGCGTGCGCCGCACCGGCGGCAACGCCGTGCGCCCGCTGCTGGCCGGCCCCGATCGCGCCGACAAGTACCGCGCGCTGCTGGCCGAGCGCAGCCCGCTGTACCGGCGGGCGGCCACCATCCGCGTCGACACCAACCGGCGCAACCCCGGCGCGGTGGTCCGCTACATCGTCTCGCGGTTGCAGGCGCCCGCCGGGGCCGCCACATGACAGCGCCGGCGACGATGCAGAGCGCAGCGATGAGGAGGAGCGGCGCACGTGACTGAGCCCGGTGATCCGGTCACCATCGAGGTGGCCGTCGACCCGCCGTACCCGGTGATCGTCGGCACCCGCCTGCTGGGTGAGCTGGACGAACTTCTCGGCGGCCGGCACAAGGTGGCCATCGTCCATCAGCCCGTGCTGACCGAGACCGCCGAGGTGATCCGAAGCCGGTTGGCGGACAAGGGCGTTGACGCCCACCGCATCGAGATCCCGGACGCCGAGGAGGGCAAGGATCTCCCGGTGGTGGGCTTCTTGTGGGAAGTGTTGGGCCGCATCGGGATCGGGCGCAAAGACGCATTGGTCAGCCTTGGCGGCGGTGCGGCCACCGACGTCGCCGGATTCGCGGCGGCCACCTGGCTGCGCGGCGTCGACATCGTGCACGTGCCCACCACGTTGCTCGGCATGGTCGACGCGGCCGTCGGCGGCAAGACCGGGATCAACACCGACGCGGGCAAGAACCTGGTCGGGTCGTTCCATCAGCCGCACGCCGTTCTGGTGGACCTCGACACGCTGAAGACGTTGCCGCACAACGAACTTGTGGCCGGAATGGCCGAAATCGTCAAGGCGGGATTCATCGCGGATCCGGTGATCCTCGACCTCATCGAGGCCGACCCACAAGCCGCGGTCGACCCGTCGGGTGACGTGCTGGCCGAGCTGATCCGCCGCGCGATCGCCGTCAAGGCAGAGGTGGTGGCCGCCGACGAGAAAGAGTCGGAGCTGCGCGAAATCCTCAACTACGGGCACACATTGGGGCACGCCATCGAGCGTCGCGAGCGCTACCAGTGGCGGCACGGGGCCGCGGTGTCGGTGGGACTGGTCTTCGCCGCCGAGCTGGCCCGGCTGGCCGGCCGCCTCGACGACGCCACCGCGCAGCGGCACCGCACCATCCTGTCCGGGCTCGGCCTGCCGGTCAGCTACGACGCCGACGCGCTGCCGCAGTTGCTGGAATACATGGCGGGCGACAAGAAGTCGCGGGCCGGGGTGCTGCGGTTCGTGGTCCTCGACGGCCTGGGCAAGCCGGGCCGGATGGCAGGCCCCGACCCGTCGCTGCTGGCGGCGGCCTATGCCGGACTCGCGCAGGAGGCCTCGTGACCACGACCGTGAACGTCATCAACGGCCCGAACCTGGGCCGGCTGGGCCGGCGCGAGCCGGACGTGTACGGCGACACGACGCATGATCAGCTGGCGGCGCTGATCGAGCGGGAAGCCGACGCGCTCGGCCTCAAAGCCGTTGTGCGGCAAAGTGATAGCGAAGGCGAACTGCTGGATTGGATCCATTCTGCCGCCGACGCTGGCGAGCCGGTGATCCTCAACGCCGGCGGTCTCACCCACACGTCGGTGGCGCTGCGGGACGCGTGCGCGGAGTTGAGTGCTCCCCTGATCGAGGTGCACATCTCCAATGTCCATGCGCGCGAAGAGTTCCGGCGACACTCCTACCTCAGCCCGGTCGCGACCGGAGTGATCGTCGGGCTGGGGGTGCAGGGCTATCTGCTCGCCCTGCGCTATCTGGCCGGGGAGCCCGGCGCCGGCAGCTAGCCCTTGTCGTGTTCGGTGCGCGGCTTGGTGTGCTCGTCGCCGGTGCGGATCGTCTCGGTCTTCGGGTCGTCCTCGGTGTGGTGAATCGCTTCGGTCGGTGATTCGGTGGTGGACGAGTCGGTGGGCGCCTCGCGCTCGGCCGTGGCGACCGCCGACGTCCGCGGTTCGGCGTGGCCGCCGGCGGTCTGCGTGGGGATCTCGCCGGTGGGGGTGTCGTCGGCGCGCACCGCGGAGAACACGTCGGTGTCGGCCCGGTCGTCGTCGGTGCCCGGCCGGCGCGCCGGGGGATTGCGGTCCACCCGCCAGCGCCCGATGGTCACGCCGATGATTCCGGGCAGGAAGACACACAGCGCGGTGAAGGCCGCAAAGGTCGTCACCTCGTTGAGCAGCCCGCCGGTGTACAGGCCGCTGTAAAAGGTCGCGATCAGCCAGGTGACGGCCCCGCTGAGTACGCCGGCCAGCAGGCCGGCCAGCAGCCAGGTCATCGCCAGGTCGCCGCGGCGATCCGGATCCGGGTTGGCGATGGCGTCGGCCCGGCCGTCGCGAATCCCCCAGATCATCACGGCGATGATGAACAGAATCAGCAGGGAAACGCTGAACAGCCCGGCCTGCGTCTGCCACGCGTTGATCAGTGCACCTTGGAACAATCGAAGGACGACCATCGCCGCGGCGTAGACCAATCCGCGCAGGATCCAGTTACTCATGGCCCAAAAGCGTAGCGAGTACCGTCAAGACCTGTGACACATTCTCAGCGTCGGGACAGGCTCAGAGCGCGACTTGAGGCCAGCGGAGTGGATGCGCTGCTGGTCACGGACTTGGTGAACGTCCGCTACCTCTCCGGTTTTACCGGATCCAACGGCGCGTTGCTGGTGTTCGCCGACGATCGCGGCCCCGTGCTGGCCACCGATGGGCGGTACCGGACCCAGGCCGCCGAGCAGGCGCCGGACCTCGACGTCGCCATCGAGCGGGCGCTGGGACGGCACCTGGCCGCGCACGCCGCCGAGGCCGGCGCGCAGAAGCTGGGCTTCGAAAGCAACGTGGTGACCGTCGACGGATTCGACGCGCTGACCCGCGAGCTGGACGAGCGCAAGGCGACCACCGAACTGGTCAAGGCCGCCGGAACCGTCGAGGCCTTGCGCGAGATCAAGGACGCCGGCGAGGTTGCGCTGCTGCGGCTGGCATGCGAGGCCGCCGATGCGGCGCTGACCGATCTGGTGGCGCGGGGCGGCCTGCGGCCCGGCCGGACCGAACGCGAGGTCAGTCGCGAACTGGAGGCCCTGATGCTCGACCACGGCGCCGACGCGATCTCGTTCGAGACGATCGTTGCCGCGGGCCCGAATTCGGCGATCCCGCATCACCGCCCCACCGACGCGGTGCTGGCCAGCGGCGATTTCGTCAAGATCGACTTCGGTGCGCTGGTCGGCGGCTACCACTCCGACATGACCCGCACCTTCGTGCTCGGCAAGGCCGCCGACTGGCAGCTGGAGATCTACCAACTGGTCGCCGACTCGCAGCGGGCCGGCCGCGAGGCGCTGCACGCGGGCGCCGACCTGCGCGAGGTGGACGCCGCGGCCCGCCGGGTGATCGCCGACGCGGGCTATGGCGAGCAGTTCAGCCACAGCCTGGGCCACGGCGTGGGCCTGGAGATCCATGAAGCGCCGGGCATCGGCGCCACCTCCACCGGCACGTTGCTGGCCGAATCCGTGGTGACCGTGGAACCCGGCGTCTATCTGCCCGGCCGCGGCGGGGTGCGCATCGAGGACACGCTGGTGGTGCCGGACGAGGCCCTCGGCAAGGCTCCGGAATTGCTGACCAAGTTCCCCAAGGAGCTCGCCGTTTTGGCGTAGCAGGCGCCGCGGGTTCCGGTTAGGGGCACAGCGCCAGCAAGTGCCGGATCAGTTCGGCTTGCCGGTGTGTGCCGGTCTTGTCGAAGACGTGCTGGAGATGGGTGCGAACCGTCGTCAGGGAGATCGACAACTCCTCCGATATCTGCCTGACGTCGGCGCCGCCCGCCAGGCGCACCGCGATCGCGGCCTCGGCTTCGGTGAGGTGGTAAAGCCGCCGCAAGAGACCCGCGGCGGGTAAGGGCTCGGACTCGGGGTCGACGACCACCACCAGGGCCATCGGCTGCCGGATCGGCTCGTCGGCATTGCGGCGGTAGGACGGCAGCACGTGAACGACATAGGGCCGCCTGCCCGAGGGCCGGCCGCACGTGAGCGACCGGGCCGAGCGAACCGTACACCGGTCCGCGACGAGGGCATCCCGGATGGCGCGATGCAGGGCCTGGTCGGCGTGCGGGCTGGTCGCGGCGATGCGTCCCGACCGTAGGCACAAGCCGTCCTCGCTGCGCAGGACCCGCTCGGCGGTCGAATTGACGTTGACCACCACACCTTCGCCCGCCACGACGACCAGTCCATGACGGACGGCCTCGAGCGCACCGGCCATCTCGACGGCCTGGTTGGCCAACGCCGCGACCTTGTCCTGCGTGCGCAGTGCCTGGCGCAGGTGGGGAACCAGCGCGCGCATCAAATCGACTCGTTCCGGGGTGTCGAACGAGCGCGTCGGGGAGATGACGAGGAAGCAGGCCGGCTGGGTGCCGTCCGTCAGCCGGACGAACAGGCCGTCCTCGAGCCCGTTCGGCCGCATCCATTCGGCGTAGAACTCCCGGTTGCGGTTGGGAATGACGATTTCCGGGCCGGTTCTCACCACGCCCACCGGCCCATTTCGTACCCCGGCGAGCACGTAATCCAAGGGTGCGTAGTGCTGCGAGTAGTTTTCCAGGGCCTCCACTGGAAGTGTCGAATTCTGGAACAACCAGGTGCCGCCGCCACCCCAGAGCAACGAGCCACCCGCTCCGCCGATCGTTTGGTGAATGTCGCGGATCGCCGACTGCCAGTGCTGCTGAGCTACCGCGGCGTCGTAAATCCCGGAGACCAGCCGCGAGAAAACCTCAACCGTGACCATCGCTCGGCCTTCCTGTGCCGCCGGGAGGCTTGTGCAAAGACTAGTCGGATTTGCTGTGTCTGGATATCTCATCCATCTGAATGAGGTATTGGTGACGCCGTGGTGCTTGTCTGTCAAGTGTTCAACAGCAGTGACTCCCAGCCGGGGCCACATTCAGCGAAAGGCATCGGCACATGTTGCACTTGTTACGAAAGCCCGCGGCGCCGGAATTTGCACCGGCCACTGCCGCGGTGGCCCCCACGCCACAGGGCCCGGCACCGGTCCTCGTCACCGAGCAGGAAGTCTTGTTCAAGAGCGCGGCGGCGTTCTCGGTACCACCCGAAATAGCTCATCGGCACTGGACGGGCGCAACTTTGCTGACGTCGATCCGCCATATCCACCTCAGGCTGCCCGAACCGCACGTCGTGTACCCGCGGCGCGAAGCCAGCTACCTGGAAGGGCCTCGAATGTCTCGCATGATGGAGCACCTCTGATCGGCGTCATGCCCGGGTACTCGCGCCGCGAGTCTCGCCGATTCCCCCGGAATTGAGTATCCGGCTGCGCTATGTAATCCGCTGTGCCGCGACACGGCCGTCATGGAGGGCGCGTTCGGCGAGAAGGCGCTCGCGGGCAGCGGCGCCGAATGAGGAGTCTGCCGCTGTCTCTTGACTCGCCAGCGAATCTCGGCCGCGGCGGGGTGCGCATCGAGGACACGCTGGTGGTGCCGGACGAAACCCTCGGCAGGGCCCCGGAATTGCTGACCAAGTTCCCCAAGGAGCTCGCCGTTTTGGCGTAGCTGATGGTGCCCGGGGGTTGCGCCCCCGAGTACAGTCGGGTGCGTGAACGGGGTGGCACGGGGTTTGGCGCGCCTGCGAGACTTCCGGTGGGACATGTACGCCCAGCCCCTTCGGGAGCTGCGGCTGGAGATGCAGATCGTCTACTTCGCGATCCACCTGCCGTTCGCCAGTGGGGTCACGCTGCACGTCCCGCTGCTGACGATGATCAAGCCGCTGCCGTCGACGGACGAGCACGCCGCGCTCGGCTCCGAACACGTCCACCACTAACGGCGTTTCGGCCGTCACGGCCCGACCCCGGCCCGCGGGGCACGGTCGCGGAGCGCTCTAAACTGGCCGACAAGTTACAGACAGTTCCGTAGCGACTGTCCATCCTCGAGGAGATATACCGAACCGTGGCAAGCACTGCCGATTTCAAGAACGGACTGGTGCTGGTGATCGACGGCCAGCTGTGGCAGATCGTCGAGTTCCAGCACGTCAAACCGGGCAAGGGCCCGGCCTTCGTGCGGACCAAGCTCAAGAACGTGCTCTCCGGCAAGGTCGTCGACAAGACGTACAACGCCGGCGTGAAGGTGGAGACCGCCACCGTCGACCGGCGCGACGCCACCTACCTGTACCGCGACGGCTCGGACTTCGTTTTCATGGACAGCCAGGACTACGAGCAGCACCCGCTGCCCGAGTCGCTGGTCGGCGATTCCAGCCGGTTCCTGCTGGAGGGCCTGCCCGTGCAGGTGGCGTTCCACGACGGCGCCCCGCTGTACCTCGAGCTGCCCGTCTCGGTCGAAATGGTGGTCACGCACACGGAGCCGGGCCTGCAGGGCGACCGGTCCAGCGCCGGCACCAAGCCCGCCACCGTGGAGACCGGCGCCGAGATCCAGGTGCCGCTGTTCATCAACACCGGAGACAAGCTGAAGGTCGACACCCGCGACGGCAGCTATCTGGGGCGCGTCAACGCGTGAGCAGACCCGTGCGCGGACGCCATCAGGCCCGCAAGCGCGCCGTCGACCTGCTTTTCGAAGCCGAGGCCCGTGGGCTGAGCCCGGCGGAGGTCGTCGACGTCCGCACCGGGCTCGCCGAAACGAACCCCGAAGTCGCGCCCCTGCAGCCGTATACGGCCGCGGCGGCCCGGGGCGTCGGCGAACACGCCGCGCACATCGATGACCTGATCAGCTCGCATCTGCAGGGCTGGACGCTGGACCGGCTGCCCGCCGTGGACCGCGCCATCCTGCGGGTCGCGGTCTGGGAGTTGCTCTACGCCGACGACGTGCCTGAACCGGTCGCCGTCGACGAGGCCGTCCAGTTGGCCAAGGAGCTGTCCACCGATGAATCGCCGGGCTTCGTCAACGGGGTGCTCGGCCACGTCATGCTGGTGACGCCGCAGATCAGGGCCGCCGCCCAGGCGGTCCGGGGCGCGGGAACCCCGGAGGACCCCGGGCCGCAGCCATGACCCGGCTGGAGCTGCACCTGGCCATCGCCGCCGCCCTGGCCGCGACGGTGGTGCTGGGTGCGGTGGTCTGCGCCGCCTACGGGCTGAGCATCGTCGCCTCGGTGCTCGCGATCTTCGCCCTCGGCGTGGGTGCGTGGCTGTATCACTGCATCGAGCGGGTGACCGTCGCGCGCCGCATCAGCACCGTGCGTTCGGCGGCCAAGCCGCTGCAGCCGCTGCTGCCGGTGATGGCGGCCATCATGGGCCTGACGCAGGGCGTGGTGCGTTCGCTGTCCGATGTCACCGACTTGCCGGCCCGACGCCCGCGCGCGAATCGGCGGATCGTAGAGGGTGACGACGAGCCGAATCGCTGAGCAAGCTGGGGTGAAATGACCACGGGCGTGGCGCAGCGGGTTCACAATACGAGCGGCACGTCAGCGGCGGCGAACGAAGAACAGGTGAGGTCATGATTCGATACAGCACCCAGCCGCGACGACTCCGAGTGTCCGCACTGGCGGCCGTGGCCAACCCGTCCTACGCCCGGGTCGACACCTGGAACCTGCTCGACGACGCCTGCCGTCACCTCGCCGAGGTGGATCTCGCCGGACTGGACAAGGCCCACGACGTGGCGCGGGTGAAGCGCCTGATGGATCGCATCGCCGCCTACGAGCGGTACTGGCTCTACCCCGGTGCGGGGAACCTGGCGATCTTCCGGGCCCACCTGGAGAGCCTGTCGACGGTGCGGCTCACCGAGGAGGTCTCCCTGGCCGTGCGGCTGCTGAGTGAATACGGTGACCGCGCAGGCCTTTTCGATACCTCGGCGCCCCTGGACGACCAGGAGCTGGTCGCCCAGGCCAAGCAGCAGCACTTCTATACCGTGCTGCTCGCCGACGACGCCCCGAGCACGGCGCCTGACAGCCTGGCCGAGTGCCTGCGCGCGCTGCGCTGCCCCTCCGACGATGTGCAGTTCGAGATCCTGGTGGTGCCCAGCGTCGAGGACGCGATCACCGCGGTGGCGCTGAACGGGGAGATCCAGGCCGCGATCATCCGCGACGACCTGCCGCTGCGGTCCCGCGACCGGCTGCCGCTGATGAACACATTGCTCGGGCCCAACGAGGATGCGGGAGACGGCATTCCGGATCGCGCCAACTACTGGGTGGAGTGCGGCGAGTGGATCAGGGAGCTGCGGCCCCACATCGACCTGTACCTGCTCACCGACGAGTCGATCGCGGCCGGCGATGACACCGAGCCGGACGTCTACGACCGCACGTTCTACCGGCTAAACGACGTCACCGACCTGCACAGCACGGTGCTGGCCGGACTGCGAAACCGTTACGCCACACCGTTTTTCGATGCGCTGCGGGCATACGCCGCCGCGCCGGTCGGCCAATTCCACGCCCTGCCCGTCGCCCGCGGCGCCAGCATCTTCAACTCCAGGTCGCTGCAGGACATGGGGGAGTTCTACGGCCGCAACATCTTCATGGCCGAAACCTCCACCACCTCCGGCGGCCTCGACTCGCTGCTGGACCCGCACGGCAACATCAAAAAGGCGATGGACAAGGCCGCCAAGACGTGGAACGCCGACCACACCTACTTCGTCACCAACGGGACGTCGACGGCCAACAAGATCGTGGTGCAGTCGCTGACCCGGCCGGGCGACATCGTGCTGATCGACCGCAACTGCCACAAGTCGCACCACTACGGGCTGGTGCTGGCCGGCGCCTATCCGCTGTACCTGGACGCGTATCCGCTGCCGCAGTTCGCGATCTATGGCGCGGTGTCGCTGCGCACCATCAAGCAGACGCTGCTGGACCTGGAGGCGGCCGGACAGCTGCACCGGGTGCGCATGCTGCTGCTGACCAACTGCACCTTCGACGGCGTCGTCTACAACCCGTTGCAGGTCATGCAGGAGGTGCTGGCGATCAAGCCGGACATCTGCTTCCTGTGGGACGAGGCGTGGTACGCGTTCGCCACGGCGGTGCCGTGGGCGCGGCAGCGGACCGCGATGGTGTCCGCCGAGCGCCTGGAGCAGATGCTGGCATCGCCGGAATACGTTGCGGAATACCGGAAATGGGCCGCGGACATGGACGGGGTCGACCGGTCGGAGTGGATCGAGCGCGAGCTGATGCCGGATCCGGCCACCGCCCGGGTGCGCGTGTACGCCACGCACTCCACGCACAAGTCGCTGTCGGCGCTGCGGCAGGCGTCGATGATCCACGTGCGCGACCAGGATTTCAACGCGCTCACCCGGGACTCCTTCGGCGAGGCGTTCCTGACGCACACCTCGACGTCGCCGAACCAGCAGCTGCTCGCGTCCTTGGACCTGGCCCGCCGCCAGGTCGACATCGAGGGCTTCCAACTGGTCCGGCAGGTCTACGACATGGCGCTGGTCTTCCGGCACCGGGTGCGAAAAGACCGGTTGATCAGCAAGTGGTTCCGCATCCTCGACGAATCCGACCTGGTGCCCGAGGAGTTCCGGGAGTCCTCGGTGAGTTCCTACCGCGAGGTCAGGCAGGGCGCGCTGGCCGAGTGGAACGAGGCCTGGCGCTCCGATCAGTTCGTGCTGGACGCGACGCGGGTGACCTTGTTCGTGGGCGCGACCGGAATGAACGGCTATGACTTCCGCGAGAAGATCCTGATGGAGCGATTCGGCATCCAGATCAACAAGACGTCGATCAACAGCGTGCTGCTGATCTTCACGATCGGCGTCACCTGGTCCAGCGTGCATTACCTGCTCGACGTGTTGCGAAGGGTGGCAACCGATTTCGATCGCATCGAGAAGGCGGCCAGCGTCGCCGACCGGGCGCTGCAGGAGCGTCATGTCGAGGAGATCACCGAGGATCTGCCGCATCTGCCCGACTTCAGCGAATTCGACGTCGCGTTCCGGCCCGTCGACGAGTGCAACTTCGGCGACATGCGCTCGGCGTTCTACGCCGGCTACGAGGAGACCGACCGCGAACACGTGCTGATCGGCATGGCCGGGCGACGACTGGCCGAGGGCAAGACCCTGGTGTCGACCACCTTCGTGGTGCCCTACCCGCCGGGGTTTCCGGTGCTGGTCCCGGGCCAGGTGGTCTCCAAGGAGATCGTCTACTTCCTGGCCCAGCTCGACGTCAAGGAAATCCACGGGTACAACCCCGATCTCGGGTTGTCGGTCTTCACCGAGACGGCGCTGGCGCGCATGGAGGCGCAGCGCAGCGCCGCGATGGCGGCGGTGGGCTCGGTGACGGCGGCGTTCGAGCTGCCGGCGGACGCGTCGGCGACCAACGGCGCGCGCAACAACGGTGCGAACGACGCCCCGGCCGTGCCGTCGGTCGCCGACAGCAGCTGAGCGATCAGCCGGTCGTCGGAGGCGGATTCGCGCCGCACGTGGTGCGGGCCGAGGTGTGCGGTGCGCCCGCCGACCAGTCGGAGATACCTCGCCGGATCCCCTGCAGGAGTGCGTCGCGACCGCCGGGAGCCGTCTGGTTGCAGCTCGAACTGAGGGTGTGGAACGGACTCGGGTCGGCGGCGGCCGGCGCCGCGACGACGCCGGGGCCGAACACGACTGCCGCGCTGACCAATAGTCGGGCGATCGCACGATCGTTACGACGCACGGGGCGTGCAGTACCAAACATGACGGCGCCAGCCTAAGACGCGGCCGCTGAGAGGCCGCTGAGAACGCGCTGAGCTCGGTGTTTTCACCCGGGCCGCGGGCCTGCAGAATTAACGACGTGCGAATATCCGGTGTCTGGCCGTTTCGGCGAAGCGGGCGGGTGGGTCCCTGGCGCCTCGGCCACCTGGGCATTTCGGCTCGCTCGGCGGCCGTGTCGGCGATCGTCGTGCTGTGTGCGCTCGGCGTGGCCGGCGCGGGTCTGGACGCGATCCTGTACCGCACGCTGTTGTCGGGCGTCGATTACGCGGCCGCCGAAAGGGTCCGCGACATCACCAAGGCGCTGCAGTCCGATTCGGCCGAGGACCTCGACAATCATTTGCTGATCACCGACCAGCGGGTGGTCGCGATCCAGCTGCTCGGTCCGGATGGCAACGTGGTCAAGCGATCCGGCTCCGCTCCGAAGACCCCGCTGGTCCCCGCTAGTCGGTTCGACTTCAACCTGCTTCGCGGCCTGCCCGACGACGCGGTGGCCGGTGACGATATGCGCGTCAGTGGCCAAAAGGTCGCGACCCGATCCGGCGTGTACACGGTGCTGGTGGGGGGAGGCAGCGAGGCGGTCGAGTCGACCGCGCGGACCCTGGCGATCCTGCTGGCCTGCAGCGCGCCGGTCATCGTCGGGGTGGTGGCCGGGGCAACCTACTGGCTGGTGCGCCGCTCGCTGCAGTCGGTGGACGCCATCCGAACCAGGGTGGCCGACATCTCGACGTCCGATCTGGCCGAGCGGGTGCCGGTGCCGGACAGCCACGACGAGATCGCGGCCCTGGCCGTGACGATGAACGAGATGCTGTCGCGGCTGGAGGCGGGTCACCGTGCGCAGCAACGCTTTGTCGGCGACGCGTCGCACGAATTGCGGAGCCCGCTGACCACCATCATCTCCGGGCTGGAAGTGGCCGAGGCCCACCCCGATCTGCTCGACGCCGATCTGGCGGTGAACACCCTGCTGCCCGAGGCGCAGCGCATGCACACCCTGATCGAAGATCTGCTGCTGTTGGCCCGCGCCGACGAGCAGACGCTGCTCCGGCGCAAGGAGCAGGTGGCGCTCGACGACCTCGCGCGCGCCGAAGCCGACCGCGCGCGGCGTGACACGCAATGCCTGGTGCACACCGATATCCAGCCGGTGCGCCTGGAAGCCGACCCGGTGGCCATGTCGCGGATGATCCGTAATCTCGTCGAAAACGCTGTCCGCCATGCGGTTTCGTGCGTATCCATCGAAGTCTGCGACGGGGACGGGGCGGCGATCCTCACCGTCAGCGACGACGGCCCAGGAATCGCCCCCGCCGACCGGAGCCGGGTGTTCGAACGTTTCGTGCGCCTGGATTCCGACCGGGCCCGCAGCGGGGGAGGGACGGGCCTCGGCCTGGCGATCGTCGCCGAAGTCGTTGCCGCACATGGGGGCACGGTCACCATCGACGCCCCGCCCTCCGGCGGGACCAAGATGATCGTGACGTTGCCCGTGTCTCAGCAGAGCAATCGGTAACCGACGCCCCGAATCGTCTCGATGGTGTTGGTGCCGAACGGGACATCGATCTTGCGACGCAGATATCCCACGTAGACCTCGACCACGTTGTCCGGGCCGTGATGATGCGCGTCCCACACGTTCTGCAGTATCTCGGCCTTGGTCACCACCACGTCCTTGTTGCGCATCAAAAACTCGAGCACCCCGTACTCGCGGGGAGTCAGCGCGATCGGGGTCGAGCCCCGTTTGACCGTGTGCCGGGCGGGATCCAGCGCCAGCGTCCCGGCTTTCAGCACCACCGGCCGCGCCGGCGCACCGCGACGAATCAGCGCCCGCAGGCGCGCCACCAGCACCCGGAACGAGAACGGCTTGGTCAGATAGTCGTCCGCGCCCAGGTCGAAGGCGTCGGTCTCGTCGTACTCACCATCCTTGGCGGTCAGCATGAGCACCGGTGTCCACACGTTGTTCGACCGCATCCGGCGCAGCACCTCATAACCGCTGAGGCCGGGCAGCATGATGTCGAGAACGATTGCGTCGAAACCGTTTTCGGTGGCCTCCCGCAGGCCGTCGACACCGTTGCCGACGGCCACGACGACGAAACCCTCCGCCTTGAGCCCCCTGGCCACGGTGGCGGACAGCCGCGGTTCATCCTCGACGAGCAGGACTCTCATGTTTCAACGCTACGTCGAGCGCCGGACGCACCCTCAGTCGGGCCAGCGGGCCTCGATCAGCACCTCGGCGAACGGGCCGCCCATGCGGCAGAAACGATTGGTCGCCACCCACACGACGCCCGGGTTTTCCAGCGTGATGCGCACCGGGTGGCCGACGATGGTCTCACCGGGTTTGGTGTGGCTGAAGAACGTTGTCAGGCTGTCCACGTCGACATCGACTTTCCAGTCAGGCCACGGTTGTTGGAAGAAGTCACGGTTGAACCACATCGTCGGGCATTCTTCGACGCGACGCTCTCGCAGGCCCATCGGGGGAAGCATCATGAGCGGTGTTGCCTGGCGCTGCTGCGTGCCGGGTGGCATCCCCGCTCCTTTGTGCCGCCGTACATTACCGACCTCACAAACCGTACGGTCAAATCGCTGTGAAATCGTTGAGAATCTCCGCGCGCCTTGCCCGTTACCGCGGGTGGCGCCCGGTTTGCGAGTTAACTTCTCGATGAGCCGGGCCGGCGGGTCAGCGTGGATCCCGGTCCGGTTGCTCGACGCCGGTTTTCGGATGACGTTCGTTTCCATCATCTTTGGGCCGGCCCGGGTGGTGACCGGGGCGCTGCGGTATGACGACGATCAGCACCGCGATCAGCGCCGCGAGCACCGCCGAGGCGAGCGGGCGGCTCCACGCCAGGCCGCCGTCGGCGACGGGCTTGTCGATGAAGTCACCGACGGTCGCGCCCAGCGGCCTGGTGAGGATGAACGCGACCCAGAACAAGGTGACGCGGGAGATGGAGGTCCAGAAGTACAGGGCCGCAACCACCGCCAGGCCGACCGCGAAAACCAGCGCGCCGCGCTCGTAACCGAAATCGCGGGTGTCGGCCAGCCAATCGCCGAGCGCGGTGCCCAGCGTCTGCGAGAACGTGATGGTCGCCCAGTAAAAGGCCTCCACCTTGGGCGTGGCGACGGTGCTGACCGACACGGTGCCCTGCGACCAGCGCCAGAGCCCCAGGGTGGCCAGCAGGCACGCCAGCAGCAGCAGCGACCCGCCCGTGTAGCCGATGCCCAGCGATCGGTCCGCGAAATCGGCCAGCACGGTGCCGAACGTCGTCGAGGCCACGATCGTCGCCCAATAGAGGACCGCATGGAATCGCTTGGCCAGAATCTGCGCCGCGACCAGCGCCGCCAGCGCGACGCCGAAAATCGCGACCCCCGCGGCGTAGCCCCAATTCAGCGTCATCGTGACGGTGTCGCCACCCGTCTCGCCCAACGTCGTCGCCAAGACCTTGATGACCCAGAACCCCAGGGTGACCGCGGGCACCTTGGTCAACGCGTGCTTCGCAACGTCCGTCATGCCCGCCATCTTCCGCCGTCGGGAGTCAATTCGGGAATCGTCGGGTTCGGTGGCGTGGCAGGTTCTGCTCACCGGGATCGCAAAGCCGACGCGTTCTCGCAGGTGGCGCAATACCGCGGCGGGTGGCGGTTTTAGCTGGTCGGGCCTCGAGGCGGCCCGGCGCAATACCCGCGGCCGCCCCCGCGGGGCGTCATCGGCGACCCGAAAAGCGGCCCTGAGCTGCGTTAGCGTGGCTCCCGTGGCGCAACCAGTACCCATTGGAGGACCCAGGGCCGACCGTGCCCGCCGGGTCGCCGACGTGCTGCGCCAGCAGATCCACTCCGACGCCTACCCGGAGGGCCTGCCCGCCGAGCTGGACCTGGCCGCCGAATTCTCGGTCTCCCGCAACACCATTCGCGAGGCGCTGACCGTCCTCAAACACGAGGGGCTGATCGACCGCGGTCCCAAGGTCGGCACGCACGTCGCGCAGCGCAAGTACGACCACGGGCTCGACGCGCTGCTGGGTCTGAAGGAGACGTTCAAGGATCTCGGTGAGGTCCGCAACGAGGTGCGCGCCGCGATGCCGGTCACCGCGCCGCCGTCGGTGGCCCGCCGGCTGCGGCTGCAACCGGGCGAGCAGGCGGTGTTCATCGAGCGGCTGCGCTACCTGGGGGACCTGCCGCTCAGCCTCGATCTCACCTACCTCGCCCCCGACATCGGCCGCGAGGTGCTGACCCACCCGCTGGAGACCAACGACCTGTTCGCCCTCATCGAGAAGGTGAGCGGGCAACGGCTGGGGTCGGCGGCGCTGGCGCTGGAGGCCATTCCGGCCGACGCGCACTCGGCGGCCACGCTGCAGGTGCCCGACGGTGCGGCGCTGCTGATGCTGGAGCGGCTCACCAGCCTCGCCGACGGCACCCCCGTCGACCTGGAGTACATCCGGATGCGGGGCGATCGAATCACCATGCGGGGCAACCTGATGAGGAGCAACCCATGACGCTGATCAACAACAACCGCGCCGACGTGCCGGTCACCATCGACGAGTCGCTGTGTATCGACGGCTGCACGCTGTGCGTGGAGGTCTGCCCGCTCGACGCGCTGGCCATCAACCCCGACACCGGCAAGGCCTTCATGCACGTCGACGAGTGTTGGTACTGCGGCCCCTGCGCGGCGCGCTGTCCCACCGGCGCCGTCACGGTCAACATGCCTTATCTCCTTCGCTGAAAAGCATTCGACCCCAGGATCTTCCATGAAACGACGCGCCATCCGGCTGGCGTCGGTGGTGATCGCGATCGCCGCGCTCACCTCCGGTTGCTCACTGGAATCCCTGTCGCAGTCCTCCGGTGTGGTCAACGTGGTGGTGGGATATCAGTCCAAGACCATCAACACCGTCACCGCGGGTACGCTGCTGCGCGCGCAGGGCTACCTGGAGCACCGCCTGGCCGACATCACCACCCGCACCGGCACCAAATACGCGGTGCGGTGGCAGGATTACGACACCGGCGCCCCGATCACCGCGCAGATGCTCGCCGAGAAGATCGACATCGGCTCGATGGGCGACTATCCGATGCTGATCAACGGCTCCAAGACGCAGGCCAACCCGCTGGCCAAGACCGAGATCGTCTCTATCACCGGCTACAACCCCAAGGGCGCGCTGAACATGGTGGTGGTGACGCCCGGTTCGTCGGCGACCACGTTGCGCGACCTGGCCGGCTCCAAGGTCTCGGCGAGTGTGGGGTCGGCCGGTCACGGCACCTTGATGCGGGCGCTGGACAGGGCCGGGATCAAGGGTGTGGAAGTGCTCAACCAGCAACCGCAGGTGGGCGCTTCGGCTTTGGAATCCGGTCAGGTGCAGGGCCTTTCGCAGTTCGTCGCCTGGCCGGGGCTGCTGGTGTTCCAGAACAAGGCCAAACTGCTGTACGACGGCGCCGAGCTGAACCTGCCCACCCTGCACGGGGTGGTGGTGCGGCGCTCGTATGCGACGTCTCATCCGGAGGTGCTGGGCGCATTCCTGCAGGCGCAACTGGACGCAGGAGACTTCCTCAACTCCAAGCCGCTGGAGGCGGCCCGGATCGTCGCCCAGGGCAGCGGCCTGCCGCAGGAAGTGGTGTATCTCTACAACGGCCCCGGTGGTACCTCGTTCGACACCACGCTCAAACCGTCCCTGGTCGAGGCGTTGAAAAACGATGTGCCATACCTGAAGTCGATCGGTGACTTCGCCGACCTCGACGTGTCCGGCTTCGTCCAGGACGGGCCGCTGCGCACCGTGTTCGGGGCCCGCGGCCTGAACTACGACGCGGCCCGGGCCGCCACCGCCAACCCGTCCGCGCTGCGCGGGGATCCCGCCCTGGCCAGCGAACTGTGGCTGGACGGTTCGGATTCCACGCAAACGGTCGCCAACCCGACCGGTCTGCTTCGGGCGGTCCGCGAGGCGATCGCCCGGGGCGCCAAAGTCCGCGCCGCCTACGTTCCCGACGCCGAGCTGGGCACCCGATGGTTCGCCGACAAGGCGGTCTGGGTGCAAGACGGCCAGAACTACCTGCCGTTCGGGACGCCGGCCGGCGCGCATCGCTATCTCGCCGCACACCCGGGCGGCGCCATCGTGAATTACGAGCAGGCCCTTGGAGGTTCGGTATGACCGCTTATCTCACCGGCGACCCGGCAGCCCCGGTGTCGGCGCAAGTCGTCGACACAGTCCCGGCGCCGGCCACCCCGCGACGTGCCGGCTCGCCGTGGCAGTGGCGGCTGCTGCGGCTCGCCTCGGTTGTCGCCGCGATCGGGCTGTGGCAGGCGCTCACCGCCGACAAGGTGCGGCTGCTGCTGCGCTTCGACACGCTGCCCACCGTCACCGAGATCGTGCACGCGCTGGGACGCCGGCTCGGAACCCCCGAGTACTGGCTTGACCTGGCGCAGTCGCTGATCCGGATCCTCACCGGCTTCGGATTGGCCGCGGTGGTCGGGGTCGCGACGGGCGTGCTGCTCGGGCGTTCCCGCTTGTTCGCCAACACCTTCGGCCCGCTGACGGAGTTGGTCAGACCCGTTCCGGCCATCGCGATGGTGCCGGTGGCGATCCTGCTGTTCCCGACCGACGAGGCCGGCATCGTGTTCATCACCTTCCTCGCGGCGTACTTCCCGATCCTGGTCAGTACCCGGCACGCGGTGCGCGCGCTGCCCACGCTGTGGGAGGACTCGGTGCGCACGCTGGGCGGCGGCCGGTGGGATGTGCTGAAGCAGGTGGTGTTGCCGGGCATCCTGCCGGGCGTGTTCGGCGGCCTGTCGGTCGGTATGGGCGTGGCGTGGATCTGCGTGATCTCCGCCGAGATGATCTCGGGCCGGCTCGGCATCGGCTATCGCACCTGGCAGGACTACACCGTGCTGGCCTATCCCCAGGTGTTCGTCGGGATCATCACCATCGGCGTGCTGGGTTTCGCGACGGCGGCGGCCGTCGAGGTCGTGGGCCGTCGGGTGACCAGCTGGCTGCCGCGTGCGGAGGAGGAGCAGCGATGACTGTCGGAGTGAGTCTGGAATTGGATCGAGTTCGCTTGTCCTACACCGGAGAGCCGGTGATCGACAGGCTGAGCCTGGCGGTGCGCCCCGGGGAGATCCTGGTGCTCACCGGGCCCTCGGGCTGCGGCAAGTCGACGGTGCTGCGGGCCCTGGCGGGACTGCTGCGGCCCGACGAGGGCCGGATCGTCGCCGACGGCGACGAGGTGACGACCACCTCGGGCGACCGGGGCATGGTGTTCCAGGACAACGCGTTGCTGCCCTGGCGCACCGTGCGCTCCAACATCGAGTTGGCCCTGCGGCTGCGCGGAGTCGCCCGGGCCGGCAGGCGCGCCGAGGCCGACCGCTGGATCGCCGAGCTCGGTCTCACCGGCTTCGGCGACTATCTGCCCAAGAGCCTGTCCGGCGGCATGCGGCAGCGCGTTCAGCTGGCCCGCGGGCTGGCCGGCGCGCCGCGCGCGGTGATGATGGACGAGCCGTTCGGCGCGCTGGACACCCAGACCCGGACGGCCATGCAGCGGCTGCTGATCGACACCTGGCGTGCCCATCCGACGACGATCGTCTTCGTCACGCACGATGTCGACGAGGCGCTGCTGCTGGGCGATCGCATCGCCGTACTGGGCAAGGCCGGTCAGCCGCTGCGCACCGTGGTCGATGTGCCCGAGCCGCGGGTCGACCGGCAGCGCGCCGCGCTGCGCGCCGAAGTCATTGCGGCACTGAATCACTCGGCGGTGGCGGCATGATGCAGATTCCCGATCCGGCGACCCCGGTCCGGCTCGACTGTGACGTCCTGGTCATCGGCGGCGGCACCGCGGGCACCATGGCGGCGCTGTCTGCCGCCGAGAGCGGCGCGCAGGTGCTGCTGCTGGAAAAGGCCCACGTGCGCCACTCCGGCGCCCTGGCGATGGGCATGGACGGCGTCAACAACGCGGTGATCCCGGGCAAGGCCGAACCCGAGGACTACGTCGCCGAGATCACCCGCGCCAACGACGGAATCGTCAACCAGCGCACCGTGTATCAGACCGCCACCCGCGGCTTCGCGATGGTGCAGCGGCTGGAGCGCTACGGCGTGAAGTTCGAGAAGAACGAGCACGGCGAATACGCCGTGCGCCGGGTGCACCGCTCTGGCTCCTACGTGCTGCCGATGCCAGAAGGCAAGGACGTCAAGAAGGCGCTGTATCGCGTGCTTCGGCAACGGTCGATGCGCGAGAAGATCCAGATCGAGAACCGGCTGATGCCGGTGCGGGTGCTGACCCACCAGGGCCGGGCCGTGGGCGCGGCGGCGCTGAACACCCGCACGGGTGAATTCGTCACGGTGGGCGCCAAGGCGGTCATCCTGGCCACCGGCGCGTGCGGCCGGCTCGGCCTGCCCGCCTCGGGCTACCTGTACGGCACCTACGAGAACCCCACCAACGCCGGCGACGGCTACTCGATGGCCTACCACGCGGGCGCGGAGCTGTCCGGCATCGAGTGCTTCCAGGTCAACCCGCTGATCAAGGACTACAACGGCCCGGCATGCGCGTACGTCGCCAATCCCTTTGGCGGCTACCAGGTCAACGCGCACGGCGAGCGGTTCGTCGACTCCGACTACTGGTCGGGGCAGATGATGGCCGAGGTCAAAACCGAGATCGACTCCGCGCGCGGGCCCATCTACCTCAAGGTGTCGCACCTGCCCGACGAGACGCTGACCGCGCTGGAGAACATCCTGCACACCACCGAGCGGCCCACCCGGGGCACCTTCCACGCTAACCGCGGCCACGACTACCGCACCCACGACATCGAGATGCACATCTCCGAAATCGGCTTGTGTAGCGGGCATTCCGCGTCGGGGGTGTGGGTCGACGAGCACGCCCGCACCACGGTGCCCGGGCTCTACGCCGCCGGTGACATGGCGTGCGTGCCGCACAACTACATGATCGGGGCTTTCGTGTTCGGCGACCTGGCCGGCACGCACGCCGCCTCGACCCTGGCCGACGTCGCTGCGCCGCAACAACTCCCGGAGGAGCAGGTGCGCGAGGCGCACGAGCTGATCTACCGGCCGCTGCGGCATCCGGACGGCCCGCCGCAGCCCCAGGTCGAATACAAGCTGCGCCGCTTCGTCAACGACTACGTCGCGCCGCCGAAGACCGGGGCCAAGCTGTCGCTGGCCATCCGCACCTTCGAGCGGATGAGCGCCGAGATCGCCGAGATGGGCGCCCGCAATCCGCACGAGCTGATGCGCGCGGTGGAGGTGTCGTTCATCCGCGACTGCGCCGAGATGGCTGCCCGCTCGTCACACACCCGCACCGAATCGCGTTGGGGCCTCTATCACGATCGCGCCGACCTGCCCGGCCGCGACGACAGCCAATGGGGCTATCACCTCAACCTGCGCAAGGACGCCGGTGGCGAGATGGTGTTCCTCAAGCGGCCGGTGGCACCGTATTTCGTGCCGGTCCCGGAGCTCGACGGTCTGCCGCCGACCGACCGGACCGTGTACCCGGTGGAGCAGCCGCCGCTGGTCGGCGGCCAGGCGCCGGCCACCGCGGTGTCCCGAATCGACTCGGCCGCAACGGCATTCGAGCCGCCGTCACCGCGCATCGCCGAGGTCCTGGCGCTCGAGGAACCCACGATGGCCGATCTCGATCCCTACCTTGCCGACGCGGATCCCGGCGTGCGCCGCACCGCGGTGTCCGCGTTGACCGAGCACATCCCGGACGGGTACGCGCCGGCCCTGGTCGCCGCGCTGAACGACGGCGACGCCTCGGTCCGCCTCACCAGCGCCGACGGCATCCGCGAGCTGGTCGAGGTGTTGCCGCAGCCGGAAAGCGTGCGCCAGCACCTGGATTCGGTCGATCGGGTGGTGCGTGCGGCCTCGCTGTACGTGCTGGCCGCCCGGCGGGCCGGTGACGCCGCGCAATACCGTCGCGCCCTCGACGACGTCGATCATCGGGTGCGCATCGAGGCGGTGCGCGCGCTGGTGTCCGTCGACGACGTGGCCGGTGTCGTGGCCGCCGCCGGTGATGAGAACCGCGAGGTCCGCATCGCGGCGGCCGCCGGGGGGGCGACGCTGCGTGGCGGCGCCGACGCTGTGCGCCGGCTCGTCGCCGACTCCGACCCGCTGGTCCGCGCGGCCGCGCTGGCCGCGCTGGGCCAATTGGGTTGCGGTCCAGACGATTACGCCGCCATCAAGCAGGCGCTGCGGGTGCCGGCCTGGCAGGTGCGGGAAGGCGCGGCCCGCGCGCTGGCGGGCGCGCCGGTCGACTTCGCGGTTCCGCACCTGTCCGAGGCGCTGGGCGACGCCCATCTGGACGTGCGCAAGGCGGCCGTGCTCAGCCTGACCCGGTGGGCCGGGGAGGCCGCCGCCCGGGACGCGCTGGGGCTTGCACTCAAGGACGGCGACGCCGACGTGCGGGCCTACGCGCGCCGGGCGCTCGAGCAGGACAGCTTGGTGGAAAAGGGTTAGTCAGCGCAGGATCTTGGCGTACAGCAGGCTGTCCTGCGGCTCGGGTCCCATCGTGGGGTAGACCGCGTGCCGGGCCAGCCTTCCCTCCAGGAAGAAGCCGGCGTGCTCGAGCAGCCGCGCCGAGCGCTCGTTGTCCACGCTGCAGGTGGCCCAGACGCGGTACACCTCGCGATCGGCGTCGAGTGCGGTGAGCAGCATGCCGAGCACCTCGGACATCAGTCCCTTGCCCCACCAGCGCCGGCCCAGGCAGTAGCCGACCTCGACCGAGTGCGGCGCGGTGCGCCGGCAGCTGGCCAGCCCGATCACCTCGCCGCGGTGCCGCGACTCGATGACCCAGGTCTTCTCGTCGGCGCTGGCGTTGAGTTTTTCGGTGATCACGCGCCGCGTCGCGGCCACGTCGGGGTGCGGCGCCCACAACAGATACTTGGTGACCTGCGGGTCGTGGGCGACCCGCTGGAACAGCGCCCCCGCGTCGTCGAGCGTGGGTAGGCGCAGCAGCAGCCGCGGACCGCTGATGCGGTCGGGTGGATATTCGGGCATCGGGATGTGACTTTAAAGGTCGAGGGCGCGATAGGTGTTGCGGACGAATCGCGGTTGCGCCGTGCGGAGTTTGGCCAGCGACGTGTTTCCGGCGACGGCGGTGGCGGCGTCGACGGTCAGGTCCGGCAGGTTCTGAATCAGGTAGAGCAGGATCAGATCCGCACTGGGGTCGGCCTGCCACCACGTGCCGTAGGCGCCGGGCCAGCTGAACGTGCCGAGGCCGCCCGGCCCGAAAAGCGGTGTGCTTTTAGCTGGATCGGTCACCAGCGACAGGTTCAGCCCGAAGCCGCGGCCGACCCAGTACGGCGCGCCCAGGAAGTTGTGCCGCTTCTGCTCCTCGGTGAGCCGGTCGGTCCGCATCGACCGGACGGACTCTTCCGAGAGCACCCGCACGCCGTCGACCGTTCCGCCGTCGAGCAGCATCCGCACGAAGCGCAGGTAATCGTCGGCGCTCGACCACAATCCGCCGCCGGCATTGCAGAACGAGGGCGGCGTGATGTGCGGTGGACCCATCACGCCGTGATGCAGCCGGCTCTGTTCGTCGAGTGAATACATGGTCGCGGGGGGGGGGGGGGGCGCCCGGGGGGGGGCCCAAAAGGGGGGGGCGGGGCGCGGCGCCGCGCCTCGGCCGGGGGGGCGGGCCCCGGGAAAACACAACGGC
>NZ_MBEI01000025.1 GCF_001953985.1 Mycobacterium colombiense
TCGGCGACGAAGGTGACGCAGTTCCAGAAGGCGCCCGAGGTGACCAACCAGGCGGGCCAGGCCAACCAGGCCGCGGCGGTCACCAACGCGTCGGCGAACTCCACGGCGACCAACACGTCGAAGACCCTGCAGTCGCTGGCACAGCCCGCGGCGAGCACCACGACCCAGGCGACGACTCAGGCGACGACGGCGGCGACGACCACCACCGACCCGCTGTCGGAGGTTTGGTTCCTGCTGACCGGGCAGACCAGCCTGCCCACCAACCTGGGAACCCTCGTCAACGGCTACAGCCCGTTTGCGGGTCTGTTCTATAACACCGAGGGTCTGCCGTACTTCAGTACCGGTATGGCCAACACCTTCACCCAGATCGCCAAGTCGGTCGGTGCCATCGGCGGGGCGGCTCCGGCCGCGGCCAAGGCCCTGCCGGGGCTTGGTGGTCTGGGCGGGATGCTGGGCGGTGGCGCGGCCGCCGCTCACCCGGTGGCGGCGCTGGGCAGCGCGGCCTCCGTCGGTGGCAAGCTCTCGGTGCCGGTCGCCTGGTCGGGAACGCCGGCCGCGCCGGCGCTGGGCCATGCCATCCCGGTCAGCAGCATCAGCGCCGCCCCCGAGGCGGCCGGCGGACCCGGAAACCTGCTCGGTGGCATGCCACTGGCCGGCGCGGGTGCGGCCGGGCACGGAGTCGCCGGCCCCAAGTACGGCTTCCGGCCCACCGTCATGGCCCGACC
>NZ_MBEI01000026.1 GCF_001953985.1 Mycobacterium colombiense
TGTGGCCATTGTCGGGTCGGGGAATATCAGCACTGACCTGCTCTACAAGTTGTTGCGTTCGGATTGGCTGGAACCGCGGTGGATGGTGGGCATCGACCCGCAAAGCGAGGGTTTGGCCCGGGCCCGCAAGCTGGGTTTGGAGACCACCCACGAGGGCGTGGACTGGCTGTTGGCGCAGTCGGAGAAGCCCGACCTGGTGTTCGAGGCGACCAGCGCCTACGTGCACCGCGACGCGGCCCCCAAGTACGAGGCCGCCGGCATCCGGGCCATCGACCTGACGCCGGCCGCGGTGGGCCCCGCGGTGATCCCGCCGGCCAACCTGCGCGAGCACCTGGACGCGCCGAACGTCAACATGATCACCTGCGGCGGGCAGGCGACCATCCCGATCGTCTACGCGGTCTCGCGCGCGGTCGCCGACCTCGGCGGGGTGCCGTATGCCGAGATCGTCGCCTCGGTCGCCTCGCTGTCGGCCGGCCCGGGCACCCGCGCCAACATCGACGAGTTCACCAAGACCACCAGCCGGGGTGTGCAGACCATCGGCGGCGCCCAACGCGGCAAGGCGATCATCATCTTGAACCCGGCGGATCCGCCGATGATCATGCGCGACACGATCTTTTGCGCCATCCCCGAGGACGCCGACCGGGACGCGATCGCCAAGTCCATCCACGATGTGGTGGCCGAGGTGGCGACCTATGTGCCGGGTTACCGGCTGCTCAACGAGCCCCAGTTCGACGACCCGTCGATCAACTCCGGCGGACAGGCGCTGGTCACCACGTTCGTCGAAGTGGAGGGTGCGGGCGACTATCTGCCGCCTTACGCTGGAAATCTCGACATCATGACCGCCGCGGCCACCAAAGTCGGCGAGGAGATCGCCAAGGAGTCCTTGAGCGCGACGGCCGGAGGAGCGCAATCATGAGCACCCAGGAGATTTTCTTCAACCCGGTCTGGGACGTCCGGATGACCGACACGTCGTTGCGCGACGGCTCCCACCACAAGCGCCACCAGTTCACCACCGACGAGGTCGGCGCCATTGTGGCCGCCCTGGACGCCGCGGGCGTGCCCGTCATCGAGGTCACCCACGGCGACGGCCTGGGCGGCTCGAGCTTTAACTACGGGTTCTCCAAGACCCCCGAGCAGGAGCTGATCAAGCTGGCCGCCGAGACGGCCACGCAGGCCAAGATCGCCTTTTTGATGCTGCCCGGTGTGGGCACCAAGGAAGACATCAAAGAGGCCCAAAACAACGGCGGGGAGATCTGCCGGATCGCCACGCACTGCACCGAGGCCGACGTGTCGATTCAGCACTTCGGCCTGGCCCGCGAACTCGGCCTAGAAACCGTCGGATTCCTGATGATGAGCCACACCATCTCACCCGAGAAGCTGGCCGCGCAGGCCCGCATCATGGCCGACGCGGGCTGCCAGTGCGTCTACGTGGTCGATTCGGCCGGGGCGCTGGTGCTTGAGGGCGTACGTGACCGGGTCGCGGCGCTGGTCGCCGAGCTCGGCGACGACGCCCAGGTCGGCTTTCACGGCCACGAAAACCTCGGGCTCGGCGTGGCCAACAGTGTGGAGGCCGTCCGGGCGGGCGCCAAGCAGATCGACGGCTCGTGTCGCCGGTTCGGCGCCGGCGCCGGCAACGCGCCCGTCGAGGCCCTGATCGGGGTGTTCGACAAGATCGGCGTCAAGACCGGCATCGACTTCTTCGACATCGCTGATGCCGCCGAAGACGTGGTCGCCCCCGCCATGCCCGCCGAGTGCCTGCTCGACCGCAACGCCCTGATCATGGGCTACTCCGGGGTGTATTCCAGCTTCCTCAAGCACGCCATCCGACAGGGCGAGCGCTACGGCGTCCCCGCTCACGAACTGTTGCACCGCGCCGGCCAACGCAAACTCATCGGCGGCCAAGAAGACCAGCTCATCGACATCGCC
>NZ_MBEI01000027.1 GCF_001953985.1 Mycobacterium colombiense
CACACCAGCCGCTCGCCCCCGGCGGCCAACGCCCCCAACGCATCCGCGCGCCGCTGTGTGACGGTGCGCGGATCGGCGTCGCACACCGTGGCGGCCACCGCATCGAGGCGCCGATCCAACGCCTGGCCGTCGGTGGCCACCACGCTGCCGCTCAGATACGCCATCCCCGACTCGTGGGCCAGCACATCGACGTAGCGATCACGCAGTGCGTCCTTGGCCCGGCGCACCGCGTCGGCATCCACCAATGCCACCACCCGATCCACCGCGGCGGCCAACCCACCCTTGGTCAGCGACGGCCGCCGCGACAACAACACCGCCAACCGCGCATCGACGCGGGCCATCACGTCGGCATCGGTGATCAGATCGGTGCGAAACACGATCGTCTGAAACGCCCGGTAATCGATATCGCCGGCCTGAAACACCTTGCCCACCTGCGGCAGCCGGTCGCGCATCGCCATCGCATACCGCAGATAACTGTGCCCCATCGCCACACTGCACCCCAACGCCGCACCCAACTGCGCGGCCACCGCATCCCACGCATCGGCCGACCAGTCCGCGCGCTCCCCCGACTCCCGGCACCGCAACGCCAACAAGTCACCAGCGGCCACCAACCGCTCGGCGCCCGCCCGCGCCTCCGCACGCCCGGCCTCACGCACCCGATCCAGCAGCGCCGCCGACTCCGGCGTCTCCCGGGAGGCATACCACCACTCGAACATGTGTTCGA